>NZ_JADHDY010000049.1 GCF_016820535.1 Sporosarcina beigongshangi | reverse complement strand
TAGCATTCGACCACGTTGACGGCGAGTCCGCCCATGGAAGTCTCCTTGTATTTGGAGGACATGTCGCGGCCGGTTTCGCGCATGGTGATGATGACTTCGTCGAGGGTGACGTGGTGGTGTCCGTCGCCCCAGAGTGCCATTTTTGCGGCGTTGATGGCTTTTGCTGCGGCTATCGCGTTGCGCTCGATGCAGGGGATCTGCACGAGCCCGCCGATCGGGTCGCAGGTCAGGCCGAGGTTGTGTTCCATGGCGATCTCGGCGGCGTTTTCCACCTGTTCCGGTGTGCCGCCCATGACCTCGGCGAGCCCTGCGGCCGCCATGGACGACGCCGATCCCACTTCTCCCTGGCAGCCGACCTCGGCGCCGGAAATGGAGGCCTGTTCCTTGTAGAGGACGCCCACGGCGCCGGCGGCCAGCAGGAACTTGACCACGACGTC
>NZ_JADHDY010000048.1 GCF_016820535.1 Sporosarcina beigongshangi | reverse complement strand
TACTGCGCTTGCCATGCCGCTCTGTTTTCTCCTTGGATTGAGCAGCACGGCTTATGCCGGGTTCGCAACCGGGTTTGTGCTGGGGTATGGCGCGATTAACGGGCTGGTGACGATTGTCAAAGCGACGCTACCGCTGGCGCTGTTTAGCGCAGAAAGCTATGCCTGCCGCACCGGTATCCTGCTAATCCCCGGGCAACTGATGGCGGCTGCCTCACCCTTTGCCTACGCATGGCTGAACCACCGGCTGGGCATTATCGGCGGAATGTGGGTGTCCACCGGGTTAACGCTGATCGTTGCCGGACTGGCGCTGGCGATGGTGCGCGGGGCGGGCAAGGCACAGCCGGGCAAATTTCCCGCCCTTCATCCGACGGCGGCAAAAAATGGGCCAGCTGAACATCTGCCGGAACCGCAAACGGGGAATTCACAGGGAAACCTCACCCTGCCAGATAACCTTCTGGGAC
>NZ_JADHDY010000047.1 GCF_016820535.1 Sporosarcina beigongshangi | reverse complement strand
GTGGTGCAGACCGTGGCCGAACTCGTGGAACAGGGTAATCACTTCGTCGTGGGTGAACAGCGCCGGTTTGCCGTTGACCGGGCGGTTGAAGTTACAGGTCAGGTAGGCGACCGGCTTCTGCAGGGAACCATCCAGTTTACGCATCTGGCCGACACAGTCGTCCATCCACGCCCCGCCGCGTTTATGTTCGCGGGCATACAGGTCAAGATAGAAGCTGCCGCGCAGCTCGTTGTGTTCGTCATACAGCTCGAAGAAGCGCACTTCCGGATGCCACACATCGACATCGGTACGCTCTTTAGCGGTAATGCCGTAAATGCGCTTAACCACTTCGAACAGGCCGTTAACGGCTTTGTTTTCCGGGAAATAGGGGCGGAGCTGCTCATCGCTGATGCTGTAGAGGTGCTGCTTCTGTTTTTCGCTGTAGTAGGCAATGTCCCACGGCTGCAGTTCATCAACGCCAAACTCGGCT
>NZ_JADHDY010000046.1 GCF_016820535.1 Sporosarcina beigongshangi | reverse complement strand
TGTGGCCAGGGCGCGATGGGCTCTCGCCCGTCCGGGGTGTCGTCGGTGGGGCGGGTGTCATCGCCGAGCCGGCCGCTGTACCAGCCGGGCCCAAACCCGTTCCCACTCCGGTCGGGGTCCTGCCCGGCAGTCGGTTCATCCTGCCGGTCCCCGGCTGCCTGTCCCTGATCCCGGGCAGGGTCCTGCCCAGGGTCCGGGGCCGGGCTTGGTGCCTGTCCGGTGCTGGCCGTCCTGTTTTTTGGCGTTGGCCCTGTCGTGGTCGTTGGTGGCGGGTGGCTGCCGGACGGGTGGCTGCTGCCGCTGCTGCTGCCGGTGGTTGTGGCCGTGTTGGCGTTGCCGCCGTCACCGTCACCGTCACCGCCGCCGTCACCGTTGCCGCCGGCCCTTGCGTCCTGGGCGGTGTGGGCTTCGTTGGTGCCGTTGAGGTAGGTGGTGGTGGTTTCGAGGTGGTCGAGCAGGTTTCCCTGGCCGTCCATGACCCCGCCGCCGCCGCCGCCG
>NZ_JADHDY010000045.1 GCF_016820535.1 Sporosarcina beigongshangi | reverse complement strand
CGTCAAGCCCCGCGACGTCCTGGCGGAGATTGCCGGGTTGATCGCCCACGAGTTCCAGCAGGTCCCCATTGCCCCGGCGGTGATTGGTTCCCAGCCCGGACCGCACACGCTGCGCGGCCGGGACACCAACGTCTGGGCCGACGCCGCCACCCAGACCTTCACCCTGACCCTGCTGGAGCAGGCGGTCACGATCACTGCGACCCCGGTCGCCTACACCTGGGACTACGGCGACGGCACCCTCTGGGGACCCACCGACGTCCACGGCGCACCCCTGCACGAAGACCGCATCGGGGAACACACACGAACCAGCCACGTCTACACCGAGACCGGTGAGAAGAACATCAACCTCACCACCCACTTCAACGGAACCTACACCGTCAACGGCGGCCCCGAACTACCCATCCCCGGCCAGGGAAACATCCCCTCAGCCCCGCTCTGGATCAAGGTCTGGCGAGCCCAAATCAACCTCTACGCCGACAACTGCATCGAAAACCCCAACGGCACCGGCTGCT
>NZ_JADHDY010000044.1 GCF_016820535.1 Sporosarcina beigongshangi | reverse complement strand
GCGGCGGTGCGGAAGGGGTAGGGCAGGAGCGCCTTGGACTGCTCGAGCTCGGCAACGGCTTCCGCAACAGCGTCCTCGCGGATGATGAAGCCGCCGCCCACGGAGAAGTAGGTGGCCTCGTGCAGCACGGTTCCGGCCGCATCGCTGACGCTGAATTTCATGCCGTTGCTGTGCCTGGGCAAGATGGTCAGCGGATGCAAAACAATGTCATCGGCCCCGTACGGCAGCTCGATGCTGCCGCCCACACGCAGCGGCTCGCCAGCAGCAAAAGCGGCCAGCCGTGCGTCTACTTCGGCAGGGAGAATCAGTTCGGGTTCACGCCCCTCCAGACCCAGGAGCACGGCGGTCATGGTGCCGTGCCCACGCCCAGTTGCCGCAAGCGAGCCGTAGAGATCCACCCGAACCGAGCCGACGTGCGACAGCGTGTTCGCATCCAACTCCCGCACGAACGCCGCGGCAGCCCGCATGGGCCCCACAGTGTGGGAACTCGACGGGCCAATGCCCACTGTGAACAAATCAAA
>NZ_JADHDY010000043.1:319-548 GCF_016820535.1 Sporosarcina beigongshangi | reverse complement strand
TCGCCGATAATTTTTAATGAGGCCATATCTGAGGAGTGGACCGTGTGGCCGGAGAAGGCGATTTTCTTCACACAGCGTTTGCTGTCGTTATCGCTATTGATGTTGATCCAGCCGGAGGTGCTGCCCTCTCTTATCCCGGCGGGGACGTTCAGCGTATGGCTGGCGCCGCGGCTGGCCTTAAAGTAGACCGTCGCCCCGGAGAGCTGTACATCGCCGCGCTCGGCGCTGA
>NZ_JADHDY010000043.1:0-241 GCF_016820535.1 Sporosarcina beigongshangi | reverse complement strand
GCGCTGAGCTGAATGCGTTTGACGACCCGACAGACCGGGAGTTTCAGCGTCAGGTCGTTGGTTTCATTGCGCGGCATGGCTACCACACCGAGGATTTTATGGTCGTTGGCGGCCGCCGAGGTGATAAACGATAAGCCGAGGATAAGCCCCGCGGAAATCCGGAATAGTGGTTTCATCAATCTGTCCCCTGAATAAGTAAAGTGCGACGGCGAGGGATATTATCACCAGGGGCGTGGGGCCA
>NZ_JADHDY010000042.1 GCF_016820535.1 Sporosarcina beigongshangi | reverse complement strand
TGTGGCCAGGGCGCGATGGGCTCTCGCCCGTCCGGGGTGTCGTCGGTGGGGCGGGTGTCATCGCCGAGCCGGCCGCTATACCAGCCGGGCCCAAACCCGTTCCCGCCCCGGTCGGGGTCCTGCCCGGCAGTCGGTTCATCCTGCCGGTCCCCGGCTGCCTGTCCCTGATCCTGCCCAGGGTCCTGCCCAGGATCCAGGGCCGGGCTGGGTGCCTGTCCGGTGCTGGCCGTCCTGTTTTTTGGCGTTGGCCCTGTCGTGGTCGTTGGTGGCGGGTGGCTGTCGGACGGGTGGCTGCTGCCGCTGCTGCCGCCGGTGGTTGTGGCCGTGCTGGCGTTGCCGCCGTCACCGTTGCCGCTGGTGCCGCTGGCCCGTGCGTCCTGGGCGGTGTGGGCTTCGTTGGGGCCGTTGAGGTAGGTGGTGGTGGTTTCGAGGTGGTCGAGCAGGTTTCCCTGGCCGTCCATGACCCCGCCGCCGCTGGCGCTGCCGCTGGCGCTGCCGTTGGTGCTGCTGCCGTTGGTGCCGTTGCTGCTGCCGCCGTCATCGTTGGTGTTGATGGTGTTGATGGTGTTGATGTCTTTGTGGTGGTTGGGGTTGGTGGCGTGGCTGATGGTGGCCATGATGTGTTCGTAT
>NZ_JADHDY010000041.1 GCF_016820535.1 Sporosarcina beigongshangi | reverse complement strand
TCAAGGGAGCGCTCGTAGCGGAAGGCGGGGCGGATGCGCTTGAAGATCCGCGGGACCGTCTCCACATTGTGGGCGAACACCTCGGGCTTGGACTCGCAGATCGCCGTGATGTGCTCGGGCCGGCCGGAGAAGTCCGGGATGAGCAGCTCCACGCCGGTGTTCGGGTTCAGTTCGTGGATCTTGCGGACGGTTTCGGCGTACAGCCAGACGCCCTCGTCGGCGAGGTCGTCGCGGGCCACCCCGGTCACCGTCGCGTAGCGCAGGTTCATCTTCACCACGGAACGGGCCACCTTGGTGGGCTCGAACATGTCGATGGGAGAGGGCTTGCCGGTGTCGATCTGGCAGAAATCGCAGCGGCGCGTGCACTCCGAACCACCGATCAGGAACGTGGCCTCGCGGTCTTCCCCGCACTCGAAAATGTTCGGGCAGCCGGCCTCCTCGCAGACGGTGTGCAGGCCCTGGCCCTTGACCAGGTTCTTCATGGCGATGTACTCGGTGCCCATGGAAACCTTGGCCTTCATCCAGTCGGGCTTGCGCTCAACGGGGACGGCGGCATTTCGCTGTTCGATGCGCAGCAACTTGCGCCCCTCTGGTGCCAACGTCACAGCAGTGCTCCTTCTGTCCGGCCCGC
>NZ_JADHDY010000040.1 GCF_016820535.1 Sporosarcina beigongshangi | reverse complement strand
GGGGTGTCCGTCCACGTGACGGGGCCGGCCGGTTTCACCGCCGACCTCATCGAGGGGTTTTCCGGCATTGACGGAATCCTGCTCGGCGTGGCGCTGCTGGCCGTGTTCATCATCCTGATCTGTGTGTACCGTTCACTGCTGTTGCCGGTGGCGGTCCTTGCCACCAGCCTCTTTGCCCTTTGCGTGGCGTTGCTGAGTGTGTGGTGGTTGGCGAAGGCCGGGGTGCTGNGGCCAGCATGCAGGCGGTCAAGAAGTCGGCCGAGCCTATTGTGGCCTCTGGGGGTACCGTGATCGCCGGGTTGTTGTGCCTGCTGTTCAGCGACTTGAAGTCCAACAGTTCGCTGGGTCCGGTGGCCTCCATTGGCATTGTGTTTGCCATGCTGTCAGCGCTGACCCTGCTGCCTGCAATTCTCTTTGCGTTTGGCCGGACCGCCTTCTGGCCCCGGCGGCCCAAATTCGAGCCAGAGGTCGTGGCGGCAGAGCACGGTGTGCACTCGACAGGTCTCTGGGCGTGGCTGGCCCGTGCGATCGAGCGCCGCCCGCGCCTGATCTGGACGGTCACCACCGCAGTGCTGCTGCTGGGCGTGTTCGGTGCAACCGCACTCAATGCCAGCGGGGTGCCGCAGTCTGACCTGGTGCTGGGCGCCT
>NZ_JADHDY010000004.1 GCF_016820535.1 Sporosarcina beigongshangi | reverse complement strand
ATCCACAGCAGCCGAGCCGCGACCCCGGAAGGTGACAGAGGGATGCCCAGATCACCCCGGAAGGTGATAGAGCGTCGGCAGTGGGGTTAGAGGATCTTGCCGATCGGCTGCTTCTTCTCGGCCTGGAAGTTGTCCTCGGTGCGGCCGTAGGCCCAGTATCCGGAGAGGGAGACCTGGCTGCGTTCCAGCCCGCGCTGCTTAAACAGGAGGTCGCGCATGGCCTTCATGTATTCGCGTTCGCCGTGCACAAACGCGCTCACTGTGCCTTCGGGCCAGGGGCCGTTGGCGACGGCGTCGAGCAGCGCCGTGCTCGCATCCGGCGTGGTGCCGTTGCGGAACACCCAGGTGAGTTCAACGCCGTCGGGCTTGCCGATGGGCTGGATGTCCGCGGCGGTGTCCACCTCAAGATAGGCGTGCCCCGCGGCGGCGGCCGGCAGCGACTCAAGGGCGGCGGCGATGGCCGGCAGTGCGGCCTCGTCACCGGCGAAGAGGTGCCAGTCGGCGTCGAGGTTGGGCTTGTAGGCGCCGCCGGGGCCGGAGAAGATGATGCGGTCGCCCGGTTCGGCGGAAGCGGCCCACGGCCCGGCGAGCCCGTCGGAGCCGTGGATGACAAAGTCGATCGCGATCTCCTGCGACACCGCACACAGCCAGCGCACGGTGTAGGTGCGGGTCACGGGCCACTGCTCGCGCGGCAGGGTCTCGCGCAGTGCAAAGACGTCCACCGGTTCCGTGTACTCCACCTCCGGGTGCAGGAAGTGGATTTTCACGTACATATCCGTGGCATCCTTGGGCTCAAATTTCGCCAGGTCGGGGCCGCCGGCCACAATGCGCACCATGTGCGGGCTGAGCTGCTCCGTGCGGATGACGCGCAGCGTGAACTGCTTGCGCGGCTTGACGGCGGGGGCCACCACGGCTGAGGGCGCACTCGGGGTTGAGGTCACAATGATCTCCTGTCGCCGGGCGTGCCGGCCTGCGGGCGCGGCCAGCGCGCCTAGTTAGGTTGTCCTAACTAGTCTAGGTCATGCGGGCAGTTTCCACTCAACGGGCGAGGCCCCTTGAGCTGACAGCTGATCATTCACCCGGCTGAACGGCCTGGACCCGAAGAAGCCGCGAGACGCCGACAGCGGGCTCGGGTGCGCAGACTCGATGACGGCCGTCCCCTCCAGCAGCGGTGCCAGGCGCTGGGCATCCTTCCCCCACAGCACGCTGACCAGGGGCTTGTGCCGGGCTGCGAGTGCTGTGATGACGGCTTCGGTGACCTCTTCCCAACCACGACGGCGGTGGGATCCCGCCGCCCCCGGAGCCACCGTCAGCACCCGGTTCAGCAGGAGGACCCCCTGGTCGGCCCAGGCGCTGAGGTCGCCGTGCGCCGCGGGGGCGATGCCCAGGTCCGCCTGCAGTTCCTTGTAGATGTTGTTCAGGCTGCGCGGCAGGGGCCGGGTCCTCCTGTCCACGGAAAAGGCGAGGCCCACCGAATGGCCGGGCGTGGGGTAGGGGTCCTGGCCCACGATCAGGACCTTGACCTCCGCCATGGGGGACCCCAAGGCACGCAGCACCTTGGTGGGAAGGGGCAGGAAGCGGGTGCCGGCGTCGTACTCGCCCGACAGCATGGCGCCCAGGGTGCGCAGCGTGGGCTCGAGTGGCGCCAGCTGCTGCGCCCAGTCCGGGGACAGCAGTTTCAAGGGGTTGTGTTCGAGCTGCTTCAGGGCGGCCAGTTCCCGGGGATTCCATGGGTCGGGGGCCGGGAGGTCGAAGAGGGAGGGTGCGCTGTCCATGGTCTCCATTCTGGTCCATGTCCGGCGTGGGTTGATTCCTCCACAGGGGGTGCGGGTGGAGCCGCCGTCCACGGATTCCCAAATGACACAGCTGTGATTCGCCCCTATCATTGACTGTGTGGGCCATGTATTGCGCCCGCGGATGCAATGATTTTTTGACGAGAGGGCTGTTGTGGCTGAAGCCATTGCGCATGGGCACGTCCCGGCGGACCACGCGGGTCCCTCCGAGGGCGGGCTCAGTGGGCGGGACCGGCAAATGCTGGACCTGGAACGGCAGTGGTGGAAGTATGCCGGCGCCAAGGAACAAGCCATCAGGGACATGTTTGACCTCTCCGCCACCCACTACTACCAGGTGCTCAACGCGCTCATCGACACTGAGGCGGCGCTGAGCTACGACCCCATGCTGGTCAAACGTTTGCGTAGACTACGTACGTCACGCCAACAGGCCCGATCGGCCCGCCGACTTGGCAACTGACGCCCTTTCGCCCAACGTACGCACAAGGACTGCACTGCACTATGAGTAAATACCCGCGCGATGAATTTGACGCCGTCGAGGAGAATTCGGCCCGTTACGGTGTCCACAGGGCCTCGATGGAGACCCAGTCGCGCTCGCTGCTGCCCATGATGATCGTTGGTGTGGCCGCCCTGTGCATCGGGCTCTTGGCGTTCTTCGTCTTGCCAAAGGTGCTCAACAACTCCGGCTCTTCGTCTGCCGGGAAGACCTCGACCGTGGCCAGCGCGCCGGCGAGCGTGCCCGCCTCCGAGACGCCAGCCACGGCCCCGGCCACCACGGAGGCCGCCCCCGAACCCACCGTGGAGCCCGCGCCTGCGGCCGCCGTGGACAAGAGCGTTCCCGTGGCGGTCTTCAACGCCGCGGGAGTCGCCGGACTGGCGGCCCGCTACTCGGACACCGTGACCGCCGACGGCTGGACGGTGTCGCAGTCCGCCAACTGGGCGGGCGCCCCGCAGGCGACCTCGGTCATTTACTACAGTGACCCCGCGCAGAAAGACAATGCGGCAGCGCTCGGAACCTTGCTGAACATTCCCACGCAGGTGGAGTCGGCCGAACTGGGCATCCCGCTGGCCGTGGTCCTGGGCCCCGGCGCCCAGTAGCGGCCCGGCGCCCGGGTAGGTTCTGCCCCGCGCAGGCTGCAACACCCCAATGCAACAAGCAACGCCCCCAGGAATCATCTTGGGGGCGTTGCTTGTTGTGGGGCGTGCCAGGGCCGGCGCTGCCGGCTATTCCTTGAGGGGAACGCCGTTGGCGTCGGTGCGGAAGTTGTCGCTGCCCACCAGGATCAGGATGCCTTCGACGAGTCCCCAGATGCCGATGGCCCAGGCGAGGAAGCCAAAGCTGAGGACCGAGACGAGCAGCTGGATGAGGGCCTTCTTGTTGTAGCCGAGGTAGAAGTTGTGGATGCCCAGCGAGCCGAGCAGGATGCCCAGGACTCCTGCAACCACTTTTGACTTCTGGGGCCCGGCCACGGCGTAACCGGGCTGCTGGTAGCCCTGCTGGTACGGCTGCTGGTACGGGGCGCCGGGCTGCACGTTCTGCTGCGGGTGGCCCAGCTGGGCGCCGGGGTAGGGGGTGCCCTGGGCTGCGCCCGGGTACGGTGCCTCAGGTGCCGGAGCGGCCTCGGCGGCCTGTTGATAGCTGGGTGTGCCGTAGGCGGGCGGAACCGGGGTGTCCACCGGCGCCGGCTGGTCGTAGCCTGCGGGAACCTCCGAAGGCTTGTTCAGGCCCAGCGGGTTTTGCTCGGGTTGGGTGTTCTCACTCATTGGTGTCTCCTGCTGCTGGTGCTGCGGCACAAACGGCTGCCGGGAGGCAGATCGATCTGTCTTATGCGAGCATGCGCGAATGTCGTCTCACCCAACGCTATCGGTTCCTCGGCGCTGTCGAAAGGAAAGCACGCTGGATGATGCAATGTTTCGCATGTAAACCCTGCCACGTCGCAATTCGGGCGTTCGCCTGAAGCTCACACGGCCCCTTCCGCTTGCACTCTGTGGTGCCGAGTGCTAATTATTGAGTTAGCACTCTGAGGCGGTGACTGCTAATTTCTGGCCTTCCACCGCCGTCGGAGGATTGACCTTTCCTTGTTGGGTGAGGCAGTGCCGCCGCTGTAAATAGGTCAGCGGATGGCAGGGCCGTCCGTCGCGGGCACCACAATGGGGATTTTTACGTCCATAATGACTGTCCCGAAAGGACTGAAGCCTCCATGGCCAAGCTCATTGCATTTGATGAAGAGGCACGCCGCGGCCTTGAGCGCGGGTTGAACATCCTCGCCGACGCCGTCAAGGTCACCTTGGGCCCGCGCGGCCGCAACGTCGTTCTTGAAAAGAAGTGGGGCGCCCCCACCATCACCAACGACGGTGTGTCGATCGCCAAGGAAATCGAACTTGACGATCCTTACGAAAAGATCGGCGCAGAGCTGGTCAAGGAAGTCGCCAAGAAGACTGACGACATCGCCGGCGACGGCACCACCACGGCAACCGTGCTGGCACAGGCCCTCGTCAAGGAAGGCCTGCGCAACGTAGCTGCCGGCGCCGACCCGCTGTCCCTCAAGCGCGGCATCGAGAAGGCTGTTGCAGCCGTCATCGAGCAGCTGCTCGCCTCCGCCAAGGAAATCGAGACCAAGGAAGAAATCGCCGCCACCGCGTCGATCTCCGCCGGCGATCCCGAAATTGGTGCACTCATTGCCGAAGCCCTGGACAAGGTCGGCAAGGAAGGCGTTATCACCGTCGAGGAGTCAAACACCTTCGGCCTGGAGCTCGAACTCACCGAAGGCATGCGCTTCGACAAGGGCTACATCTCCGCCTACTTCGTCACCGACACCGAACGCCAGGAAACGGTTCTTGAAGACCCGTACATCCTGATCGTCAACTCCAAGATCTCCAGCGTCAAGGACCTCGTTGCCGTCCTGGAAAAGGTCATGGCGTCCAACAAGCCGCTGCTGATCATCGCCGAGGACATCGAAGGCGAAGCACTGGCCACGCTGATCGTGAACAAGATCCGCGGCCTGTTCAAGTCTGTCGCCGTCAAGGCACCGGGCTTCGGCGACCGCCGCAAGGCCCAGCTGGCCGACATCGCAATCCTCACCGGTGGCCAGGTCATCGCCGAAGAAGTTGGCCTCAAGCTCGAGAACACCACCCTTGACCTGCTGGGCAAGGCACGCAAGGTTGTTGTCACCAAGGACGAGACCACCATCGTTGACGGTGCAGGCGACGCGGAGGCCATTGCCGGCCGTGTTGCACAGATCCGTGCCGAGATCGAAAACTCCGATTCAGACTATGACCGCGAGAAACTGCAGGAGCGCCTGGCCAAGCTGGCCGGCGGCGTTGCAGTCATCAAGGCCGGTGCCGCAACCGAAGTTGAGCTCAAGGAGCGCAAGCACCGCATCGAAGATGCAGTGCGCAACGCCAAGGCTGCCGTTGAGGAAGGCATCGTCCCCGGCGGCGGCGTGGCCCTCATCCAGGCCGGCGTCACCGCATTCGACGCTCTCAAGCTCACGGGCGACGAAGCAACCGGCGCCAACATCGTCCGCGTTGCCATCGATGCGCCGCTGAAGCAGATCGCCCTCAACGCGGGCATGGAGCCCGGCGTAGTGGTGGACAAGGTCCGCTCACTGCCCAACGGCCACGGCCTGAACGCTGCAACCGGCGTCTACGAGGACCTGCTCGCTGCCGGCGTCAACGACCCGGTCAAGGTGACCCGCTCTGCACTGCAGAACGCGGCCTCCATCGCTGCACTGTTCCTCACCACCGAAGCGGTCATCGCGGACAAGCCTGAGAAGGCTGCCCCGGCCGGCGGCGGCGACGACATGGGTGGCATGGGCGGCATGGGCGGTTTCTAACCAACCCTGTTACTCACCAAAGGCGTCCTTTCCATCACGGAAGGGGCGCCTTTGGCGTTGAATGTCACCGGCATCTGAAAGTATGGAGCCATGACGATTGTTGCTGCCGCCGATGGTTCGGCCCTTGGAAACCCCGGTCCCGCTGGCTGGGCCTGGTATGTAAATGACAACTGCTGGCGTGCCGGCGGATGGGACCACGGCACCAACAACATGGGCGAGCTCATGGCCGTCCTGGACCTGTTCAAGTCCACGGCACATGTGCCGGAGGAGCCGTTGCACATCCTGTGCGACAGCCAGTACGTCATCAACAGCGTCACCAAGTGGATGCCGGGCTGGAAGCGCAAGGGTTGGAAAAAATCAGACGGAAAGCCTGTCCTGAACCTGGACCTCCTCAAGCAGATCGACGCCGCCCTGGTGGGCCGCAAGTACACCTTCGAATGGGTCAAGGGCCATGCGGGCCATGACCTCAACGAGGCTGCCGATGACCGTGCCCGCGACGCTGCCACCGCCCACCAGGCCAAGCGCCTGCCCAATGCCGGCCCCGGATTCCCCGGTGCAAACCAGGCGCCCGCACCGGCACGGCCCGCAGCCGAGCCTGCCCCGTCCGCAGCTGTCGCGGCCCGGTCGGCCGCGCCCGCAACAGGGCGCGAGCGTGCATCCGCGCTGTTTGCCGAGCCTGCACTCTTTGATGACGGACAGCCCGACCTTTTCTCCATGTTGGATGACGAACCCGATCCGTCGTATGCCGGTGGCAGGGGTTCCGGGCTGGAATCAGTGGTGGACCTTGAACGGGAGCTGCTGGATCCGGCCGTGCGGGCGGATCCGATCAGGCTGGGCGAGCTGCTGCACCCGGACTTTGAGGAGATCGGCGCCTCGGGCCGGCTCTGGTCCCGGCAGGCGGTCCTGGAACTGCTGGCCGATGAGGCGGCGGCGGAGGTCGGTCTCGACGTCCTCAGCCTCAGCCAGGTGGACGGCAGCTCCGCCCTCCTGACATACCGCAGCCTGGCGGCGTCGGGTAACGCCCTGCGCAGCTCGCTGTGGCAGCTCTGTGACGGCCAGTGGCGCCTGCGCTTCCACCAGGGCACGCGCGAGGCCCAGTAGGGCCTGGCGGCGCCCGTGGCCAGGTGCCGGGGCCGCCTAGCGAATGGTGAACATGCGTGCGTTCGCTTCCTCGGCCTGCGCGTACTGGCTTGCGGCCATGGAAAGTGCGCCGTTGATGCTTTCCAGCGATGACTCCACCTTCAGCTCGGTGGCGTGCCATTCCTGCAGCAGGGCCTGGAAATTGGTGGCGGCCGCGCCCGTCCAGGTGGACTGCAGGTCAAGGAGGTTGCGCTTCATGGCGTCAACCTCCATCCGAATACGGTCCACGGAGCCGCGGACCGCGGAGCTTTTGAGCATGAGGTCGTCGCTGTTGACGTTGAACTGTGCCATGGGAATTGCCTTTCCGAGGCGGCTGGAAAGCCGGGATGTGGATGACAATTCCCAGCCTAGGAGTGCGTCAATGCCAGGGAAACCCCGTGGGCCCGGGCTGTGGACGGCGCCCGCCCCCGTCTAGGCTGTGGAGGAATCGATGTCCCCGGAATCCGCGCCGGATGCCGCGTCCCGGGATGTGTCAGCGTCGGCCGAGGAGTCGTCCGCGGCATGGAACGGCAGCTGGATGACAAGGGTGGCGCCGCCGCCGGGAGTCTGCTCCAGGCGAACCGTGCCCTCGTGCGAGGCGACGATGGCCGAAACGATGGCCAGGCCAAGCCCGCTGCCGCCGGTGTTGCGGTCGCGGGAGGAATCGGCACGGTAGAACCGCTCAAACACGCGCGGTGCCTCTTCTTCGGAGATGCCGGGGCCATGGTCGCGGATCTTGATGACCGAGTACGTGGCGGGCCCTTCGGTGCGGGTTCCCACCATGATTTCGATGGGGGATCCTTCGGGGGTGTAGCGCAGTGCGTTGCCCATGAGGTTTGCCACGACCTGGCGCAGCTTCGCTTCGTCCCCGAGGCTGGGCGCCGGGCCGCCGGGCCCGCCGTCGAGCCCTATGACCTGGAAGGTGCGGTCGCGGGCGGTGGCGCGTGCATCCAGGATGGCGTCATGGCCGATGATCAGCAGGTCCACCGGCTTGAGCTGCAGGGGGCGCTGCTCATCGATGCGGGCCAGCATGAGCAGGTCCTCGACCAGCTCGCCCATGCGCTTGGCCTCGCTCTCGATCCGGCCCATGGCGGTGCCGACGTCCTCCGGGGTCTGGAGGGCGCCGTGGCGATAGAGCTCGGAGAAGCCGCGGATGGTGACCAGCGGCGTGCGCAGTTCGTGCGATGCGTCGGCCACGAAGCGGCGCATCTTCTTCTCCGACGCCGTGCGGGCGGCAAAGGCGCTTTCGATGTGGGCAAGCATGGTGTTCAGGGAGTCCGAGAGCCGGCCGACTTCCGTGGCGGGGTTTTCAATGTCGACGCGGCGGGAGAGGTCGCCGGCCGCAATGGCGGCAGCCGTCTTTTCCACCCGGCTCAATGGCCGGAAGGACCGGCTGACGGTCCAGTACGCGATCATGGTGCCGATGGTGACGGCCAGGATGGCGACGCCGGCAATCACCACAGCGAGCCGTTCCATGGTGAGATTCAGGCTCTCATAGGGCAGCCCCACCACGACGTAGCCGGTGTGGATGGTCTTGGCACCGGTGGTGTCGGTGAGCCAGAAATCCTGAGGGGCAATGACAGTCATGCGCCACGGGGCGCCGTTGTCGCTGCTGGGAACCGTGAAAATTTTCCCGTTGAGGGCCTCGGCATCCGCCATCGAGAACGAGGGGTAGACGGGCTTGTCCTGTCCCCTCCGGTTTTGGTCCACCTTGGTGCCGTCCGCATAGTGGAAGCTCACATAGTAGTCAAAGGCGAACGGGGACTGGCCGGTGTTCTGTGAATCGACCGTCCCGTAACCCACGATGGATCGCTGGAAGGTGGTGAGCTGCGTGTCCATCTGGTCTTCCAGGAAGGAGTGCAGCAAAAGAAACGTCGTGGCGCCGAGGGCCAGCAGGGACACGCTCAAGAGCGCACTGATGATGGCCACCAGCTGTGAGCGCAGGGAGGCGTTCTTCCACAACGTAATCAATGGATTGGCGGCGCGCTAGCGCTTGTCGGGGGTCCGCAGCACGTAGCCCACGCCGCGCTTTGTCTGGATCAGGGCGGGCAGCGAGGCGTCGATGTCCACCTTGCGGCGCAGGTAGGAGATGTAGGACTCAACGATGGAGGCGTCGCCGTTGAAGTCGTATTCCCACACGTGGTCAAGGATTTGGGCCTTGGACAGCACGCGGTTGGGATTGAGCATGAGGTAGCGCAGCAGCTTGAACTCGGTGGGGGAGAGCTCCACCGTCTTGCCGGCGCGGCGAACCTCGTGTGCGTCGTCGTCGAGCTCCAGGTCCGCGACGCGCAGCACGGCGTCGTCGTCCTCGAGGGGCTGGGTGCGGCGCAGGACGGCGCGAATGCGGGCCACCACCTCATCCAGGCTGAAGGGCTTGGTGACGTAGTCGTCGCCGCCCACCGTCAGCCCGGTGACCTTGTCCTCGGTGTCGTCGCGGGCCGTCAGGAACAGGACGGGGAAGTGGCGTCCGGCAGCGCGCAGGCGCCGGGTGACGGTGAACCCGTCCATGTCCGGCAGCATGACGTCCAGGACGGCAAGGTCGGGGTTGTGCTCCTCTGCCGCGGCCAGGGCGTCGCGCCCGTTGGCGGCGGCGACAACCTCGAACCCGGCAAAACGCAGGGAGGTCGAGAGGAGTTCACGAATATTGGGCTCGTCGTCAACAACGAGCAGCTTGGCTTCAGGTCCGGTCTTTTTCACCATTTCAGTCTCCGACCATTGGCTGGGAATACGCTGGATATTCCTTGGGTAAGTACTGTCAGCTTACGCTCAGCGAGTTCCCAGTTGCTAGTACGGGACGCGAAAGATTTCCCGGTGCCGGCCGGGTGCCGCGGACGCCGGCAGGGCCAGCCTCTTCAGGAACCCCGTGTCTCCGCTGGCGAGCGACCAGTCCAGCAGCCGTTCGCGCATGCAATCGAGTACTGCTGCGTAGGTGCTCTCCACGGCCAGGTTGCGCTGCTCGCCCGGGTCCGCCGCCAAGTTGTGCAGTTGCTCCCGGTGCGCGCCCCAGCTGTACACCGCGTATTTCCAGTCACCGTGAATGAGCGCCCGCCCCGAGGTTCCGGCCCCGGGCAGCGCGGCCGCGTCCTGGAACGAGGTCTGCACCACCACCGGCGCCCGGTCCCCTGACAGCGCAGACGATGCGGAAAGGCCCTCCGGCGCCGCAATTCCCGCGACATCGCATAGTGTGGGCAGCAGCCCCAGCACGGCGGCCACGGGCTCCGCGACCACCGCCGCCGGGCGCCCCGGGACATGGACCACGAACGGCACCTTGATGCATTCCTGGTGCAGTGCCGTCTTTTGGTTCCAGCCGTGGGAGGCGTCGCCGTCGCCGTGGTCGCTGACAAAGACGACGGCGGTGCCCGCCAGGTCGATCCCGTCCAGCAGCTGCCCAATCCGTTGGTCAAGGCGGGCCACCAGCGCGGCGTAGGCCTGCCGGTACTGGCGCCATTCATCCGGGCCAAAGCCCTCCGTGCCGTACAGGCGCCCGGCGGCCTGCTGCTCCATCGCCAAGGCCTGAGGCGCGTACGGCGCCTTCTGGAAATTGGGCGGCAGGGGAGGTGCGTCAGCCGCGGGAACGCTGGGCACCGGCCCGTAGGGCATGGGCTGGGAACGGGCGTATTCGCAGATGGTGTGGGGGTCGTCGAAGGAGGCCACCAGGAAGAACGGGCGCTCAGTGGCCGGCACGCCCGGTCCAGGGCGCGAAAGCGGGGTCCGGCGCCCGAGCCATTCGTGGCACGCCTCCACCAGCCCTTCATCCCCAAAGGGGTGGATGGGCTCAAATCCGTCATCCGCCGTGGCGCTGGCCTGGAGCGCATGCCACTTGCCCGCATAGGCACAGTCAAAGCCCGCAGCCGTGAACCAGTGCCCCAGCGACTCCGGGCCGTGGCCGGGTTCCGCCGGACCCGGCGCGCTGCCGTCCGGCCCGGTCCCGTTGTGCCTGTTGGACATGATGCCCAGCTGGTGCGGATACCTCCCGGTGACCATGGCGCTGCGCGCCGGCACGCACAGGGGAAACGGGGTGTACGCCTCGGTGAAGACAGTCGACGAGGCGGCCAGCCGGTCCAGGTGGGGTGTGTTGAAATGCGCGTCCTCAGGGCGCGGACGCGTCAGGGCGTGGGCCGCGAATTGGTCGGCCATGATGAGCAGGATGTTCATAAACGGGATTCCTCCGTGGTGTTGGCCAGTTCCGCAAGCGCCTGCTCGCCGGCCCACCCCTGCCCGGCAGCGGACAGCTCAGCTTCAAGCTGCCGGGCCCAGTGCGCCACTGCGGCGGGATCGTCGATGCTGTGCATTTCAAAGGGGTCGTCGGCCAGCTCGTACAGTTCGGTGCGGAGCCCGCCGCGGGCATTGAAGCGGGCGATGAATTTACCGGTTGCCGTGCGGATTCCGCGGATGTCGTCATCGTCCCGGCCCCGGGCATAGTGGAAGTACAGGGACGACGGCGCACCAAGACCGCCAGCCCCGCCTTCCCTGTGAGGGTGGTTTGCTCCGGCAAGGAGCACGGGGGAGAGGTCGCTTCCGTCCATGGTGGGCGGCACGTCGCCCCCGCGGCCCAGCAGACCCAGGAGGGTGGGTGCGATGTCGACGCTGGACATCCCCACGCTGTCACCGGCCAATGCGTCGAGGCGGCCGGGCCAGCGCATGACCCAGGGGATGCGCATGGATTCCTCATAGGGGACGTTCTTGTACAGCAGGCCCTGGCTGCCCATCTGCTGGCCGTGGTCGGAGGTGAAGACGACCAGGGTGTTTTCGGCCAGTCCGAGGGCGTCCAAGGTGTCGAGCAGACGGCCCACCTGTGCATCGATCGCGTTCACAGCCGCGTAGTAGAGGGGTGCGATGGCCGCCGCTTCACGGCCCGGCCCGGAATCGAGGTCCACATTGGGCCGGTTCAGCAGCTCGGCCGGGTCGAGTGATGCGTAGCTGGTGTCGCAATCCGGCGGCAGTTGGTCAAAGGGCTGGTGGGGCGGGTTCCAGGACACGGCCAGGGCAAACGGGGACTGCGCGGAATCAGCCGCAGCGGCTCCGGCGGCCCGCTCCAGAAACCCGATCGCCACGTCCGTCTCATGCTCGGCCGACCATCCGGTGACGTCTGTGCGCTGGTGCCGTCCGGCGTCGGACGTCCAATAATGCGGGGTGAGGTGTTCATCGCAGCAGCCGTAGGAATACCAAAAATCGAAGCCGTGGCGGCGGTCCGGGGGCGACCAGGCGTCCCAATACCGCCCGTCCTCGAGAACGCCGGTGCCGTGGATGGCGTCCTCGGGCACGGGGGCCTCGAGGTGCCACTTGCCGATGTAGCCGGTGTTGTATCCGGCGTCGCGCAGTACGGCGGCCCAAGACGGGGCATCCGGGCGCAGGCCCACGCCCCATTCGGCCGTCTCGGAGTTCACGTTGTGCGTGACGCCGTTGGTGGCCGGGTACTGCCCGCTCATCATCATGGCCCGGTGCGGGCTGCACACCGGGTAGCTGCTGACTGCGTGGGTGAGGGACACGCCGTCGGACACCAGTGCATCCAGGAAAGGGGTGGAAACAGGGTCGCCGCCCGGTTCCAGGCACATGGCCCGGAACTGGTCGGCGACAATGAACAGCAGGTTGGGCGCAGGCATTATTTGCCCATGCCCAAGGTCAGGCCTTCTGTGAGGCGCCGTCCCAGCCAGATGTAGATGATCAGCATGGGCAGGACCACGATGCACAGGCCGGCAAAGAGGCCGCCCCAGTCGGCGCCGGAGTACGTCTGCTGCTGCACAAAGGAGATCAGGGCGACGGGCAGCGTGTATTTCTCGGTGGACTGGACAAGGGTCAGCGCCAGCAGCGTCTCGTTCCAGTGCGCCACGACCTGCAGGACAAACGCGGTGAGGATGCCGCCCTTGGCCAGGGGAAGGGTGATCTGGACGAAGGTGCGCAGGGCGTTGGCGCCGTCGAGGGCGGCGGCCTCCTCCATTTCCAGCGGCAGGCTGCGGAAGAAGGCCGTCAGCAGGAACACCGTGAACGGCATGGAGCTGGCAATGTAGACCAGGTTCAGCCCGATCAGGCTGTCGGTCAGGTACACCTTGTTGAGCATGACGAACAGCGGGATCAGGATGACCTGCGTCGGGATGCCCAGACCGAGGATGAAGTACAGCGTCAGCCCGTTCGTCAGGCGGCTCTCCACCCGCGCCAGGTAGTAGGCGGCCGGGGCGGCGAGGGCGACGGCCAGGAATGACGACACGGCCGTGGTGACGGTTGAGTTCAAGGTGGCTGTTGCGAAGTCGCTGACTGTCCAGGCAGTGACGAAGTTGCTGAAGTCGAGGGTATCCGGCATGCCCCAGGGGCTGGCGAGGATGGAGCGGGTGTCGCGGAAGGCCTGCAGGACCATCCACGCGAGCATGGCGATGCTGACGGCGACGACGGCCCACAGCAGAAACACGCCGACGCTGCGGATGATGTTGCTCTCGGCGCGCAGGGCCGGGCTGACGCCGCGGTGGTTCTTGGTGCGCCGGGGCGTGCGGGCGCCGCGGCGGCCGTTCTTGCCGGGCCCGTCCGGGCCGGCCGGGTGAGTCTCTTCGGGTGCGGTCAGGGTAGACATGGAAAGATCCTTAGAATTCAACGGCGTCGCGGCGCATGGCGCGGCGCAGGAGCACGACGAGGACGGACACCAGCGCCAGGGAGATGATGGCGGAGGCTGTGGCGGCGCCGTAGGCGGGCGTGGACTGTCCGGAGAAGGCCGTGACGTAGGTGTACACGGCCGTGGTCCAGCTTTGCGTCGGTGGAATGCCGGCGCCGCTGCTTCCGCCGAAGACCCAGATGATCTCAAAGATCTTGATGGAAGAGATGGTCCACAGCACGGCGCAGGTGCCGAAAACATCCCACGTCAGGGGCAGGATGACGTAGCGCAGGCGCTGCCACGCATTGGCGCCGGCGAGTGCGCAGTCCTCGTAGTAGTACGGCGGAATGCGGTCGACACCGGCCATCAGGATCGTGGTGAAGTAGCCGGTGGTGACGGCCACCAGGGTTGCCATGATGAGCGGAAAGATGTTCTCCTGGGCCAGCCACGCCGGCGGCTCGGTGACACCCAGCGGCTTGAGCAGGGAGTTGACCATGCCGCCCGGGTTGAAGATGAACCCGGCCAGGATGCCAAAGACCAGGGCGTTGATCAGGTGCGGGAAGAAGATGACGTTGCGGACGATCTTTTTCCCTGCCATGTCGCGCAGGACCAGCGTCATGGCGAACGCCAGGACAAAGATCGTGATGCCGACAACGAAGAGGAGCAGGAGCGTGTTGCCAAAGGACTTCATGAACAGCTCGTCCCGGAACACCAGGATGTAGTTCTTCAGTCCCACAAATGTCATGGGGCCGGAGCCCGCCCATTCGTGCAGGCTGATCCAGGCTGCACCAATGGCGGGAATGATGAAGAGGATCGTGTAAACGAAGAAGGCTGGTCCCACGAAGGGAACCAGCAGCTTGCGCCGCTGCCTTTCAATGCTGCTGCCCTGACCCCGCTCCGCGGCAACTACCGCGGAGCGGGAACGGCGTGCTGTTGTGCTGGACATCAGCCGTTGTCCTTCCAGTACTGGATGGTGGCGCTCTTCATCTTTTCAACGAACCCGGCGGCGTTGATCTTGCCCAGGAACAGCTCGTCGTCGATGGGCCAGAAGACCTTTTCGACATAGCCGGGGAACGTGACGCCGTCATTCTGCAGGTAGATTTCCTCGGCACTGTCCAGGGACTTCTTGACCGAAGCCATTTCCGGTGCCGTGGCGGCGTCGGTGCGGATGGGCAGGACCTTGGCATCGGTGCCGTAGGCGTCCTGGTACTCCTTCTTCAGCATGTGGGTTGCCAGCTTCTGCGCCAGCTCAGTGTTCTTGGCCTTCTTTGGGATGGCCCAGCCAACAAAGTCGGCACGCACGGAAGAGGGCTTGCCTTCAACGGGAGGGAACGGGAAGGAGGAGAACTTGAAGTCCTCGGACGCGTAGGTGCCTGTCTCGGTGGGGATCCAGGAACCGTTGAACAGCATCTCGGCGCCGCCCGTGGCCCAGACCTGCTGCTGGGCGGGCCACTTGCTGGCGTTGTATCCCTTGATCAGGTAGCCGCCCTGGGCGATCTGCTCAACCTTCTTGGCGGCCTCGAGGACACTCGGTGCATCCCAGGCCGCGCCGGTCTTGTCTTCAACGACCTTGGCGAAGGAACCGGTGCCGTCGGTGCGGACCAGGGCGGTGGTGAACCACATGGAGTTGTAGCCGGCAATGTCGCCGTCGGCTGCCAGTGGGGCCTTGCCCTCGGCCTTGTACTTGTCCAGCAGTGCGATGAAGTCCTCCCAGGACGCCGGAGGGTTGCTCTCCAGCTCCGGGTTGGCTCCGGCGTCGTACCAGATGCCGTCGGAGCTGAGGCTGTACGGCAGCATCCACGGCTTGCCGTCCGCGTCGGAGATGTTGGAGACGGCCAGGTACTTCTCCGGGATCAGCTCGGAGACCTTGGTGCCTTCCACCTCGGAGGCGTAGGCGCCGTCCAGGGGCAGGGCCTCGCCGGTGTTGCCCAGCACGGGGGCCAGCTTGGCGTAGGGACCGTCAACAATGTCGGGGACATTGTTGGTATTCAGCGCCGGGACCAGCTTCTGAATGTTGGAGCGGCCCTGCCACTGCACCTTGACGGTGGACCCGGTCTCCTTTTCGAAGTCGGCGATGGCCTTTTCGAGCACCAGCTGCTGCGGCTCGCCCACCTTCCACATGGACCAGTACGTCAACGTGCCGCCTTCGGTGTCACCGCCTCCCGTGGAGGTGCCGGCGCCGCCGCACGCCGACAGTGCCAGTGCGGCACCGGCCATCATTGCCATAGCCCGGGCAAAACGGAATTTGCTTGCCATTGAATACACCCTTGTTTCAAATAGTTGTGCCGTTCATCACGGATGAGTGACAACACTCAAACAGTCCGCAAAGAGATGATTCAAGGAGTACTTGGGAGTATCTTTGCGGCAATATTCCGGCTACCCTCAAGGAAATCGCGCAGCCGGGCATGGTGGCGGGCCAAGGCGGGGTCAAGTCCTTGCGAGATTGGCAGAGGAATTTCCTTAGTCCTTATTTATTCCTCTCTTATCCCCTTGGCACACTCGATCCATGCAACGGCATGAAAGGGAGCCTTGAAGAAGAAACCACTCGTCGGAAAGATCCGTGACGCGGACTCGAGGGAGCTGAAATTCCAGGCGCTCGCCGGCGATTTGCGCCGCGGCATCCTTGCCGGCACCTGGGCCGTGGGAGCCAAGCTGCCCACCGAGGCGCAGCTGGCTGCCGAGACGGGGCTCTCCCTCACCACGGTGCGCCGGGCGTATGAGGAACTGGAACAGGCCCGGCTGGTGGTGCGCCGCCAGGGCTCGGGGAGCTTCGTGGCCGAGCGCCAGCCTGCCCGGCGCCGGTCCCGCTTCACGGTTGGCGTGCTGCTGCCGGACACCCAGCTGTACTACCCCCGCGTGCTGCAGGGTCTCGAGGAAACGCTGTCGGCGCAGGATGTGAGCCTGCGCCTAGCCACCTACAACTACAAGCCGGAGCGCGAGGATTCCAGCATCCAATTCCTGATTGACTCCGGCGTGGACGGGCTGATCCTTGTCCCCACGCTGACGGGCATTCCCGATCCGCAACGGCGCGTGCGAGAGCTGACGGGACTGAACGTTCCCGTCGTCCTGCTTGAACGCAGCCTGATGGACCTGGGGCCGGGGGACCGGACGGAGCATGTCTGTTCCGACCACCAGGGCGGCGCTTACGACGCCGTCGCGCACCTGCTCGGCCTGGGCCACAGGCGCGTCGGGCTGCTCACCCGAACAAGCAACCCGACGGAGCCGGCCATCGTGGCCGGGTATGAGCGCGCCGCCGCGGACCTCGGCTTTGACCCGCTCGTCCTGCAGGCGCTGAAGAACGAATGGGAGGCCGGCGCCGCGGAGCAGCTGCTGCAGCAGCTCATGGCCGCCGGGGCAACGGCCGCGCTGGTCTTCGGCGACCGGGAGGCGGCGTTGCTTGAGGCCGCAGCCCGGCGTGCCGGCATCACCATCCCGGACCAGCTCGCCCTGGTCTCCTATGACGACGAACTGGCAGACCTCGCGGAAGTGCCGCTGACAGCAGTGTCCCCGGCAAAACACCGGATGGGCAAGATGGCGGCCGAAATCCTGCTGCGCCGCCTGGTTGAAGGCGAGGACTGCCCCGTCCATCAGGTGCGGCTGCGGCCGCGGCTGGTGGTCAGGGACTCCTGCGGCGCAAAAACCAACGCCGGCGACGGCGTCCACAAATGACAACACAAGCAATAGAGAAGAGTGAGCCATGCGCTTGGGAATTATTGGGGCGGGCGCTGTAGCCGGTCTCCACGCACAGGGGGCCGACGACATTGCGGGCTTGTCCCTCGCGGCAGTCTGCGACCTGAAGGCAGACGCTGCGGCCAACGTGGCGGAACCCTGGGGCGCCGCCGTCTACACCGACTACCGGCAGATGTTGGCAGCGGGTGTTGTGGACGCCGTCGTGATCAACACCCCGCACAGCCTGCACAAGGACATGGTGCTCGCCGCGGCGGCCCACGGCGTGCATGTCCTGGTGGAAAAACCCGTGGCCACCACGTTGGAGGACGCCCGGACCATGGAGGATGCGTGCGCCGCGGCCGGGGTGGTCATGGTGGTGGGCATGATCCAGCACTTCATGGCGGAGAAGCTGGCGCTGCGGACCGCCCTCGACTCCGGGAAGCTGGGCCGGGTGTTGATGGTCCACGACTACCGCAGCACCGACTACCGCCCCGGCAGCCGACCCGACTGGTTCTTCGACAAGGCCGTCTCCGGCGGCGGCGCCTTCATCAACATCGGCGCCCACTGCCTGGACCGCAGCCTGTGGCTGGGCGGGGCGCCCGCGGCGCGGATCACCGCCACGGTGCTCAACCGCTTCGGCTCTCCCGTGGAAACCGACGGCACCATGGAACTGCTCCTGGAAAACGGCGTCCAGCTGCGCATTACCATCGCCTCCGACTGCCCCAACAACATCGACGAGATGCTCGTGGTGGGCGAGCTGGGCACCGCCACTGTGGACCCCCGGCGCGGGACATTCATGGAGATCGACGGTGAACGCACCGTCCTGCACACCACCTCGCCGCACGACATCCAGAACGCGTTCACGGCGCAGCTCGCGGACTTCAAGGCGGCTGTGGGCGGCGCCGCGCCCGCCGTCAGCCTGGCACACGCCAGCCGCGTGGTGGAACTGGTGCTCGCCGCCTACGCCGCCGCCGAGACCGGCACGGCCGTGGAACTGGCGCCCGTCCCCGTCCCCTGACCCGCAGCTCATCGCTCCTTCAATCTGGGTGGGGCGGCAGCATCGCCACAACGGCTGTTTCAACTGGCCTCGGTGAGTGCCGGCTGCCTCGGAGACGCCGGATACGCCCACTGCGGGATCGAGGCAGCAGCAGATGCGATTCGTCTCATCGAGGCAGCAGTTGTGGTGGTGGATCCTGAATTTTTGTCGCATGTGCTGCTGCTTCAAATGCTGATTTCGCCACAGCTGCTGCTTCAATCTGGGATGGGCCGGCAGACCCGGGGCCGCGCGGCAGAATCGCAACTACTGCTGTTTCAACCGTGAATGCCGGACTCGACGGGCGCCATGGAATCCGATCCTGCAACCGTCGGAACCTTGCACCCAGAGCACGACGGCGGGAGGCCACCTTTGTTTGCCAAAGGTGGCCTCCCGCCGTCGTGCTCTGGGTGGGTGCGCGGGATCAGCGGTGCAAGGCCAGCTCCACCGTCCGGCCCATCAGCCCGGCCATGCTGACCGTGACCACCGTGTTTCCGCCGCCGTCCAGGGCCAGGGTGGCGCCAGTGCCGGACGTGACACGGCGGTAGGCTGTGCCGGCCAGCGTCACGGTGATGGAGTCCGCGGCCTGGGTGGGGTCGGAGACCGCGAGCCGGCCGTGGCCCGGATTGCCGTCAAACATGACACAGGCTGCCCTGTCGGCGCTGATGTCACCGACGGTTCCGGCCTGCCAGAACACGGCGGCCGAGTCCTTGTTGCCGAACGACACGCCCTGCCCGACGGCGTCGTTGCGGAGCACCGACGGGGCCTTGCGCGCGGCCTGCTCCGTCTTCTTGGCGGTGGCTCCGGGGAGCAGCGCATAGGCGTAGCCGGCGTCGGGTCCGGTGCCGTGGTCGATCAGCAAGGTGGCGTACTCGCGCTCGAGCGGGGCCGCCGGGCCTCCGGTGTTGACCTTCTTCCAGGAACCTTCGCGCCGCTCTCGCAGCACCCTCAGCGGCTCCGCACCCAGCAGCAGGTAGCCGCCCGTGCCGTCCACGTGCGCCCACGTTGCACCCTGGTGCACCGCGGAGGTGCCGGCAGGCGCGGTGTGGGGTGCGCCGTCGACCGTCATGGCGTGCCCGCCATCGGCGCCGAGGTTCCTGTGCTCAATAATGGTTTCCACGGTGGCGCCGCTCTGGGTGTGGATGTCGGCGCCGAGGGCCACCACCATGTCTGGGCTGTAGAACCAGGCCTTGCGGGCGGACATTCCGGTCTTGCCCGGTGCAATGAGGTGCATGCCGGCTACGCCGTTGGTGCCGAGGGTGGCGCCGCCCGTCCACTCGTTCATCGGCGTGAGGGCACCCCACTGGCCCTCCACCCTGGGCGGCAGGGAAGTGGTGTCCACCGTGGTGCCGGGCAGCTTTGCGAGATTCGCGGTGGGCCAGAAGCCGTCGTCGTAGTGGTCCGGCTTGCCGGTGTAGAGGTAGGTCATGCCGGAGCCGGTCTGGGCGCCGAGGTCGTTCTCGCCGTTGCCGCACTCGTACCAGGCGATGCGGTTGCTGCACAGGCCCAGGGCCGCGGCCCAGCCGTTGCCGCGGTACACCGAGCGGTCCATGCCGGCAAAGAAGCTGTGGCCGGGTGTTTCCGCGATGGCCGCCGTGCCGGAGCCGGCGAGCTCCTTCAGCAGGGCCGTGCGCGGGATGGATGCACCCTGCAGCGGGCTGCGGTGGATGTTGCGCTCCATCCAGCCCTGGCACAGGCCGCGCCAGCGGGCCGCGGTGGCCGGGTCGACGGCGCGGGCGAGCAGCAGCACGGACTCGATGGCCATGTTGCCGTTGTCGTAGCTGCGCTCCTGCGCGCGGGAGATGGCGCGCCCGCGCACCGAATCCATCATCGCCCCGTTGTGCAGGAACGGGGCGAAGGAGTCCTCCACCGTCTTGAAAAGGATGTCGCGGCTCGGGTCCGAGACGGCATGCTCCGATGCGCCGAGAAGGGAGAACAGCTTGGCCAGGCCGCTGAGCAGCACCAGCCCGTAGGTGCCCGTGTATGCAATGGTGGAGTGCTGGACGAACGAGCCGTCGGTGAAGAAGCCGTTGCCGCTGGTGACGTACTGCCACACGTCGCTCAGGGCATTGACCGCCGCCGCGAGCCGCACGGGGTCGTTGCCCACGATGGAGCGGACGATGATGCCCTGGCAGATGTCCACGCGGTTGGCGCCCTCGGAAATGATCTTGCCGCGCTCGTCCGAGAATTGCATGGTGGGTTCCGGGATGAAGTGGTCGACGGCGGCCATGTACCGTCCCAGCAGGTCCTCCGGCACGTGGCTGCCGAGGATGGCCAGTGCCTCGCCCAGCGGGCGCGGGACTCCGATTTCCCAGTTCCACCAGTTGCCAAATTCCGGCTGGTCCTTGTTGTAGATGAGGCGGTTGCTGTCCTGGAGGCCCGCCAGGGTGTGGGCCAGAAGCGTGGCACTGCCCTCGTGCTGCGAGCCGGGGGTGGTCCACGCCGCGGCCATCTGTGCCAGCCGCTTGAACGTGGTGACCATGTGGACGTCGGAGGTGAAGGGGTTGTCGCTGAAGACCTGCGGCCGGGTGCCTTCCGGCAGCAGCCTGGCGAGGGATTCGCTGACCGCGGCGTCCAGTGCGGCCAGGGACCCGGCGTAGTCGGCGTCTCCGGCTGTGACCAGCTTCCGTCCCGTGACCTGGTCCGCCCACCGCTCGCGCAAGGCCTGCATGTCATCCGGGGTGGCCTGTTCCACGGCCTGGGCCAGCGGGGCGAAACCGCCGGCCAGCAGTCCGACAAATGTCAGGGCCCCCGCACCCCGGAGGACGTGCCTGCGTGAAAGTCCATGCGTCATTGCATTATTCCTTTGTTGATCCGGCCCCGGTTCTTCCTCCCGTGGCACTGAGGTACCTGGCAGTCAAGCCCAGCATCGCGGAAGGAATAAAGGAGTACTTCCGGGAATGGACCTTTCGGCCAATTTTCCGCGGCCATTCTTGGGCACGCGGGGCGGTCCGGCCGCCGACGTTGTGCATCGGAATGACACCCAGAAAGCAGCCGCGGAGCCGAAATGCGGAAGAAACGCAGCCCGTCGCACTGGCATTGTTCATTGAGTGCTGTTCAGGGCTGCAAAATGCATGGCGGGAAGCATGCCATTTGCAGCCCTGATCAACGCTCACAGCGCCGAACAGCATTTGACGCCCTGAACAGATGCGGGAGTGAATGCAGCATGAAAGGCGGGTCGCATTACACAGGTCGCTGGAAAACCCCGGAAGGTGATAGAGGGTCGGCTGGAAAACCCCGGAAGGTGATAGAGGGATGGGAAGGGATGTGGTTGCGGCCGGCTACACGCCATCCCAATTGGGGCCGGTGAATGCACCCAGCGGGTCCGAACCCTCCGATGGAACTGCCGGCCCCCCGGTGGCCGGAACCAGCCAGGAGCCCACCGGCAGATGCTGCCCGGCGCCGGCAACCGGCAGCGCGGCACCATCGAATTCCGGCACCCCATGCCGCGCAAACCAGCCGGCCAACTGCACGCGGAGATCCGGCAGCGCGGGGTGGGGAACGGCGTCGTGCATCAGATTCACGCGCTCGCCGGGATCCGCCACCAGGTCATACAGTTCATGCGGACCGTGCGGATGGCGGTGCACGTACTTGTGTTCGTGCGTGCGGATCATGCGGACAGGCCCGTATTCGTCATAAACCACCACGGCCCCGTCCGCCCGCCCGGTTGCGGTGGGGCCGCCGTCAGCGTGGCGCAGCAGAGGTGCGAACGAGGCGCCGGGGCCGGTCTCGAAGGGGGCGGGGTCCAGGCCGGCGAGGTCCAGAATGGTGGCGGCGACGTCGTAGGCGGAGAGCAGCTCGTGGCGGACCTGGTCCGCGGCGATGCGGCCCGGCCAGTGGAAGATGGCGGGGACCTTCACGGAGGAGTCGTACATGTTTTGCGGGAACGTGCCATTGCCCTTGCCCCACACGCCATGGTGGCCGCAATTGAAGCCGTTGTCCGAGCTGAAGATGACCAGCGTGTTCTGCTGCAGGCCCAATTCCTCCAGCTGGTCCATGATCCGGCCGATCGCGGCATCCATGGCGCTGACCGCCGCGAAATAGCCCACCAGTGCCGCCCGGACGTCCGGTTCGCCGCCGATGGCGACGCCGTCAACGGTGGGCTGCCAGGGGTGCGGCTCCTCCTGCGGGCAGCTGTCGAAAGTACAGTCCTTGTAGAGGTCCTCGAACTCCTTCGGGTGCTGGCCCTTCCACGGCTTGTGCGGCGCGGTGTAGTTGACGGCGAGGAAGAACGGCGCGGCCGATTGCCCGCCGCCCGCGCCATCTGCGCCGGTGGCGCCCGACGGTGCGGACTGCCGTGCGGCTTCCCTGTCCAGGAACTTCTGGGCGTCCTCGGTGATGGCGTCCGTCAGGTATGCGGTGGTCTCTTCACGGTTGCCGTTGCGGTACATGGTCGCTTTCGTGTACGGGCTGCCGCCGCCTTCCAATCCGTACCAGTGCACAAATCCCTTCCGCGGCGCGTCATTGGCGCCCATGTGCCACTTGCCGGAAAGCCCCATGCGGTAGCCGTTTTCCGCCAGCACGTCGGTGAAGATCGCCTGCCCCGCCAGGTAGTCGGGGGCCTCGGGTCCCACCTCCGTGCCGGTCAGGTAGTCGTGGACGCCGTGGCGCGACGGGATCTGTCCGGTCATCAGGCTGGCCCGGGCGGGGGAGCAGACGGGTGAGACGCAGAAGAAGTTCTCCAACCGCGTGCCGTCCGCGGCAAGCCCGTCCAGCACCGGAGTTCGGATGTCGTCGTTTCCGGCGCAACCCAGCGCCCACGGACCCTGGTCGTCGCTGAGGAAGAACACAATGTTGGGCAGTTCGCGGTGCTGGGAGGGCGTGCTGCTGTGGCGTGCCGGGCTGGCCATCAATTCTCCTTGGATTGGGGTGAACCACCAGAGATACCAGTGTGCCACGGGAGTAATAAAGGGGTACTTTCGGCGGGGGAGAAGCATTGATGGAAAGCGGTTGCCCGACTAAGGTGGTATGGAAAACAACGTTGTCGATGAAAGGGCCACCATGCCGTTGGCGTTCTCCACCCTGGGCTGTCCCGGGGACTCACTTGCGCAGGTTATTGACATCGCGCGGGCCTCCGGTGCCACGGGACTGGAGATCCGGGTGGCCGACGGCGAGTTCGCCCACCCGGGAATGGCTGCCGCCGAGCGCGCCGCCATCGCGGCGGAACTGTCCGCCGCCGGCCTTGAGCTGGTGACCCTGGCCAGCTACGTCAAGGTGTGCGCGCCCCTGGAGAAGCCTGACGGCGCATCGCCCGCCCCGGGTGCCGCGGCCGCCGCCGAGGGCGCGCCTGCCGGGGACGGCGTTGCCCCAGGTGCGCACGGCGCGGGCGATCCGGTGCTTGACGAGCTGCTGGCCGCCGTCGAACTTGCCGCAGACCTCTCCCGGGGAAATGCCCGAGCAGCCGCACAGGTGCGCGTGTTCCCGGGGGCAGGGATTGATCCGTGCAAACTGGGCCAGGCGGTGTCGGCGGAATTCAAGGCGGCGGACCGGCGCGGGGCGGCCCGGCTGAACGCGGCGGCGGCGCGGGCGCGGGAACTGGGCGTGACGATGCTGCTGGAAACGCACGATTCGCACCCGCGGGCCTCCGACATTGAGCGGATTCTGGCGCACGTTGATGCGGATGCACCGGTCAAGGTGATCTGGGATTTGATGCATCCGTGGCGCCACGACGAGGCGCCGGAGCGGACGGCGCAGCTGCTGTCGGATGTCCTGGCCTACGCGCAATACAAGGACGGCGTGCGGAACCCGGGCGGCAACACGGTGGAGCTCACGCTGCCGGGCGAAGGGGAGCTGCCGCTGGTGCGAATGCGCGAGCTGGTGGCAGGGGTATCCGCCTCGCACGGTGTGGCAGATCCGTGGATTGCGCTGGAGTGGGAGCGCGCGTGGCACCCGGAGCTGCCGCCGGTCGCCGAG
Organism: Sporosarcina beigongshangi; assembly: GCF_016820535.1. Taxonomy (GTDB): domain Bacteria; phylum Actinomycetota; class Actinomycetes; order Actinomycetales; family Micrococcaceae; genus Specibacter. Next base: position 321,064 of record NZ_JADHDY010000004.1, on the reverse strand, counting down.
GCGCTGGAGTCGCTCAAGGCCGTCCTGTCCCTGGACGCCTGATCGTTGCTGCCGGCACGCCGCCCTGGTGACGGGCCGCCACTTGCCTGCCGCCGGGCCGCCGCACGCCGGGAACCCGGGCATCACACCCGAAATACACCATAATATATAGGAGAAGTTTTGCCGACCACCGCAACGACGCGACAGCCGAACATCATCGTCATTGTCTCGGATGACCATGGCTATGCCGACAGGTCCATCCTGGGCGTGCAGGACGATGTGCAAACCCCCTGCCTGGACCGGCTGGCGCAGGAGGGTGCGTCCTACACGAACGCGTACGTGACCGCGCCGATCTGCTCGCCGTCGCGGGCAGGGCTGGCGGCCGGGCAGTACCAGCAGCGGTGGGGTGCGCGCTGGTTCACGGACTCGGAGATCGGTCCCGAGAGCGTGCCCACCATGGCGGAACTGCTCCGCGGCGAAGGCTACACCACCGGCTACTTCGGGAAGGTCCATTACGGCACCGAACACCACGGCGACCGCGGAACCCCGCCGCAGCACGGCTATGACGAGTCCTTCTACGGGCTGGCCGGCGAATCCATGGGCCGGCTCAACTACCTCCACCACTCCGAGGACGCCGTGGAGGAATACGGCGAGGCGGCGTTCCCCATGGCCGTCCAGCCGTTGTGGAACGGAGAGGAGCCGCAGGAACTGGAGGGCTTCCTGACCGACGCCATCGGCGAACGGACCCGCCAGTTTGTGGCGGAGCACGCCGACAAGCCGTTCCTGGCCACCGTGGCGTTCAACGCGGTGCACAACTTCTGCTGGCAACTGCCCGCCGAGGAGCTGCAGAAACGCGGACTGCCCGCGTACGAGGACTGGAACCCAGGCGCGGGCCAGTACATCGACTGGTACGACGGCGCCATCAGCCCCAACCTGGAGAACGGCCGCGCGTACTATCTGGCACAGTTGGAGCTCATGGATGCCCAGATTGGGCTCATCCTCGATCAGTTGGACAAGCTGGGCCTGGCCGAGGACACGATCGTGGTGTACCTGACGGACAACGGCGGTTCCACGTGCAATTACGGCGTCAACCTGCCCCTGCGCGGCACCAAGTACACGCTCTGGGAAGGCGGCGTGCGCGTGCCGTTCCTGCTGCGCTGGCCCGGTCGGGTGCCTGCCGGCGTGGCACGTGACGGGCTCACGAGCTCCATGGACATCCTGCCGACCGCCATGGCCGCAGCCGGGGCGGATCCTGCCGCCTATGCGCTCAGCGACGGCCGCGACCTGCTCGCCACCGACAGCCACGAGGCCCTGCACTGGGACTGCGGCTGGCAGTGGTCGGTGCGCCGCGGCGACTGGAAGCTGCAGTGGGTGGAACCCGGCTCACCGGTGGCGGAGGCCATCCGGGACGTGGAGCACGCCGAGCCTGGCAGCGGCTACTTCCTGTGCAACCTCGCCGCGGACCCCGCCGAGACCACCAACCTGTACGACGCCGAGCCAACAGTCGCCGCCGAACTCGCCGCCCTGCATGCGGCCTGGGCCCGGGACGTCCTCCCCGCCTGACACCGGGTGCGCAGCTTTTGGACGGAGGGGCGTGTTTCGCGCAGTCTCCGTCTCGCCCCAGCGGTATCTCATTGGGCTGGGTTCCGCGGCGAACCGCGGGGCCGGCTCAGGTGAGCCTGGCGTATATTTCCACAGGTGCCAGCGTCCCCGCCTTGAATGCGGACAACAGGTTGACCATGGCGTCCTGGTCGACGCCGGCAGGGCCGCCGCCGGTGATGGCACGTTCCAGGAACTCGATGCCCTCGGCAAGCGGCTTGGCTTCATAGTCCACGTCGAATCCGGCCTGGGCCAGGGCGTCGCTGTAGGCCAGGGGCGGCTGCACGAACGATGTCTCCCCGGTGGCGGCCCAGGGCAGCGGGAACTGTTCGAGCTCGCCGCCCAGCAGCATGACCTCGTAGACGGCAAAGACGCTGCCCGGACGCAGGACGCGGGCCGCCTCCTCGAACACCTTGTCCTTGTCGCGGATGTTCATGCCCACGTGGACCATGAGTGCCGTGTCGAAGGAGCCGTCGTCAAACGGCAGGGCCAGGATGCTGCCCTGGCTGAAGGTGACCTGCCCGGAGAGACCGGTCCGTTCCGTCAGCGAGCGGGCCAGGTCCACGAAGGCCGGTGTCAGGTCGACGCCGTGGACGGTGGCGCCAAAGTCGTGGGCCAGGTGCCGGGACACCCCGCCCATGCCGGAACCGAGGTCCAGGACATGGCTGCCGGCGTTGATGCCTGCCCGCGTGGCGACGCGGCTTGTCGCCGCCGCCCCACCGATGTGCAGTTGGTCGGCGCCGTGCAGGTCTGCCGGGGTGAAATGTTCCGGGTTCCCGCCGCCGGCCGTGATCATCCCCAGCAGTTTTTCCTCAATGTCGCCGCGTCCGTAGTGGGCGGACACCGCTTCCTCGTAGCCCATGGCCCCTCCAAGAGAATGACTTTCCGACCGCCGGTGTTCCTGCGATTTTTTGATCCTACTCTTGGAGGAACGCGCAGGCACGGGCCAGTTTTTGGGAGGGTTTCCGGACAGCCGGGAAGGACAACTAGAGGCGGCGGCGGACCGCGGCGGCGCGCATGACGCTGGCGCCCATCATGAGGAACGCCACGGGAAGCGCAAGCATGGCGATCCAGTTGAATCCGGGCCACGGCGTGCCGCCGGCCCACTTGCCGACCAGGACCACAATGAGTGCAAGAAGAGCCAGTACGGCAAAGCCCATGGCCGTGTAGTTGAAGATCCGCCAGGTGCGGCTGACGGGTTGCGGTGCAGAATATAGCGGGCTCATGTCCATAACGCTAACAGCGGACAGGAACAGGGCAAAGCCGCAGCAATTCCCGCAACACGGTAATCTAGGAGCTAGTAGAGCTGTACTACCTGTTACTGCAGGCATCGCCCGCCAGATTCCCGCCCCCGATTCCGGGCAGCCGGAGAACGGCGAAGAGCAACCGCACTGGCAAGGAAAGTGGCTCACACCAACGATTTTTAAGGGGTAAAGCAAGTGCCTATCGGCAAAGTGAAGTGGTACGACAACGAAAAGGGCTTCGGCATCATCGCTGCCGACGACGGACGTGAAGTGTTCCTGCGCGCCAACGCCCTCCCTGCCGACGCCGGCGACATCAAGCCCGGCATGCGCATGGAGTTCGGCGTGGCCGACGGCCGCAAGGGCGCCCAGGCCATGGCCGCCCGCATCCTGGACCGTGCGCCGTCGGTGGCGAAGGCCAAGCGCATGCCCGCACGGGACCTGGCACCCATCGTCCAGGACCTCGTGTCCCTTTTGGAACGTTCTGTAGGATCCCTGACCAACGGCAAGTATCCTGACGGAGATGCGGGCAAGATCGCTGCCGCACTGCGCAAGGTCGCCGACAACTTTGACGCGTAACGGTGCCCACCATGACTGAACTGCCCGGCGATTCCGCCGCCCCTGCCAGCGAGAGCGCAACACCGCGTCCCGGTGTTCCCGTCTGGCGGGTCGGCAAGCCCGACGCCTTCCTCGCCGCCGACGTGGCCACGGCCCGCAATGCCATCCTGAGCATTGCCGGCGACGCCGAGATCGGCGCGCACCTTGGCGCCCGGAGCGAGGGTGTGCGCTGCGTGACGCACCTGTTTGAGTCGAAGAAGGACGGATACCGGGGCTGGACCTGGTTTGCCTCCCTGGCCCGGGTCTCGCGTGGCAAGGAATCCACCGTCAACGAGGTTGGCATGCTGCCCACCGAAGATTCCATCCTTGCCCCCCAGTGGGTTCCGTGGGCGGAGCGCGTGCGCCCCGAAGACCAGGAAGCTGCCGAGGCTGAGGCGGCGGCCCATGCTGAAGAAAGGCGCGACGCCGGCGACCCCGCCACCGAGGACGTCGACCCCGCCACCGAGGACGTCGACGCCGCCGACAGCGATGCCGGGGACAACGGCGTCGAGGAAGACAGCGACTCAGAAGAGTCAGCAGAGTCCGAACACGCAGACCACGGCGACGACGCAGCTGAATGACGCCAGCAGCCGCCGGGCCGTTTCTGCAGTGTGGAACGGCCGGCGCTGCACGGCAGGACATCGATGGCGGATGCCGTTTAATGGCACGCCAGGGTTAAAACAGTGAAGGCCCCTCCCGAATGTCGGGAGGGGCCTTCACTGCACTGCTTCAAGCCGCACTGTTAATAACAGTGCCCGGGGCTAGAGGTTCTCGATCACGTAGTCGATGCACTTGGTCAGTGCAGTGATGTCCTCGGGGTCGATGGCCACGAACGTGGCGATGCGCAGCTGGTTGCGGCCCAGCTTGCGGTACGGCTCGGTGTCCACGATGCCATTGGCGCGCAGCACCTTGGCCACGGCGGCGGCATCCACGGACTCGTCGAAGTCGATCGTGACGATGACGTTGGAGCGGTCCTCCGGGTTGAGGACGTAGGGGCTGGCGACAGCCGACTCCTCGGCCCAGGTGTACAGGCGGCCTGCGGAATCGGCCGTGCGTGCGGAGGCGAAGTCGAGGCCGCCGTTCGCGTTGAGCCACTGCACCTGGCTGTTCAGGGTGACCAGGGTGGAGAGCGCAGGTGTGTTGTATGTCTGGTTCAGCAGGGAGTTGTCAATGGCCGTGTTCAGGTTCAGGAAGTCCGGCACCCAGCGGTTGGAGGCACCGATGCGCCTGGCCCGCTCAATGGCTGCGGGGGAGAACAGCCCAAGCCACAGGCCGCCGTCGGAAGCGAAGTTCTTCTGGGGAGCGAAGTAGTAAACGTCACTCTCACGCACGTCCACGGCCAGCCCGCCGGCCGCGGACGTGGCATCGACCAGGACGAGGGCGCCGTCGTCGGCCCCGTCAACTCGCTTCACGGGGGCCGCAACGCCGGTGGAGGTCTCATTCTGCGGCCACGCATAGGCGTCCACGCCGGCCTCGGCAACGGGGACCGGGCGGGTGCCGGGTTCGGCCTTGATGATGGAAGATGCCGCCAGGAAGGGGGCGTTGTTGGTGGCGGAGGCAAACTTGGAGCCGAACTCGCCGAAGGAGAGGTGCTGGGCCTTGTTCTCCACGAGGCCGAACGTTGCCACATCCCAAAACGCTGTGGAGCCGCCCACGCCGAGGATGACCTCGTAGTCGTCGGGTGCGTTGAAGAACTGCTTCAGGCCGCTGCGGACGTCGCCCACAAGGTTCTTGACGGGTGCCTGGCGGTGGGAGGTGCCCAACAGCGCGGCGCCGGCTTCGGAGAGTGCCGCAACCTGCTCGGGGCGGACCTTGGAGGGGCCGGCACCGAAACGGCCGTCGGCGGGGCGCAGGTTGGCAGGAATGGTGAGGGGCGTGGATTCGCTCACGAGTTGCTCCAAAATTTAAGCGATGGAAGACATTGAGTTGCCTAAGGGCTGATGCCAATTCTGCCGCAGAACTACGCTGAGAGGAAAAATCCGTGACATGCCGAAATATAGTTCGACGGCGCGGGGTTGCCCTGGGCGGGTGCGGTTACCTTCGGGTACGGCATTCAGGCTAACGTAGAGACGGTGGTCTTTGCCTAAAATTCTTGCCCAACATAACAGGAGGATGCTGACGTGGCTGATCTTATTGACACGACCGAAATGTACTTGCGAACCATCCTGGAGTTGGAAGAGGAGAACATTGTGGCCCTGCGGGCGCGCATTGCCGAGCGCCTGCACCACTCCGGCCCCACCGTTTCGCAGACCATTGGCCGGATGGAGCGCGACGGCCTCGTCATCGTTTCCGGCGACCGCCACCTGGAGCTGACGCCCGCCGGCCGCGACAAGGCTACCCGGGTCATGCGCAAGCACCGCCTCGCCGAACGCCTGCTCTCCGACGTCATCGGCCTGGACTGGGCCTATGTGCATGAGGAAGCCTGCCGCTGGGAGCATGTCATGAGCGAGCGGGTGGAGCAGCGGTTGTTTGACCTGCTGGGCCAGCCCGACGAATCCCCTTACGGCAATCCCATCCCGGGACTGGAAGAACTTGGCGGGCAGGTGTCGCCCGAGTTCTCAGCCGGCCTTGTCACGCTGGTGTCCGCGATGAATACTTATGCACCCGGACAGCGGGTGATTATTCACAGGTTGTCCGAGCGGATCCAGGTGGAGCCTGAGTTGCTCCAGCAGTTGGATGAGGGTGGATTGCGCCCCGGGGCGCAGATTTCACTGGCGCGCGCCGGTGAATACATCTCCGTCCGGGTGCCCGGAATCGAGGGTGCGCTGGAGCTTCCGCCGGAGGTTGCGTCCCATGTCTTCGTCTCCATGAGCTAGTGTTTTCTCGTGCCATCCGACCGGGTGACACACAGGTATTGATGATCTAGGTAACGGAATTATCACGTTTACCGGATTTACCGTATAGTAATCATCTAACGCCGTAACCAAAGCGTTACCAGACTGCGACACCGAACCTTGCCTTCGCAGGCTGGACAGTAATCCGTAAGGCAAGGGCGGGGGAACCACTTTTGGCAGGCAATCCAGCCTGTCTTGGGGTGAAGTCCACATATAGCACAACTCTCTTCTGGCGTATTCCGTTGGACTGCGTCATGGCTTGAGCTGTGCAAAAAGTGTGGACCGGATCAAAAGCACGACTCTCTGATCCGAATCCGACAGCTAACTTCGCAGGTGCTTTATAGAGAGGTTTTTTGTGTCAGAAGTTAAACAGCGGGGGCGCCGCCGTGCGTCGTCGCCGGTAACTCATGTGCCGGCTTCCGTATCCGGAGGCCGCCGTGAGGCCATTGCTGCAGAACGCGCCAGCGCACCTTCAGGTGTTTCCATGGCCCAGCTGCTGCGGGCAGGAGCCGCCAGCGGCGCCGGGCAAAAGGTTGGCGTGGCCATGGCTGCAACCGGCCTGGTACTGGCCGTCACGCTGCCGTCCACCCAAGCACCGGACACGCTGCATGCAGCCCCCGAGCAGACCGCCTCCGTCGAGACCATCGTCACCGCAGGCGCCGAAGTTCCCATTACTTTCGCATCCCCCAACGTCGCCAGTGCGCTGAACCCGGACGGCCAGCTGCATGAAACGTTGAAGGTCGAGGCCTCCAACGTCACCCCGCAGGCCGCCAAGGGCACGCTGTCAGCACCACTGGAAAACATGGTCACGAGCTCCCCGTTCGGTGGACGCATCAACCCCATCACAGGCCAGATGGGCGAGATGCACACAGGCCAGGACTTCGCGATCGGTTGCGGCAACAGCGTGCTTGCCGCAGCAGGCGGCGTAGTCACCTTTGCCGGCTGGCACCAGTATGGCGGAGGCAACCGCGTGGTCGTGGACCACGGCAACGGCCTCTCGACGTCCTACAACCACATGAGCAGCATCAGTGTTGCAGTGGGCCAGGAAGTCCCGCGCGGCGGCATTGTGGGCCTCAGCGGCACCACGGGCGCCTCCACCGGCTGCCACCTGCACTTCGAGGTCATCGTCGATGACGCGACCGTCGATCCCATGGGCTGGCTTTAAGTCCTCCACAGCCCACGCTGGGTTACGACTTAGTCACAGGACCGTGACCTTAACGTGACATAGCTAAAAATCTGTTGTAACGTCGTAACCGCGCCAACTTCGAATCAAGTTGGCGCCCATGAGTGGATTGCCTAGCTCTGCCACCGCTCATGGTCCGTTCGTATCAATCGTCTGGCAGGGGCGGGGGAACCATTATTTGGATCTTGCACATTGTGCAAAGTCCTAGGGGTGAAGCCGCGAAGCGTTCAACCACCTGGATAGGAAACTATTCCAGAAGTGTGCCAACGCCGAGCGGCCGGGTGACTCCCATCCGAATCCGACAGCTTACCTCGCAGGCTTTGGGAGAGGAATCCTTCTTGGCTTCAAATACTGCCCTCGGGCGCCACCGCGCCGAGGTTGTTAAAACCGGCACGATTTCCGCCCTTACAAAGGCCGTCAGCTCTAACGTCGGCGGGGTTGGTCGTCAGGCCGTTGTTGTAGCAGCAGCATCTGGCTTGGTTTTGACATCCGGCATCGCAGCAAATGCAGCAACTCCCACAGTGGAGCGCGCATCTGACGGTGCAACAACGCTTAACCTGAAGTCGGAGCTTGCATCCGGCATCACGGCAGCATCCACGGTGAAGATTTCCTTCGCCACTCCCGCAATCACCTCCACCCCGGCTCCTGTTGTTGAGGCACCGGCAGTTGTAGAGGCACAGAGCAACGAGGTTGTCGCAGTCGCTGACACGACTGAAGCCCCAGCAGCAGCCCCCGCGGCAGCCGTTGAAGCACCGGCACCTGTTGTCACTACGACGACCCCTGAGGCAGCTCCGGCTCCTGTAGCCCAGAGCGGAATTGGCGCCACCATTGCCAGCGCCGCATTGGCACAGGTTGGCGTTTCCCAGGACTGCACTGCGCTGGCCTCCAACGCACTCGCTGCAGCTGGCATCAACTACCATGGCTGGCCTGCCGGCTACCTGAGCCTTGGTCGCACGATCTCCGCTGCTGAAGCTCAGCCCGGTGACCTGCTTTACTACGCAGATGGCGGAGCGGGCCTGGCCCACATTGCTGTCTACATTGGCAACGGCCAGGCCGTACATGGTGGATGGAACGGTTTCACGACCACTGTCTTCTCCGCCTACGTCGGTTCAGGTCCCGTTTTCATTGCGATGGGTCACTAAGAAGACCATCATCATCCAATGAACCCCGTCCACGGACGGGGTTCATTGATTTAACGGCTCTTGACCCGATCTCGGCGCCCGGTTCACGGCCCGCCCGGCTTGCGAAAGGCCCTGCTGCCGGCCCTGCCCGCAGGATCCCATGGCGTTGATTGGGCCGGCGGGCGGCTGTCCCCGTGCCGCCTGCCGGGATCCGGGACGGGAAGGCGGGTGGAGGATCCGACGGAGTCCTGCACCCGCCTTTCCGCAACCGCCGTCCCTTCGGACAGTTAGGCCGGCCCGGGTCCAGCCGACGCGTCAGGGCTCCCGTGGCCGGCCCTGCCTTGGGCGTTGTTCCGCCCGGGGGCATGAGCGTCGGCCCGCACCGGGCTTCCCATGCCATCCTCCACGGCGATTCCGGCATGAACCTTCACGTCCCGGACGACGGGGCCGTCTCCGCCGGTCCCGTTCCCGTCCATGGCCGTTCCGCTGTCCGGGGTGCTGCGGTCAATGGTGGTGGCCAGGGGAACCTCCCTGACGAACAGCAGCAGGATCCCGGCCAGCACCAGCAGCGGCACCATGTACACGAAGATCGGCGTCAGGGCGTCGCTGTAGGAGCCCACAACAAGGGAGCGCAGCGGCTCAGGCATGGCCCGCACCAGCGCCGGCGTCAGCGCGTTGATCCCGCCTCCGCCGGCCCCGGAGCCTCCGGCCCCGGAACTGGGAAGGCGTTCTGTAAGCAGCGAGGCCAGCCGGGTGGCGAAGAGGCTGCCCACCACGGCGGACCCCAGCGACGCGCCGATCTGGCGGAAGTAGTTGTTGGAGGCCGTGGCCATGCCCACCTGTGAGTTGGGGAATTGGTTCTGCACAATGAGCACCAGGATCTGCATGGACGTGCCCAGCCCAATGCCCATGATGGCGAGGTAGGCGCAAATGACCCCCACCGCCATGGCGGGCGACATCGTCGAGAGCAGCACCAGCGCGCCCGCCACAATGAACATGCCGGTGACAGGCAGCCACTTGTAGCGTCCGGTGCGCGTCACCAGCTGCCCCGACGCGATCGAGGTCAGCAGCACGCCGGCCATCATGGGGATCATGAGGAACCCGGCCTGGGTTGCGTTGGCCCCGGTGACCATCTGCAGGAATGTGGGCATGTAGGCCAACGTGCCAAACATGGCGATGCCCGTGATGAGCCCGGCCGCCGTGGTCAGGTTGAAGTTGCGGTCCTTGAACAGCTCCAGCGACATCACCGGATGATCGGCCCGGTGCTCCACCGCAACGAACACCCCTGCAGCCAGCAGAGTGCCCACACCCATGAGCAGGATCTGCGGCGAGCCCCAGACGTACTTGGTTCCGCCCCATGTGCTGACCAGCACCAGCAGGGTGGAGGTGACGCCCAGCAGCGCCATGCCGGCAACGTCCACGCGGGCCTTGATCCGTGGGTGTTCCGGCAGCCGCAGGAAGAAGGCTGCGGAGGCGATGGCCAGCAGGCCCAGCGGAATGTTCATCCACAGGCCCCACCGCCAGCCGATCCCGTCGGTGAACCAGCCGCCCAGCAGCGGCCCCGCCACGGACGACAGAGCAAACACGCCGCCCATGATGCCCATGTACCGCCCGCGTTCCCGGGCGGGCACCACGTCGGCGATGATGGCCTGCGAGAGCAGCATCAGCCCGCCGCCGCCCAGGCCCTGGACACCGCGGCCAATGATCAGCCACGTCATGTCCTGGGCAAAGCCGCCGATGATCGAGCCGGCGATGAACACCGAAATCGCTCCGATGAACAGGCCCTTGCGGCCCATGAGGTCACCGATCTTGCCATAGATCGGCAGCATGATGGTCGAGGCCAGGATGTAGATGGTGATGACCCACAACATCTCGTTCACGCCGTGGAGTTCGCCAACAATGGTGGGCAGCGCGGTGCTGAAAATGGTCTGGTCCAGCGAAGCCAGCAGCATGGTCAGCATGAGGCCGGCAAACACCAGTAGGATGCCGCGCCGGTCGGTTTCAGTGGGCGGGTGGACGGTTTGGGAGGGGGAGCTCATGGTGGATTCCTAGCGGCCGGATGGCAGGCAGGCGGCGGTGGTTGAGAATGTTCTTTGTGTGAAGCCCGACGCCGGACGGCGGCCTGGGCGTATGTCGCCGGCTCATGCGGCGATGCTGGGGGACGGCGGCGTGGCGGCGGTTTAGGGCCAGTGCTCGTTGCCGGTGATGCGCTTGATCAGCGCCGAGGCTGATTCCACCAGGTGCGCGCGGTCGTCGCTGAAGTTTCCCGCAGCCCACTTCTGCAGGGCAAAGCGCAGCGCGCCGGAAACGAGCGCGACGAGCATGCGGGCCTCATCTGCCAGGTCGGGGGTGTCCCGGACGGTCCTGCCGTCGTGGTGGAAGCGCTCCATCACATAGCCGACGAAGATTTCTTCCGTTTCACTAATGCGCTCCTTTTCCCTGCCCAGCAGTTCTGGGGTTTGCTGGATGAGCCGGTGGCGTGCCTGGAACAGTTCCAGGCTGGACTCCGCCTCAACAAAGGTTCCCGCGATGAGGTCGAAGAGCCCGGTGAGCACTCCCGAGCTGCCGCCGGCAATGAAGGCCGTCAGCGCGGCGTCGCCCGGCAGCGGCTTCCGGGGGCTGGTGTAGGCGCCTTCCTTGCTGCCGAAGTAGTTGAAGAAGGTGCGGGCGGAAACTCCCGAGGCGTTGCAGATCATGTCGACGGTGACGCTGTCATAGCCGTGTGCCAGGCCCAGCTCGATCGCGGCCCGGCGGATGGCCAGGCGGGTGGCGGCCTGCTTCCTGCTGCGCAGGGTGTCCTGGGGGGACAGCCCGCGGGGCAGGGGTTCCGCTGCTGCAATGCCCATGGTGGCTCCCATGAAGGTGCACGGTGTGTGCCACGCGGTTCCGTTGGGCACAACCAAAACAATAATTGCAGTTCCTGCAAATATGCAGTGAGTGCACAATTTACTTGCCCGGAACTTTCGGCGCGGGGCATGCCGGATTGGCCGATACGATGGCCACATGAGAGTGAACGCACCCGTGTCCCTGCAGGCAGTTGTCTTGGCCGGCGGGCTGTCGCGGCGGCTGGGCGGCGTTCCAAAGGCAGGGCTGGTGGTGGAAGGGCAGACCCTGCTGGCACGGACTGTGGACGCTGCGGCCGGTGCCGTGGCGTTGGGCACGGCAGCACTGCCGGCAGCCAGCCACGGCGTCTCCCCGCAGCGCCCGGTGCCAGGGCCGGCCACGGCGGAAGGCGGCGAAACAGCGCCGGCCGCGATCGCCGTCGTGGGGCCCGGGGACAGGATTCAGCTTTGGCTGGCGGGCGCAGAGCGCGCCGGGAATGTGGCCACGGTGCAGGAGGACCCGCCGTTCTCTGGGCCCGCGGCGGGCCTTGCCGCAGGCATCGGGGCCCTGGCCGGGGAGGGCGGGCACGTGCTGGTGCTGGCGTGCGACATGCCGGGTGCGGGGGAGCTGGCGCGGCGGCTGGTGTCGGCCATGGCTGCGTGCGGGCCCGGGCAGGGGGTCATGGCGGTGTCCGGCGGGAAGATGCAGCCGCTGGCGGCAATCTACCCGCTGCCGGAATTGCGGGCTGCCGTGGCGGCGGCGCGGGCGGCACACCGGCTGGAGAATGCGTCTGTCTTCTCGTTGATTGCTAGTGTGAACATGTTGGAATGTGCCGTGCCGTCCCGGCTGGCGGCCGACATTGACACCTGGGATGACGCCCGCGCGCAAGGGATTGCGGTGGCGCCGCCCACTGCGGAAGGACAGCAGATGGAGAACCACGACGAGCTCTTGCAGGCATGGACGCGGAAACTGCTTGAGGCTTTTGAGATCGCAGACATTGACGTGGACATCCACGCCGTCCTGAACCTGGCCGGTGTTGCCGCGCACTCGATCGTGCGCCCGGCCGCGCCGCTCACCACCTTCGTGGCAGGCATGGCCGCAGGACTGGCCGCCGGATCCGGGCAGACCGACGAGGCCACCGCCATGAGGGCCGCACTGGGGCTGGCCAAGAAGCTGTCCGCCGCGGAAGCACCCGCAGCACCCGGTTCCACGGGTCCCGGCACCGATTCCGCCACCGAAGCGCCCGCCGCAGGGTAACCCCGGCCATGGCTGAACAGCAGAGTCCTGCGGCACGCGGGGCATCACCGGAGCCGGCCCCGGCGGCCGGCGGAGACGCGGCACCTGCCGAGGTGCCCGCCGTCGTCCTGCCCCACACCTGGGAGGAGGCCAGGGAGCTGGCGTGGTCCGTGGCGCAGCCGCTGCCCGCCCACGCCGTGCCGCTGGGTTCCGCGCTGGGACGGATTCTTGCGGCGGACCTGCACGCACGGCATGCGATGCCGCACTACGCCTCGTCGGCGATGGACGGCTGGGCGGTGGCCGGCAGCGCGCCGTGGATCCTGGCCGAGCCGGGCGAGCCGCTGGCGCCGGGACAGGCCGTGCCGATTGTCACCGGCGGGCTGATTCCCACAGGCGCCAAGGCGGTCCTGCGCAGCGAATCGGGGCAGATTTCCACGGACTCGGAGGGACTTCCGGTGCTGGTCCTGGGCGGCGGGGCGCGTCCCGGCGAACCGAAGAACGGCCAGCACATCCGCCCCGCGGGGCAGGAGGCGGAGGCTGGCGAACTGCTGGCCAAGGCCGGAACCACGCTGAATCCCGCACATATTTCCCTCGCGGCCCTGGGCGGCCACGACGAGCTCTCGGTTCTCGGCAGGCCCGCCGTGAAGATCGTCCTGACTGGCGACGAGGTAGTGTCCTCCGGAATCCCCGACCCCGGATTTGTGCGCGACGCGTTTTCCCCGCAGTTGGGCTCCGTGGTGGAAACGCTGGGTGGGGCCGTGGTGGCGCTGCAGCGGGCCGCGGACAGCCTCGCCTCCGTACTGGACGCGCTGGCCGACGACGGGGATGACCCGGCCGACGTCGTCATCACCACCGGTGCCACCGGCCACTCATCGGCCGACTTCCTGCGCGAAGCGATCCTGGCCATGGGCGGCACCTTCCATATTCCGCACATTGCCATGCGCCCCGGCCACCCCACCCTGCTGGCCGAACTGCCGGACGGGCGCTTCATTGTGGGCCTGCCGGGGAACCCCCTCGCCGCCATGGTGGGCCTGGCCACCCTTGGCGCCCCCTTGCTCGCGCGGCTCGGCAGCCTGCCCCGCCCGGCGGTGGGGTCGGTGGCGTGTGGCTCTCCCGTCAAGGCCTACCACGGGCCGACCCGGATCATGCCGTACCGGCTGGTGTACGGGCTGGCCTCGCCGTGCGCACACACCGATTCGGCCATGATGCGCGGGCTGTCCCAGGCCGACGGGCTCATGGTGGTTCCGCCGCATGGGGTGAAGATGGGCGAATCCCTGCCGTCGCTGCCGCTGCCGTGGAACTGACCTTCACCTGTGCCGACGGGCGCGCCATCCACGGCACCCTGTTTGAGGTGCCCGGCCGCGTTGAACACCGCGGAACTGTGGTCATCGGCCCGGCCACCGCGGTGAAGGCCGCCTACTACCACCGCTATGCCGCGTTCCTGGCTGGCTCCGGATACACGGCCCTCACGTTCGACTACCGCGGCATAGGGGAGTCGCGGGGTGGGCCGCTTCGCGGGCAGAAGGTCCGCTGGTACCAGTGGGGCTCGCTGGACATCGACGCGGTCCTGGACTGGGCGCTCTCGCACAGCGGCGGCAAGCCGGTGCACTTTGTGGGGCACAGCTTCGGCGGATTCGGCGTGGGGCTGGCGGCCAACGCGGCCCGGCTCGGGCGGATCCTCACCGTGGGCGCCCAGCACGCCTACTGGCGCGACCTCACCGTCCGCCACCAGCTCGGGCACTGGGGGCGCGCAGCCCTGATGCTGCCGCTGCTGCCCACTTTTGGCTACTTCCCGGCCAAGCGGCTGGGCCTCATGGAGGACCTGCCGTTTGGCGTCGCCCTTGACTGGGCCCGCTCCCGGAAGGATTTTACGACGGCGGCCCGGGGCTCCCAGCGCGACGCCCTCCGCGCCCGCCTGGCCGCTGTGACGGCGCCGATCCTGGCACTGGCGCCCGACGACGACTCCTATGCCACCATTCCCGCCATGGAACGCGCCGTCGCGTATACGCCCAACAGCCCCTCCCGCGTCATTCACCTGCATCCGGCCGATTATGGCGAAAAGCAGCTGGGGCACTTTGCGCTGTTCCACAGCCGCTACCGGCACACCTTTTGGGAGCAGACACTGGGCTGGCTGGACGGCGGCGACTGGGGCCGTCACCCCTGGGAGTAGCAGCCCTTCCCGGGCGGGCCAGGCGCGGACGCGAGCCGGCGGCGGTACGGAAGATCCGCCGTCGTGCGTGCATTCACTTCGGCTGCTGCGCATGGTTCTTTCCGAATGGTGCGCCACGCTGGTGTTGCGCACGGTTCCGAAATAACGGTGCGCAGCAGCAGGGGACTGCGGGCGGTTCTTCGCGCGTTTGATGTCCGAATGGATCCCGGACCAGGCAGCGCCCGGGCGGGTCAGGCGCGGACGTGGGCCGGCAGCGATACGGAAGTTCCGCCGTCGTGCTCGCCATCCGAGAGAGCGGGGAACTTATCCGGAAGGGCAGCGGCGGGGGTGCCCTCGGGCATGACCGCGGACTCGTCCTCGGGGACGGCGGCGGCGAGCCTGCGGGCATGGTCGCGCGCGGGGAGCCAGAAGGCGGCGACGAAGGCGGCGACCAGAACGGCGGCACCGACGTAGACCGCGGGAATGGCGGCGCCGACGAAGCCGGTGGGGGTCAGCTGCCCGCCGGCGCCGGTGAACACGGCGGTCAGGACCGCGACGCCGAGGGCCACACCCACCTCGCGGAGCGTGGAGTTGGTGCCGGAGGCCTTGGCGTGGTCGTTGCTGTGCATGTTGGCGAGGACCGCCGTGGACATTGGTGCGAAGACCAGGCCCATGCCGATGCCGGCCGCGACGAATCCGGGGACCATCAGGGGGTAGCTGATGGCGGCGCTGAGGTTGGCTGCGAGCCAGAACATGCCGGCCGCGAGGAGGGCCAGGCCCGCGATCATGAGCGTGCGGGTGCCCAGGCGCGGGGCGAGGAGCCCTGCCAGCGGTGCGACAACCATGGGTGCCAGGGTCCACGGCATGGTCAGCACGCCGGCCTCAAGCGGGCTGTAGCCCTGGACCACCTGCAGGAACTGGATGAGGATGAAGACCGAGCCGAAGATGCCGAAGCTGAACGTCAGGCCCACGATGTTGGCGACGGTGAAGCTGCGGTCGTGGAACAGGCGCAGCGGCAGCAGCGGTGCGGCGGTGCGGGATTCCCTGGCGAGGAAGGCCGCCAGGAGCACGCCGCCGCCGATCAGTGCGGTTAGAACCTGGGGGCTGCCCCAGCCGGCCTCGTTGCCGCGGACGATCCCGAACACGACGCCCAGCAGGCCCAGCCCGGAGAGGACCAGCCCGATGATGTCGGCCCGGACACGGGCGCCAAAGCTGTTGGGCAGGCCCGCCAGCACGAGCGGGATGGCGATGATGCCGAGGGGGACGTTGAGCCAGAAAATGGCCTGCCAGTTCCAGCCCTCGACGACGGCGCCGCCCACCAGGGGGCCCAGCGCCACACCGAGCCCGGACACGCCGCCCCAGATGCCGATGGCGAGGGGGCGGCGTTCGCGGCTGACGGAGCCGGCGAGCAACGTCAGCGACAGCGGCATGATGGCGGCAGCGCCCAGGCCCTGGACGGCTCGGGCCGTGATGAGGGCCGTGGGGTCTGTGCTGAGCGCCGCGCCGGCAGATGCGAGCGTGAAGATCGCCAGGCCGGCCAGGAAGACCCGGCGGCGGCCAAACCTGTCGCCCAGGCCCACGGCCAGCAGCATGAAGGTGGCGAAACTCAGTGCGTAGGCGTTGACGATCCATTGCAGTTCCTCGACGCCGGCCCCCAGCTTTTCGTGGATTACGGGCAGCGCGTTGGTGACCACAAGGTTGTCCAAGGTGGCCATAAAGACGGGAAGTGAGGCGGCGGCGACCGCCAGCCAGACGGGGATTTTGCGGTTCATGGTCTTCGATTCCGGGAGGCTTGCACATCTTGAGGTAATCGGATGATTACTTATGGAATCAAGTTAGTAATCAACTGATAACATGTCAAGCATGGATGTAAAAAAAGTTCAGCAGGCCGCCGGCAAGGCCGTGCGCATGCCGGCAGCCGAACGCCGGGAATTGATCCTCGCGGCCGCAACCGCCGTGTTTGCCGAGCGGGGCTACGAAGGGGCCACCACCGACCAGGTGGCCAAGGCCGCCAACATCAGCCAGCCCTACGTGGTGCGGATGTTTGGCAGCAAGGAGAAGCTTTTCCTGGAGGCGCTGGACCGTGCGCTGGGCAAGTTGCTGGGCAGCTTCCGTTCCGTCATTGCTGATTACGACGGCGGACGGCTCGCCGACAAGGTGGCCGCGCTGGACCCGGCCAGGGGCAGCAGCCGGGAGGCCCAGCTCAAGCAGCTGATGTCACTGGCCTATGCCGACCTGGTCCAGGACCGGGGCATCCTGCTCATGTTGATGCAGTCGTTCATCTCCGGGCATGAACCCGTCATTGGTGCGCACGCCCGCGAGGGCTTCCTCGACATCTACCGCCTAGTGCGGGACGAGGCCGGACTGGGTGATGTAATGACGCGTGACTTCCTTGCCCACGGCATGCTCATGAACACCCTGATCAGTCTGCGCCTGACCGACCTCTATGGCCAGGACTCGTCAGTGACGGAGCTGCTGGAGTGCACCATGGGGGCCAAGCTCCCACTGCTCCTGGCCCACGACGTTCCGGCGAGCTGACCGGGCCCGTGGCGGCGGACGGTCGAGCCGCGCCGCGTCAGCCCACGGGCTCCAGGCGGATCACCACCGACTTGGACGTGGGCGTGCCGCTGACATCGGCCTTGGAATCAAGTGGCACCAAGACGTTGGTTTCCGGGTAGTACGCGGCGGCGCAGCCCACGGGCGTTGAATAGGCCACTACGCGGAATTCGGGGGCACGCCGGTCCACTCCGTCCTTCCATTCGGACACCAGGTCCACCATGGTGCCGTCCTTGATGCCGAAGGCGTCCAGGTCCTCTTGGTTCACGAACACCACTCGGCGCCCGTTCTTGATGCCGCGGTAGCGGTCGTCCTTGCCGTAAATGGTGGTGTTGTACTGGTCGTGGGAGCGCAGTGTCTGCAGCAGCAGCCTGCCCTCCGGCACCTTGGGGTATTCCAGCTCGTTCGCCGTGAAGTGGGCCAGTCCGGAGTCGGTGGTGAAGGTGCGCGAGTCGCGGGGCCCGTGCGGCAGGACAAAGCCGCCGGGCTTCTCGATCTTTGCCTCGAAGTCCTCAAAGCCCGGGACCACGGCGGCAATGTGGGAGCGGATCAGGCTGTAGTTCCCTGCCAGGGCATCCCAGTCGGCGAGCGGCGCGCCCGGGCGGGTGCCGCCGTCGTCCGTGGAAAACAGCAGCTTGGCGAGGCGGCACACAATGGCCACCTCGGAGAGCAGGTTGCCCGACGCCGGGGCGAGCCGCCCGCGCGAGGCGTGCACGGCGCTCATGGAATCCTCGACCGTGACGCGCTGGTCGCCGGTGGCCTGGCTGTCGCGCTCGGTGCGGCCGAGGGTGGGCAGGATCAGTGCCGTGCGCCCCGTGATGAGGTGGGACTTGTTCAGCTTCGTGGAGATCTGCGCCGTGAGTGAGAGGTTGTTCAGCGCGGCCTCGGTGACCTGTGAGTCCGGTGTGGCGCGGACAAAGTTGCCGCCCATGCCCAGGAAGACGCCGGCCTTCCCGTCCCGCATGGCCTCGATCGCGGCAACGGTGTCGAAGCCGTCGGGGCGCGGGGAGGCGAAGGAGAATTCACGGTCCAAGGCGTCGTGGAAGGCGGCGGGCATGCGTTCGAAGATGCCCATGGTGCGGTCGCCCTGGACGTTGGAGTGGCCGCGGACGGGGCAGACGCCGGCGCCGGGCTTGCCGATGTTGCCCTGCAGCAGGAGGACGTTGACGATGTCGCGCAGCATGGCCACGGAGTGCTTGTGCTGTGTCAGTCCCATGGCCCAGCACACCACGGTGGCCTTGGAGGCGAGGAGGCGTTCGCCAGTGGCGCGGATCTGGTGTTCCGTGAGGCCCGTGGCGGTGACGATCTCATCCCAGCTGACTTGGCTCAACTGTGCCAAATACTCTTCGAGGCCCGTGGTGTGGCCCTCGATGAACGCGGTGTCGAAGACGCGTCCGGCATTGGGGGAGCCGGGGCGGCGCTGCTCCTCGAGCAGGAACTTGCCCAGACCCTGGAAAAGTGCCTGGTCGCCGCCGAGCTTGATCTGCAGGAAATCGTCGGCCAGCGGGGTGCCGCCGCCCACCAGCCCGCGGATGGTCTGCGGGTTTTCAAAGCGCATCAGCCCGGCCTCGGGCAGCGGGTTGATCGCTACGATCACGGCCCCGTTTTTCTTGGCCTTCTCCAGCGCGGTGAGCATGCGGGGGTGGTTGGTGCCGGGATTCTGGCCGGCGATCAGGATCAGGTCCGCGTCATAAATGTCCTCCAGCGACACCGAGCCCTTGCCGATGCCGATGGTCTCCGTCAGTGCCGAACCGCTCGACTCGTGGCACATGTTGGAGCAGTCCGGCAGGTTGTTCGTGCCCAGCCCGCGCACCATCAGCTGGTACAGGAAAGCGGCCTCGTTGGAGGTGCGCCCGGAAGTGTAGAAGATGGCCTCGTTGGGGTCCTTCAGCGCCTTCAGCTCATCCGCCAGGATCCCCAGCGCACGTTCCCATGTCACCGGCACGTAATGGTCGCTGCCCTCGGCCAGGTACATGGGATCGGTCAGCCGGCCCTGCTGGCCCAGCCGGTAGCCGTCCCATTCGCGCAGCTCGCTGACACTGTGCTCCGCAAAGAACGACGGCGGCACCCGCCTTTTGGTGGCTTCTTCGGCCACTGCCTTGGCCCCGTTTTCGCAGAACTCCGCCTTGTGCCGCTTGTCGCCTTCGGGCCAGGCACAGCCCATGCAGTCAAAGCCGTCCTTCTGGTTGATTTGCAGCAGTGTTTGGGCCGAGCGGACAGGCCCCATCTGCTTGAGCGAGATCTCCATGGCGTGCACAATGCCGGGAATGCCCACCGCCTTTTTCTGCACACTGCCCACAGAGAGCTGCTGTTCATCAATGTTTTCCTGAGGCGCCTTGCCGGCCATGACGGGTCCCTTCATCGCGAAGCATCTAGTCTGATCTTAGACGCTTTGGCATTTGGGAGGATTTCATGGGACGGCTAATTCGCAGGATCAAGGCCACCAAGATCGACGTGGGTGGCAACCGCCGTGTTGTCCGCGAGGAGGCACTCGCCGTGGAGGAGCCCCTGGAGATCCGGCTGGGGCATGAATCCTTCACGGTCACGATGCGCACCCCAGGCGACGACTTTGACCTGGTGGCCGGATTCCTGGTGTCCGAGGGCATCATTTTTGACCCCGACCAGCTCATTTCGCTGCGCTTCTGCGCGGGCGAGGACGAGAACGGGCAGCAGACCTTCAACGTGGTGGAGGCGCAGCTGCGCCCGGATGTGGCAATGCCGCTGCCGGCAGCACAGCGCCACGTCACGACCTCCAGCGCCTGCGGCATCTGTGGCACGGCCTCCATCGACGCCGTCCGCAAGTCCTCCCACTTTGCCGTCAAGGCGCCCGTGGACCAGGTGCTCATTGCCGCCGACGTGCTGGCGGCGCTGCCGGGCACCATGCGCGAGCAGCAGAAGCTGTTTGAGAAGACCGGGGGCGTCCACGCCGCAGGGCTGTTTGCGCCCGACGGTGAACTGCTCATGCTCCGCGAGGACGTGGGCCGGCACAATGCGGTCGACAAGGTGGTGGGAGCCTCCTTCAGGGAAAGGCAGCTGCCCCTGTCCAACACCGTCCTGCAGGTTTCCGGCCGGGCGTCCTTTGAGCTCGTTCAAAAGGCCGCGATGGCGGGGGTACCGGTTCTCGCTGCGGTGAGTGCGCCGTCGTCCCTGGCCGTTGAACTGGCCCAGGGCAGCGGGGTGACGCTGGTGGGATTCAGCCGCGGGAATACGCTGAATGTGTACACCCACCCGGCCCGAATCGCCTAGCCCCGCTCCCCATCCCAACCCCGTCCCGACGCCGCATCAGGTAAATCGATGTTTCACCCGACGCCGCATCAGTTTCCCGACGCAAAGCCGGAGGCTACGGTCGGATCAACCAGGGATTGGCGCAGTGCCGTCTTGATGCGCCGGACAGCATCCCGGAACCCGTCGTTGAGGTCGCTTTCTGTAAACGTCAGCACCGTCCATCCCGCCGACCGAAATGCCTTGTCCCGGTGCTGGTCCTTGCGCCGCTGGATTTCATCGAGGTGATGGGCGCCGTCGTACTGGAGGGCGATTCGCTGGGGGCGGTAGCCTGCATCAGCCGAGGGGGAATTGCGGCCGTCCCAGAGCTTCAGCTGAAGCGCGGGCTCGGGGAGATTGGCGTCTGCCATGGCCAGCCGCATCAAGGTTTCGGGTGGCGAATCAGCGCCCACTCTCATGAGCTCCAGGGCCTGGCGGGCGCGCACAATCCCCTGCAGATTCTTGTGCGATTCGACCATGCCGCGCAATTTTTTGAGGGTGGTGAATGGGTCGCTGCGTCCTTCGAATTCCGGGCGGGGTATCCGGATGAGCTGGTCGCCCAGGCAGATGAGGTCGCGCAGCGGCAGGACGCGGGCCAGGTCCAGCCACGTGCGCGCCCTGGTGCTGATCCACATTTCTTCGATGAATTCGACTTCTCCCGGCCTGGTGGAGACGTTGTGCGGTGTGATGCCCTTGCGGCGCAGCTGCGGCAGTTCTCGGGGCTTGCTCAGGTGCAGCTCATTCGAATCGGACAGCCACGGCGGCAGGACGAGGCCATGGATCCTGGCCGCGGTGCCATGTGAGATCCAGCCTCCGGGGGACGCCGCCGAAAGCGCCCGTGCAGCCTCTCGAAGGTTGAATTGCCAATCGGGTGGGCGGTAGATGCTCCTGCTGACGTGTTCGATCTGTTTGCCGTTGAGCTGGCCGGGCGAATAACCCAGGCCTGGTGCCTCAGCGCGGGTGAAGGGTGTGCCGTTTGTGGGAAGTTCGTCGTTGGCGTCCATGGGCTTAATTGTGTCGCCATCCTGGAATTCCCGCAGAAGTTATCCACAGGTGATGCGGCGTCCACGAAAACCGGCGTTTATCTGATGCCGCGTCAGGGAAATGGGGGAATTATCTGATGCGGGATCGGGGAAAAATGGGGATTATCTGGTGCGGCGTTTGAAGCGGCGTTTGAAGAGGGTGTTGGGGCGGGCGGGGATTGACGGCGCCGAAGTCCGCAATTTAGAGTACTGGTGGTTCTCTAATTGGCGGTGTTCGATCCGCCGGAACAAAACGAGGAGTTGGCATGGGCGCACAGGATGCACTGGTTGCAGGGCTCGCCCAGGTGGGGAAGTCTGATCTCGGCAGCGCCGGCGGCAAGGCGGCCAACCTCGGAGAACTGATCCGCGGCGGTTTCAACGTGCCCGACGGCTTTGTCGTGCTGACCGCCAGCTATCGCGCCGCCATCGACGCGGCCGGGCTCGCCACCGGGACGGCTGCCGGCGGAATGGGCGACGCCATCACGGACGCTGCGGTCCCCGACGACGTTGCCGCTGCCATCCTGGACGCCTACCTCAAGCTGGGATCCGGCCCCGTGGCCGTGCGCTCGAGCGCCACCGCCGAAGACCTCCCGGGCGCCACCTTTGCCGGTCAGCAGGACAGCTACCTGAACATCGTGGGGGAGCGGGAAGTCGTCGACGCGGTGCGCCGGTGCTGGGCGTCACTGTGGACGGAGCGCGCCGTCGCCTACCGGAGCAAGGCGGGGATCGACCACGCGCAGGTGCAGATCGCCGTCGTCGTCCAGGCCATGGTCGACGCCGACACCGCCGGGGTTGCCTTCACCGCCAACCCGGTCACCGGCGTGCGCAGCGAGATCGTCGTCAATGCCAGCGCCGGCCTGGGCGAGGCGGTGGTGTCGGGCCTGGTCACGCCCGACCAGTTCGTGCTTTCCCGCGACGGCAGGGTCCTCTCCCGCCAGGCCGGACTGCGCGAGGTGGTCATCCGGTCCAAGTCCGACGGCGGAACCGAGTCCCAGCGTGGCGGCACCGAAGCGGCCCAGCTGGGTGAGGCGGCCCTGCTGCGGCTGGCCGGGATCTGTTCCCGCATCGAACAACACTTCGGAGGCCCCCAGGACATCGAATGGGCCATGGCCGGAGACCGGTTGTGGATTGTCCAGGCCCGGCCGCTCACCGCCGTGCCTCCTGCGCCGGTGCAGGTCAACCCGATCCGGAAGGTCATGACCGGCATCATTGCAGAACTGCTGCCTGTGAGGCCGTACCCGCTCGACATGTCCAGCTGGACCGTGCACGGCCACGGCCGCATCCTGACCCGGATGATGGCGGAAATTCCGGGAATTGATCTGTCCATGGAGGACATCCTGCCGGAGGCTGGCGGCGTGGTGCAGGAAATCGTGCCGCCCCGGCCGCGCCCAACCCTGCGCACGCTCACAACACCCTTCAGGCTGGTCCCGAAAATACGCCGCTTCCGGTCCTCGAACTGGACGCAGGACGCACGATTCCGTGCCTTCGACAGTGCCGCCGCCGAACTGTCCCGGCTGGATGTACCGGGGATGGGCTGGGCCGACCTCGTGGATGTCCCGCGAAGGGCATTGGCAGTCCTCGACGGGTTCATCACCCTGCGGATCGACTACCTGCCCCGGGCCGGTTTTGACCTTGCCCGGCTCAAGGTGTTGTTGGGGCTGACAGGCTTGGGCAGGGAGTTCTCTGCCCTCGCGACGGTGACGGAGACGCGCACCGGCGACGCCAACCGGGCGCTGCGCGGGCTGGCGCTGGCCGTGTCCGGGAACCGGCAGTGGCGCAGGACGGTCCTGGACAACACGCCCGTTGAGCTGGGGGCGCTCATCGCCGCCGACCCGTCATTCGTACCCCTGCAGCAGCAGATTGAGGACTATTTAGTGGAATTCGGGCACCGCGAAACCACCAGCGCCTTTCTCGTTTCGGAGCCCACCTGGGTCGATGACCCTGCCGTGCTTTATGGTGCCGTCCGGGCGATGCTCGACCAGCCGGAACCGGTCCAGACGCAAGACCGGGCCGGGGCTGCCGAGCGGCGTGTGGCGGACTGCAAATGGGTGCCGGGCAGGCTCCGGGACGCCATTGTTTCCGCGGCCCGGGGCACCCGCAGCGGCCTTGCATTCCGGGAAGACAGCCATTTCCACGCCATGCGCCTGGTGCCGCCCGTCCGCCATGCCATGCTCGAGGCCGGGGCCAGGCTCAGGGATGCAGGAATTCTCCCTTCGGCAGGCGCCGTGTTCCATTTGAGGCTCGAGGAAATTACCGGCATCCAGGATCCGTCCATGCTCTCTCCGGGCCGAAAGGCGGAACTCCGTGTCGTCGTCGACGACCGCATGCGCCGGCGTGCGCTGCTGGCCGGTGCCCCTCTGATCTCCCCGCTGACGCTGAAGGCCGGCCGCGACAAGGGCGACGGACTCGTTTCCGGCACCCCGGCCGGAGGCGGCCGGGCCACGGGAACCGTGCGGATCATCCACGGACCCGCCGAATTTTCGCGCCTGTTGCAGGGCGAGATCATGGTGTGCCCATACACCAACCCCAGCTGGACCCCGCTGTTCCAGATTGCGGCCGGCGTCATTGTGGACACGGGCGGTGCGGCGTCGCACGCCGCCATTGTCGCCCGTGAATATGGGCTGGCAGCCATCATGGGCACCGGAACGGGGACCTCAGTCCTGAGCGACGGGCAACTCGTGACAGTCGATGGCACCACAGGTGTCGTGACGCGGGCGGATAAGGCATGAGCAGCGTTCCACCGGCCACCCGGCGCGGCAAACCGCCGTCGAAAGTCACTGGAGGAAACCCTGCCGCCGACCACCGGAGCAAACCGCGTCGGCGGGGCGAACAATTGTTGGCGGCCATCTTCGACGCCGCGCTGGTGGAACTGGACGAATCCGGCTACGCGCCCTTGAGCATGGCGGCCATTGCCGGCCGTGCCCAAGTCAGCAAGGCATCCCTCTACAGGCGCTGGCCGGGAAAGGCGGAACTGGTCATGGATGCCGTGAAGTGGAGCCTGCCCGATCCGGGGGAGCCCCGCGACACCGGTTCCCTGCGTGGCGACATCCTGGACCACTACCGCCAGCTGGTGGAGGGCCTCGCCGGACCCGCGGGCATGGCCCTTAAGGGAGTGCTCAGTGAAACCTTGCGCGACCCCGCTGCGGCGGAGCGGTTCAGCAACCGGGCAAAGGGCCGCAACCTGGACATCATGCACATATTGGCCGACAGGGCGGCGGTCCGCGGTGAGCTCTCCGGTGCGTCCGTTTCCGACCGCCGGCTTGAAGTTGGGCACAACCTGATACGCCATGAATGGCTCATGAATTGCGGCATCGGCGACGGGTATCTGGAGAATCTCGTGGACGAGGTGGTGCTGCCCCTGCTGCACGCCCCCTGAGTCCGGAGATGATGCGGCATTCGCCAAAACAGCGATTGTCTGATGCCGCGATGGCGAAAATGGCGATTTATCTGATGCGGGATCGGGGAAAAATGGGGATTATCTGGTGCGGCGTTTGAAGTGGGGAGGGGCGGTGGGAGGCGGGGCGGCTCAGTTTTCGTGGAGGAGGCGGCGGACGAAGGCCTGGGTGCGTTCTTCCTTGGGGTTGCGCAGCACCTGTGCCGCCGGGCCGCGTTCCACCACCACGCCGCCGGCCATGAAGACGACTTCATCGGCCGTCTGCCGGGCGAACGCCAGCTCGTGCGTGACGATGACCATGGTCCAGCCCTCGTCGGCCAGTTCCTTGATCACGGCCAGGACGTCGTCCACCAGTTCGGGGTCCAGGGCGGACGTGGGCTCATCGAAGAGCAGCAGCTGCGGCTTCAGCGCCAGGGCGCGGACAATGCCCACGCGCTGCTGCTGCCCGCCAGAAAGCTCAAACGGGTAGGCGTCGCGCTTGTCGGCCAGGCCGACCCGGGCCAGCAGGGACTCCGCCTCCGCCACAGCCTCGGCGCGCGGGCGCTTCTGCACCTGCACCGGACCCTCAATGACGTTTTGCAGCACCGTCATGTGCGGGAACAGGTTGTAGTGCTGGAACACCATGGCGCTGCGGTCGCGCAGCTCGGCAACCTGCCTTGCCCGGGCCTTCTTCGGCGCGGGGGAACTGAAATCGACGGCCAGGGCGGGCAGCCCGGACACGTCGGAGGCACCCACGGTGACGGATCCGGCGTCGGGCGTCTCCAGGCCGTTGAGCGAGCGCAGCACGGTGGTTTTGCCGGAACCGGACGGGCCGATCAGCGCCACCACCTTGCCGCGGGGCACGGTGAGGTCGATTCCGCGCAGCACCTGGTTGGTGCCGAAGGACTTGGCCAGGCCGCGGACTTCAAGGGCGGGGCCGGCGGCTGCGCCAACGCCGGGGCCGGCGGGCGAACCCGACTTAGTGGGCGACATAGCGGTCCAACCTCTTTTCCACACGGGTCTGGGCAGTCGACAGGATCAGGCAGATGACCCAGTATATGAGTGCAGCCTCCAAGTAGAGCAGCATGAATTCCTGGCTGAACGCCGCCACCTGCTGGGCGACGCGGAACATCTCGGTGACCAGGATCAGCGACGCCAGCGAGGTGTCCTTGACCAGCGAAATGAAGGTGTTGGACAGCGGCGGGACGGACACACGGGCGGCCTGCGGCAGGATGATGCGCAGCAGCGTCTGGTTGCGGGACATGCCGATCATGTGCCCGGCTTCCCACTGGCCGCGGGGTACCGAGAGGATGGCGGCGCGAATGATCTCGGCCGCGTAGCCGCCCACATTCAGGGAGAAGGCGATGATGGCGCTGGGCCACGGATCGAGCTTCACCCCGATGGTGGGCAGTCCATAGAAAATCACGAACAACTGCACCAGCAGGGGCGTGCCGCGGATGATCGAGACGTACACCCGGCCCACGCCATTGGCCACCTTGTTCGAGCTGATGCGCATGACCGCAATGACCAATGCGATCAGCAGGCCCAGGACAAAGGAGGCCAGCGTCAGTGGAATGGTGCCCTTGACGGCGCCCAACAGCATGGGGCCCAAGGAACTCCAGAAGAGATTAAAGTCCATGGCTGAACTCTAGTCCGTGGCCGCTGCCGCCGGGGCTGCCATGCTGCACGGGCGGCCTACTTGCTGAAGTCTTCGCCAAAGTACTTTTCGCTGAGCTTGGTCAGGGTTCCGTCCGCTGCGAGATCCTTCAGCGCGCCGTCGACGGCGCCGGTCAGTGCCGTGGCACCCTTGCGGAAGGCAAATGACGCGTCGGAGGATTCATCGGTGGTTGCGGCGATCTTCAGGCCCGAGCCGGGCGTGTTCTTGAGGTAGTCCACGACGGTCAGCTTGTCGTTGACGCTGGCGTCGACGCGGCCGTCCTTCAGCAGTGAGGCGGCCTGGGCCCAGCCTTCAACGGACTCCACCTTGGCGCCGCTGTCGGTGGCCAGCGTGTACCAGTTGCTGGTCAGGGACTGCGCCGTGGTCTTGTCCTTCAGGTCCGCAAAGGACTTGATGTCCGTGTTGCTTTCAAGTGTGACGATGACGCCGTGGGAGACCGTGTAGGGGGTGGACAGTTCATATTTTTCCTGGCGGGTGGGGCTGACGGTCACCTGGTTGGCGATGGCGTCAAAGCGCTTGGCTTCCAGGCCGGCGAATATGGAATCCCACTGGGTCTCTTCAAACTTGGCCTTCACGCCGAGTTTGGCGGCGACTGCCTTGGCCACCTCAACGTCGTAACCGGTCAACTCGCCGGCACCGCCCTCGTGGTAGCTGAACGGCTTGTACGTGCCTTCCGTGGCGAACACGATCTCGCCGGCGGACTTCACGCTGCTCAGGGACGTGTCGGCGCCCGACGGCGCGCTGCCGCCGCTTTCGCTGCTGCCGCCCGTTCCGCCGCAGGCCGCAAGGGCCAGGGATGCTGCTGCGAGGATGCCAACGAGTCCGAGGCTGCGACGTTTCATGGTGGGGGTTCCTTTGCTTCAAAGTTGTTGAACGGGGCCCGCGGCATGGTGGGGCCGCGGGAGACCCATGATTGGACGCTACCACCGCCCGCGTCCAAAGGTGCAGCGAATATTTCCCTTTGTTACGCAGTTGAAAGACGCGTGATTTGACTCACGGACCGCACGTGGCGTAACGGTGCGAGCCGCGGCAGCGCGCCGTCGTTCACGGGAGGGGCAAAATCTGGGCCGGCAGCGGAATTGGCCCTAGGGAATTCCCCTCGCGGGGCGGGAGGTTTAGGCTTGTAGCTTGCCCTCTTAAGGAGCCGGCACCTACAGATTAAGGAACAATACGCATGAGTATGGAAGGCGCGGCCTGGAGTTCGCTTTGGAGCACCATGCGCTCGGACAAGTCCAACGGCGGGATTTCCAAGGACACCCTGCGCCGCACGGTCCGCTTCGCCAAGCCCTACAGCCGCAAGCTGCTGGTCTTCGTGGTGCTGTCCGTGGTTTCCGCGGCGCTCGCGGTGGCGACTCCGGTGCTGGCCGGGCAGGTGGTGGACGCCATCGTGGCGAAGACCGCGCTGGACGTGGTGGTGCGCCTGGCCGTGCTGATCGCGGTGGTGGCCGTCCTGGACGCTGGGCTGTCGCTGGTGATCCGCTGGATCTCGGCGAACCTGGGCGAGGGAGTCATCCTGGACCTGCGCACCGCCGTGTTTGACCATGTGCAGCGGATGCCGATTGCCTTCTTTACCCGGACCCGCACGGGCGCGCTTGTCAGCCGCCTGAACAGCGACGTCATAGGCGCCCAGCAGGCCTTCTCCGGCACGCTCTCCGGCATCGTTTCCAACTCGGTGCAGCTGGTCCTGACACTGATCGTCATGCTGAACACCTCATGGCTGGTGACCGTGCTGGCCTTGGTCCTGCTGCCGGTCTTCCTCATGCCGGCCCGACGCTTTGGTTCGAGGCTGGCCGGGCTGCGGCGCGAGGCGGCAAACCTGAACGCCGACATGAGCACGCAGATGACCGAGCGCTTTTCCGCCCCCGGCGCCACACTGGTCAAGCTGTTCGGCCGCCCCGCCGACGAGTCCCGCGAGTTTGCCGCCCGCGCTAGCCGCGTCCGTGACATCGGCGTGCGCACGGCCGTCATGCAATTCGTGTTCTTCACGGCGCTCATGCTGGTCTCCTCGCTGGCACTGGCGCTCGTCTATGGCCTGGGTGGCGCGCTGGCCATCGACGGGAAGCTCAACGCGGGCGACGTCGTCGTGCTGGCCCTGCTGCTGACCCGCCTGTACGCCCCGCTCACCGCCCTGGCCAACGCCCGTGTGGACATCATGAGCGCGCTGGTTTCCTTTGACCGCGTGTTTGAGATCCTGGACCTGAAGCCGCTGATCGCCGAAAAGCCCGTCACCGTGGCCGTGCCGTCCGGTCCGCTGGCCGTTGAATTCAGCGACGTCCGCTTTGGCTACCCCTCCGCCGACAAGGTCTCCCTGGCCTCGCTCGAGGACGTGGCCGTGCTGGACACGCGCGGCGGCGAGGAGGTGCTGCACAGGATCTCCTTCCGGGCCGAGCCCGGCCAGACCATTGCGCTGGTGGGCTCCTCGGGCGCCGGCAAGTCCACGATTGCGCAGCTTTTGTCGCGCCTGTACGACGTCGATTCCGGCACCGTGCGCCTCGGCGGCGTGGACGTGCGGGACCTGTCGTTCGACGGCCTCCGTGCCGGCGTCGGCATGGTCACCCAGGACGGGCACCTGTTCCACGAGTCCATCCGCTCCAACCTGCAGCTGGCCAAGCCGGACGCCACCGACGCCGAGATTTGGGATGTGCTGAAGCGGGCCAGGCTGTCCGACTTCGCCGAGGCGCTGCCCGACGGCCTGGACACCGTGGTGGGTGAGCGCGGCTACCGGCTTTCCGGCGGAGAGCGCCAGCGTCTGACAATTGCCCGGCTCCTGCTGGTGCAGCCCGCCGTCGTAATTCTTGACGAGGCCACCGCGGCCCTGGACTCCACGAACGAGGCCGCCGTGCAGGCCGCCCTGGGCGAGGCCCTCGAGGGGCGCACCGCCTTGGTCATCGCGCACCGGCTCTCCACGATCCGCTCCGCCGACATGATCCTCGTCCTGGAGGCCGGTCAAATTGTGGAACGCGGCACGCACGACGAGCTCATTGGCCGCGGCGGGCGCTACGCCGAGCTGCACGACACCCAGTTTGCCCAGGCCGTCGCCGCCGTGGCGGACGCCGAGGCGCCGGAAGGCGGCTAGGTCTTTCCTGGCGTCGTGGATGGCGGCGCCCTGGCTCCATTGGCTGTATCTTCGGAGTGGTAAGAGTCATTCCATGCCGTGAGAAAGGTCAAATATGTCGTTCATTGATGCCGGGGCCGCGATCCTCGAGGAGCTGGTGGCGATCCGCCGGGACCTTCACCGGAATCCGGAGATTGGCCTGGACCTGCCGCGGACCCAGAAGAAGGTGCTCGCCGCCCTCGACGGTCTGGACCTGGACATCACGCTCGGCAAGGGCACGACCTCCGTTGTGGCGGTGCTGCGCGGAGCCGCCCCCGGGCCCACCGTCCTGCTGCGCGGCGACATGGACGCCCTGCCTGTAAAGGAAATGACAGGCCTGGACTACGCCTCAACCAACGGGTACATGCACGCCTGCGGGCACGACCTCCACACGGCCGGACTCATCGGGGCCGCCCGGCTGCTGGCCGCCCGCCGTGACGAGCTTGCCGGCAACGTCATCTTCATGTTCCAGCCCGGCGAAGAAGGCTGGAACGGTGCCGGTGTCATGCTCGGCGAGGGACTCCTCGACGCCACCGGTGAGTTGCCGATTGCCGCCTACGCCATCCATGTCGGTCCGGGGCCCAGAGGCGTTTTCATGACGAAGCCGGGCCCCATCCTGGCCGGCGCCAACGAACTGCACATCACCGTCAACGGCTCCGGCGGCCACGGTTCGCAGCCGCACACGGCCACGGACCCCGTCCCGGCGCTGCTGGAAATCGGCACGGCCCTGCAAACCATGGCCACCCGGAAATTCGATGCCTTTGACCCGGTTGTCCTCTCCGTGACGCAGCTGTCCGCCGGCGAAGGCCTGAACGTCATCCCCGATTCGGCCAAGTTGGGCGCCACCGTCCGCACCCTGTCCCGGGCATCCACGGACAAGATCGCCACCGAATCCAAGCGGCTGGCCGAGGGCATTGCCGCGGCCCACGGCTGCACAGCCGACGTGGAATTCGTGACCACCTACCCGGTGACCAACAACGACCCCGCCAGCGTCGCCGACTCCATCGAGGTGTTGCGCGGCCAGTTCGGCAAGGACCGCGTAATCCTCTTGGAATCGGCGTTGATGGGCTCCGAAGACTTCTCACTGGTCCTGGCGGAAGTCCCCGGGACGTTGCTGTTCCTCAACTGTTCGCCCGACGGCGTGGACCCGGCCACCGCCGAATTCAACCACTCCCCGCGCGTGCTGTTCGACGACGCCGTCCTGGGCGACCAGGCCGCGGCGCTCGCCCAGCTCGCGTGGAGCCACCTCGGCCCGCAGGAAGGCTAGGCCTTCAGGCGGGGGAGGACGAACTCTGTCAGGAGAGGGGCGAGGTCGTTGTGGCCGGCTGCCTGTGAAAGGTCCAGCCAGCGCAGCTCCGCGATCTCGGCTGCCGGAACCACTGAGGCTGCATCCCAGCTCCCCGGGGCCGTGAAGACGGTGGCCTCGATGTCGGTGTTGGATTCGTTGGCGGCCGTGCCGGTCCACACCCCCATGAGGTCCAGTGCCTCCGCGGGGACGTCCACGCCCACCTCTTCGGCCAACTCCCGGGACCCGGCCTCGGCCGCCGTTTCGCCGGGCTCGGGCTTCCCTCCGGGGTGCATGAACTTGCCGGTTCCCTGCTTGCGGACAGTCAGGAGACGGCCGTCGTGGTCGTAGAGGCAGACTGCGGATACGTGGATGACGTTTTTCACGCCTCCGATCCTATCTGTGCCCCGGGCGCCACGGAATTTCGGCCCTTGGATGCTGCCCCAAGCTGCACATGCTGTTCGGAGCCGCTCAGCGGGTCTGAAGCTGCATTTGGCATGCTTACTACACTCCAAGATGCAGCTCCAGACAGCTTCCAGAATTCCAGATGCCTTTGGGCGGGGACCACGGCGCATGAGAATGGTTTTGCGTGGGTTCCGGTACCACTTCGTGCCCGGTGAACCTCTTGGCTCTGTGGGATCAAGTGTTCAAGCGTTGACGCGGCGTTCCATGCGGGGGCTTGTCCTGCACCTGTCGCTATTCCGGCAATGGTTGGGCAGCCTGGCCGTGGCGGTCTCTTGCAAGCTATGCCGCAGACTAGTGACCGGAATCAGGCTCGAGTGTTGTTGCAACGTCGTCGTCGACGATGAGGTAGTTGTCTCGGCTGGCTGCGTGTGGGCTGGAGTGGTCGCCGTACTTGTCAAAGGCTAGGTCGGCCGCATCGGTAGTCAGCCCATCAATTTGTTCGAGGGTCACCCAAGTGGCGTTGTCGGGGATGAACGGTGTGGCATTGGAGTTGAGCCAGTTCCCAGCCAAGTCGTATTCCGCGGCCATTTCCGCCACGATCGTGTTGACGTCGGACTTGCTGGCGTAGCCGGCGTCGATATCTGGCGTCGGGCGGTTGCCGAGACATTCCAGGACCCACGCCGCATCTCCGACTAGTTTGATGTCGCCGTGGATGCCCCGTGCAGCGGGCCTGCGGCCGAGCCCGTGAAGCCGAGCCCGTGAAGCCGAGCCCGAACTTCCTTGGCCGTGACCTCGCCGGCGCTCATGCGGTGACCAGACTTCGAACGCGGATGAATACGTTTGTGGCGGCGAACTCCTGCGGTGCTTCGGACCCGACGAGTTCTTTCATTGGGGCTCGGACGGTTCGGTAGGATTCGGCAGGCAGCCAGGCCTCTTTAAGAGGGCTGATGCGTCGGGTCCAAGCCGGTGCCGCCAGGTCAAGTTGTCTCTCGACGTAGTTGGTGATCCCTACCAGGGCCGCTGTCCAATGGGGATCCTTGAGTTGCCGGCTGCGGGTGAGCCATGGGCAGCCCGCATTCAGCGATCGATGCACTAGCGTCGGTGAAAAAGGCGCCATTGCTGCGATAGCGTCCGTGAAAAAGGCGCCATTGCTGCGATAGCGTCCGTGGGGAGGGTGCCGTTCAGGCCGCCCGCGGGGCAAACATGATGATGCTGACGCCGGCCAGGGCCACGAGTGCGCCGATGATGTCCCAGCGGTCGGGGGTGAATTTGTCGAAGATCATGCCCCAGACCAGGGAGCCGGCAATGAACACGCCTCCATAAGCGGCCAGAACCCGGCCAAAGTTGGCGTCGGCCTGCATGGCCGCAATGAAGCCGTAGGCTCCAAGCGCCACGATGCCCAGTCCCGCCCACCACCACGCCTTTCCTTCGCGAACAGCCTGCCAGATGAGCCAGGCACCGCCGATCTCGGCCACTGCTGCCAGTGCGAAAAGGATGGCGGTCTTTGCGATGCTCATGGATCAATCATCTCCTGTATGCGAGGGCTCCGGCGTCAGGGCGGGCCGGGCCGCTACTGTGCCAGCCGCAGCGGCCGGCCTGCCAGCTCGATGCTGAGTTCCTGCCCCCACGACGCCGCCAGGCGGTCGCTCTCCATGCCGTCGCCAAAGACGACGAGCTGGTCGGACGCCACCGTGATCCGCAACGGCTCCCCGGCTTCCAGCAGGCCTTCGGTCAAGGATGCCCCCGTCGCCAGTGACGGCCAGGCCTCGCGGACAAACCAGGCCAGCCGTGGTTCGGTCGGTGCCGGCAGTGCACGGCCGCCGCGCTCGAGGGCGATCGACGCGCACCAGCCGGTGGCGCCCGTCCCGGTGGAGACAATCAGTCCGGAGGACGATTGCCCCTCAACCCGGCCGTCCGGCGTCGTAATTTGATAGCGGGCGGATTGGTGGGAGGGGTGTCCCACGAAGATCTCGTTGAGCGCGGAGAGTTCCTGGCCGTCGTCGAGCCGGGCCGTGACCATGGCCAGCTCGCTGCAGCGGAACGCCCCGCGGGCCAGGAGCGCGGCGGCCGCGTCGGGGGAGTGGCGGACCAGGATGCCCGGGTTGTTTGCGGAGTCCGGGTTGATGCCCAAGACCGGTTGGCTGTTGAGGTACTTGGCCGTGTTGGCCACGAGGCCGTCCTGGCCCACGACTGCGACCACGTCGTCGGCGGTGAACATGAACCGGCTCAGGTCCCCGCGCTCCACCTCGGCGCTTCGCCAGCCGTCCGGAACCGCTGCGCGCACGCGGGCCAAGGCGGCCGCAATGACCTCGTGCTGTTCCTGCACGGGTGCCAGGGAGCGGCCGCGGGTGCGGAGGAAGAATTCAGCCTGGCCGGCGGTGGCGTGGCGGTCCAGGAGTTCCTGGAATTCGGTGCGCCGGTGGACGATCACGAGTCGGGGAGTGCCCATGGTGCTGCCTTTCGGGTGGGGTCTGGCGGGGGTGCTTCGGGGTCCATTCCTTCCGAGGCTACTTCCCGGCCGGGGTGGTTGTCGGGAACAATCCTGCCAGTGCGCCGCTGAGCAGGTCAGGGGTGATGGTCAGGTTGTTGATGTTGGGCAGCGAGGCGGCGGCTTCGCGGAAGGCGAGGGCCAGCAAGGTGGCCTGGTCCATGTCCTTGTAAACGGCCATGGTGGCGGCTTCGCGGGCGGCAGCTGCTTCACCGACCAGCTTGAGCTGGTTGGCCTCGGCCGTGGCGCCGATGCCCTGGCGTTCCGCTTCGGCCTGGGCCCGGATGAGCGCCGCAGCCGACTGTTCCTCAGCTTCGCGCCGGGCGTTGTTTCCTTCCTGCGACACCAGCTGTTCGCGGCGGGTTGCCAGCTCGATCTTGCTGGCCATCTCGTTCTCCGAAATGGTCCGCTCCCTTTCCACAGCCAGTGCCCGGCGCTCATAGGTTGCACGGTCTGCCTCGGCTTGGAGCTGTTCACGGACCGGCGTCTGCAGCGCCCGCTCCACCTCCGACTCCGGCCTCACGGCCAGGACCTGCACGCCCAGGACCTCAATGCCCGTCGACTGCAGCCGGGCGTCGGCCTGGAGCGCTCCGGTCAGCAGGCCGCGCAGTTCGCTGACGCCGCGTTCCAGCGACTGGGCGAGGGTTGTCGCGGCAATCTGGTCGATCGCGTGGCTCTGGCACAGCTGGCCAATGATGGTGGCCACCTGCTCGCGCCCGGCCGTCGTCCCGGCGCCGCCCGGCTTGAGCGCGAAATCGAGGCGGCCGGCCACCGAGACCGGATCGCTGAACCGGTAGGTGACGTTGGCCTGCACGCTGACGTCCTGGTGGTCGCGGGTGATGGCGTGGAACATGATGGGCAGTTCCTGGTCATCCACTGGCACCTCGCTCAGGACGGAAGAGGCCGGGCGGAACCAGAACGCCTGCCCCACGCCTTCGTGGCTGAGCTTTCCCTTCTGCAGGTGCACGATGTATCCCGTGGGGCTGCCCAGGAAGTGGTTGATCCAGGGGAAGCGCTTGATCGTGGCCATGGTGTTCTCCTCTAAATTGTTATCGTCATTATGACGATAACTGAAGCATAGGCGGCGCATTTCTTTATTGTCAACTTGACGATAAGTGTCTAGGCTGGCTGCATGGCCCCTACCCACGTCCATGCGGATCCCGCTGCCCATGCCCACCTCCGTCCCGCGCGCTTTCCTGTGACGGTCGACGTCGTTGCCCTCACCGTGGGCGGTGGGGAGCTTCGCGTGCTGCTCATCAACCGGTTGATCGAACCGTTCAAGGGGGGCCTTGCCCTGCCGGGCGGGTTTGTGCTGCCGGGGGAGGACCTGATGGGGGCCGCCGCCAGGGAGCTGGCCGAGGAAGCAGGCGTGGCCCGGCTGCCCGGACACCTGGAGCAGCTGCAAAGCTACGGTCCCGCAGGCAGGGATCCGCGCGGTGACGTGTTGACCGTGGCGCACCTGTTGCTGGCGCCGAACTTTCCCGTGCTGGCGGCCGGCAGCGATGCCGCCCATGCCGGTTGGCACCCTGTCAGCGGCGTGCTGGACGGGGAACTGGACCTGGCATTTGACCACAGGCAGATCGTTTCCGACGCCGTGGAACGGGCCCGGTCGAAACTGGAATACT
The DNA here is from genome assembly GCF_016820535.1 of Sporosarcina beigongshangi. Lineage (GTDB taxonomy): Bacteria > Actinomycetota > Actinomycetes > Actinomycetales > Micrococcaceae > Specibacter. The sequence goes on along the minus strand of NZ_JADHDY010000004.1, from coordinate 285,515 downwards.
CGCCCCTCGGTGCGGCATTCTGCGGCGAGGAGTTCACCATCGCCCAGCTGCGGACGGTTTACGAGGCCGTGTGGGGCACCCGGCTGGACCCCCGAAACTTCCACCGCAAGGCCACCGGCACGCCGGGGTTTCTGGAGGACACGGGAACCATGAGCGCTGGGGAGGCCGGGCGCCCCGCTGCGCTGTTTCGGCTGGCCCCCGAATCCCGCATCGTTGCCGGCGGGCCGGTCCGGGCCGTGCTGAACCCGCCGCTCATGAGGCCCCGCGGCTGAGCCGGGCCGCCAACGGGGAATTACACCTCAAACCATGGGACAGCCGTGTGGGGCACCATTTCGGGAGCATCGTCCGGCCGGAGCTCCAGCTCAAAGGCCGGCCCAGCGCCGTCGAGCTCGCGCAAGGCGACCCGGTAAGTTCCAGGAGCGCAGGGCAGGCGTAGGCTGTTGTTCGAGCCGGCGGCCGCTTCGTCCTCAAATTGGGCAGCCATGGTCAGCTGTGTGTAGCTCGACAACACCAAGCCGGCCTCGCCAACCGTGACGGTGCCGCCGGCTTCACGCACAACACGGCTGCCGTCCCGGCCACTGACCAGCGAGAAGTGCTCGTCGGCTGCATCGGGGCCAGGGTAGGCAATGAAGGCACGGCCGAGGTTCATCTGCTCGACAAACCGGTCCATGAGCTGGCCCATTGTCCAGTCTTCGTCGATGAATCCCGTGTAGGAATCGGGGCAGACCAAGGCGATGAAGCCGTCCTCATCGATGGGGAAGGAGAGGTTCAAGCCGACGATGTCCATGGGCAGGATTCTAGTCCACTGACCCGGCGGCGGAAGTGGAGTCAGCCGTTCGGGAGGGCGGGCCGACGGCCGTCGATCGAAAGGAACAGCAACGCCAGCAGGATGGGGGCGTAGGTGAGGAGGGCGGACCAGCCCAGGGTCTCGCCCAGGACGACGGAGACACCCACCAACAAAACCGGCTCCACGTAGCCCAGCAGTCCAAAAAGGGACAGCGACAACCACTTGCTGGCCAGCAGGTACAACACCATGGCCACGCCGCCCAGGATCCCGATGGACCACGCGGCCCAGATGCCGTCGGTGCCGCCCCCGGCTCCGGGACCGTGCGGGCCGGTGAGAATGAAGAACACGCCCGCGGGCAGCAGGAACAGCAGTTCGGCGGCAAAGGCGGGGAGGTTGTCGAAGCGGAAGTGGCGGCGCAGGACAAAGTACACGGGATAACCCAGGCAGACCAGCAGCGTGGGCCAGTCCAAGCCGCCGGCGGAGAATGCCTGGTGGGCCACGCCCACTGCGGCGGCTGCCACGGCCCATTTGCGCAGCGGGCTGAGCCTGTCGGCAAAGAATATCCGCCCGGCCAGCACCATGGTCAGGGGCAGCAGGAAATAGCCGAAGGACACAGCCAGTGCCATGTTGTTGACAGGCGCCCACATGAACAGCCACAGTTGCAGGCCCACAATTCCGGCCGCAAGCACCCCGGGCAAAAGGAGGGACGGGCGCCGTCGGACCCGGAGCAGGAGGGTCTTCGACTCGCGGCGGGCAGCAGGCAGGAACGGCAGGATGCAGGCCAGGGTCAGCAGCGTCAGCACCACGCGCCAGCCGAAGATTTCCTCGGGACCCCACGCGGTCAGCAGCCCCGCAATCAGGAAGATCGCGGCGAAGAGGACCGCGCCGATGATCATCACTGCCACACCGCGGGTGGAATGGGATTGGGCGGCGGGAGGAGCGGAATCCACGGAAGGTCCCCTTTCTCGACAGCACCAGCCGGCCCGGACGCTGATAGAGCGTTGTCCGGATTGGCCCGGACGCTGATAGAGCGTTGGATTGATGGGAAGGTGGTGCAGGAGGCCCTCGGAATGCAGGCATAAAAAGTGCCCCCGCCGGGGATCGAACCCGGATTTGCCCTTTAGGAGAGGGCCGTCTTATCCATTGGACTACAGAGGCGCGTCACCAAGCCTAACGGAATTGGCAACCAAGCAAAAAACGCGGCACGCTAGGCCGCCGCGGGCGGGGCCTTCTTCTTGCGCCCCAGGACCAGCGCCACGCCGATGGCCAGCAGCGAGGCGATCAGCAGCATCCAGGACGCCGTGACCAGCACGGACGCCAAGGACACGGCGCCGGGGTCCAGTGTTTCTGCGCCAAGCATGGAATCCACGGCGGCGTTGGCCCAGAGGGAAATGCCGGCAAACGCCAGCGGCAGCACCCACAGTGCCCAGCGCAGCGCCTTCTTCGACACATTGGCGGCGATCAGCGTCAGCGCGGTGATGGCGAAAATAAGCGGGAACAGGGTTCCGGCAGTCTTGCCCACATAGTTCAGCTGGCCCAGGGCGTCGGCGTCCATGGCGGCCCTCAGCGATTCCACATACGGGACGTCAAAACCAAGCACCATCGACTGCGGCATGGCCAGCCCGCCGGAAAGGTCAGTCATCTGGTTCAGCGTGAGCAGGTGGAAGTACCAAAACAGGAACAGGCTCGCCACGGCCCCGGCAATCAAGATCAGGTTCGCGTTGCCCTGCGCCTTTTGCGGGGTGCGCTGCGTACTGCCGTTGACGATGGGTGTGCTGGGCGGAGTGGCAGCGGCGCCATGTTTCGCGGCGCGCTGGGCGGGAGTTTTAGCCATGCCCCCATTATCGCCCAGATTAGGCTGGGGGCATGGCACAACAACCCGCCCCAGCGCCCACCGACACCGAATTGGCGGCGGCACTCCTGCGCGATGCCGGTGCCCTGGCCCGCTCCATCCGCGCCGAAAGCCGCACCGCACTCCTTGCCGGCCGCCACCTCAAGGGCGGCATCTCGGACTTTGCCACGGCGGCCGACCTCGCGGCCGAGCGGCTCATTTTCGACGCCCTGCGCGCCGCCCGTCCCGACGACTCCATCCTGGGCGAGGAAGGGGCCGGGCACCTCGGCACCTCCGGGCGCTGGTGGGTCATCGACCCCGTTGACGGCACCTTCAACTTTGCCAGCGGCTCCTCCTACTGGTGCACGGCGCTCGCCCTGGTTGCGGTGCCCCCGGCAGAAGAAGGCGCGACGGCGGAGCTGCCCGCCGACGCTGAGGTGCTTCTCGGCGCGGTATTCCAACCGGAGGAAGACAAGCTGTGGCTCGGCGGCACCACCGAACCGGCGTCGCTGAACGGGCAGCACCTGGCGCCCCTGGCCCCGGCGTCCGTGGAGACGCTTGCGGCCGGCACCTACATCCACCCGGGCTGGCTGTCGCAGCCCCGTGCCGCCGTGCCGTGGCAGCGGGCTGCCGAACTGCCGGCCACGCTGCGCATGCTGGGCTCGGGATCCTGCGACCTGTCCCGGGTGGCGCAGGGGGAGCTGGGCGTGTGGTTCCAACACAGCGTGCCGTCCTGGGACTGGCTCCCCGGCAAGGGCATCGTTGAAGCAGCAGGCGGGGACACCGCCGTCGTGCGCGTGAACGGACTGGACTGGTGCATTGCCGGTGCCCCCGGCGCGGTGGCGCAGCTGGCCGGGGCGCTTGGACGGGGGGTCCTGGGCTGAGGCGCGGGTGAATCCTGGAGGGTCAGGACCTTGTCAGCAGCTCGAACTACACTGGATGTCACCATGGATATGTTGTTTGACCCTTACCCCGAAAAGTCCAAGCCGGCCCCTGGCTCCCCTGTGAGCGCAGGTGCCGGGCTGCCCGCATGGCAGCCGTTCGACCAGGACGATCCGGGTGCGGACATGCCTGAATTCGGTGCGGGCGGGCCGGTGCCGGGCGTCCCGTCCGGCGGCCTTGGCGGTGCCGGACGGGACGGTTTCGGTGACCTGGGCATGGCGTCGGCCCGGCGCTGGCCGGATCCGGACTCGCTGCTGCAGGGCATGAACCCGCAGCAGGAGGCGGCCGTGGTGCACACGGGCGGACCGCTGCTCATTGTGGCAGGGGCCGGCTCCGGCAAGACACGGGTGCTCAGCCACCGGATCGCCTACCTGCTGGCCACGGGCCAGGCCCACCCGGGCCAGATCCTGGCCATCACCTTTACCAACAAGGCCGCGGCGGAGATGCGCGAGCGCATCGAGGCGTTGATCGGCGACGCTGCCAAGAGCATGTGGATCTCCACCTTCCACTCCTCGTGCGTGCGAATCCTGCGGCGCGAGGCGAAGGTCATCGGGCTGAATTCCAACTTCTCCATCTACGACTCCGCGGACTCGCTGCGCCTGATCACGCTCGTGGCCAAGGGCCTGGACCTGGACCCGAAGAAGTTCACGCCGAAGTCCATCATGCACAAGATCTCCTCGTTGAAGAATGAGCTCATCGACGACGACGAGAACTCCATGAACACCAACTTCAACGACCCCTTCGCCGCCGCCGTGGCCGAGGTGTACAAGGGGTACACGCAGCGGCTGCGCCAGGCCAACGCCATGGACTTTGACGACCTCATCGCCCAGACCGTGTACATGTTCCGGGCCTTCCCGGGCGTTGCCGACTACTACCGCCGCCGCTTCCGCCACGTCCTGGTGGACGAGTACCAGGACACCAACCACGCGCAGTACGCGCTGGTGAAGGAAATCGTGGGCGTTGAGGCGCACGACGGCGTGGAGCCGGCCCAGTTGACGGTTGTGGGCGACTCCGACCAGTCCATCTACGCGTTCCGCGGCGCCGACATCCGCAACATCGTGGAGTTTGAACAGGACTACCCCAGCGCCGAGACCATCAAGTTGGAGCAAAACTACCGCTCCACCCAGAACATCCTCAGCGCCGCCAACGCCGTCATCTCCCGCAACCCGAACCGCCGCGAAAAGCGCTTGTGGACGGCCGAGGGCGACGGCGAGAAGATCATCGGCTACGTGGCCGAATCCGAACATGACGAAGCCAGCTTCATCGCCAAGGAGATCGACCGGCTGCAGGATGAAAGCGACATCCGACCCGGCGACGTCGCCATTTTCTACCGCACCAACGCCCAGTCGCGGGCCATTGAGGACATCCTGGTCCGCGTGGGCCTGCCCTACCGCGTGGTGGGCGGCACCCGCTTCTACGAGCGCAAGGAAATCAAGGACGCCCTCGCCTACCTGCGCGCCCTGGTCAACCCGGACGACGACGTCAACCTGCGCCGCATCCTGAATGAGCCCAAGCGGGGGATCGGCGACCGCGCCGAAGGCGCCGTCGCGGCCCTCGCCGAGCGGGAACGGATCTCCTTTTCCGCAGCCCTGGCCCGCGCCGAGGAGGCCCCGGGCATCGCGTCCCGCTCGCTCAACGCCGTAAACACCTTCGCCAAGATGATGTCCGACCTCGGCGAGATCGCCGCATCGTCCAGCCCCGCGACCGCCTTGGAAGCCGTGCTGGAGCAGTCCGGCTACCTCGAGGCGCTGCGTACCTCGTCGGACCCGCAGGATGAGTCGCGCGTGGAAAACCTGGCGGAACTGGTCGCCGTCGTGCGCGAATTTGGGCAGGAAAACCCGGAAGGGACGCTGGGGGAGTTCCTGGAACAGGTCTCGCTCGTGGCGGACGCGGACCAGATTCCGGATGCACCGGGAGGCTCGGAGGCCGAGGCTGCCGCGGCGGTGGAAGAAGCCAAGCGCCTCGGCGTGGTGACGCTCATGACACTGCACACAGCCAAGGGGCTGGAGTTCCCGGCCGTGTTCCTGACCGGCATGGAGCAGGGCCTGTTCCCGCATTCACGCTCCGCGACGGATCCCAAGGAGCTGGCGGAGGAACGGCGCCTGGCCTATGTTGGGCTGACGCGGGCGCGCGAACGGCTGTACATCACCCGGTCCGAGGTGCGCAGCATGTGGGGCCAAAGCCAGTACAACCCGGCCAGCCAGTTCATCGAGGAGGTGCCGCAGGAGCTCATCGAGTGGAAGCGCGAAGGCACCGCGCGCATGGCGCCGTCGGGCGGCGGTTTTGGCACCAGCCGCTACTCGGGCTCGTCATGGGGGGCCGGTACTGCCGTGGGAGGGCGCGATTCCGGGCTGTTGCCGCCCAGCATTTCCACGCGGAACACGGCCGGTCGGGTGCAGCCGCAAAAGGAGGTCGTGTCCGTCAGCGTGGGCGACCGGGTCAACCACACCTCGTTTGGCTCAGGCACCGTGCTGGAAGTGACCGGCGCCGGGGACAAATCCGTTGCCAAGGTGAAGTTTGAGATCGGCGAGAAGCGGCTGCTGCTGCGCTACGCGCCGCTGGTCAAGGAAGAATAGGGGACCCAGGTCTATGGGTTTGTGGGTTGCCTAGCTGCTTAGCTTGGATGAAAACAACCGAATAAACCCTAGGAACGTCATGGTCTCGCGTCCCCGCTCCACCTCCGTCATAGGCGTTTTCTTAGCCTTCTTTTTATGTTTTGCCTCGGTGGGGGCTGTCGCGTTGCCTGCGCAGGCGGCGGCTGCCTCCTCAACGGTGACGATCACCTCGGCCTCGCCGACGGCGCTGCGCCTGAACCCGGGGTCCTGTTCACCCTCTGGTACACAGGCCCACTACACCGTGGTGAAAATTCCCTTCGACTACGGCGGGGGCGGCGGTCAGGTGGACTTCTCGCTGACCATCAATAGTTCTGCTGCCACCACCGGAATGATCTATCAGGGCGCCTTTCTGCCCGAATCCCCGGGTGCCAATTGCTACATCACGGGGTGGAGCCAACCGGGCGGGGCGGCAAGAACCACCACATTCGGTTTCAGCGACATTGGAGCGGCCGGGTCCCCAGTCACACCTTGGTACTTGGTGTTGGCCAGCGACGATCCAGGGAATGGAGTCAGCGCAAGCGTCTCCATTGCGGCCAGCCAAGGAACGGCGGCCTTGGAACCCCAGATGGAACCGCTGCGGCTGGCCACCTCGACCCTGCCTGACGGCGTCGTAGGCAGCGAGTATGACGGCGCAGTCGTGGCGAGCGGCGGGACCGGACCCTACAGCTACGTCATGGCCAACCTTCCGGCCGGCTTGTCCTCCGCTCCTGATGGCACCATTTCCGGAGTGCCCACGGCAGCCGGCGTCAGCGTGGTGAGCGTGTCCGTGGTGGACTCGCAAGGCATGAGCGCCGCCGGTGTGCTTCAGATTGACGTGGCGGGGCCCACAATAGTGCTCCAACCAGAAACCCTTCCGAAAGCGGATGTTGGCGTGTCCTACTCGCAGACACTCACTTCCTCCGGGGGCAGCGCCCCTTACACCTACGCTATTGCGGAGGGGGCCCTGCCTCCCGGGTTGAGTTTGAGTGCAGCCGGAGTCCTCGGCGGAACAGCCACAGCAGGCGGCCCCTTCAACGTCACCATCAGGTCAACCGACGCGGGTGGCTTCACCGGTGAGAGGGGGTTTGAATTTGCGGTGAATGACCCTCAATTCGGTTTTGGTTTTTGGATCGATCGGACCATGGCGGTTCTTGACCCGGTTAGAGGCGTAATCTGGGCAGTAGGTGGCACTGGACCGTACACATATTCCATTGTTGGTGGTGCCCTGCCCCTGGGTGTCACCATGTCCAGTGATGGAACGGTGTCGGGCACGCCAACCATTGCAGGGCCATATGGATTCTGGGTCAGGGCCCAAGACAGCAGCTCCGGCTCCGGTCCCTATTCAGCGTCCATGTATATGATGGGCACCGTTGATCCATTGCAACTTCCCAGCATCTCTCCGGCAACCTTGCCGGCCGGTGTGGCGGGGCAACCCTACTCGCAGCAATTAACGGGTGGCAGCGGTGTTGAGCCATTCTCATTTCAGCTTGTCTCCGGACCCCTGCCCAAGGGTGTTGGCTTGAGTGATGAAGGGCTGATTTCAGGCACTCCCGCGGCCAGCGGCACTTTTCCCGTGGGAATCGGGGTCACTGATTCCCGGGGGCGTGAAAGCCTGGTCGAGTACTCGCTGGTTGTCGCCAAGGCGGCCATCACGGTGGGCCCGGCAACTATTCCCGGAGCAACGGCATACAGTCCCTACTCCGTTGATCTGACGGCCGGCAACGGCGTTGGCCCCTACAGTTATGCCGTGGTCAGCGGCAGCCTGCCTGCAGGGGTGTCGCTGGGTTCCGACGGCAAATTGACCGGCACTCCCACTATTTCAGGAACATCCAATTTCACCGTTGAGGCAACAGACAGCAGCGGTGGCACCGGCCCCGTTTCCGCATCCATAACCTACACCCTCACCGTGGCGGCACCGACGCTTCCCTCCGTCACCCCGGGCGCCGTTCCCGGTGGGACGGCCGGGCTTGCCTACTCCCAGCAGCTCAGTGGTGCCACCGGTGTGGCACCGTACGTCTTCTCCATCGCTTCTGGCACGCTCCCGGAGGGCCTGGCGTTGTCACCAGCTGGCCTGCTCAGCGGAACGCCGACCGTAGCGGGAGCTTTCACCGTGGGCATCAAGGTGGTGGATGCACGAACCCTGCAGTCAACCGCCAGCTTCACTGTTGATGTTGCGGCACCGGCCATCTCCATAACGCCGGACACGTTGCCGGACGGCGAAGTGGGGATCGGCTACTCCGTCGACACAGTTGCAACGGGAGGCACGGCACCTTTTGCCTTTGCCGTGTCCGGCGGTTCACTGCCGACAGGATTGGCACTGAATGCCGCGGGCAGGCTCGCCGGCGCACCCATGGTTCCCGGCACCAGCAACTTCACAATCACAGCCACCGACAAGCTTGGCTTCACCGGGTCGCGGGTTTACAGCTTGTTCACCCAACCGGCACCATTGGTTTTGGGGCCGGAAACCCTGCCGGAGCCGGCAGCTGGTGAGTATTATTCGGCGCAACTGGTCACCACGGGTGGTTACGGCGACGTTAGCTACACCATCACCGAGGGCGCCTTGCCCACGGACCTGACTCTCGATGCTGATTCAGGACTCATCGAGGGAATCCCGTCCGCGGTTGGCAGCTACAGCTTTACCGTCACTTCCTCCGATGCCGCTCCCGCAGGCGATGCGAGCCCTGAGCCCGCCAGCCGCTCCTACACCGTGGTGGTTCCCTCGCTTCCACTTCACCTTGTGGGCAGTTTGCCGCAGGCCCAAGTGGGCTCCGACTACACGGGAGCCCTGGCCGCCGGTGGTGGGACAGGACCCTATACCTTCGCCCTGCAGCCCGCGGCAACTCTGCCAGAGGGATTGTCGTTGGCAGCCGACGGACTCATCACTGGAGCCCCCACCGCAGCCGGCCACTACGATCTGGCGGTGTCACTGACGGATGTCTACGGTTCGCACAGTAACGTCACGGGATCATTGACCGTGGCACCTATCGTCAGACTTGATCCGGCCACGCTACCGGATGCACAGACGGGTGCGCCGTACTCGCAGCAGCTGACTGCCGAGGGCGGGACAGCGCCATATGCATTCGCCGTCGCTCCCGGAACCCTGCCCGACGGCATCACGCTCTCCACCGACGGACTGCTGTCAGGCGCCCCCACCGGGCACGGCAGCACGACCTTCACCGTCACGGCCACCGATGCGGGAGGATTCCCGGGGACCATGAGCTACACGCTGCTCATCGCACCTGCGCCACTGGCCTTGGGGCCGGTCCAGCTGCCCGTCCCCACGGCAGGAACACCCTATTCGGCCCAGTTGTCCATGTCCGGGGGGATCGGCCCGTTCAGTTTCGCGCTCACGGCAGGCTCCCTGCCCACGGGCCTGTCCCTTGCCACGGACACCGGGCTCATTACGGGAACCCCGACGGCGGTGGGCAGCTTCAGCTTCACGCTGACAGCCACGGATGCCGGCAGTGCGGCAACCGGACTGCCGGGTCCCACCGGTCCCGCCCAGTTCAAGGCCGGGGCATTGCAGCCGTCGGCCCTTGCCATGGCGGATGCCGGAACCGTCAGCGTGAGCTACACGGTCGAAGTCCAGTCGGCGTCGCTGCTTCTTGACGGCGGGCTACCCGGCGGCCAGGCTGGCAGGGCCTACTTCGCTCAACTGAAGGCCAGCGGCGGCACAGGCCCCTACACGTTCAGCCTTGAAGCAGGTTCGACATTGCCGAGCGGACTCTCACTCAGCGCCAGCGGGCTGTTGAGCGGAACGCCGGAAACGGACGGACGCAGCGGCTTTGAGGTCATCGTGACGGATGCGCAGGGTTCCACGGGCACCCACTCCCTGGACCTCGTGATCGCCCCCGCCGCACCGGCACCGACGGAAACACCGACGGAAACGGAATCACCGGCCCCGACGGAGACGCCCACGGAAACACCGACGGAAACGGAATCACCGGCCCCGACGGAGACGCCCACGGAAACACCGACGGAAACGGAATCACCGACCCCGACGGAGACGCCCACGGAAACACCGACGGAGACGGCAACGTCCACTCCGACGCAAGCAGCAACCTCAACACCGCCGGCCACGGCACCGACCGTCTCGGCGTCAACGCCGGCCACGGCGACACCGATCCCCAGCCCGACCGCCAAGGCAGGGCTGGCATGGACAGGCTCCGGCGGAACGGTGTGGATCCCGGCGCTCGGCGGCATCGCCCTCCTGGGCGGCATTGCGGTCCTGGCCATGGTCCGGCGCCGGGCCAGGCACTGACCGTCGCTCCCCTTGCGGCCTGACGCAGTGGGAAAGTTGGGGCATGCGCCGCACACATTCACGGTGCGGCGCATGCCCGTGGCCAGCCCCGAACGGCCTTGACCATGCGCCACCGGACGAGCCTCCTTGGAGCATGTCCCCGGTTGGCTTTGCCCATGCGCCTGCGAAGGTTCGGCGCTTGCGCCACTCGAACACCTGCGCATCGCTGGTCCGTGGCGAAGCGCATGTGCCAAGCCCGCGGCGGGTCGGAAATGCAAGGAAGGTCACGCCGTCGTACGGCATAAGGGCCGGAGTGTGAGGTGAATAACCAGTTGTGACTGTGGTGCAATGGCCAAATATGTGCTTTAGCTGTGAGACGGTAATGTGTGGAAGGGGTCAACGCCCCTCAAAATCACTACTTCGACGTAGAAGGACACAAACCCGTGGACCTGTTTGAATACCAGGCGCGCGACATGTTTGAGGCTCACGGCGTTCCCGTGTTGGCCGGCATCGTGGCGCACACCCCTGAAGAAGCAAAGGCAGCAGCCGAGAAGATTGGCGGCGTCACCGTCGTCAAGGCACAGGTAAAGGTCGGTGGCCGCGGCAAGGCCGGCGGCGTCAAGGTAGCCAAGAACGCTGACGAGGCGTTCGCATATGCTTCCGACATCCTGGGCATGGACATCAAGGGCCACACCGTCAACACGGTCATGATCGCCCAGGGTGCAGACATCGCCGAGGAGTTCTACTTCTCCGTGCTGCTGGACCGCGCAAACCGCAACTACCTGGCCATGTGCTCGGTGGAAGGCGGCATGGAGATCGAGGAGCTTGCAGTCGAGCGCCCCGAGGCCCTGGCCCGCGTTGCCGTTGACCCGGCTGTCGGCATCGACGCAGCCAAGGCCGACGAAATCGTCGCCGCCGCAGGCTTCAACGCCGAGCTGGCACCCAAGGTCGCCGCCACCATCATCAAGCTGTGGGACGTCTTCAAGAAGGAAGACGCCACCCTCGTTGAGGTCAACCCGCTGGTTCGCACCGGCGCCGGCGACATCGTCGCCCTGGACGGCAAGGTCTCACTCGATGAGAACGCTGACTTCCGCCACCCGCATCACCTGGAGCTCGAAGACGCTGCAGCAGCTGACCCGTTGGAGGCCAAGGCCAAGGCTGCGGACTTGAACTACGTCAAGCTCGACGGCGAAGTCGGCGTTATCGGCAACGGTGCCGGCCTGGTCATGTCCACGTTGGATGTTGTTGCCTACGCAGGCGAAAACCACGGCGGCGTCAAGCCCGCCAACTTCCTTGACATTGGTGGTGGAGCATCCGCAGAGGTCATGGCCGCTGGTTTGGACGTCATCCTCAACGACCCCCAGGTCAAGAGCGTCTTTGTCAACGTCTTCGGTGGCATCACCGCTTGTGACGCTGTCGCAAAGGGCATTGTTGGCGCACTCGCCGAGCTCGGCGCAGCTGCCAACAAGCCGCTCGTTGTCCGCCTCGACGGCAACAATGTTGAAGAAGGCCGCCGCATTCTCAACGACGCGAACCACCCGTTGGTAACCCTGGCCGCCACGATGGACGAGGGCGCCGACAAGGCCGCCGAACTCGCCAACGCTTCGAAGTAGGGGAAAGAAACACATGTCTATCTTCTTGAACAAAGATTCCAAGGTCATCGTCCAGGGCATCACCGGCGGCGAAGGCACCAAGCACACCGCCCTGATGCTCAAGGCCGGCACCCAGGTTGTTGGCGGCGTCAACGCACGCAAGGCCGGCACCACGGTTGTCCACGGCGACGTTGAACTGCCCGTTTTCGGCACCGTTGCCGAGGCTGTCGAAAAGACCGCCGCAGACGTCTCCATCGTGTTTGTCCCCCCGGCATTCACCAAGGACGCTGTTGTTGAAGCCATCGAAGCCGGCGTTCCGCTGGTAGTTGTCATCACCGAAGGCGTGCCGGTTCAGGACTCTGCCGAGTTCTGGGCACTGGCCCAGTCCAAGGTTGATGCCGACGGCAAGCAGATCACCCGCATCATCGGCCCGAACTGCCCCGGCATCATCACCCCCGGCGAAGCACTCGTTGGCATCACCCCGAACAACATCACGGGCAAGGGCCCCATCGGCTTGGTTTCCAAGTCCGGCACCCTGACCTACCAGATGATGTTCGAACTGCGCGACCTGGGCTTCTCCACCGCGATCGGCATCGGTGGCGACCCCGTCATCGGCACCACGCACATCGACGCACTTGCTGCGTTCGAAGCTGACCCGGAGACCAAGGCCATCGTCATGATCGGTGAAATTGGTGGCGACGCCGAAGAGCGCGCAGCCGAGTACATCAAGGCCCACGTCACCAAGCCCGTTGTTGGCTATGTTGCAGGCTTCACCGCTCCTGAGGGCAAGACCATGGGCCACGCCGGCGCCATCGTGTCCGGCTCGGCAGGCACGGCCCAGGCCAAGAAGGAAGCCCTCGAAGCTGCCGGCGTCAAGGTTGGCAAGACGCCTTCCGAGACCGCCACGCTGCTGCGCGAAGTTTTCGCAGCACTGTAAGTCTTCTTTGCTTTAGGCGCGGCCGCTCCACTTTTTGTGGGGCGGCCGCGCTTTTTGTTTCCGCGCAGCTTGAAGAGTACGACGGCGGCTGTTGCCTTGCGCCGTCTGCCCGCCAACAGCTGTGTCCGGCTGAGTTCGCCGGCGACGCTCAGCTGAGCCGGGCGAGCGCTGCCAACCCCCGCGGCACTGCTGCACTGAGCCGGGCGAGGACCTCCTGCAGCTGCGGACTGCGCTGCTGCTCCGGCGGCAGGGCCGCAGGGTTCAGGGCCACGCCGTCGGCCCAGTCCCTGATGTCGGGTTCCGAACTGAATGCCATGGCGGCCCGGGTGCCGAGCAGGTTCATGAGGGCCCAGCCGGCTAGGTCATTCGGGTACGGAGTGGCCGGGCACAATCGGTTCTTTTCCCCGTCGTCGGCCCGGGTGGCCTCCACATATCCCGCAAGGGCCGCCCCGAAGCAGGGAAATCCGGCCCGGATGGGCTGCAACGTGATTTCCTGGCTTGCCCAAATGGGGATGATGGGCGGGTTCCTCAGCCCGGAAGCGGCGCAGTGGACCAGGAGTGCGTCCTTGGCGATCCTCGCGGTCCCATCCTCGAGCGTAATGCGGCCGGGGTCCACCCGGCGGACATGGCCCAGCCGGACCACGTGCTCGATGCTGCGCAGCTGCTCGAGCTCCCACATGGCCAGGGTGGGTGCCCGTGCCATGGTCGGCATCACCGAACGGTCGATGCGATTCATGATGCCGGCATCCTCCAAGTTGAGGAACAGTGAATGGAGCGTCGTTGCCGATGCGGCCGATTCCATGATGTCGGCGGTCATGCCGAGAAATACTGCGGGATCCGGCTGGACGAGCGCCCGGTTGAGCATCCAGGGTTCGCGCGGCCTGACCCAGCAGATGTTTCCAGGGTCGACGCCGTGGGCCAGAAGCCACTGGCAGGCGTCGGTGGCCGTCTTGCCTGAACCCACAACCACGTATTGCTCCGCGACGTCCTCCAAGCGGGCAAGGGCGTTGACAGGAATGACCCGCGCACCGGCTGCAACCTTGAACGGCGGCGGTGAGTCCGCTGGAATGTTGGGGGAAAGATACCTGGCGTCGACAATCCGGCACTCCCTGGGCACCTCAAATTGTTCACCGGAGACGCGGGAGACAAAGTGCCTGTTGGCCACGTATTCGCAACTGCCGAAGAACTCCACCTTGCCGGTGGCGACCATCCGGCTGGCCAGGACCTGCTCGTAGTAGGCAAGTATTTCGGTGACACCCGCCCTTTCCTGCAGCCCTGCTTCGGGGCCGTGGTCCTGTATCCGGCCGCCGCCAAGCACCGTCGAGGCAACACCGTAAAAGCACGACGCCTGATGCAGCCGGACGAAGGGGTAGTCATCAAGCCAGTGCCCGCCTGCCAGGTGCCGCCTGTCCACCAGGGCAACGCGGGCGCTGGAGTGGTCAATCAGTGCGTCGGTGAACGCCATGCCCGCGGCGCCGGCACCGACCACGAGGTAGTCCGCCTGCACTCCGCGCGTCATGCACCCATCCAAGCACCGGGATGCCGCGCAGGCAATGGGCGCCGGGCAATCCGGTCAGTCGGCGTGGGCCTCGGCGTGCAGTTGGGGGAGTGCATCCACAAGCGGCGCCAGTTCCGGCAGCAGCGCGGCCTCGGCCAGTGCACGCTCGAGTGCCTCGTCGTGGACCGGGCGGGCTGCGGCAAGCAGCTCCGAGCCCGCTGCCGTCAGCTCGGTGTAGATGCCGCGACGGTCGTCGGCGCACAGGATCCGCGTCAGCAGCCCGCGGTCCTCCAGCCGGGTGACGAGGCGGGTGGTGGCGCTGGGGCTCAGTGCCGTGGCCCGGCCCAGCTGCTGCATGCGCATGTGCCAGCCGTCCTGACGGGCCAGGGCATCAAGGACGGTGTATTCAACCACCGACAGCCTGGTCGCGCCCTGTAGTGCCTTTTCCATGCTGGTCTCAATCAGGCCGTGCAGCGCGGCCAGTGTCCGCCACCCCTGGGCGCGGATTTCAACGGCGTCGTCCCTGATGCCCATGGTCGGTTCCCTTCGTCAAAAACGTGCGGTGCAGCACACAAGCAGATAGTTGCTTGCGCTGGTTAATTGCGTGTGCAATGATTTACCCAGCGTCTGCAACTAATAGTTTACGCCATCCACATACACGCGAGCTCCCATAGGAGAATCATGCCACTTGGACTCATTGCCCTGGCTGTCGGAGGGTTCGGCATCGGCCTGACCGAGTTTGTCATCATGGGACTGCTCCCCGAGGTTGCCGCCGACTTCAGCATCAGCGAAGCCGCCGCCGGCTGGCTCATTTCCGGCTACGCGCTCAGTGTCGTGGTCGGCGCACTTTTGGTGACGGCCGCCGTCACCCGCCTGCCGCGCAAACCAGTCCTGGCCGGACTCATGGTCCTGTTCATCGCGGGCAACATGATGTCCGCCATGGCCCCCGACTACACCTCCATGATGGCCGGCCGCGTCATCGCTGCTCTCTGCCACGGTGCGTTCTTCGGCATCGGCGCAGTGGTCGCGGCAGACATGGTCGCCCCCAGCAAAAAGGCCGGCGCCATCGCCATCATGTTCACCGGGCTCACCGCAGCCAACGTCCTGGGCGTCCCCTTCGGCACCCTGCTCGGCCAGCAGGCCGGCTGGCGCTCCACGTTCTGGGCCATCACCGCCATCGGCATCATCGCCCTGGTCGGCATCCTGGCACTTGTCCCCAACATGGCCCGCGAACGGGGCGGCAGCCTGCGCAACGAGCTGCGCGCCTTCAAATCCCGCCAGGTGTGGCTGTCCATCACCGTCACGGTGCTCGGCTACGGCGGCATGTTCGGCGCCTTTACCTACATCGCCTTCACCTTGACCCGCGTCTCCGGCTTCGCAGCCACCACAGTGCCCTGGCTGCTGATTCTGTTCGGGCTCGGCCTGTTCTTCGGCAACGCGCTCGGAGGAAGGGCCGCGGACAGGAACGTCGACAAGACGCTCCTGGTGGTCCTCTCCATCCTGGCAGCCATCCTGGTGGTCTTCGCCCTGACCGCCGCAAGCCAGTTCATGGCCATCGCCTCCCTGGTTCTCATGGGCGGGTTCGGCTTTGCCACAGTGCCCGGCCTGCAGATGCGCGTCATGACATGGGCGACGGCGGCCCCCACCCTCGCGTCCGGCGCCAACATTGGTGCGTTCAACCTTGGCAACGCCCTGGGCGCGTGGCTGGGCGGGGTCACCATCACCGCCGGACTTGGCTACACCTCGCCCATTTGGGCCGGCGCCGGCCTGACGCTGCTGGCGGTGGCGGTCATGGCCTTTGCGGCAGCCGACGGCCGCAAACTGACGGCCACGGCAGCCAAGGCGCCGGCCGCCGTCGCACATCCAGCCGGGGCCGGGCAACCGGACGGCCATGCCGCAGAACCCGCCCGCCCCTGACCCAGTCCCCCTCAACCGTCCCTTCACTTCAACGAACCAACCACAGGAGAAACCCATGGGATCCATCCCCACGATTACGCTCAACAACAGTGTCGCCATGCCGCAGATCGGCCTCGGCGTGTTCCAAGTGCCCAATGATGAAACCGAAAGTGCCGTCACCGCGGCGCTGGCGGCCGGGTACCGCAGCATCGACACCGCGGCAATCTACGGCAACGAGGAGGGCGTGGGGCGCGCCATTGCCGCCTCGGGCCTGCCGCGGGAGGACCTGTTCATCACCTCAAAGGTGTGGGTTTCCGATCTTGGCCGCGAGGAAACCCTGGCCGCCTATGACACCAGCCTCGCCAGGTTGGGCCTGGACTACCTTGACCTGTACCTGATCCACTGGCCGGCACCGGCCACCGACGCCTATGTAGAGGCGTGGCAGGCGCTCGACGAACTGCTGGCCGCCGGACGCGTGCGGGCCATCGGAGTCTCCAACTTCCTGCCGGAACACTTGGAGAAGATCATTGCACTGGGCGGAACCGTTCCCGCCGTGAACCAGGTCGAGGTCCATCCGGCCCTGCAACAGCGCGGCGTTGCCGGGTTCGGCACCGCCCACGGCATCGCCACCGAGGCGTGGAGCCCGCTGGCGCAGGGAACCGTCCTGGCCGAACCAGCGGTGGCGGCTGCCGCACAGGCCCACGGGCGCACCCCTGCCCAGGTCATCCTGCGCTGGCACCTGCAGCAGGGGCGCATCATCATCCCGAAGTCGGTCACCCCGGCCCGCATGGTCGAGAACATGGACATCCTTGACTTTGAACTCAGCGAGCAGGAGCTGGCAGCAATCGACGCCCTGGAGCGCGACGGCCGGATGGGGCCCCACCCGGCCGATTTCAACGGCTGACTGCCCAGCCAAGGACGGCGCAAACTCGAGGCATGACAAATGCCGCCCTTTGGGACACCTGCCGATGGGTGGTCCATGGCCTGCGTTCCTAAGGGCGGCATTCCTGGCGGGTTGGTGGCTTGCCGCCCGCGTGTCGCCGTCCCGCCCGTGGGGGAATGCTTGAATGGACTACGCCTCCGGGGGCACCATCGGCAGGCCCTCGGCTTCCCAGCCGCTCATGCCGCCGATGAGGGTGTCGGCGTTGTAGCCGAGTTCGGTCAGGGCCGCGGCCACCCGCCCGCTGCGCCCGCCGCCGTGGCAGACGGCAATGATGCGCCGGGACTTGTCCAGCTCGCCGGCACGTTCCAGGATTTCGCCCGACGGCATGTGCACGGCATCCTCAATCATGCCGGTGGCGAGTTCATCGCTCTCCCGGACGTCGATGATCTGGACGTCAGGGTCGGCTGCCAAAATGTCGGCCGTGGTGATTTCCTGCATGGTTGCTCCTCAAGGTGGGCTGATGTGCGGTGCCGGGTTCCGGCGTCGTGCATGGAATGACTGCCTCCAGCCTAGGCCCAAAGCCGGGGCCCTCGGCCGGTAGCGCCCACCGTCCTCCCCGGACCCGCTGCCGGTAGGCTTGGCTCTGTGAATGCACCCTTGACACCTCGGCCCCGCGACGTTGAGATCGACCAGCTGGACCGCTTCGACGAGCTCGTGGCCCGCGGCGCAAAGTCCATGCACGGCTGGCATTTCCAGTCCGTGGACCTGCGGGGGCGATCCGAAATGCTGGTCTCGCTGCACGCTCCCGGCGCCATTTTCATGGGCTGCCGCTTCGCCACCGGCGTCGAGGACCTCCTGCGCAGCCGCGGCGCACTAATTTTTCCGGCACTGCCGCACGTGCCGTTCAACGCCTACCGCGGCCACCTGTACAGTGGCGCCGAGCTCTTCGACGGCATCCGCGACGTCGAATACGAGCGGGTGCCGGACGCCCGCATCTACCAGTGGAGCCTGCAGACCGGGCCCGCCCTGCACTCCACGCTCGCCAGCGCCATCCACGACCACGCCATCACCGACGCCCTCGACGATTTCCTGGCCCGCCGGACGTCCCCGGTGGTTGGCGTCATGGGCGGGCATGCCGCCGCGCGCGGCAGCGAGCAGTTCGCGCAGGCCGCCAGGCTGGGGCGGGCGCTGGCCCGGGCAGGCTTTTTCGTCGCAACCGGCGGCGGGCCAGGTGCCATGGAGGCTGCAAACATGGGTGCCTACCTCTCCACGTACGACGACGGAACGTTGGACCGCGCGCTGCTCACCCTGGCAGCAGTCCCCGGCTTCCGCCCCTCGGTCACCGAATGGGCCCGGGCCGCCTTTGACGTGGTGGACGCCCATCCCGACGGTGCGGCAAGCCTGGGCATTCCCACCTGGTTCTACGGGCATGAGCCACCCAATGTGTTTGCCAGCTCCATTGCCAAGTACTTCACCAACGCCCTGCGCGAGGCAATTCTGCTGCAACGATCGCGGGGTGGGATCGTGTTCCTGCCCGGCGCCGCCGGAACGGTGCAGGAAGTTTTCCAGGACGCCTGCGAGAACTATTACGCGGCAGACGGTGCCATCTCGCCCATGGTGCTGGTGGGCCGGAAATACTGGGAGGTTGAGGTTCCCGTGATGCCGTTGCTGAAGACGTTGGCGCAGGGGCGGAGCATGGAGGACTTTGTGTTCATCGTTGACACGGTGGACGAAGCCTGCGAGGTGCTGGGCAGCCACCACGGCTGAGCTGCCTCCGGGCCCGGCGGCTCCAGGGCGACGGCCCGCAACAATCACGACCGCGGGGAATTTTGGGCCCGCCTTGGCGGCATGCAAGCATGAAACCATGCAGATTCGATATCCCAAACCGCTCATGCCCGGCGACACCATCGGTGTTACGTCCCCGTCGAGCGGTGTGCCGAATTCGCTCGTGGGGCGCCTTGACTTTTCCGTGCAGCAATTGCGTGACAGCGGTTTTCAGGTACAGGTGGGCGATTGCATGGACGGTTCCACGCATGTCAGTGCACCCGTTGAGCAACGTGCCCGGGAACTGATGGGGATGCTCTTGGACCCCAAGGTCAAGGCCATCGTTCCGCCGTGGGGCGGAGAGACGGCCATTGACCTTATTCCGCACCTTGATTACGATGCACTGGCTTCCGCGGAACCGACCTGGTTCGTGGGGTATTCCGACATTTCCACCTTGCTCGCCCCCATCACGCTTCGGACAGGAATGGCAACACTGCACGGAAGCAACCTTTTGGACACTCCCTATCGTGTCCCGGAATCGTTGATGTCCTGGATTGATATTGCCTCGCTTCCTGCGGGATCCAGTTTCAAGCAATCCTCGCCGGGCGTTTACCGCGTGAACGATTGGGACGATTGGGAGAACCACCCCGGTGCCACGGAAAATACCTGGAACGGCAGCGGGGCCTGGGCGCGGCTCGACAAAGGCCAGGACGAGGTTGACGTTTCAGGACGCCTGATCGGGGGCTGCATTGAGACCCTGGTCAACCTTGCCGGATCCCCGCATCTCAGCACCGAGGCGCTTCGGGCGGACCCAAGCGGTTCCTTGATCGTCTATGTGGAAGCCTCCGGTGTGGATGCCACGACGATATGCCGCCATCTTCACGGCATGCGCCTGGCCGGATTCTTCGACGGCGCCACAGCCATCCTCGTGGGACGCACCGGAGCCCCGGACTCGCCGGCCCTCACCCAGGCGGAGGCGGTCGTTGACGCCTTGGGAGTGCTCGGCATACCCATCATCGGCAACGTCGAATGTGGCCATGTTCCGCCGCAACTGCCCATTGTCAACGGAGCGCAGGGGCGTCTGGTGTTCAGCGACGGGGACCAATACCTGGAACAGACACTGGTGTAAAAGGCCCGGCCGGCATCCGAGCCCGCGCACCCGGTTGCGCTTGGTTGTGCGGCGGGGTCAGCCCGCCACGGTGCCGAACAGCAGTCCCAGCAGGTACGTTGCCGCGGCGGCGCCCATGCCGATGGCCAGCTGGCGCAGCCCGCGCCACAGCGGGGACGCGCCGGAGAGCAGACCCACCACCGCGCCGGTGCCCATGAGCGTCACGCCCACCAGGACACAAGCCAGCACCAGCGATCCGATGCCCGTCATGCCGAAGAGGAACGGCAGGATGGGGATGACGGCGCCCGAAGCGAAGAAGCAGAAGCTGGAGGATGCCGCGCCCCAGGCCGTGCCGAGCGTCTCGTGGCTTTCGGGCGTCTCAAAGTTTTCCGGCTGCAGCGACAGGCTGGGGTCGCAGTCGCAACTGAACTGGCCCATGCGTTCGGCGGCGCGGTGTTCGGCCGCCTCGCGCGACATGCCGCGGGCCAGGTACACCAGGACCAGCTCGTTGTCCTCCAAGTCCAGGGAAGGCGCCGCAGAAAGCGTGACCTGCGTGGGCGCGGAGGCATCCAGGAGTTCCCGCTGGGACCGGACCGAGACAAATTCACCGGCACCCATGGACAGCGCCCCGGCCAGCAGGCCAGCCACGCCGCTGAAGAGGACCACCTGGCTGCCAACCCCCGTCGCGGCCATTCCCATCACGAGGGAGAGGTTGCTGACGAGCCCGTCGTTGGCGCCAAACACGGCGGCACGGAAGGACCCGGACAGCCGGTTGCGTCCCTGCGCAGACAGGCCGCGGATGACTTCCTCGTGGATGGATTCATCCGCGGCCATGGCGGCAGTGGCGTCGGCGTCGTCGGCATAGGGGGAGCGGGATTCCGAGCGTTGGGCCAGCGCCAGCACAAAGACCGAGCCGAAGCGGCGGGCCAGCAGCCCCAAAAGTTGGTTCCTCAGGGACGGCCGGACGGCCGTCCCGGCATGGTCGCCCAGAAGGTTCAGCCAGTGCTGTTCGTGCCGCCCCTCGGCAGCGGCCAGGGCCATCAAGATCGCGTGCTCTTCGCCCTCGCGACGCTTGGCAAGGTCGCGGTAAACGGCCGCTTCAGCCCGTTCGTCGGCCAGATACTGCCGCCACCGCTTGATTTCCGCCGTAGTGGGAATCCGTTCAGGCATGTTCGTGCTCCTCAAAGTCAGCCCCCACTGTAGCGCGGATCGGCGCGGATTTTCGGCCGGGTTCCCTCGTGAAATAGTTTCGGCGCACCGGAAAAAACAGGCAGATCGGAAACTTTTAGAAAGTACTTGACGCAACGGAAAGTACTTTCGTATAGTTGAGTCAACGAAGCAAGCAATCCCAGCCAAGGAGACCACCGTGAACACCACGAACGCCGCAGCACAGGCCAAGACCCCCGAGTACTACTCCATCCGCATCCTGTGGGCCGGCATGGCCGCCGGGCTCGCATCCATGGCGGCACTGGTCATTGCGGGCCTGGTTCAGGACAGCGCCGGCATGGTGGTCATGGCATCGAGCGTTGCAGCCGCCCTCGTCGCCGGGACCACCGCCGCCAGCACCTCCATCAAGAAGAAGGCAGCAGCCCGGGCCTGAGCTGGTGCACGGGCCAAGGCCGCACCAACGCGGCGCCGGTCCGTCCGCACGGCGCGCACCGTTCCCGGGGCGGCCGACTTCACATAAGCTGTGGATGCGGGCCCCGTCCGGGCACGCAGACCAAAAGGCGGTGCGGCATGGACATCCTGTTTCCCCACATGAGCGGAGACCCCTCGGAGCCCGGCATCCTGGTTGAATGGCGGGCCCCCAACGGCGGCACAGTCGCCGCTTACCAAATCATCGCCGAGGTCACAGTTGAAAAGTTCGACGCCGAAATCAACACCCCAATCGCCGGCACCTTGAGGTGGGCGGTTGCCGAGGGTGACGAAGTCGCACAAGGCGGGCTCATCGCCGTCGTCAATCCCCGGCCATAAATGTGCAGGTGTATGCTGAACCGGTGATTACCGGATCGGCCTCGCGCCACACACGGATCGGCCAGCCGGCCGGCCACTGAACGCCGCCCGGAGCCGGGCACCTCCTTCCCGCTGCTGCACCCAGCCCGCCCGCGGCGAACCGCGCCGCATGGCGGGCCACACACACCAAGCGAAGGGGAAAACACCATGCCAGCAACTTTTAACCACACCATCATCGCGGCCAAAGACAGGAACGTGTCGGCCCGCTTCTACTGCGACATCCTGGAAGCCGAGCCCGCACGGTCCTGGGGCCCGTTCACCAACATCACAGTGGCCGGCGGGGTCATGCTCCAGTTTGCCCAGCCGCCGGTCGAAATCCAGATGCAGCACTACGCATTTCTGGTGGACGAGGCGCACTTTGACCGCGCACTCAGCCGCTTCACAGAGGATGCCATCGAGTACTGGGCCGACCCGCAGCTGACGCGGGCAGGTGAAACGAACACCGAACACGGCGGCCGTGGCGTTTACTTCCTGGACCCTGCCGGCCACGGACTGGAGCTCATCACCCGCCCGTACTTCTAGGGCCGGACGTGCGCGCAACGGCCGCGCCGCGCCAGGCAAGGGTCCGCCCCGCGGAGGTGCCTAGTAGGCTTCCAGCTTGAAGCCGATGCCGCGTCCGGCCGGCACCCCGGTCTGCGCCACCGTGATCACGAGGGTGCTGATCGCCGGAATCCAGCGTGCCGGGCGGACGGCCTGGGTCAGCGCGGACACCAGTAGGTCCGGATTCGGTGACCAGTAGGCGCGGTGCCCGTTCGGGGTGAGAAAAGTGACGGCACCCAGGTTGACGTCGACGGCGGGCAGCACGGAAATTCCACTGGTGTGTGCGGCGGCCGGGCGAATTGAGGGGGCGATGACGGAGGATGACATGGCTTGAACCTTCTCTTGCTCTTGCCGTCGGAGGTCCCCGACGGCCGCTTCCTCATCCGAACCACCCGTGAAGCATGGGGTTGGTGTGCGGCCAGTCGGAGCTTGGCACCGCATCTCTTGAAGCTGTTCCCACTCTACGTCGTTAAAGTACGACGGCGTCAGGAGCCGAAATATATTACGGAACCTGACGCCGTCGCACCCCGTGCCCTCCCGCGCCGGGGACACTGGCGCGTCAGCGGTGCGGGTCCCCGGGCGCGGGGCCCATCAATGAGAGTTACTTCGCCAGTGCGGGGGCTTCCTCATCCGGGTTGGAGTCCGTTGCGGCTGCGGCCAGGCGGTCGTCCCAGGCCTTGCGGATGTGCGACGGAGTGGGCGGGGTCAGCAGGGACACCACAATGTAGACGATGAGCGAGGACACCAGGCCGAAGTAGATGGGCTCGTTGGCGTAGATGCCGTCGGCGCTGGCAATGGCTCCGGTGGCGTACAGGATCAGCGAGGCGATCGTGACGATGCAGCCCACGGCCATAGACCAGGCGGCGCCGAGGCCGGTGCCGCGCTTCCAGACCAGTCCGCCGATGATGGCAACCAACAGGCCGCCGACGAGGATGTCGTAGGCGATGGTCAAGGCAAACACGACGTCGTTGAGCGCGATCGAGATGCCCACGACGACCAGGCCGAGAATTAGGACGTACCAGCGGTTGGCGTTGACATCGTGTTCGGGGTTTGAGGTGTCGGAGGTGTCGATCTTCTTGCCAAACCAGCTGGCCACGAACGGGACAACGTCCTTGCGGGCCACGGTGGCGGCGGCGATCAGTGCACCGGAGGCGGTGGACATCATGGCGGCCACGGCGGCGGCCATCACGATGCCGCCGATGCCCATGGGCAGCAGGTAGGTTGCCACTTCGGCGTAGACGGCGTCCTTGCCCAGGTTGGCCACGTCAATGTTGGGCAGTGCGACAGCGGCGGCCATGCCGATCAGGGCGCCGGCGACGCCGTACAGGATGCAGTAGATGCCGGCCGAGGCACCGCCCCAGCGTGCCACCTGCGGGGTGCGGGCGGTGAAGACGCGCTGCCAGATGTCCTGGCCGATGAGCAGGCCCAGAGTGTAGATGACGAAGTAGGTGATGATGGTCTGCACGCCGATGCCGTCCCACTGGAAGAAGCTGGCTTCCACGCGGTCCTGAATGCCGGACAGGCCGCCGGCGGCGTTCCAGGCGAACGGCAGCATGAGCAGGAAGATGCCCACTGTCTTGATGATGAACTGCACCTGGTCGGCCAGGGTGATGGACCACATGCCGCCGATCGTGGAGTAGACCAGCACAATGACGCCGCCGATGGCGATGGCGAGCCAGCGGTCCCAGCCGAAGAGCACCACAAAGATGGTGGCGTAGGCGCCGGTTGATGTTGCCGCGATCATGATCGTGTAGGCCAGCATCACGATGCCGGACATCTTGGTGGTTTCCTGGCCGTAGCGCAGGCTGAGCATCTGCGAGACCGTGTAGATCTTCAACTTCTGCAGTGTGGGGGCAAACAACAGGCTGAGCAGCAGCACGCCCAGGCCGATGGCCACCACGAGCCACATGCCGGAAATGCCGAACTTGTAGCCGAGGCCCACACCGCCCACGGTGGAGGCGCCGCCGAGGACGACGGCGGCCATGGTGCCCGTGTAGAGGAAGGGCCCCAGGCGCCGGCCTGCGACGAGGAAGTCGCTGTTGTTCTTGGTCCGGGACTTGCCCCACCAGCCAAAGGCCAGCATGGCCACCAAATATAAGACGACAATGGCTATGTTTAAGTCCATGCGTTGCTCCCGTGTGCGAAGTTGATGATTGGTCCCCAATTAATAAATTGCCTCTAAAGCAACAATTGTTGTCTATTAGGCTAAACTGTGATGGTAGTTACAGTCAATATGCCGCCTGAACGCAAGGGGCGGCCGCGTCCCGCGAGGAGCCCCATGAAAGCCCTGCCCCTGGAACCCAGCACCGACCCGGTGGCCATCGGTTCGCGCATCCGTGCGGCCCGGCAGGACCAGCGGCTCACCATTGAGCAGGTGGCCGATGCCACCGGGCTCACCAAGGGTTTCCTGAGCCGGGTGGAACGGGATTTGACCTCTCCCAGTGTTGCCTCACTGGTGACGCTGTGCCAGGTTCTCTCCATATCCATTGGCGACCTGTTCACCGCCCCTGACATCCACTTGAGCCGCCGCGGTGAGGGCCCGCGCATTTCCCTGGGTGGGGAGGGCATTGTGGAGCGGCTCCTGACGTCCCGTTCCGAGCGGCGCCTGCAGATCCTTGGCGCCACCATTGCACCGTTTGGCCGGGGCGAATCGGAACTTTACGCCGTCGACTGCGACGTGGACGTGCTGCACATCATCAGCGGTGAACTGACGCTGCGCATGACGCAGGATTCCTACGACCTCACTGCGGGGGACACCCTTTCCTTCCCTGGCCGGGAGCCGCACAGCTGGGAGAACCACACTGACAAGCCTGTCGAGGCGCTGTGGATCCTGGTGCCGGCCGCGTCGGGGGCCGGCGGCTCGTAGCCCGGACCGGCCTGCACCCGCCAAGCCCGCCGGCGGCTGTGGGGGAATGTTACCGCGCGGTAGCCTTGGTGTGATCCGTATCATATTAAGGGGTTTTCGTGAGTCGTACGCAACCGGCCGCCGGACAGCTGGGCCGCCTGGCCGCACCCCGTCTTGGCAGTCGAACATGGTTGGCCCTCATCGTGGTGGGCTTCGCCGGGCAGCTGGCCTGGACCGTGGAAAACATGTACCTGAACGTGTTTGTCTACAACACCATCAGCACCAACCCGGCCGTCCTGGCGCTGCTGGTCTCCTCCAGCGCCGTCGTCGCCACGGCCGCCACGTTCCTGGTCGGTGCAGCCTCTGACCGGGTCCGGCGCCGCCGCATCTTCATTGCCGCCGGCTACGTCCTGTGGGGTGCCTGCACGGCCGCTTTTGGTTTTGTCCAGACCAGCGCCGCGGCAGCCCTGCTGCCCGCCGCCAATGCCGTGGTCGTGGCCGTCATTGCGATCGTTCTCCTGGACGCCGTGATGTCCTTCTTCGGCTCGGGTGCCAACGACGCCGCGTTCAACGCCTGGGTCACCGAGTCCACGGTTCCCGCCAACAGGGGCAGGGTGGAAGGTGTCCTCTCGGTCATGCCGCTGTTGTCCATGCTGGTGATCTTCGGGCTGCTGGACGGACTCACCCAGGACGGGAACTGGAAGCTCTTTTTCGGCATCATTGGCGCGGTGACCGCTTTGATTGGTGTGTTCGCCTGGTTCATGGTCCGCGATTCACCCACGATGGTGGTCAGCGGTGACAGCTACCTGCGCTCGGTCATCCACGGCCTGCGTCCCTCGGTCATGCGCGCGAATCCCCGCCTGTACTGGGCACTCACGGCCTGGTTGGTGGTGGGCACCTGCACCCAGGTGTTCCTGCCCTACCTGATCATCTACATCCAGCGGTACCTGAGGATCGACGGGTACGCGATCATCCTCGGCGTGGTCCTGTTGTCGGCCGCCGTGCTGAGCATTCTTGGAGGACGGATCATTGACAGGGTTGGCAAGCTCGTCTCCGTCCTGCCGGCCACCGCGATCCTGGTGATCGGGCTCGTGGGCATGTTCTTCGCCCGCGGCATGGGCCCGGTCATGGTGGCCGGAACCATCATGATGTCCGGGTTCATGCTGACGGTGGCCGCGATTTCCGCCACGGTGCGCGACTACACGCCACCGGAGCGGGTGGGCAATGTCCAGGGCCTGCGGATGATCTTCGCCATCATGGTCCCCATGGTCGTGGGCCCCTTCCTGGGTGCGGCCGTCATTGCCGGCGCCGCCGAAACCTACGTTGACCTGGGCGTGGTGAAATCCGTGCCGACACCATGGATCTTCCTGGCCGCGGCCGCCGTTGCTGTTTTTACCGTGATCCCCGTGCTGCGCCTGCGCCGCGCCAACGCCCCGGCGGCTGCGGCATGAGCGGGCTGCGGCCGCCGCGCCTCACCCCCTGGGGAGAAATCCTGGACCCGAACGCCGTGCTGGCGGAATACCCGCGGCCGCAGCTCGTGCGCAACAGCTACCTGAACCTCAATGGCAGCTGGCACTACGCCATCACCGGCCCGGGCACGCAGCGTTCCGGTGGAATGGACGACGGCGTTGGGCCGGGTGCCGCCGACGGCGAGATCCTGGTGCCCTTCTCCCCGGAAACCCCGCTGTCCGGCGTGGGGCGCCAGCTGCAGCCCGGGCAGACCCTGCATTACTGGCGCACCATCGAGCTCCCCGGCGGCTTCCACCGGGATCGGGTGTTGCTGCACTTCGGTGCCGTGGACCAGCGCTGCACCGTGAGCGTCAACGGGCAGGACGTTGGCGGGCACCGCGGCGGCTTCCTGCCGTTCACGCTGGACATCACCGAGGCGCTGCAGCACGGTGCGCAGGGGCCTGCCGGCCCCCACCTCCTGCAGGTGGATGTCCAGGACGACAGCGACACCTCCTACCATTCCCGTGGGAAGCAGAAGCTCAAGCGCGGGGGCATCTGGTACACGGCGCAGTCGGGCATCTGGCAGACCGTGTGGCTGGAGTCCGTGCCTGCGGCGCACATTGACAAGCTCACCTTGCTGCCGGATCTCCCGGGTGCAGCCATCGAGGTCACCGTGCACACCTCGGGAGGCAGGCACCCGGCTGCGGATTCCGCCGTCGAACGTGCCCTGGTGACCATCGCCGACGATGCCGGACAACTGGCCTCGCTCGAGGTGGAGCCCAACGTTGCCACGAGGATCCCCCTGGGCAGGGTCCGGCCCTGGACACCGGAAGATCCCTTTCTGTACGACGTGGCGGCGGTCCTGGGGGACGACCGGGTCACGAGCTACTTCGGCATGCGCTCCTTCGGGACGGGGCCGGACGCCGCCGGGACCACCCGGCTGCTGCTCAACGGCGAACCGTACTTCCACGCCGGGCTGCTGGACCAGGGCTACTGGTCCGACGGCTACCTGACCCCGCCGTCGGATGCGGCCATGATCCACGACATCGAGACGGCCAAGCGGCTGGGCTTCACGATGCTGCGCAAACACATCAAGGTGGAACCGCTGCGCTGGTACTACCACTGCGACCGCCTGGGCATCCTGGTCTGGCAGGACATGGTCAACGGCGGCACCAGCTACCGGGCGCCCGTCATCACGGCACCCGTGCTGCTGCCCCTGCGCCTGGACGACACCAGGCACGCGAAGTTTGGCCGTGCGGACGCCTCAGGGCGGGCAGATTTCATGGACGAACTCCACGACACCGTGGAACTGCTGCGCAACGTTCCCTCACTGGCTGTGTGGGTTCCCTTCAACGAAGCCTGGGGACAGTTCGACGCGCTCGCAGCCACGGCTGAACTGCGCCGACTGGATCCCAGCCGCACCATCGACCATGCGAGCGGCTGGCACGACCAGGGCGGCGGGGACCTGAAAAGCCTGCATGTCTACTTCACCCCGTTCAAGCTGCGGAAGCGCTGGCGGGCGGACCCGCGTGCCGTCGTGCTCACTGAATATGGCGGCTACAGCCTTCGGATGCCGGGACACGACTTCAGCGCGCGCGAATTCGGCTATCGGCGCTGCCGCACCGCCGCCGAACTGGCCGCGGCGTTCACCCGGCTCCATGAGCGGCAGATCGTGCCGGCCATCGCCGACGGGCTGTCCGCCATTGTCTACACCCAGCTGTCCGACGTCGAAGACGAGCTCAACGGCCTGCTCAGCTACGACCGCCGGGTGGCCAAGATGCCCGACGCCGTCGTGCAGGCCGTGACGGCGCAGCTGAGCTATGAACCACGGCCGGCACTGAACCCACAAACAGAATCTACGCGAGGAACGCCATGACACCGGGCATGCTGGTTGAAACCGAAATTACCAACCCTGTCGCCCTGACCCTTCCCAACGGGCGGCTCAACCCGGCGGCCGTGGGCTGGACGCGCACGCCGCTGCACGACACCTCAGGCATCGGCCGTGGCTTGCGCCGCTGGGGACGCAACAAGCGCTGGGAGTACTGGGCCGTCACCACGCCCACGCACATCCTGGGGCTGACCGTTTCATCGCTGGACTACGCCGCCGTGCATGAACTCTGGGTGCTGGACCGGGCCACCGGGCAGCCCATTGGCGCCAATGTGACGGGCGTCCTCGGCGGCAGCGCCACGCTTCCGGCGTCGCTGGCCGAGGGACCGGCCCGGACCCGGACCAAGAAGCTTTCCATCGACATCACTGAGGTTCCCGGCGGGACCCGGCTGCAGGCCAAGACGCCCCGGGTGCGGCTGGACATCATGGCCGCCCGGCCCGAGGGCCACGAATCGCTGGGTGTGGTGGTGCCGTGGAACGAGCGCCAGTTCCAGTACACGGTCAAGGATGTGGCCCGCCCGGCCAGCGGCACCGTAAGCGTTGACGGCGTCGACCACGACCTTCCGGCGGGGGAGTCCTGGGCCGTGCTGGACCACGGCCGCGGCCGCTGGCCCTACTCGATGCACTGGAACTGGGGTGCCGGCTCGGGCACCACCGGCGGGAAGGTCATCGGCCTCCAGCTCGGCTCCAAGTGGACCGACGGCACCGGTGCCACCGAGAACTCGCTGCTCGTGGACGGCCGGCTGCACAAGGTCAGTGAAGACCTCACGTGGGACTACAGCGACACCGACTGGCTGGCGCCGTGGCACATCCACGGGGCCACGGCCGACCTGGTGTTCACCCCGTTTTACGACAAGACCTCAGCCATCAACCTTGGCGTGGTGGGCAACCGGACGCACCAGTGCTTCGGCCACTGGGACGGCGAGATCGCTGACAGCGAGGGAAACCGGATCCGTGTCAGCAAGATCCTGGGCTTTGCCGAGGACGTGCACAACCGCTGGTGAGGCAGCGCCCGGGTGGGCCGGACACCGGCGGCGGGGTCCCGCCGTCGTGCATCCCGGCAGCCTGGGCGGCCGCGGCACTCAGCCCACGTGCACCCAGGGGCGCTTGGGGAGTTCCGGCTCGGCCTCGCGCAGCACCTCGCGGGTGACGGGGGCGATCTCGCCCTCGCCGATGAACAGGTACTTGAGCAGGTTCTTGATGGGGTTGCCCTCGGTCCAGCGGAAGTAGATGTGCGGGATCAGGCCGGTGGCGTCGCGGATGTGCAGCAGGACGGCGGCAATGGTGTTGGGCACGTTGGAGGAGTGGACCTCCAGGATCTTGAAGCCGTGCCGCGTGATGCCGCGGACCTCGAGCGCGGTTTCAAAGTCGGAGGAGTCGTCCACGATGACCTCCATGAACAGCACCTCGCGGGGGTCTCCCATCTCGTTCACCTGCGTGGCGTGGGCCAGCTTGCGGCGGTAGGCGGAGGCGCTGCGCGTCTTGGGGTCGTGGGAGATGATGCGGATAGTGCCCTCGTCCACCGCGGCCACAAAGTTCATGGCGGCCTCGTCCATCCGGATCCAGGTGGCGCGCAGTTCAAACGAGCGCCGCATGCGGGAGAGGAGGCTGACAATCACAATGCCCAGGATGAACAGCAGCGCGATTTTCAGGCCGTCCGGGCGCTCGATCGAGTTGGCCACGGTGGTGTAGATGAAGGCCACGGACACGGCGCCGAAGCCGATCACCTTGGCTCGCTCGCGCTTGCGCCGGGCCGAGAGGGTCACGGCAATGGCGGCCGAGGTGATGAGCACCAGCACGCCGGTGGCGTAGGCGCCTCCCTGGGCATCGACGTCGGCCTTGAAAATGATGGTGATGAGAACCGCGATCGCGGCGAACACGAGCACCAGCGGGCGCACGGCCCCGGCCCACTCGGGGGCCATGCCGAAGCGCGGCAGGTAGCGTGGGACGAGGTTGAGCAGGCCGGCCATGGCGCTGGCGCCGGCGAACCAGAGGATTGCGATCGTGCTGATGTCGTAGACGGTGCCGAAGCCCTCGCCGAGCAGGTCGTGGGCCAGGAACGCCAGGGCGCGGCCGTTGGCGGCACCGCCGGGCTGGAATTCCTTGGCGGGAATCAGGATGGTGGTGGCGAGCGAGGAGGTGATGAGGAAGGTGCTCATGATGAGCGCCGCCGTGGTCAGCAGGCGGTGGGCGCCCTTGATGCGGCCCTCCGGGTTTTCCTCGGTGTCCGTGGGGCGGCCCTTGATCTGGGGCATGACGGCCACGCCCGTTTCAAAGCCGGACAGGCCCAGCGCCAGGCGGGGGAAGACCAGGAGTGCCACGGCCACCACCATGACGGGGTTGCCGTGCTGCGTGGTCAGCGCCGTCCACCAGTCGGCCGTGAGCAGCGGGCTGCCCGCCACATTGACCAGTGCGACGGCGATGACCACCAGGTTGAGCGTGAGGAAGACCGCCACGAGGGCCACGGCGATGCCGATTGCTTCCTTGAACCCGCGGAAGAACACGGCGGCCAGGGCGGCGACCAGGACGAGGGTGATCGCCACGTTGTGCCCCTGCAGGAACGAGGGGGCGAACGGGTTCTCGATCACGTGGGCGGTGGCATCCGCGGCCGACAGGGTGATGGTGATCATGAAGTCCGTGGCCGCGAAACCCAGCAGGGCCAGGACGAACAACTTCCCCCACCAGCGGGGGAGGAGGCGCTCGAGCATGGCGATGGATCCGGCGCCGTGGGGGCTTTCGCGGGCCACCCGCTTGTAGACCGGCAGGGCGCCGAGCAGCGTCACGATGACCAGCACGATCGTGGCCAGCGGTGCGAGAACGCCGGCGGCGAGGGCGGCGATGGCAGGCTGGTAGCCCAAGGTGGAGAAGTAGTCCAGGCCTGTCAGGCACATGACCCTCCACCACGAGTGCCGCTTGTGGCCGGCTTCCGGGCGCCCGTGCGGGCCCTGCCGTTTGCCCGAACTTTCCGGCATGCCCTCCAGGA
Source organism: Sporosarcina beigongshangi (assembly GCF_016820535.1). Taxonomy (GTDB): domain Bacteria; phylum Actinomycetota; class Actinomycetes; order Actinomycetales; family Micrococcaceae; genus Specibacter. The sequence continues at coordinate 253,725 of NZ_JADHDY010000004.1, read as the reverse complement.
GCCACTGGCGCAGGGCTGCCTTGCCCCGAGGCTTTTGGGATGCCCCGGGGTCTGCAGGAGCTTTGGCAAGGGATGTCACGGTCGGCCTTTCGTTGTCCGGCCGTCCATTGGCGGCTTATGGAGACTAGCACCGGCTGGGGCTGCGGGACACGGTTTTGACGAAATCTTTACGGCCATAAATGCCCGGAGTTCCTGTCATTTCCGTGGGTAGTTTCCGTCCGGGAAAAACTGGTCTGTTGCAGCCTGGCCGATTGGTCCGGGCCCTCCAGTTGAAACAGCAGCACCTGCGATTGTCCGGACCCGCCTGAAGTTGAAACTGCAGCACCTGCGATTCTCCGCCGGCACGCAAGTTGAAACTGCAGCACCTGCGACGAAATCAGTGATTTCATCGCAGGTGCTGCAGTTTCAAAGTGGGCTGATCGCAGGTGCTGCAGTTTCAACCGTCGGGGCGCCCGCGGGGAATACTATTTCCCGGATTTCCGGCGAGGCCCGCCCAGCACGGCGTTCCGTGCGGCGGCGTTGAAGGTTGAAGGCAGTGTGGCCGGATGACCCCGGAAGGTGAAAGAGGGTTGGCCGGATGACCCCGGAAGGTGATAGAGCGTCGAGGCGGGAGGGTGGTGGGAATGTACCTTCCAGAAAACATTTGGTTCACATTGGTGAACATCAGTTGTACGATGGTGAACAACTTGGGTGTGACGCACGTCTATCCGTGTGCACCCGCAGCCAGAAGCTTCCACAAGAAACGAGGACGTCCATGAAAGAGATCCGCATTGAGGCCAACGGGAACCTTGGCCCGATCGATTCCTCCCAAATCCCGCGCTATGCGGGCGCAGCCACGTACGCGCGGCTGCCGCGCCTGGACCAGGTCGGCAAGGCGGATGTCGCCGTCGTCGGCGTCCCTTTTGACAGCGGCGTCTCCTACCGTCCCGGAGCCCGCTTCGGTGCCAACCACGTCCGCGAGGCCTCACGACTGCTGCGGCCCTACAACCCGGCCTGGGACGTCTCCCCGTTTGAAAACTGCCAGGTGGCGGATGCGGGCGACATGGCCGTCAACCCGTTCAACATCAACGAGGCCATCGAAACCATTCAGCAGAACGCGCTGGACCTGACCGCGGACGGCGCCAAGTTGCTGACCATCGGCGGCGACCACACGATTTCCCTGCCTCTGCTGCGCGCCGCCGCCGAGCGTGCCGGGGAGCCCGTCGCCATGCTGCACTTCGACGCCCACCTGGACACCTGGGACACGTACTTCGGCGCCGAATACACCCACGGCACCCCCTTCCGCCGCGCCGTCGAGGAAGGCATCCTGGACACCGAGGCCATTTCCCACGTCGGCACCCGCGGGCCGCTGTACGGCAAGAAGGACCTGGATGACGACCACCGCTTCGGCTTCGGCATCGTCACCGCCGCGGACGTCTACTACCAGGGCGTGCTGGAAACCGTCGCGAAGATCCGCGACCGCATCGGCAAGCGCCCCCTCTACATCTCCGTCGACATCGACGTCCTGGACCCGGCCCACGCACCCGGCACCGGCACCCCCGAGGCCGGTGGCATCACAAGCCGCGAACTCATCGAGATCATCCGAGGCTTCCGAGGCATGAACCTGGTCGGCGCCGACATCGTGGAAGTGGCCCCCGCCTACGACCATGCAGAAATCACCGGCATCGCCGCCAGCCACGTCAGCTACGAGCTCGTCACCCTGATGGCGGACAATCACGTTGCAGGCGACCGCTTCGGCACGCCCAACGGTTACGCAGCCCAGGCCCTGGACGCTGAGGCACGACGTCGGCCGGCCGGTTTCAAGCCCGCTGCCGCCACCGAGGGGGAGAGCAAGTGAACGACGCCGCCACAGGCCACATGACCGATTTTGACCCCGGGGCCGCCGCCCCGACGAAGGGCACCACGCAGCGCAATGGTGGCGACCTCGTCGTCGAGACCCTGACCGCGCTGGGCGCCAAGACCGTCTTCGGCATTCCCGGCCAGCACGCGCTGGGCCTCTTTGATGCGCTCAGCCGCTCGCCGTTGCACTTCGTCTCCTCGCGCGTGGAGAACAACTCGGCGTTCGCCGCCGACGGCTACTCCCGCGCCACCGGCGAGGTGGGTGTGCTGTTTCTGTCCACCGGCCCCGGCGCACTTACGGCCCTGGCCGGACTGCAGGAAGCCTACGCAACCGGCGTGCCCATGATCGTCGTCGCCAGCCAGATCCCGCTCGAGGGCCTGGGTGCCCGGCGCAAGGGCATGCTCCACCAGCTCGATGACCAGAAGGCCTCCGCGGCCAACGTGACGAAGAGCCAGCGGCTCATCCAGCACGCCTCCGGCATCCCCTCCGCCATCCAGGATGCTTGGACGGAAGCTGTTTCCTCCCCGCAGGGACCGGTCTGGATCGAGGTGCCGCAGAACGTGCTGCTGGACCCCATCTTTGTCCCCGCCGTCGAGGATGCACTGGCCGAACCGTTCGACAACCCGCCCCGTGTGGAACTGGTCCGGGAGGCCGTGAAGTGGTTGGCCGCTGCCAAGCGCCCCGCGATCGTCGCAGGCGGCGGCACGCGCCGCGGCCGCGCCGAAAAGCAGCTGCTCTCCATCGCCGAGAAGCTCAACGCACCCGTTGTCTGCACGCCCGGCGGCAACGGCGCCTTCCCCTGGAACCACGAGCTTTCCCTGCAGTCGTGGATGGAGGACCGCTACGTCACCGAGGTGCTGGAGGACGCGGACGTGCTGGTCGTCGTCGGATCCTCCCTGGGGGAGGTGTCCAGCAACTACTTCACGATGGAGCCGCGCGGGCGCATCATCCAGATCGACGCCGAACCCCGCGTCCTCGAGTCGAACCGGCCGGCCTTGGGCATCCGCGCCGACGCCGGCCAGGCGCTCAGCGCGCTCGATGAGGCGCTCGACGCCTCGCTCAGCGCCGACGCCGACTGGCACGGTGCCACGCCGCAGGCCGTTGTCGCCGAGACGCTGGCCAAGGTGCAGGCCCGGCTCGACGAGCAGGACCTGACGCTGGAACGCAAGTTCATGGCCGACATCCGCGAGGCTGTCCCGGCCGACATGCAGACGTTCTGGGACATGACCATCTCCGCCTACTGGGGCTGGAGCTGCTGGGATTCACGCGACGGCGAATTCCACTCCGCCCAGGGCGCCGGCGGCCTCGGCTACGGTTTCCCCGCGGCGATCGGCGGCGCGCTCGGCCTGCAGAGCCAGGGCAAGCCGGCCCGCGTGCTGGCTGTCGCCGGCGACGGCTCCTCCATGTATTCCATCTCCGAGCTCGCCACGGCCAAGCAACACAACGCCCCCGTCACCTGGCTCATCGTGGATGACGGCGGCTACGGGATCCTGCGTGAATACATGGTGGGCGCCTTCGGCAAGGCCACCCACACGGAGCTGGCCCGCCCGGACTTCGTCAAGCTCGCGGAAGCCTTCGGCGTGCCCGCCCGGCGGGTGGCGCCCGAAGAAGTCGGGGACGCGCTCAAGGCGGGCTTTGCCGCGAACGGGCCCAACGTCGTCGTGGTTGACGTGCTGCTGAAGATGTTTGGGCCCACCCACCTGGACATCTGACGCGTCCGCCTACACTGGGTGCCATGGGACTTGTGTATGCGGCCGAGTTGCGGCCCTCAAAAATGGAGCTTGTTGCCGATTGGCTGCCGTCGCAGCCGTGGTTCGAGGGGGACGCCCGGTCGCTGGTGCGGCTGGGCTCCTTCCGCTTTGACGACCCCGCCGGCGAGGTCGGCCTGGAAACCCATCTCGTGGGTGCCGGCGGGCATGTCTACCAGGTGCCGCTGAGCTACCGCGGGGCACCGCTCGAGGGTGCGGAGGCGTTCCTGGTGGGCACCATGGAGCACTCGGTCCTGGGCAGGCGCTGGGTGTACGACGCCACCTCCGACCCTGTGTACGCGGCCGAACTGGCCGCGGCGCTGCTGGCCGGCAAGCCACAGGCCGTGGAATTCAAGGAGGTTGACGGCCGGATGGAGGCCCTGCCCCACACCGCCAAGATTTTCAATGCTGGAGCGCCCGACGCCGGCCTGCCGGAGTTGCGCTTTGGTGTGCCCGCCACCGCAGCCGGCGTCACCGGCATCCCTGCCGGAACCGCAACGCTTGATGTCCTGCGGGTCCTGGATGTGGCAGCCGCTCCCGCCTCGCAGGGGCCGTCGCTTGCCGTGACCTGGGCGGGGCAGGAAACGCCCGTCCTGATTGCCACCGCCGTCCAGGGCTGACGCCGGGACAAGGGAAAGGGCCGAAGCCGGGCCGGGGCTGCAGGATCGCAGCGGCCCGGCACGGCCGGCCTCCGCCTAGGCCCTGGGGCGGGTCAGGACCAGCGGCCCGTCCTCGGTGATGGCCACGGTGTGTTCCGAGTGTGCCGCGCGGCTGCCGTTGGCGCTGAGCAGCGTCCAGCCGTCGTCGGCCACCTTGAGCTTGTCCGTGCCGCGCATGAACCACGGCTCAATGGCCACCACAAGACCGGGCTGCAGCGGGAAACCGCGGTTTGGCCGGCCGTCGTTGGGAACAAAGGGATCCCCGTGCATGGTCTTGCCCACGCCGTGGCCGCCGAACTGCAGGTTGACCTTGATTTTCGCCGCCTTGGCCACGCTGCCGATGGCGTAGGAGATATCCCCAATCTTGTTTCCGGGCACGGCCGCGGCAATGCCGGCGGCCAGGGCGCGTTCGGTCAGATCGATGAGTTCCAGATCCTCGGGGCGGGCTGTTCCCACCACGAAGCTCTGGGCGGAATCCGCCACCCAGCCGTCCACGTTGGCGGCAAAGTCGATGCTCAGCAGGTCCCCGTCCTGCAGGCGGTACGGATGGGGCTTGCCGTGAAGGGCGGCATTGTTGACAGAGGTGCACAGCACAAAGCCGAAGGGGCCCGAGCCGAAGGACGGGGCATAGTCGAGGTAGCAGGACTCGGCGCCGCGTTCGCGGATCATCGTGTGGGCCAGGGCGTCAAGCTCCAGCAGGTCCACTCCCACGGCGGCATGTTCCCGAAGTGCGGCGAGCGTTGCGGAGACAAACTCGCCGGCTGCTTCCATCTGCTGGATTTCCTTGGGGGAGCGCAGTTCAATCACGTCGAACCTGGCCTTTCTGCCATTTCACTGAACAAGCATTACCGGTATAACCATACCGGTAGTAACATGACCTTCATGGTGCGCGTGCCGCTGACGGCGGAAGAAATCAAGCGGGGACAGGATCTGGGCACCGCCCTGCGCTTGGCCCGTGGCGCCCGCACCATGGTCGATGTGGCCCTTTGCGCCGGCATCTCCGTGGAAACCCTGCGGAAGATTGAAACCGGCCGCAGCCCGTCCCCGGAATTCTTCACCATCGCGCGCATCTGCGCCGAGCTGGGACTGTCCATGGACATCTTCCTGGCCTGCCTTGCCGAGCCTCCCGCGGCCGCGCCCCTGGCCTCCTAAAAAAGTTTCCAAAATACTTACCGGGCCCTATTGCACCCTCACTACTTAACGCTACTATGTACTGGTAGTAAGCGTTACTAAGTAGAGGGGAGGTGTGCAGTGGGAAAGCAAATGACGGAGATGCTGAAAGGCACCCTCGAGGGCATCGTCCTGGCCATCCTGGCTACGGCCCCCGCATACGGCTACGAGATCACATCGCAGCTGCGGGCCAAGGGCTTTGACGACATCGCCGAAGGAACCATCTATGCGCTGTTGGTGAGAATCGAGCGCAACGGCATGGTCGACGTCGAAAAGAAACCTTCCGAAAAAGGCCCGCCGCGCAAGGTCTATTCGCTCAACGAGCAGGGCCGCGCGGAACTGGATGAATTTTGGAAAACTTGGGGCTTCGTGGCCGAAAGGCTCGAAACGCTCCGCGAAGGAGGCAAGAAATAATGGCTGCAAAATGGGTCGAGTCGGTCACCGGATCGCTCGAACAAAAGAAGCAATACCGTGAGCACAAGGCACAGGTGAAGGCGCTGCCGGCCCCATACCGGACGGCCGTCGAGGCAGTTGAGCGCTACCTGATGTACTTCGGCAACATCAGCGACGGCGGGATCATGCTCACCATGCTGGATGACCTCGCCGACCTCTTCGGCCAGGCCGCCGCGGACGGCACCCCGGTGCGCGGCATCGTCGGCGCCGACCCCGTCGAGTTCGTCGAAACCTTCCTGGCCAACTATTCCGAGGGCCAGTGGATCAACAAGGAACGCCAGCGCCTGGTCAATGCCATCAACGGCATTCAGGACGCGGAACTGTAAGGATGCCTGCCATGGCAACTTCTACAACACAGGCCGCCATTGCGGTGGCCGGCCTGGAAAAGTCATACAAGGACGTGCACGTGCTGCGCGGCGTTGATTTCGAGGTGGAGCGGGGCAGTATCTTCGCCCTCCTCGGCTCCAACGGTGCCGGGAAAACCACCATCGTGAACATCCTCTCCACCCTGTTGAAGCACGACGGCGGTGCTGCCGCGGTCAATGGCTTCGACGTCGCCTCCGCTGCGGGGGACGTGCGGGAGTCGATCAGCCTGACGGGACAGTTTGCCGCCGTCGACGAGATCCTCACCGGGCGGGAAAACCTGGTCCTGGTGGCCCGGCTGCGGCACCTGCCGAACCCCGGCGAGATCGCCGACGGGCTTCTGGAGCGGTTCTCGCTGACGGAGGCGGGCGGGCGGCGGACGTCCACGTACTCCGGCGGCATGCGCCGCCGGCTGGACATCGCCATGAGCCTGATCGGCAACCCGCCGGTCATCTTCCTGGACGAGCCCACCACCGGCCTGGACCCGGAGGCGCGCCTTGAGGTCTGGGGTGCCGTCAAGGATCTTGCGGGTGCCGGCACCACCGTCATGCTGACCACGCAGACCCTCGACGAGGCCGAGCACCTGGCCGACAGGATCGCGATCCTCCACGAGGGCCGCATCATCGTCAACGGCACCCTGGCTGAGCTCAAGGCGCTGCTGCCGCCGGCCAAGGTTGAATACGTGGAGAAGCAGCCCACGCTGGAAGACGTCTACTTCGCGATCGTCGGCGGGGGAGCGGGCGGTGCCGGAAAGGGTGCCGCCACCAACAGGGAGGAATTGTCATGAGCGCCTACTTTGTTTCCGACACCAACGTCCTGCTGGGCCGTTCGCTGCGGCACATCACGCGCAGCATGGACACCATCATCACCACAACCCTGATGCCGATCGCGTTCCTGCTGCTGTTTGTTTACGTCTTCGGCGGGGCCATCAACACCGGCTCCGAGTCCTACGTGAGCTACCTGCTGCCGGGTATCCTCGTCATCACCATCGCCTCGGGCATCTCCTACACGGCGCTCCGGCTTTTCCAAGACATGCAGGGCGGGATCTTCGCCCGCTTCCAGTCCATGCCGATTGCCCGCTCCGCCATGCTGTGGTCGCACGTGCTGACGTCGCTGGTCGCCAACATGGTGGCCGTCATCGTCGTCGTGCTCGTGGCCTTTGCCATCGGCTTCCGCTCCGGCGCCGGCGTGCTGGCCTGGCTGGCGGTGGCCGGGATCCTGCTCCTGCTGACGCTGGCCCTGACCTGGATCGCCGTCATCCCGGGGCTCACGGCAAAGTCGATCGACGGTGCCAGCGCCTTCGCCTACCCGCTGATCTTCCTGCCGTTCATCAGCTCCGCGTTTGTCCCCACCGACACCATGCCCGGCCCGCTGGCCTGGTTCGCCGAAAACCAGCCGGTCACCTCCATCGTCAACACCCTCCGGAACCTGCTGGAGCAGCAGCCCGTGGGTGCCGACATCTGGATCGCCCTCGCCTGGTGCGTCGGCATCCTGGTGGTTGCCTATGCGGTGGCGATGGCCGCCTACAGGAAGAAGACCGCCTGACACCGAACAAGGCGCGACGGCGGGAGGGCACCTTTGGCTGCAAAGGTGCCCTCCCGCCGTCGCCCGCTGCCGGAACCATTGGTTCCGGCAGCAGGCCCGCAAACCGCACAGGCATGGGCCGCGGGATTCGCCTGGATCGCGACAGCCAAATAGGCGACGTCCAGGAGCGAGGCCAACGCGGTCCGGATAGTATCGCACCATGACGAACATCACATCGGGGCCGGTCATCTATGTCAGCTTCCCCGGGACGGCCCGCGAAGCGCTGACCTTTTACTCAGAGACCTTTGGCGGTGAATTGTCTCTGCACAGCTACGAGGACTTCAATCGCACCGACGGTCCAGGGGGCGCCATAGCCCATGGAATGCTCAGCGGACCTGTCGCATTGGCGGGATCGGATGCCGCGACAGGAGAAAAAACGGTACGGATGGAAGGTGCCATGCTGTCGTTGCTGGGAACCGCCATCGCCGGAGTCCTCCGGGAGTGGTTTGAGAAACTGTCGGAGGGTGGAACCGTCGTGGACCCGCTGGGGGAGAAGCCATGGGGCGCGTCGGACGGGCAGGTCATTGACCGCTACGGCTTGCATTGGCTTATTGGATTTGAGCACTAAATGCCGAGCGCTGAGGACTAAGCACGGAGCGTTGGGCTTCGGGTGCCACCTACCGAACGCCGGGCGCCGGTTCGGCTGCCTCGGGATGGTCGCTGGAGACTGCCGGCGCCAGGCGGTCGGCGGCAACTGCCGGGTCAACAGGAACAGGGCCGGCGCCTCGATGTGGGTGAATGCCTTGACGGCCCTCGACGTTGGCAGTTGCTCCTGCCGCAGTTCGTGAACAGTTTTCTCGTCTGAATCCATCGCGGGGAAATTGCCGTCGCGGCCTGGCGTGTACTTGTTGGTGTCGAGCACGACCTTTCCGGCGGGCCCTGCAACGGGTGATGCGGCCGCCATCCTCGGCCGGGGTGTCGCCAGCTTGCCTGAAATCATCATTGTGTAAACCCAAGTTGCCTCACAGCCGCTGATGGCGCCGGCAACTCCCAGCGGATCCTGCCCGTCCGCCTGCCCCGTGTCAGTGAATTCGTCATGATTCGTCCTCTTGGTCGTGTGTGTGCAGGAGTTGGCGGAGCCTTTTTCTCAAGAGGGGGAGCCTGTTGCGCAGCGCCGGTGTGGCGGAGGCGCAGCTGATCGTCCAGGTTGGCGCGGTTGCGGGGCCATACCCTTTCCCAGACCTGTCCGGCCGCCGACCGGAACCTACGTTTGAACGTGTTCAAAAATTGTGCTTTACTCAGAACTGAACACGTTCAAAAAGGGGATGCGGCATGGCTGGAAAACAATTGGACACCAAGAGTGGGCAAACCAAGGCCCTGGTGCTGGAGACGGCGCTCACCATGTTCCGCACCAAGGGCTACGCCAAGACCACCATGCGTGCCATTGCTGCGGAGGCCGGCGTCTCCCTTGGCAGCACGTATTACTACTACGCTTCCAAGGACGACCTTGTCCTGGAGCTGTACCGGGAATCCGTCACCGAGCAGCAGGCCGCCGCTTCCACGGCACTGGCCGGTGCCAGCGGACTCACGCAGCGCATCAAGGCTGCCATGCACGCCGGCATTGACGCGCTCACGCCCTATCACGGGTTTGGCGGCGCATTCATTGGCAGCGCACTTCCGCCCCAGTCGCCACTGAACCCGTTTGGTGAGCCGTCGCGCGAGGTCCGGGAGGCCGCCGTCGGAATTTTCAGCGAAGTGGTGGAGGGTGCCAAGGTGCCGGCGTATCTGCGCACCCAGCTGCCCGAACTGCTGTGGCTCGGGTACATGGGCGTGGTGTTGTTTTGGGTGTACGACCGCTCCGAGAACCAACTCCGCACGCGCGCCCTGGTCGACGGGGTGGCGCCACTGATTGCCAAGGCGGTGGGCTTCGCCAGGCTGCCTGTGGTCAGGCCGCTGGTCGAGGAAGCGCTCGCGCTCAAGGCGAAGGTGCGGGCATGAAAACCGTGGTCATCGCCGGCGCGTCCGGATTCATTGGCGCGCACTTCCGACGTGCGTTCGCTGCCGAGGGGTGGCAGGTCCGCACCGTGGGGCGCAACGGCTCAACCGCCGACGCCGTCTGGGGCGAGACCGACGCCATCTCCGCCATGCTCGAGGGTGCCGACCTGCTGGTGAACCTCGCCGGAAAATCGGTTTCCTGCCGCTACACACCGGCCAACAAGGCTCAGATTGTGCGGTCCCGGACTGAAACCACGGCGGAGTTGGGCCGCGCCGTGGCCGCCTGCGCCACGCCGCCGCGCGATTGGTTCAACGCCAGCACCGGCACCATTTACAGGGATGCGCGGGACCGCCCCCAAGACGAGGACGACGGCGAACCCGGCTCCGGATTTTCCGTCGAGGTGGCGCAGGGCTGGGAGGAAACGCTCGCTGCCGCGGACACCCCAGCAACACGCCGGATTCCGCTGCGAATTTCCATTGTCATGGGCCCGGGCGGAGGCGTGATGCGCCCCTTCAACAACCTGGCGCGGCTGGGCCTGGGCGGGCGGATGGGGGACGGGGAACAGAAATTCAGCTGGGTCCACGTCGATGACGTGTTCCGGGCGGTGCTGTTCCTGCACGAGCACCGGTCCATCGAAGGCCCCGTCAACATTGCGGCGCCGGAGGTGGCGAGCAACGCCGCGCTGATGGCGGCCGTGCGGCGGGTGTGCCGGGTGCCGTTCGGGCTGCCCACCCCGGCCTGGCTGCTCACTTTGGGAGCTGTGCTGATTCGCACGCAGACCGAGCTGGTGCTCAAAAGCCGCTGGGTGAGCTCACGGAAACTGGACGATGCCGGTTTCAAGTGGACCTTTCCAACGCTGGACGGTGCGCTCGCCGACCTTGCCGGACACCGCGCCGGTCAGCCCGGAACGGTGGAGGCATCATGACCGGGGACGACGACGCCGCGGATCCGGCCCCCGGCAGGCCTCGTGCCAGATACCCGACCTCACATGCTTACCCGCAGGACCGGCTGTGCCGCTGGGCCAAGGAAGACTCCTTCAGCATGAGGTACGGGGCGCTGGCGGTGCTGACCGGCTGGATGGCAACGTTTGTGGTGTTTTGCCTGGGGTTGTCGGCGTACAGCGGGATTGTCTCCTCCGGGACTGGGTTTGGGTGGGGCCTGCTGCCACTTGTGGTGTTCTTCGGGCTGCCCCCTGCCATCGTCTTTGGTTTGCCGCTGGCCATGCTGGTCGCCTGGCCCCTGAGACGGGTGCGCAATCAAGGGTTGCACGTGCTGGCCTTTGCGCTCGCAGTCGGTGCGGCCATGGGTGTGGCAGCACTTTTCTCCTATTCCTTGGAGATGTTGGGGGCCGTGGCCTTGCTGGCCTGCTGGGCAGGAGCCAGTGCCGCAATTGGACGTGCTGCGGTCATCCCGCTGGTGGCACACAGGAATTAGCGCCGGCCGCCAGCGCCGGCCGCCGCCGTCCTGAGCGGCAACAATTCCGATAGGCTCCATGATGAGACTAGGCAGTGCCGCCAAACCACCTCCGATTGGATTGTTGAATGACCTCCACCCTGTCGCTGACCACCCAGACCATTGAGCTGGCAGAACTTGGCGGAGACTCGCCGCTGCCTTCCGTCCAGTCCATGCTGGAGCCGCCGTATACCGTCGGCAGTGACATCCCGGAGGAAATTGCCGCCGGCGTCCGGTGGGGCATGGCCAGCAACCTCTTTCCCTACTCGATGCAGGAAAACTACGGGCGGGAAACCAGCGCAACGGAACTCACCGCCGTCGTGCTTGAAAATGGGCATGTCAAGGCGACGTTCCTGCCGCAGCTGGGCGGGCGGCTGTGGAGCCTGGCGGACAAGGCGAGCGGCAAGGAGCTGCTGCACACGCAGGACCGCATCCAATTCGCGAATCTGGCCCTGCGCAATGCCTGGTTTGCCGGCGGGATTGAGTACAACATCGGCACGCGCGGGCACTCGCCCACCACGGCATCGCCGCTGCACACCGCCATTGTGCGCACGCCCGAGGGGCAGGAAATCCTGCGGATGTGGGAGTTTGACCGGCTGCGCGAGGTCGTGTTCCAGATCGATGCATGGCTGCCGGCGGACTCGAAGGTGGTGCTGGCGGCCGTGCGCGTCCGCAACCCCAATGACCGCACCGTGCCCATGTATTGGTGGACCAACGCGGCCGTGCCGCAGACCCCGGCCACGCGCGTGATAGCTCCGGCGGGAAAGGCCTACGCCACGGACTACGACGGCTCGATGGTGCGCGTGGATCCCACCAACTTCCACGGCGCCGACTGCACGTTCGCCGTCCGGAACACACAGGCCGTCGACTTCTTCTTTGACATTCCCGTGGACGGGCGGCGCTGGGAGGTTGCCGCGGACGACGCCGGAGACGGGCTTGCGCTGGTGTCCTCGCCGCAGCTGCGGGGCCGGAAATTGTTCGTCTGGGGCGAGGGTGCGGGCGGGCGCCGCTGGCAGGAGTGGCTCACGCCCACCAACGGCGAACCGCGCCACTATGCCGAGATCCAGGCCGGCCTGGCCCAGACCCAGTTTGAACACGTGCCCATGCCCGCGGGCGCCAGCTGGCAGTGGGTCGAGGCCTATGGCAATGCCGCGCTGGATCCTGCGCTTGCCGCGGGGGATTGGGACGCCGCCGTGGCGCACGGAGCCGAGCGTGTGGAGGCCCTGGTTCCCGCTGCCGCCATGGACGCTGCCCTGGCCGACGCCGGTCGCTGGGCCGACCTGCCGCCGTCGGAATTTGTGGTGGCCGGCAATGGCTGGGGTGCCTTGGAACGGGTACGCCGACTGCATTCTCAGGCCGACTGGGTTGATGAGGCCGGGACGCCTTTTGGGGACGAGACGCTGACCGCGGACCAGGCCCCGTGGCTTGAACTGCTCCGCGTCAACGAGGGCATTGTGGAGAAGCCCTTCGAAGCAACCGCCGCCGAAGTGCCGAGCCAGCCGTTTGGCGGGGCGGGGTCGTTTGTGCGGGGCGTTGACTGGGAAGACCTGCTCACGGCCGGGCGGAATTCCAGCGCGGAGGCGGTGTATCACCACGCCGTCATGGTGCACGCGCGGGCGTCGGGTTCCGAATCCGACCTGGCCGTGGTGGTCTCGCTGTACCGCAGGGCACTGGAGGAGACCTTTGCGGGCGAGCCGCTGGGGGTTCGGAGCCGGGCCCTGGCACACCGTGGCCTGGGGCTGGCATTGCTGGCGGCAGGGGACGTGCCGGGCGGGCTGGCCGAAAGTGCCGTCGCCTGCACGCTGGAGCCGGCCAACCGAAACCTGCTGGTTGAAGCCATGACGCTGGCGCTGGACAACGCCCAGCCCGACCTTGCGCTGGGCCTGCTGAACGGTGCGGATGAATCGTTGGCATCCCTGGGTCGGGTCCGGTATTTGCAGGCTCGTGCGCTGGCGGACACGGGCGACACCGCCGCAGCCGCCGCCATGCTCAAGGAGGGGATTGAGGTTCCCGACCTGCGCGAAGGGGCCAACTCGCTGTCCGACCTTTGGGCCCGGGTCTGCCCCGGCGAGCCCGTCCCGGCGGAGTACCAGTTCACCATGCACTAACCGCGCTCCGTCCCTCTCTTTGCACACACCCTTCTTCCGACGCTCGCTCACGTCCGGGGCTTCATTCGCCGACTCTCCTGCACCTCCGGGACCGGCAGCCGGGCCTGTCTTCCCAGGCAGCCGCGGCACGGTCCTGAGCGAGCGTCGGGACGGGACGGGACGGAGGCCTGGGGGAGGTGGCGCGGCGCGGATGGCACGAAATCCGGACAATGAATGGCCGCCTGCCCGGGGTGCCACGTTGACAGCAGTGTGTGAGCGCTGTCATAGTCGTAGGCATGAACCTGTCAGACAACTGGACAGCCGGACAGCAGCAGATCGTTCGCGTGAGCGCCGCGGAGGCCGTATTCCAGTCCATCCGCGCCGCGATCGAGGCCGGCCAGCTCCAAATCGGCACCAAGCTCAGCAGCGAAACCGCCCTCGCAGGCCAATACGGAGTCAGCCGCTCCGTCATCCGAGAGGCGCTGCGCTCCTGTACCGCCCTGGGCCTGACCGAAACGCAGACCGGCAAGGGTACCTTCGTCATCGCCAGCCGCACCTCCAACGACCTGGTCCTCGGCGAATTCTCCGCCCGCAGCCTCATGGAGGCCCGCCCGCACATCGAGGTCCCGGCCGCAGAATTCGCCGCCTCCCGCCGCACCACGGAACAACTCGAGGAAATGCGCGGCATCCTGGAACTCATGGCTGAGGAGGACGACCCCCAAATCTGGGGCACCCTCGACGCCGCCTTCCACGCCGCCATCGCCCGCGCCAGCGGCAACGGCGTCTTTGAAAGCGTGGTCAACAACATCCGCGACGCCATGGCCAGCCAGTCGGAAACCATCAACCTGATCACCGGCCGCGCCCGCCAGTCCAACCTCGAGCACCAAAAAATCCTCGACGCCATCACCCGCGGCGCCACCGCCGACGCCGGCCGCGCCATGTCCGTCCACCTGTCCGCCGTCGACACCGCCCTCGGCCTCATCATGGGAGAAAAAGCATGAACACCTTCCCCGCCCACGCGCCCCTCGCCGTCCAAACCCGCGGAGAGCTTGTGGAGAGCGTGCATTTCGGCTCGCTCACCGCCCTGAAGCACGACGGCGGGAGCCTCCTTTCGCTGGGGGAGCCCACCTCCCGCGTGTACCCCCGGTCGGCGCTGAAGCCGCTGATCGCCGTCGCCATGCTGCGCGCCGGACTTGAGCTGCCGCAGGAGCAGCTGGCCTTGGCCGCAGCCAGCCACTCGGGCGCCGCCGTGCACCGGGAAACGGCGGAGAAGATCCTGGCGGACGCGGGCCTCACACCCGCCGAACTGCGCAATTCCACCGACCTGCCCTACGGCACGGCCGAACGCGAGGCCTGGCTCAGGAACGGCAACGGCCCCACGCAGCTGGCGCAAAACTGCTCGGGCAAGCACGCCGCCCTGCTGGCCACCTGCGTCCACAACGGCTGGCCGCTGGACAGCTACCTGCATCCGGACCACCCCATCACTGCCCTCATCCGCGAAACCGTGGCCGAGCTGACCGGCGAGGCCCTCACCGCCATCAGCACCGACGGCTGCGGCACGGAGGTGTTCGGGCTGTCACTGACCGGCATGGCCCGCGCCTTCAGCACGCTCGTCACCGCGGCACCCGGCACCCCGGAGCGCCGCGTCGCCGACGCCATGCGGGCACACCCCGTCCTTGTGGCCGGCGAGGGCCGCGACGTCACGGCACTCATGGAGGCCGTCCCCGGGCTGCTGGCCAAGGACGGATTCGAGGGCATCCAGCTGGTCGCCCTTGCCGATGGCAGCGCCGTCGCCCTGAAGATTTCCGACGGCGGAGACCGGGCTCGCATGCCGGCCGCGGTTCCGGCGCTGCTCGCCTTGGGCGTCGACCCCGCCGCGCTGGCGCCCTTCAACAACCTCCCCGTTCTCGGCGGCGGCAGGCCCGTGGGCGAACTCCGCGGCCTCCCCGCGGCCCTCCCCACCTAGTTCCAAACCACTTCCACCCCACCTCCTTCCAACGCTCTATCACCTTCCGGGGCGTTTCGGCCAACGCTCTATCACCTTCCGGGGTCGGGTGCCCCTGTCGGAGCGGGGCCCATGGCCCCGGGACGGGACGGTGACAGAGGGATCCGTGAAACACCCCGGACGATGATAGAGGGATCCGTGAAACACCCCGGAAGGTGACAGAGGGATCCATGAAACACCCCGGAAGGTGACAGAGGGATCCATGGGGGAGAGGTTTTCTTAGTTGTTCACTACACGCCACCAATCACTGCAATCCACAAATGACATCGGGCGCAACGGAGCGACCCGCACCAAGGAGCATCATGACCATCACCGAAGCAGCAGCAACACGCAGCGAACATGACCTGATCGGCGACCGCGACATCCCCGCGGACGCCTACTGGGGCGTGCACACGCTGCGCGCCGTGGAAAACTTCCCCATCACCGGCATCCCGCTGAGCAACAACACACACCTGGTCAACGGACTGGCCATGGTGAAGCAGGCCGCCGCCCAGGCCAACCAGGAACTTGGCCTGCTCGATGCGACCCGCGCAGCGGCGATCATCCAGGCCTGCCAGGAAATCATCGCCGGCGACCTGCATGAGCAGTTCGTCGTGGACGTCATCCAGGGAGGTGCCGGGACGTCGTCGAACATGAACGCGAATGAGGTCATCGCAAACCGCGCCCTGGAAATCATGGGCCACGCCAAGGGCGAATACCAATACCTGCACCCCAACGACCACGTAAACCTGAGCCAGTCCACCAACGACGTCTATCCGACGGCGGTCAACGTCGCCACCATCTTTGCGGCGAAATCGCTGGTGGGCGCCATGGAGTACCTGTGCGACGCCTTTGCCGAGAAGGCCGTGGAATTCCGCACCGTGGTGAAGATGGGCCGCACCCAGCTGCAGGACGCCGTCCCGATGACGCTGGGCCAGGAGTTCAACACCTACGCGGTCACGATGGGGGAGGACCGGGCGCGCCTGGCCGAATCCACGCTGCTGGTCCACGAGATCAACCTCGGCGCCACGGCCATCGGCACGGGACTGAACGCGCCGGTGGGATACTCGGCCCTTGCCTGCCGCCACCTCGTGGAGATCTCCGGCCTGCCTCTGACCACCTCGGTGGACCTGATCGAAGCAACCCAGGACGTCGGCGCCTTTGTGCACCTCTCCGGCGTGCTCAAGCGCGTGGCCGTGAAGCTGTCCAAGATCTGCAACGACCTCCGCCTGCTCTCCTCCGGGCCCCGCGCCGGCTTCGGCGAGATCACGCTGCCCGCCGTGCAGGCGGGGTCCTCGATCATGCCGGGCAAGGTCAACCCGGTCATTCCCGAAGTGGTGAACCAGGTGGCCTACGAGGTCATCGGCAACGACGTCACGATCACCATGGCGGCCGAGGGCGGGCAGTTGCAGCTGAACGCCTTTGAGCCCGTCATCGTCTACAGCCTGACGAAGAGCATGCGCCATCTGGAGGCCGCCTGCACCACCCTGGCCGACAAGTGCATCAAGGGCATCACAGCCCACGAGGACAGGCTGCGCGCCCAGGTGGAGCACTCGATCGGCCTGGTCACTGCGCTGAACCCGGTCCTTGGCTACGCCACCTCCACCAAGATCGCCCTCGAGGCGCTGTCCACCGGCCGCGGCGTGGCCGAGCTGGTCCTCGAGCACGGGCTGCTCACCAAGGAACAGCTGGACCGGCTGCTTCGCCCCGAACACCTCGCCAACCTCGGCGACTGACCCCAACGCAGTGCCACCCCTGCGGTCCCGCAACGGTGCCGGACCGCAGCTGATCATTAAGGAATCGGACTATGCACCAGCAGGACACCACTGACATCGATGATTTGGTTCAAGACAAGCCCAGCGCCTCCCTCACGGCTGAGGACGCTGGGCTCCACAAGGGATTGAAGTCACGCCAGATCCAGATGATCGCCATTGGCGGGGCCATCGGAACCGGCCTGTTCATGGGCGCAGGCGGGCGGCTCGCCGCGGCGGGCCCGGCGCTCATGTTCAGCTACGCCATCTGTGGATTCTTTGCCTTCCTCATCCTGCGCGCCCTCGGCGAGCTGGTCATCCACCGGCCCTCCTCGGGCTCGTTTGTCTCCTACGCCCGCGAGTTCTTTGGCGAGAAGGCCGCGTTTGTCTCCGGCTGGCTGTACTGGCTCAACTGGGCGATGACAGCGATCGTTGACATCACCGCCGTCGCGCTTTACATGCACTTTTTCGCCAAGTACGTGCCCTGGATCGGCACCGTGCCGCAATGGGTGTGGGCGCTGGGAGCGCTGCTGCTGGTGCTGGGGCTGAACCTCGTGTCGGTCAAGGTCTTTGGCGAGATGGAGTTCTGGTTTGCGCTGATCAAGGTCGTGGCGCTCGTGAGCTTCCTGCTCGTGGGCAGCTACTTTGTCATCTTCGGCACCCCGGTGGCCGGGCAGGAAGTGGGCTTCAGCCTGATCGCGGACAATGGCGGATTCTTCCCGAACGGGTTGCTGCCGGTGGTTGTGGTCATGCAGGGCGTGGTGTTCGCGTACGCCTCCATTGAGCTGATCGGCACCGCGGCCGGCGAGACCCAGAACCCCGAAAAGGTCATGCCCAAGGCCATCAACACGGTCATCATCCGCATCGCGGTGTTCTACGTGGGCTCGCTCGTGCTGCTGTCGCTGCTGCTGCCGTACACGGCGTACAAGGCGGGGGAGAGCCCGTTCGTGACGTTCTTCGGCTCCATCGGCGTGGAGGGCATCGACTCGATCATGAACCTGGTGGTCCTGACAGCGGCCATGTCCTCGCTGAACGCCGGGTTGTACTCCACCGGCCGGATCCTGCGCTCCATGGCCATGTCCGGTTCCGCGCCGAAGTTCGCCGCCAAGCTGAACAGCCGGGGCGTGCCGTACGGCGGCATTGCGCTGACTGCTGCCGTGGCGTTCCTGGGTGTCATCCTCAATGCGATCGTGCCGGCACAGGCCTTCGAGATCGTGCTGAACATGGCGGCCCTGGGCATCCTGGCCTCCTGGGGCATGATCGTGCTGTGCCAGCTGGCCCTGTACCGGCTGGCCAAGAAGGGGCTGGCCATCCGGCCCGGTTTCCGCATGATCGGCGCGCCGTACACCGGCTACCTCACCCTCGCATTCCTGCTGGCCGTGCTGGTCCTCATGGCGTTCGACAGCCCCGTAGGCACCTGGACCGTCGCCTCCATCGTGGTCATCGTCCCGGCGCTGGTTGTCGGCTGGTACCTCAGCCGCGGCCGCATCAACGCCATCGCCGCCACCCGCGACGGCTACACCGGTGCCCACCCCGTGATCGCCCACCACAGCGCTGCCACTGCCGCCCGGGACGCGGCCGACGGCGGGGAGCAGGGTTGACGGTGGCGCGGCGGCGGGAATTTCGCCCAAGCAGGGGACGCGGCTGACGCGAGCATGCCCGCCCAAGGAGGGTCCGGCGTCGTGCACCAAACGGCGCCGGGCCCTGCCGGGAATAACATCCGGACCCCGCAGGTTGACCCCATTAGATGCAAACGCATGAACTAAGGAGTCACAATGCAGCGTACGGTAGTGGTCATCTCAGCAGGCCTCGGCGTCCCCTCATCCACCCGCATGCTGGCGGACCAGATGGCCGCCGACGTGCAGGCCAAGCTCGCCGCCATGGGCGTCGACGCCCGGCTTGACGTGATCGACCTGCGCGACTTCGCCACCGGCATCGCCAACAACCTGGTCACCGGGTACGCCGGCCAGGATATCGCCGGCGCCATCCGCCGCGTGGAGACCGCCGACGCCATGATCGCCGTGACACCCACGTTCAGTGCCTCCTACTCGGGCCTGTTCAAGAGCTTTTTCGACATCCTGGACCCGAAATTCCTGGACGGCATGCCGGTGTTCTTCGGCGCCACGGGCGGCTCGCCCCGCCACTCGCTGGTGCTGGACATGGCCATCCGCCCGCTCCTCAGCTACCTACGGGCCAACACGATGCCCACCGCCATCTACGCCTCCCCCGAGGACTGGGGCGGGGCCGGCGAGAACACCCTCGAACGCCGCATCGCCCAGGGCGCCGCGGAACTCGCCGCCGTCATCGCAAGCCACATCCCGTCCGGCCTGAATGGAAGCACGACGCCGGACGGCAGCAATGCCGATGCGCCGGCTGCCGCCGTGGCGGGGCCGGGCAACGCCGACGGCGGCGCGCGCGGATATGTCCGCGGCGGGCAGCAGTTCCGCGAGGGACCGGCCGTGGGCTTCGCCGGAGGGGGATTCCCCGACCACAAGGCCAAGAGGGCACAGCACGAGGCCGCCAAGATGACGTCACTGCCGTTTGAGGAGCTGCTGGCCCAAACCCAGCGCCGCTGACCCTCCCATTTCATTTTCATCTCTGACTTCCGTCTATGACGCGGTTGTTGCAGTGGAAAGCGCTTGCTTGTGCGCTTTTCGTGCAACAGCTGCGTCATAGTTTTCTGCAGGGGACCCAAGGCCTTTGCCACTTGGCACAATCTCGTGTGACGAGTTCTCATTTGGCCTGGTTATGCGTCGCATGCCCTTGGGCTGGTTCATGCCGTCAGGGGATTGGGAGTCTGACGGCGCCATGATCTTGGCCCTGTAAGCGGAAGCCTCAGGGTGGCAACAAATCCTCAGCAGCGGTCTGCCGGCCAGGGCTCAACCAAGAGTGAGGGCCATTCTGCTGTCCACCGTTTGGTCTTCGATTCGTAAACAACCTGGGGTGCAAGGACCGGATTCGGGACAATCTTCCGTGCGAATAGGTCGTCATAACCGTGGGGCGCATATGTTGTCAGGGCGCCGGTCCCGTCGTTGGTGACGGCGAAGCAGCAAGTCTTCGCAGCGAAATGGTCCACAGCATCGGTGGTACTGGTGAAGGGAACCGCGGGAACCCCAAAATGATCCTCATACCACAGATGAACGCGGGCTTCGTTGCGAACTTCAACATCGACGCCAAGACCTTTGAAGAGTTCGCGCGCCCGCACGATGACCGAGTTCTCGGCTTCGTAGGAGGTGTCTTCGTCGAAATAGAACAAGTCGTAGTCTCGGATGCCCGCTTGAGGGTCCCTGCCTTCCAGTACGTTCCACACCGTTTGGAACAGTGCCCCGGCAGTCAACCACCAGTCCGAGACGCCAAGGAACGGCGCCAGCTCAAGAATCCGCCCGTTGACCGGGTTCTTGTGGACATACTGTAGAAAGAGTTGCTCGTGATCGGTGGTCATCAGACCATCCTGCCTCACACCGGGTTGACGCTTGGGGGAAGTAACCGGAAAATCACCGGGATGCCGGCTTGGATCCGGTCTGGTCGACACCCGTCGACGAACTTGGCAAAACCCTGGACGGACACTTAGGAGTCGAAGCGGCTAGCCCGTGGCTACAGCGATACATTGTGGCCCGAATCGGCCAGTGCCACCCCAGCCACAGGTCAATTTTCGCGTGGTATTTCCTGGTGGATGCCGCGGATCGTGTCACAGGCGTACACCTCGTTGGCCACGATCCTCCGAAGGTGGTTGTTTGACCTGGTGCAAACTCAGTGCCGCTGCCCCTCCCCTTCCGTCTATGACGCGGTTGATGCAGAGGAAAGCGCTTGCTGTCGCGCTTTTGGTGCAACAACTGCGTCATAGTCGTAGTCATAGTCATAGTCATAGTCATAGTCGTAGTCATAGTCGGAGGGCGGGGGACAGGCGGGAGACTGCGAGGGTCCTGACGTCGGGCCCTGGCTAGAAGATGGGCTGGACCGGCCGGGAGGTGACAGGCGGCGGATCAAGCTCGTCCAGCACCACGGACAGCGCCGTGCGGTAGATGTCCGGGTTGATCTCCGGGCTGGCATGTCCGGTCTTGGGGACGTCGTACTCAAATCGCGGGTTGCGGGGCAGCAGTGCCTCCCAGCCGCGGATGGCGGCGGAGGCGTTCACAATGAAGTCGTCCGGGTCGTAGATGAGCCCGATCCCCGTGGAGGAGGGCAGTCCGCCGTCGTACTGCTCGGGAAAGGCGGCGAGGAACGTGGCCTGGGTGGTGCTGAGAATCAGGGAATTGCTTTCTGGGCTGAAGGACCGTGACAGGCCGTCGCGGGCGGCCTGGTACATGCCCTGGCCGTTGGGATTGGCCAGCCCGCCCCAGATTCCGGCACCGATCCGGCCCACGATCCCCAGAAACGGCACCACCTGCCCGGCCAGCTCGATGTACTCCTTGCCCGGGTCAAGGGTGTCCGAAACGTTGCTGGGGCTTGAACCCATGACGATCAGCTTCACTTTCAACCCCGACGAGGCGAGCAGCGAGCCCAGGACCACGGCGACCATGCCGCCAAAGCTGTCGCCGTAAAAGTAGATCGTGTCGAGGTTGCGGGCGTGCACGTCGCGCTGGATGGCGATGAACAGTTGCGCCACGTCGATCCCCTCATTGGAATAGCCAATGTAGGAGGCCGGTGCACGCTTGTTCATGGCAGGTTGCAGGGCGGCCAGCTTGCGTCCGGCGTCGCGGTAGCTGACCCGGAACCCGCCAAGCAGGTACCACGTCCGGCCGGGGAAGTTCTCCGCCGCCGCGCGGTTCTCGTCGTTGTCGGGCGTGGTGACGCTGTATTGGGTGCGCTCGGTCAGCAGCGTGTCCGCGGCAATGTTCGCCTGAAACGCCGTGGTCGCGGCCGCTGCACCCATGGTGAGGAAGAACAGCCGCCGCGGCATGTCCGGGATTTGGCGGGTGTGCTTGGGCACCGGGACAGGGCGGTCGGGGCCGCCCGGGTCTGCGGTGTTGGGGGAAGCTGTTGTGGCTGTCATGGTGGTTCCCCCTCATTCTTCCACGCCTCCCGGACATGCCCGCGCCCCGCGCCCCGCCTGTCCGTCACTCAGTCCCGGATGTTGGCCGTGATCTCGGCGATGTGCGCGGCGCGTTCCTCCGGCGTGGACGGGCGGCCCTTGATGCCCGGCCGCTGCTGCCACGGGAACGGGCCGGATTCCCGCCGGTACTCCACACCCAGGGCCTCAAGCCGCGGCAGGTGCGCCTGCAGCCGCAGCAGGAATGACTCCAAGTCCTTCTCAGCCGGCCCCCACAGCACCTCCGCCATGGCACACAGCCGCGGAAACGCCATGTAGTCCAGGGTGCGGGGCGAGTCGATGTATTCGGTCCAAATGTTGGCCTGCCCGCCCAGCACATGGTGGGCGAGCCCGGCGTCGAGCCCCTCGGGAACCGGCTCAAAGCTGTACACGCCGGCCACGTCCAGCGGGATGGCCACGGGGATGGGTTCGGTGGCCATCTCGGACTGCCGGTAGTCGAAGTAGGCCAGGTGGTCCGGGCAGCTGACGACGTCGTGTCCCCGGCGCGCCGCTGTCAGCGCACCTGTCATGCCGCGCCAGGAAGCGACGGTGGCGGTGGGGGAGATCTCGCCTTCAAGGATTTCGTCCCAGCCGAAGATGCGCCGTCCGCGTCCGGACACGTGTTGGTCCAGCCGGCCGATGAACCAGTTCTGCAGGTCCTCCACACGGGCCAGGCCAAGTTCAGCTGCCCGCTCGCGCGAGCGCGGGTCGGCCAGCCACTGGTCCCTGGGGCATTCGTCCCCGCCGATCCCGATCCAGTTCGCGGGGAAGATGTCCATGACCTCGTCGAGGACGTTGATGAAGAAGTTCACCGTGGATTCTTCTGCGTTGAGCACGTTGTAGTTGATGCCCCAGCGGGTGTCGACCTCAAGGCCGGGGCCGTGCACGCCCAGCTCCGGGTAGGCGGCCAGGACGGCCTGGACATGCCCGGGCGACTCAATCTCCGGGACCACCGTGATGAAGCGGGCAGCAGCGTAGGCGACGATTTCGCGCAGATCGTCCTGCGTGTAGAAACCGCCGTGGGGCCGGCCGTCCAGCGGGGCGTCGGCTCCCGCACCCAGCTGGGTTTCAAGGCGCCAGGAGGAGATCTCCGTCAGCTTCGGGTAGCGCAGGATCTCCACTCGCCAGCCCTGGTCGTCAGTCAGGTGCAGGTGCAGGGTGTTCAGCTTGTGCGCGGACATCAGGTCGATGAATCGCAGGATCTCGCGCTTGGGCAGGAACTGGCGCGCCACGTCCAGCATGGTCCCGCGCCAGCCGAACCGGGGCTTGTCGGACACCGTCCCGCACGGCACCTCCCACCGGACCCCGGCCACCGGCGCAGCACGGTAAATGGCCGGCGGCAGCAGCTGCAGCAGCGACTGGCAGCCGTAAAACACCCCGGCTGCGTCCCCGCCGCGCACCTCAACCCGCCCCGGGGAGGCATCCAGCACGTATTCCTCCCCGCCCAGCCCGGGATCAAGGAGGAGGGAAATGTCCCCGGGGTCGCCGTCGGCCATCAGGGAAAAGCCGGTGGCGGGCCGGACGGCGCCCTGCAGCCAGGCGGCCACGGACTCCAGCCCGGGGGCGAAGGACAGGGTGGTTGCGGCGGTGATCGTGAACCTGCCGCCGCCCGGCTTCTGGTGGACGGGGCGCGGCAGCAGGGACAGGGCGGGGAGTGGCATGGAAATGTCGTTCCTTTGATGGTGCGGGGGTGCACGACAGGAGTATTCCACAATGGCCCCGTCGGGGCCCCGGGCGGGGCGATTGTGACACCTCGGGCGGCGCGTGGGAATGTGCACGCGCCTGTGCGGTTGCGGGGGACCTGTCCATTAGGATAAGGGCATGGAAGCGGTCGATACCGGAATGAAGGACCTCCCTGCAGCGCCTGCGGGGCGGATTTATTCCGGCCTGCAGCCCTCCGAACGGGCAAAGGAACGCCGGTCCAGGCTGGTCCGGGCGGGCGTGGAGGTTTTTGGCACCGTGGGGTATGGTGCGGCCAAGATCAAGGTCCTGTGCCAGCAGGCGGGGCTGAGCGAACGGTATTTTTACGAGTCTTTTGAATCCCGGGAAGAGCTGCTCACCACCGTCTACGATGCCCTGTCCACCGACCTCATGAAACACGTGGTCGCGTCCCTGGCCGCCCCGGCCGAGAACGTGCAGGCATCCGTTCGTGCGGGCATGGCCGCCGTGGTCAACTACATGTTGGATGACCCCCGCCACGCCCAGATCATCCTGGTGGAAATTGTGGGCGTCTCGCCCGAGCTGGAAGCCAAACGTCACACATCCCTGACGGCCTTTGCCGCCGAGTCCATGCGCCAGCTGCTGCTCCTGAGCGGGATTGATCCAGAGGACGCCAGCGCCCGGATCGCGGCCAACCCGGGCGACACCGCACTGGCCAGTGTCTTGGACTTTGCCCGGTTGACGGCTGTTTCGATGGTGGGAGGGGTCAACAACATGATGGTCGACGCCGTGCTGGGCGGCACCACCGCGAACACGGAGCGGATCACCGAGGTCGCCTACCAGCTCATCAGCAATTCCGCCGTGGGGCTCAAGGCACTGGTCAAAAGTACGACGACGGCCGGCTAGCCTGGGCGGCGGCGACGGGCCCGCGCGGGAATCCGGCCGGGCTGCGCGGGATGCGAGCCCGCCGGATGACACTGGCGAACAATCAGCTGCAACACTTCGCCACGGCTATTGGTGCCCCGCCTGCAAGGTGACACGATGGGGATATGCATTTTCCCGAACTTTTTGCCGCCTATTGGTGGCTGCTATTCCCGATCGGCGGCATGGTGGCCGGCGGATTCCGCTCCTTCCTTGCCTCCCGCGAACGGGCCCACGAACGCAAGATTGAGCTGTACAAGCTCCAGCATCCCGAGGTGGCCGGCCTGGACGTTTCCACGCACCGGCCCGCCGACGCCGACGGGAAGCCGGCCGCTGCAACTGCGGGCAACGCCGGCTACTCGGAAGCCGACGTGGCCAACACCCTCGCCGAGCACGACGCCATCAACAAACGCTGGCTCAGCTACGAACTTGACGTCGCCAAGCTGATCGACTTCCCCATGATGAGCGACGTCCGCGAACCCCTGACGGTGGCGTTTCTCCGGGCCAAGCGCGACGCCGATGCGCTGCGGCCGCTGAATGGCGCCGAGTTCCCTGGCAAGAGCCGCTGGGACGACTACCGCAACGCCGTCAACGCCTTCGCCGTGGCCTTTGAAGTGGCGGAGAAGGAAGCCCACCGGGTCAAGGATTCCGCCTTCAACGGGGACGAGCAGCAACGGCTGGGCACAGCCCGCAAGCTCGTCAAGATCGCTGAAAACGAGGCCGCCACCCCGGCCGAGCGCGAAACCGCGCTCAAGCGCGTCCGGCGCGAACTGGACGGCGTGATCGTTCTGCCGGATGTCACGCTCGCCGCCCTTGAACAGCAGGTGGCCCGCATGATCGCAGGCCCGGCACAGCCCGCGTCACCCCAGCCGGAACCGGCTCGGCACCCAGCCAACCCCGCCTGACGGCGACCCGCCTGTACCGTACTGCCCGAACCCACCGGCCTGTACCAAACACCCCCTGGCGGCTCCGTCTGGGAGTGGATCGAATACGGCGTCCGCCAGCACACCCTCGACGGCGAGGCCTGCTTTGCCTACGGCGGCGACATTGGCGAAAAGGTCCACGACGGCAACTTCGTCATCGACATACTCGTCCTTTCCGGCCTTGAGCAGCGCCCCGGCCTGCTCGACTTCAAGAAGGTCGCGGAGCCCGTGCCCGTCGCCATTTCCGCGGATCGGGCCACGGTCGACATCCACAACAAGCATGACTTCCTCGACACCTCCCACCTCGCCTTCGCCTGGCATATCGACGCACCCGGCTGCCATCCATGGAAGACGACGGCGGACGGCTGGTTGTGCGGGTGCGCTGCGGTGTTCCGGTGGATTTCAAGGTGGTCATGGAGCAGTTCCGGGCCGCGTGATTGATGCTGCAGCGTTGGGGGAGCGGCCGGGCCGGCTGTTCCCCCAACTGGTTGCTGCGGGGTCTACGCCGCGTGGCCGGCTAGAGCGCCGCGCACTGGCCCAGCTTGTGGCCGGAAACGGTATTCACCTCGCCGTGTGAATCGCCAATCTGGGGTGCCGGGGTGTTGGCCTGGCAGACCAGGTTGCCGTGGATGGTGTTGGTGACAATTTCCGTGGAGTCGGCATCGGCTGTGCGATTGCCGAGGATGATCGCGTTGCCGTTTTGGACGTTGCGGATGTAGCCCAACCAGCAGCCCTGCCAGCCGGTAATCATCACGTTGCCGTTGATGGTGTTGTCCTTGATCGGGAAGTTCAAGGGTGCAGGATGCTGCTCACAGGTGCTCGCATCCGGTCCGGTGACGGCCACTCCGCCGCCAACTGACACCAGGTTGCCGTTGAGTGTGACGCCGTTGACCTTCAGCGTCCTGGCCCCTGTGGCGGTGATGTTGCCGTCCACCTGGTCATGGGAAACGCCTGCCGGGCAGAAAACGGGTCCCCCGGGAAACGGCGGTTGCGTCAGTTCAAAGGAACAGCCCAGCGACAGGGTTGCGTTCGGAGCCACCAGGATGTTTCCGCGCACGTGCACGGTGGAAGCCGTCATGGCGTTCAGGGCGGCACCCCTGGCCACTGTGACCTGGCGGGCCACGGTGACGACGGCGCCGTTGGGGATGGTGCAATTTCCCGTGACGGACAGGCTGGTGTAGCTGCCGGAAGCGATGTTCCCGGAGGAACACCAGGAGGAGGTTGGGGCCTGGCCCGCATCGGCGGCACCGGCGGTGAGGATCATGGCGGATGCGGCGAACAGGACCAGAAGCAAAGCTCTTATGTGTTTCATGTTGCGGCCTTTGGGAAGGTGGTGCAATTTTCCGCAGGACAGGGACCGCTGCGTTGCGCCCGGACGGTGCCGGGCGTGGCGGCCAGTGACCGCGGTGGGGCGGCTTGACGGCATCGGGCTGCCCCAGGGGGCTGGCCGGACCCGGCACGCCGGTGATCTGCGCATGGGATGCGTGACGGTTGCCGGATCGTAAGACCGCGGTCACGACGAAACGATTGTAGGCACGCGCGCGCCCGGGATGCCATGGTTTCTGTGGGAATACATGAGGTGGCTTCGGGCAGGGCCGCGTGCAGGTGCCGCAGGGGCCGCACGTGGGTCCGCCAAGTTTCCCTGGCACGCGGCGCATGCCCCTCAGACATGCGCCATGCCGGGTGCATCAAGGGCGCCACTGTCGTGGTGGCGCAGCTGAGGGTGTCCGGCTGGCGCATGCACAAAGAGCTCCCGTGGCCCGGCGCAATCGTGGGGGAGCTGCCTGCGCATGGACAAAGTTTCGACGTGGATGCCACCCAAAAAACCGTGCGGCCGGGCCTTGGGCGGGCCCGCCCGGACGAATCTTCCGGGTTTTGTTCCTCCACAGTCCATGCTGCAGGCAATGTTGTCCCCAGCTGCGCGGAAACGCCTGTCCGGTGGGCGCCCCAGGGGGTAACCATTGTAGAAAGACGGCTTCGAGGAGCGACGGAAATGAATCTTGTTGTGGAGCAAATAGCGTGGTTCGGCAAAGTTGCCCGGCGCAGGGACCTGCGGGAACGCGGATGCACTGACTGGAACATCGCTGTCGCAGCGCGGGAGGGACTGATCACCAAGGTCGCCCGCGGCTACTTTGCGCTCCCCGGGGCAGAGCTGCTGGACATCCGCCTGGCACAGCACCAGGCACGGCGGACTTGCTTCAGCCAGGCGGAAAAAATGGGCCTCTGGGTCATCAAGGCGCCCGACAAACCCCATGTTGCCGCGGCGCACGGCCGGCCTGTGCCGGGATGTGTGGTGCACAAGACCAGCGGCGTGCCGACGCCATTCGACGTCCTGCGCCAATGTGTCCGGTGCGGCACCGAGGTCGAAGCCCTGGCCGTCCTGGAATCTGCCGTGGTCCTCAAACACTGCACCATTCCGCAACTGCGGGCTGCATTTTCCGGACGGTACGGGGCAAGGGGCAGGGCCATCATCGACATGATCGACCCGCAGTCGATGTCCATCGTTGAGACGGTGGCCAGGTACCACTTGCGCCGGGCCGGATACAACGTCCAATCCCAGTACCACGTGAAAAGAATGGGACATGTTGACCTGCTCATCGAAGGCCTTCTCGGGCTGGAAACTGACGGGGCCGCCTATCACAACACACCCACGGCTTGGGAAGAGGACCTCGTCCGGAACAACATGATGATGATCGAAGGACTGCCCTGCTTGCGGGTCACGGCACGAATGGTCCTGAATCGCCCCGACATCATGCTGAACTGGGTGCGCCAGACACTGGCCAGGTTGACGGCCGCATCCACATGATGGCGCCATCCCGACTGCCATGCTGCCATGGGTGGCGGGGCCGTGCCTACCCCGGAAATCGCCAGCCCGGTTGCTGACGCCGCACCGTCGCGCGGATGTAAGCTGGCAACAGTTCTAAGGACATTCAATGCCACACACAACTGTCATCACAGGAGCCAGCGACGGGATCGGGGCGGCCGCAGCCAAAATGCTGGCCTACCCCGGGGACACGCTCGTGCTGGTGGGCCGTTCGCCGTCGAAGACCAGGGCCATTGCTCAGGAACTGGACGCCGATTACTTCCTGACGGACTTCACCGACCTGGCCCAGGTGCGGGCGCTCGCAGCAGGGCTGGCAGAGAAATACCCGCGCATAGACGTCTTGGCAAACAACGCCGGCGGCATCATGGGCCACCGTGAGCTGACGGTCGATGGCCATGAGAAGACATTTCAGGTCAACCACCTGGCACCGTTCCTGCTGACAACCTTGCTGATTGACCAGCTGGTGGCGGCGCGGGCAACCATCATCAACACCTCAAGCGCGGCGCACAAGGCCATGGCCAAGTTCGACATTGACGACCTCGACGCAGAGCGGCACTACCGAACCAACGCGGCCTACGGCAACGCGAAATTGGCCAACATCCTTTTCACGAAGGAACTGCACCGGCGCTACGGTGACCACGGCGTCAACGCGGCGGCGTTCCATCCCGGCGTGGTGGGCAGCAACTTTTCCTCCGAGTCCACAAAGGCTGTCAAGCTCACCTATGGCGGCCTGGCCAAGCGGTTCATGCTGTCTCCGGAGCAGGGGGCGGACACGCTCGTTTGGCTGGCGACCACCCAGCCGGGCGTTGACTGGGAACCGGGTGAGTATTACGCACGGCGCCAGCTGGCCAAGACAAGCCGGCTGGCGCAGGACCGGGCCCTTGCGGTGCAACTCTGGGAACACAGCGCCGCCATGGTGGCGGATTGAAAGGCGCAAGGCGCCACATCAGCGGGCAGCCGGGTCATGCCCGGCAGCCGAGACGCCCAGCCGGCGGCCTATGCGAGACGCCCAGCCGGCGGCCTATGCGAGACGCCCAGCCGGCGGCCTATGACTGCAGGTGCCCACCCGTGTAGATGCCCTCGGCGACTTGTTCCACAATCCACGGGCTGAACGCAAAGGGGATTGCCGCCACAGCTTCCTCGACGTCGACGACGTCGGACCATCCCCAGTCACTGACCTCGTCGGGATTGGGTGAGAGGGGGCCCTCGCCCTCATAAACCGCCGTAAACACGGGACAAATCTCATTTTCAACAATGCCGCTGGCATCCGTGGCACGGTATCGGAAGTTCGGCAGGGCAGGCTGGATGTTGCTGACGGCGATGTTCAGCTCCACGGCGGCGCGGCGGATGATTGCCTCTTCAAAGCTCTCGCCCGGTGCCGGATGGCCGCAGAAGGAGTTGGTCCACACGCCCGGCCACGTCAGTTTGGACAGGGCGCGGCGGGTCAGGAGCGTCCGGCCCTGCGCATCAAAGAGGTGGCAGGAAAATGCCAGGTGCAGGGGAGTTTCGGCGGTGTGTACCACTGATTTGTCGGCCGTGCCGATCTCGTTTCCGCCGTCATCGAGCAGCCTGACAAGTTCAACGTTCTCACCCATGGGGCACAAATCCTTCCGCGAAGTCCAAGCTCAACAGGGCCGGTAGGTCTTTCCGCCGGGCAAGTAGCATCGAGGTCCAGTGTATCCGCACTGCTCTGGGCGAATCAGAAGTCGGCCTGCAGCACCCCGGAAGGTGATAGAGCGACGGCGGGAAGACCCCGGAAGATGATAGAGCGTCGGAAGGGAGGTTCTACGGCTTGACCACGTCGTGGGGGACCAACTCGTGCAGTTCGAGCCCACCACCGGCGAGCTTCCAGTAGTGCAGGCGCAACGCCCCGGGCGTCTTTTGTTCAACATACAGGCGCATGCATACGTCGTGCCCGCGCGTGACGGCGGCCGCGTGCGCCCCCTCGTTCGACCGCAGGTGGTGGGGTTCGCGCTTGCGCAGCGGCCCCTGCCTGTCAGCCACCAGGTCGACCACGGCCCGCAGCGCCCGCACCCTCTGCGGCTCGGTCAACACCGTCCAGGACGCCAGGAAATGCGGCCCCAAACGATACTTGCCCAGCCGGTGCGACGCCTTGTCGTGCGGCGGGACTGATTCGGCCCAGGCCTGCGTGAGCTCATAGTGGAATTGCTCGTCCGGGTCCAGGAACAACGGGCCGGACGCCTTCTCGGTCCGCGACGGATCCGCCCGCAGCCTCCGCCGCGACTCCACCAGTGACGTCTTCGTCCGCACCAGTTCGTCCTTCACCGCTGCAAGCTGCCGCTCGGTGTCGTTGAGGCGCCGCGCCAGATCCGCCGCCGCCTGCCGGTGCTCGCTCACCTGGTCCTGCAGCGCCCGCGCCAGCTGGTCGGTGGCCCCCTTCTTTCGGGCCTCGGCCATCAGCTCATCAATGGTGTGCCGCGCCGAATCCAGTTGCAACTGGGTGGTTTGCAAGGCCGTTCGCCGCTCCGCAGCCGTGGGAAGGGCCTCCTGCATGCCATGGTCGACGGCGGAGGGCAGGCTTGCGCCGGCATCGTCCGCCGGGCACGGGGGAGGGGAGGGAACGGAGGCCCCACGGTGGGGCATGGACGCATAGGGCCGCTCCGGATCCAGCCATGGCGGCCCGCCGCGAAGGAGTGGCGGGGCTGGGACGGCGGCTTCGTCGTCGTCCACGTCCAGCATGGACAGCCGGACCGCACCATTGTTGTAGTGGACGCGCACCCGCACCACCTCGTCCTCCGTGAGGAGGTCCTCGGCGGAATCGAGGTCGTTGGAGGAGATGTCTGAAATGCCGATCCGGAAGGTGCTGCCCGGCCAGAGCAGGACCGTTGCATGGTCGGGCCGGACGGTGCCGACGCGTGCCAGCGCCACGTCGCCGTCCCGGTATTTCTTGATGGGGGACAGGGGAGGCAGCACCAGGCCGCTGACGTCGAAGGCGCCGGTGGCTGCGTCAAGGGTACCCGAAAGCACCTGGCCCTTGGTGACGAGCCAGTCGATGGGGATGCCCGGAAGCAGGTCTTCGCTGCGGATCACGGCCTGGGCGCCGCCGGTGAGCATTTCGACCATGGCCCGGTCGGTGGAGGGGAAACCCCGGACACGGGCTTCCGCTGCGACAGGGACGGGTGCGGTGGCGGCAGCCGGGGCGGCGGGGCGGCCGGCGTGCTCCGCGGCCAGCACCTCCAACTCGATTTTCTTGTACAGGGCAGGCAGCTGGCCGGCATCGTGGAGAAGGTGTGGGCTGGAGATCCGCGTGGTCCAGCCGAGTCCGCAGGGGTAGACGCGCGCCCCGTTGCCAAAGATGTGCATTTCCCCGCCGAGTCCGGCTTCCAGCTTGCGGGTTTCGATGCCACTGGCGAGCTCGTAGACTTCGGCCCCGCCGGAGAGCAGGGCGGCGAGTGCTTCGGCGTCGTAGCGCACAGGGTTTCTGGGCAGGTAGGAAATCACCACGACAGTGTGGCTGCGCTGCGGGTCGCGGAGGTATTCGGCGACGTCGGCGCCACCCAGGCGGACGGGCTGTTCCCGCGGCGTTCCCTGTGCAGCGGCGCAACCGGAGGCCTGTCCGCCAGCTGGTCCGGTGGCGGAAGCAGGCCTGTTCCGGTTTTTCTGCGCGGGCACGGCGGCGTCTCCCCTTCTCCAGTGTTTACTGTGGTGATTCACCTTACAGTGGTGCCGGGCATGGCGGCTCCCAATGCAGCTCATGGCAGGCCAACATTACGCGGACTCCGGGCGCGGCGTTGCCTTGATCTGCGAGTAACGCTTCCATAACAGTTCCGACCAAATGGGAAAGCGCATTCCCGCGGAGTCGTGGGAGTTTCGGGAAACCGAACTTTTCACAAAGTTACCGAACAGTAGTCCTTTTGGACAGGGGTCGGTGATTCGTCGGAAAAACCCAAAAGTGACCTGGGGTACATTTGCTTGAAAGGTGTGCCGGGGACAACATTTTCCCGTCTACTCCACTGAATTGATGGGCTTTTGCTGTGTCCGGGCCACCACCTGGCAGGCGCGCGAGAGCCAGTTTTAAGGATGATTGAATGTCGCTGCTAAGACCCCAAAAGCAGGTGGCACGCTGTCTTTGCGACGCCGTGCCATGCGCGCCGCAAAGGCTGATCCGTTGATCGGCTTCATTACCAAGCGGTTCATCAACTACGCGATCCTCACCGCCATCGCCACCCTCAGCGCCTACGCCCTGGCCAGCGCCATCCTCAACCCCGCCGCCCGGTACCTGGGACGCAATCCGCGGCCGTCGGATGAGACCATCAACGCGATTCTGGACAACCTGGGCGTCAACCCCAACACGCCCGTCATCGAGCGCATGTGGAACTGGATCGTCAACCTGGTCACCCAGGGCTCCCTCGGCGAGACCATCCACAACACCACGGTGGTCAGCGAGATCGCGGCCCGCGCCGGCACCAGCCTGCGCCTGCTCATCATCGGGACCATCATTGCCGCCATCGTCGGGGTGGTCCTGGGCGTGTGGGGTGCCGTCCGCCAATACAGGTTCAGCGACCAGGCCATCTCTTATGGCTCGTTCACCATCCTCGCAATCCCGTCCTTCGTGCTCGGCATTCTGCTGATGATCCTTGCCACCATGCTCAACAACCTCCTGGGCATGCAGCTGATCAGTTTCACCGGCGAATACACGGCCGGGCTGGACGGCGGCTGGTGGGCCCACTTCTGGGACCGGGCGGTCCACCTGCTGCTGCCCACCATCTCCCTGGCACTCATGGGCGCAGCGGCCTATTCGCGCTACCAGCGCAGCGCCATGCTGGATGTGCTTTCCGCCGACTACATCCGCACCGCCCGCTCCAAGGGCCGCACCCGCGGCTCGGCACTGGTCCGCCACGGCGTGCGCGTGGCCCTGATCCCCATGTCCACGTACTTTGCCTACTCGTTCGCCACGGTCCTGGCCGGCGCCGCCGTCACCGAGCTGGTCTTCAGCTGGCACGGCATGGGCGAGATGCTCGTCAACGCCATCACCCAAAGCGACATCAACGCCTTCACCGGCGCCATCTTGTTCAACGCCGTCCTGATCCTCATTGCCGGCACGCTGTCCGACGTCGTCTACGCGGCACTTGACCCGAGAGTGAGGGTGTAAATGTCACTCCTTGACGAACTTCCCGGCGCCGACACCGACACGGCAGGCGCAGAGACCCCGCAGTCGGCAAAGCCCGTCTCCCGCAGCCGCCTGGTCTTCTCCCGGCTGCGCGGCATGCCCCGCTTCTGGGTGGGCGTGGTGGGACTGGGTGCCATCGCCCTGTGGGCCATCTTCGGACTGGTCCCCAACGCATGGAACTACACTGACCTGGACATCTACAACATGGGCTCCAGCCCCAGCCGGCTGCACTGGTTCGGCACCAGCGACATCGGCGAGGACATCTACGCCCAAACCATCGTGGGCCTGCGCAAGTCGCTCATCATCGGCCTGCTTGTCGGCCCGCTCGCCGCGATCGTCGCCGGCATTGTGGGCGCCGTCGCCGGGTACCTGGGCGGCTGGTGGGACCGGGTCATCGTCTGGTTCATCGACCTGCTCCTGGTGCTGCCCAGCCTGTTCCTGTTCATCCTCCTCAGCCCGATCTTCAAGTCGCTGTCCTGGGTGGCACTGATCTTCCTGCTTGCCGGCTTCGGCTGGATGATCATGGCCCGCGTGATCCGCGCCCAGACCCGCTCCCTCCGCGAACGCGACTTCATCAAGGCCGCACGCTTCATGGGCGTGGACACCTGGACCATCATCCGCCGCCACATCCTGCCCAACGTCTCCTCCCTGCTGATCATTGACGCAACCCTGGGCGTGGGCGGCGCCATCCTGAGCGAGACAACCCTGAGCTTCTTCGGCTTCGGCATCCAGGCCCCCGACGTCTCGCTCGGCACGCTCCTCGCCGCCGGCCAGTCCGCCGCCGCCACCCGGCCGTGGCTGTTCATCTTCCCCGCCGCCATCCTCGTCTTCACCGTGCTCTCCGCCAGCCTCATCGGCGATGCCCTGCGCGACGCCGTCGACCCCACTTCCGGAGCCAACCGTGACTGAAAAACTTTCCACCGCCGCCCCCGGCGCCACCCTCCCGGGAACCGGCATGCCAAGTACGACGGCGGCACCCGGGCCGGGCGCGGAAGGCCGCCAACCGCCGTCGAACAGTCCGCGAAGGCTGCTGGAAGTGAAGGACCTGAAGGTCACCTTCCCGCAGCACGGCGGGGCGGTGACTGCCGTGCGCGGGGTCAACTACCACGTGGACGAGGGCGAATTCCTGGGGATCGTGGGCGAGTCCGGCTCCGGAAAGTCGGTGTCCTCGCTGGCGGTCATGGGGCTGCTGCCGTCGTCGGCCAAGGTGGAGGGCGACATCCTCTTTGAGGGCAAGTCCCTGCTGGGCCGCAGCGACAAGGACATGTCCAGGCTGCGCGGCGACGGCATCTCCATCATCTTCCAGGACCCGCTGTCCGCACTGACACCGGTGTACACGATCGGCACGCAGATCGCCGAGGCGCTGCAGCTCCACAACAAGGGCCTGTCCCGGCTGGCGGCCAACACCCGCGCCGTGGAACTGCTCAAGGTGGTGGGCATTCCCAACCCGGAGCGCCGGGCCCAGTCCTTCCCGCACGAATTTTCCGGCGGCATGCGCCAGCGCGCCATGATCGCCATCGCCATCGCCAACAACCCGCGACTGATCATCGCCGACGAGCCGACGACGGCGCTGGACGTCACCATCCAGGCACAGATCCTGGAGGTGCTGCAGAAGGCGAAGGAGCTGACGGGTGCCGCCGTCGTGCTGATCACCCACGACCTCGGCGTGGTGGCGGGCAACGCGGACCGGATTGCGGTCATGTATGCCGGACGGATCGTGGAGACCGGCACCGTGGAGGAGGTGTTCCACAAGCCTTCCATGCCCTACACCATCGGCCTGCTGCGCTCCATGCCCAACCTGGCCACCGCCGGGCACTCGCGTCTGGTGCCGCTGGAAGGGCGGCCGCCGCTGCTGAGCAACCTGGCGCCGGGGTGCCCCTTCGCGCCGCGCTGCCCCGTGGCCATTGACGCCTGCCGCACCAGCGAGCCGCCGCTGACGGCCATTGCCGGGGACCCGCTGAACGCCTCGGCGTGCCTGCGTGTGGCCGAGATTGCCGGCGGTGTGCTGGACCGCCGCCACCTGTACCCCGTGCCGGAGCCGGTTGCGGCCGCTGAACGGGCCGAGGTCGAGCCGGCGAAGGTCCTGGAAGTGGACCGGCTGCAGCGGCACTTCCCGCTGACCAAGGGCTCCGTGTTCAAGCACTCCATCGGCACGGTCCGGGCCGTGGACGGGGTCAGTTTTGACATCCGCAGCGGCCAGACGCTGGGCCTGGTGGGGGAGTCGGGCTGCGGCAAGTCCACCACCATCATGGAGATCCTGGAGCTGGCCCGGCCGCAGGCGGGCATGGTGCGCATCAACGGAACGGACGTTTCCACGCTCTCAGGCAGGGAACGCAAGGCGCTGCGACGGGACATCTCGGTGGTGTTCCAGGACCCCATGGCGTCGCTGGACCCGCGGCTCCCCGTGCAGGACCTGGTGGCCGAACCGCTCACGGTGCACGGCATTTCCGCCAGGGAGCGGCTGGAAAAGGTCCGCAACGTGCTGGACCTGGTGGGCCTGGACCCGTCCATGGCCTCCCGCTACCCGCACGAGTTTTCAGGCGGCCAGCGCCAGCGCATCGGCATTGCCCGGGCGCTTGTGACCGATCCCAAGATCGTGGTGTTGGACGAACCCGTCTCGGCACTGGATGTCTCCATCCAGGCCGGCGTCATCAACCTGCTGCAGGACCTGCAGGAAAAGTTGGGCCTGTCCTACCTGTTCGTGGCGCACGACCTGGCCGTGGTGCGCCAGATCGCGGACGACGTGGCCGTCATGTACCTGGGCCGGATCGTGGAAAGCGGACCGGCCCAGGACATCTTCGACAACCCGCGCCACCCCTACACCAGGGCGCTGCTGTCGGCCGTGCCCGTTCCGGATCCTGCGCTGGAACGCAGCCGCAACCGGATCATCCTGGAAGGCGACCTGCCCAGCCCCACCGACGACATCACCGGCTGTAACTTCCGCACCCGCTGTCCGCTGTTCCAGCTGATGGATGCCGCAGGACAGGACCGCTGCCTCAACCAGGACCCGGAACCGCGCCCGGTGGGTCCCGGCATGGTGGCCTGCCACCATGCCGAGCACATCGAGCTCATGGGTGCGGCGGCCGGCAGCCGCCCGGGACCCGCCGTCGGGCATCAAGCCGGGCCGGAAGGCCCCTAAGACCAGTCACGTCTCGCCACAACAACCAGCCTGCCAGGGCCCCGACCGGACCCGCAGGCAACACAATGGGAGGAAAAGATAATGAAACACATGAAGCAGATGGTGGGGGCCGGCGTACTGGCCCTCGCCCTCACGGTCACCGGCTGCAGCGCCGGCGGAGGCGGGAGCGAGAAGCCCACCGTGGACAACAGCAAGGGAGCGGCTGAAACCGGTGCCCTGCCCACCACCGCCTGGACCGTTGCGGACTATGCCAGCGTCAAGGACGGCGGCACCCTGAACCTTGCCGTGGACCAGATGCCGGACAACTGGAACACCATGCAGGTGGACGGCAACGTCAAGGCCGGTGCCCAAATCCTGGACCCCACCATGGGCGGGCCCGTGGTCAACACCGTGGACGGCGGCTGGGAAATCAACCCCAACTACGCCACAGAAGTGAAGCTGGCCAGCGAGGACCCCCAGGTGGTCGAGGTCAAGCTCAACCCCAAGGCCGTCTGGGAAGATGGCACGCCCATCACCTGGAAGGACTACGACGCCACGATCAAGGCCAACAACGGCTCCAACAAGGACTACCAGATCGTCGGCGACAACGTGTACAAGGACATCGAGTCCGTCACCAAGGGCGACACCGACTTCGACTTCAAGATGACGTTCAAGAACAAGAACGCCGACTGGCCCTCCATCCTGGGCGGCAGCACCGCCGGCCAGGCCCAGGCGGCAGTGCTGCCCGCCGCCGTTGCATCCGACGTGACCGCCTTCAACGAGGGCTACAAGGCCAAGCCGCTGCCCTCCAGCGGACCGTTCAAGGTGGGCACCGTTGACGCGGCCGGCCAGGTCATCACCCTCGTCCCGAACGAGAAGTGGTGGGGCCAGAAGCCCAAGCTGGAAAAGATCATCATGAAGGTAGTCTCCCGCGACGCGCTGGCCCAGGCCTACGCCAACAAGGAGCTCGACGCCTTCAGCATCGGCACCAACAAGGACAACTACGAGACCGCCAAGAAGCGTGCCGACGGCGCAGTCCAGCAGTCCGGCGGCCTGACCTGGAACCACGTCACCATGAACGGCTCGAAGGGCCCGCTGGCCGACGTCAAGGTCCGCCAGGCAGTGGCCCGCGCCATTGACCGCGACACCATCTCCGCCAGCCGCCTGAGCCCGATCGGTGCACCGGTGGCCAGCCAGAACAGCTACATCTTCATGCCCGGCCAGAAGGGCTACGAGGACAACGCCACCTCCGTCATCGGCTACGACACCGCCAAGTCCGAGGCGCTGCTGAAGGAGGCCGGCTACACCAAGGGCTCCGACGGCCTCATGGAGAAGGACGGCGCCAAGCTGGAGATCGCCTACACCCTGGACGCCAACAACCCCGTCTCGGAACAGATCTTCAAGCAGATCCAGGCCAACCTGAAGGTCGTGGGCATCACCCTGAAGAACAACACGGTCCCGGAAGACAAGTTCTTCTCCGACTACGTGCTCAAGTCCAACTTTGAACTGACCGGCTTCGCCTGGTCGGGCACCGCGTACCCCATCGCCTCCACCGAATCCATCTTCTACCCCGCCGACGCCGGCCAGAACTTCTCCGGCATCACGGACGACAAGCTGGGCGACATGTGGGCTGCGGCCAATGCCGAACTCGACCCCGCCAAGCGGATTGTGCTGGCCAACGAGATCGACAAGACGATCTTCGCCTACACGCCCGTCATCCCGCTGACCCCCACACCGAACACCCTCGGCGTGCGGACCGACCTGGTCAACTACGGCGCAGCACAGTTCCAGTCCATCGACTGGACCGCCGTGGGCTACAAGGGCTGACCCGCCCTTGCCCTGACGCGGCAACCCGGCCGGAGCAACTCCTTTGTTCCGGCCGGGTTGCCGCGTTTTTGGTGTTTAAGCGGTGAGTGCGCTCGCCAAGGAGAGCACCGCCAAAAGGACACCCACGACGGCGGCCGGCAGGTTCCAGCGGGACACCACCCTCCCAGCCTGGCCGGGCTGGGAGGCGGGGTGGTCCGCGGAGGGGGCTCCGGCGTCGTGCGCGGGCTGGTGCGCGTCACGCTCCCAGGCGTCCCAGGCGTTCTGGACCTTGGCCTGGGTGAGGGGGAGCGAGGCGGTGCGGCTGCCGTCGGCGCCGGTGCCCACCTTGGGGCCGAGCCGTCCGGCGCCCGGAGATCCCCAGCTGGGGATGCGGCCGGCGGTGGTGTCGAAGCTGACGGTTTGCAGCACGCGCACGGCGGTGAGCTCGCTGAACGGGATGGTGTGCTCGCGCAGGATGTTGATGACGCGCAGGCCGTCGGCGTCCACGAGAAGGCACGGGCGCCAAAGCAGGACGTAGAACGCCCAGCCGGCGAGCAGCAGCCAGGGGAGGAACTGCCAGATGGAGGCGGCGTCGCCGGTCAGCAGCAGGTTTAGCGTGAAGAAGGCGCACAGGGTCATGGCCGCCACGCCCAGCACGCGCGTGGGGGTGGAGTAGATGGCGCGGCGGGGTGATTCGGGGGCGTTAGTCATGGTGCTTCCAGAATGCCAGATATTTGGTGCGGAGCGGAGCGTGCTCTGCGTGCGGTGGGTGCGTGATGGTTCGTGCGGCGCGTTGAAGCAGCAGATGACGTGGTTTCGGGAGCTTGCTGCGCGTTGATTCAGCAGTTGCTGCGAATTGTGGCGTTGAGATCGCAGCAGGTGCGATATTCCGGCGGTGATCGTCGCATCTGCTGCTGTTTCAAGCTCGCGGGACGGGTGAATTTCGCATCTGCTGCTGTTTCGAATCCAAATTGCCACCTCGCCGCGCGTTGAAGCAGCAGATGACGTGGTTTCGGGAGCTTGCTGCGCGTTGATTCAGCAGTTGCTGCGAATTGTGGCGTTGAGATCGCAGCAGGTGCGATATTCCGGCGGTGATCGTCGCATCTGCTGCTGTTTCAAGCTCGCGGGACGGGTGAATTTCGCATCTGCTGCTGTTTCGAATCCAAATTGCCACCTCGCCGGGGTGCGCGGCGCGGATATTGCCCGGGCGTCAGGAGGAAGGGGGCTTCTGGGCTCCGGCTTTTCTGCTCGAATCCGCATCCGCGGCGGCATCCGCGGCGGCGTCGGCGATGCTGGCGGGATCGGCCAGCACGGAGGCGAAGGCCTGCTGCGCGGCACCCACCAACAGGAGGTCCATGCCCAGTGCAGCCCGGCTGAATCGGACGTCGTCGCGGGGCCCCATCATGGCCTTGGACTTCACTGCGGCCTCCATCCGCTCGGGATCCGTGGCATAGAGGGTGCCGAGGAAGCCGCCGAGGATGATCAGCTCCGGGTTGAAGACGTTGACCACGCTGGCGAGAGACTCTGAGAGGAAATCGACCTGGCGGTGGACTAGCGCCGCAATCTCGGGCGGGGCCCCTTCCTCAAACAGCCCCAGGAGTGTTTCATCAAGTTTTTCAATCTCGGTGCTTCCCAGGCTGAGTGCGGCAAGCAGCGGGGCCTGCCGGACCTCGGTCTCGAGACAGCCCTTGCGCCCGCAGTGGCACAGCACTCCGTCGGAATTGACCAAGACGTGCCCGATTTCTCCGGCATAGCCGGTGGCCCCGGTCATGGGTGTGCCGTGCACGGAGATGCCGCCGCCGATGCCGCTGGCGCCGCCGTTGAGGTAGATATGGTCCCGGGCGTCGCGTCCGGCACCGTAGATGCTCTCTGCCATGAGGCCGGTGGAGGCATCGTTGGCCACGGTTACGGGGAGGTCGAGCGCCTTGGCGAGCATGGCGGACAGGGGCACGTTGTGCCAATCGAGGTGCGGGGCGAGGACCACCTCGCCGTCGTGCTCGCGAACCAGGCCAGGCACGGCAACGCCGACGCCGACCGTGCGGAAGGAGCTGTCGAGCTCCCCTCGCATCCCGGCAACCACGGCGGTGACGATGTTGACCACCTCATCGGGCGTGGGCACCCGGGCGGTGTCGTAGCGGATGCGCTTGAGGACCTTGCCGGAGAGGGAAACCAAACCGATGGTTACGGCGTCGACTTCGGGGTTGACGGCGATCGCCACGACGTCCTCGCGGGGGACGATGATGGGGCTGGGGCGGCCGGCGTGGTGTGTGGCGCCGGGTTCCTGCTCTTCAACCAGGCCCAGCGTGACCAGCTCGGCCACGAGCCCGGCGACGGTGGAGCGGTTGAGCCCCGTGGCCCGGGTGACATCGGCGCGGGAGAGCCGGCCCTGGACATGGGCCAGGTTCAACACGATGGCAAGGTTGTTGCGCCGGACGTCGTCGAGGTTGTTGCCCCTGCGTGTGTGCTTTGCCGGGGAAAGCTCCGGTACTGCCACTCGAACCACCTCTTTCGACACGCTTGCTAGGGAAAAGCGGCCCGCACCATATTACCCGAGGGTACTTGGGGTCGGGTGTGGGCCGCCCTTCATGACGGAGTGCGGCGCCTATGCGCGCAGCGCGGCCGCCTTGTAGTTCGCCAGGATCTCGGGACGGTGGTCGGCGGCCGGGGCGGGCGCGGTTTCCAGCGGCCAATC
This sequence comes from Sporosarcina beigongshangi, assembly GCF_016820535.1. Classification (GTDB taxonomy): domain Bacteria; phylum Actinomycetota; class Actinomycetes; order Actinomycetales; family Micrococcaceae; genus Specibacter. The sequence continues at coordinate 212,595 of NZ_JADHDY010000004.1, read as the reverse complement.
CGGACGGCTGCCAGCCAGCACCCACGCAGCCTGCACTGCCGCGCCGCGCGCAACGTATTCGCCCGGGGTGGGGATGACGACGGGCACGTCGAAGACCTGCCCCGCCACCGCCTGCACCGCCGGATTCTGCACGGCGCCGCCAATCAGCAGCAGCCGCTTCGCCGCCACCCCGCTCCCGACAATCGCCTCGAGCCCGCCGGCCAGCCCGCACAGCATGCCCTCGATGGCTGCGCGCGAAATGTTCTCACGCGTGGTCGAGGCGATGCTCAGTCCGTGGAAGCTGGCCTTGGCGTCCGGCAGGTTGGGGGTGCGCTCGCCCTCAAAATAAGGCACAAGCACGACGCCGGCACTGCCGGGTTGGGCGGCCAGCGCCAGTTCCGCAAACTCGTCAAAGGTGACGCCGAGCAGCGTGGAGACGGAACCGAGAACACGTGCCGCATTGAGAGTGACGGCGATGGGCAGGTACGCGCCGGAGGCGTCGGCGAAGCCGGCGATGGTTCCGGTGGGATCGTTCCCCGGCGTCTCGGCAACGGCAAAAACGGTGCCGCTTGTCCCCACGGAGACCACCACATCGCCAGCCGCGGCACCCAGGCCCAGCGCGCCCGCCGCGTTGTCGCCGGCACCTGCCGCCAGCCGGACGCCGTCGGGCGCGGCATTGAACAGGCTGGGATGGACGGTGCCGATGGATGCGTCGGGGGAGGCGACGCGGGGCAGAATCACGGAGCCTCCCAGCGGCGACCCGGCCTCGCGCGCGGTCCTGCCGAAGGCCAGCTCGAACAGGCCCAGGTCGTAGCGCCCGGCCGACGGCGACCAGTAGCCGGTGCCGGATGCGTCGGAGCGGTCCGTGGCCAGCTGTTCCAGGTCCGGGCCCAGCGGGCTTTCACCCACAGGGCCGTAGCCGCGCAGCCGCCAGGACAGCCAATCGTGGGGGAGCGCGACGGCGGCAACGCAGGTGGCATGCTCCGGCTCGTTGTCGCGGACCCAGCGAACCTTGGTGATCGTCAGGGAAGCGACGGGGACCGAGCCGCAGCGGGCGGCCAACTGGGCGGCACCCACCTCGGCGGTGAGGGCTTCTGCGGAAGGGGCGGAGCGGGTGTCGTTCCACAGCAGTGCGGGACGGACCACCTGCCCGTCCGAATCCAACAGGACCATCCCGTGCTGTTGCCCTGCGACGGCGATGGCGGACACATCAGCCAGCCCTCCGGCGTCGTGCATGGCGCTTTGCAGCGCATCCCACCAGTGGCGCGGGTCTATCTCCGTGCCGTCCGGATGGGCCGCCTTGCCCTCGCGGACCGTGCGCCCGGTGCCGGAATCAACGATGACAACCTTGCAACTTTGGGTCGATGAGTCGACTCCGGCAACGAGCGCCATGGATTACCTCGCGCCGAGCAGGTGCTCGAGGAACAGCTGCTGGAGCTTGACGAAGCCGAAGCCCTTGCCGCCGAAGTAGGGGGCTGCGTCGAAGTCTTCGTAGGCGGACTTGTCGGCGAGCAGGGCGTCGTAGCCTTCGCCCGGGTTCAGCGTGGGGACGTTGATTTCATCGACCTTGGAGAAGGCGAGGGCGGCCTGGACTTCGGGGTCGGCGCGGAATGCAGCGGCGCGTTCCTTCAGGAGGAGGTACATGCGCATGTTGGCAGCGGCCGAATCCCACACACCGTTGATGTCCTCGGTGCGGGAGGGCTTGTAGTCGAAGTGGCGGGGGCCGGTGTAGGCGGGGGTGCCGTTGGGGCCGCCGTTTTCGAGCAGGTCCACGAGGGAGAAGGCGTTCTGCAGGTCACCGTGGCCGAAGACGAGGTCCTGGTCGAACTTCACGCCGCGCTGGCCGTTGAGGTCGATGTGGAACAGCTTGCCCTGGTAGAGGGCCTGGGCGATGCCGTGGGTGAAGTTCAGCCCGGCCATCTGCTCGTGGCCGGTTTCCGGGTTGATGCCCACGAGCTCCGGGCGCTCCAGCGTCTCGATGAACGCGAGGGCGTGGCCCAGGGTGGGCAGGAGGATGTCGCCCCGGGGTTCGTTCGGCTTGGGCTCGATGGCGAAGCGGATGTTGTAGCCCTTGTCGGTGACGTAGTCGCCGAGCAGGTTCACGGCCTCGCGGTAGCGTTCGAGGGCGCCCTGGATGTCCTTGGCGGAGTCGTATTCGCTGCCTTCGCGGCCGCCCCACATGACAAAGGTTTCAGCGCCGAGCTCGGCGGCCAGGTCCAGGTTCTCGATGACCTTGCGGATGGCGAAGCGGCGCACGCTGCGGTCATTGGAGGTGAAGCCGCCGTCCTTGAACACCGGGTTGCTGAAGAGGTTGGTGGTGATCATGGGGATGACCAGGCCCGTGGAATCCAGGGCCCCCTTGAGCCGGTCGATCTCCGTGCGGCGCTGGGCCGGGGTGGATTCGAAGGGGAAGAGGTCGTCGTCGTGGAAGGTCATGCCGTAGGCGCCGAGGTCGCTCAGCTTGTTGACGGCCTCCACCGTGTCCAGGTGCGGGCGGGTGGCCGAGCCGAACTGGTCCTGGGCATTCCAGCCGATGGTCCATAGGCCAAAGGAGAATTTGTCTTCGCGTGTGGGCTCGAGAGCCATGGGTGCCTCCAAGTGTCGGTGGTGCAGATCTCTTTAATAAGTTCTGACTACAAACATATGTAGGCTTTTGAGTGCTGTCAATGATCGGCTTGGATTTCTTGCTGCGCGCTATTGACGCTCAATTCCCTGGATTTACCACTCCGCGCCCGCGCCGATGGCATTTTGTAGACAAGGGCGGCAAAATAGGGTGGCGTGAGCGTGCCTGATGACTCGGCACGTGGCCCGGGCGGGTCCTCATTACAGCTTGTCGGGTTCCGTTTCGGATTCCTGCTCCAGCGTTCGTGCGTGTTCGTTCATCTCGTCGATGTCCGGGGTCACCATCTCTCGGTACACGTCAGCCAGATGATCGCGCGAGGGGCTCTCGTGGATCAACTCTGTGTCGTCATAGTCTGGGTTCTTGCTCATGACCACACCCTAGTCCCGGCCGTTGGGCTTCGCCACAGTTCGTTGCCTGGATTGACGCCGTTGGAGGCCCGGTGTTTTCGGGCGGCCATTGCAGCTCCCCTGCTGGCGGCAAGGGCCGGGAACGCGACGCAGATGCACCGGATGGCCTCGGACAGTCCTTGACAGTCGGTCTGTGAGCGCTAACACTTGTTCCGAAGCAAAACTCGGCCGAACGGCCATGCCCGAACCAAGCAGGAGACCCGATGCAAGCAACAGAAGTGAAGGCCGGCCCGCGGCGGGCAACGGCCGAAAACGGGGACGTGTTCCTGATTTCCGCAGGGAAATACACCGCCGCCGTCACCTCCCGTGGTGCCGCCCTGTCCTCGCTGCAGTTCGGCGGGCGCGAGCTGGTGGTCCCCTTCGACCCGGCACACCCCATCCCGGATTACCGCGGCATCATAGCCGCGCCCTGGCCCAACCGGATCGCCGACGGCGCCTACCGCTGGCAAGGCACTGTCCAGCACCTGCCCCTGAACGAGCCGGACCGCGGCACGGCCCTGCACGGGCTGGTCTTTGGCCGCCTGTGGGACCTGGTGAAGCACGACGGCGAATCCCTCACCTTGCGCTGCGGCATTGAAGCGTCGGCCGGCTATCCGGAGCCGCTGGCCATCACGGCGGAGTACCGGATTGACGCCGACGGGCTGCATTGCACGGTCACTGCCATCAACATCGGGACGTCTGCTGCCCCCTATGGCGTGTGCCCGCACCCATACCTTGTTGCGGGTCCGGCCCCGCTGGATCAATGGACTCTGGAGTTCGGAGCCGCCGAATACCTCGCGGTGACCCCGGACCGCCTGCTGCCCCTGGAGCTTCAGCCGGTGGACGGACATGCCTTTGACTTCCGCACGGCCAAGGCCATCGGGGTAGCCGAGATGGACCACGCGTTCACCCGGTTTGCCACCGATGCCGCCGGTGCCTCCGAGCTGAAGGTCACCGACCCCTCTGGCTCATACGTTGGCATGCGCTGGGATGCCACCTGCCCCTGGCTGCAGATCCACACTGCCGACAAGCAGCACCCGGCCGCCAGCCGCCTTGGCCTGGCAGTTGAGCCGATGACCTGCCCTCCCGACGCCTTCAACTCCGGGGCGGATCTCATCACCCTGGCGCCAGGCGCTTCGCACTCTGCCGGCTGGACCATATTTGGCGGCTGACTTGGGGCGGCAGCCGGCCAGTCAACGTGAGTGCCCTGCCTGGAGGGCGCCGCTGCGGGCGCTGCATCTTGTAGCATCGGTTCAGGGCGCCAAGCCGGCGTCGATGTAGCCACCTGCAGCGAAGCGAGGTAACGGGATGCGGGCCACGGTGAAGGATGTTGCCGCCCGGGCCGGGGTGTCCCCGAAGACAGTCTCCAATGTTGTCAACGGGCTGGTTCCTGTCAGCCCCGGCACCCGGGCAAAAGTCGAAGCCGCCCTGGCCGCCCTCGACTATGTGCCCAACCTCTCCGCCCGCGGCCTGCGAAACGGCCGCACCGGGCTGATCGGCCTTGCCCTTCCGGACCTGGGCACACCTTACTCCGCAGAATTGGCCCACCACATCGTGGAGGAGGCCCATGCCATGGGGTGGGCCATTCAAATCGAGGAAACCGGCACGAACCCCCGCCGGGAGTTTGAATTGGTCTCCCGGGCCCGGGCCAACATGGTGGACGGGCTCATCCTCAACCCCGTCGCACTGGAGGAAAGTGCCATCCGCATCGGCGGCAGCCTGCCACCCATGGTCCTGCTGGGCGAGGTGTCCCAGCACAGCGTGGACCAGGTCGCCGTGGACAATGTTGCCGCCGCACGCGAGATGACCCGGGCCCTGGCCCGCCATGGACGACGCCGGATAGCGGTGTTGGGTGCCGATTCCACCCGCGGCTCGGCCACGGCCCTGGTCCGGACGCAGGGATACCGCGAAGCCATGGCCGCGATGGGACTGCCCACCGGACCCGAGCTGGAAATTGCCTGCGACGACTGGAGCCCGTCGGGCAGTGCTGCCGCCCTGTCAGGGCACCTGGCGGCCGGCCATGCCCTGCCAGAAGCCATCTTTTGTTTTACGGACTCGCTGGCCATTGGCGTGCTGAGCGTCCTGCACTCGGCCGGGCATCGCGTGCCCGACGACGTCGTGGTGGCCGGTTTTGACGACATCGCCGACGGACGCTTCGCGGTGCCCGCGCTGACCACCGTGTCGGTCGACAAGGCAGCCATGGCGAAGGCTGCGCTTAAGCTGCTCACGGAACGAATGGCCGATCCCGGGCGCGCGCCCGTCCACGTCCAGATGCCGTACCGCCTCGTTCCCCGGGCCAGCACCGGGACGCACTGAAGCGTCCCGAACAAGCGGGAAAGAAATATTTTGTGCGCGCTAACAATTTCTCTTGTACTTGCTATTACAACGATGTAATGTGTGGTTTGGGTCACACGGTGGTCCACCCTCCTCCCGATCCGGCGGCGCTGGACGCGGGCAGGCAGCCAAAGTGAGTTCGCGTCCAAAGGAGTGACCGATGCACCAACCGCTAGACAATTCCAGCCCCGGCCCGAGCCGCCGGCAGCTGTTGAAGGGTGGGGGACTGGCACTTGCCGGTCTGGGTGCCGCCGGGCTGCTGTCCGGGTGTGGGGGAACCGCCACAGCCTCGGCGAAGGACCAATTGCGCTTCTGGCACCTGCTATCCGGCGGTGATGGGATCAAGATGCAGGCCATGATTGATTCCGCCAACCAGTCCCAGGGCGTGTGGCACGTCAACCCCACAGTCCTGGCCTGGGGCGCACCGTATTACACCAAGCTCGCCATGGCGTCGGCCGGCGGACGTCCGCCGGAGCTGGCCATCATGCATGCGGCACGGGTGCCCGGCTATGCGCCCGGCGGTCTCATGGACGCATGGGATCTGGGCCTTCTGGCCGAGAACGGTGTCACCGCCGAAGACTTCGCGCCGCGCATCTGGGAAAACAGCCAGGTGGACGGCAAGGTGTTCTCCATAGCCCTGGACTCCCACCCCTTCATACTTATGTACAACACAGAGATTGCTGACAAGGCAGGCGCCCTTGGCGCCAACGGAGAGCTCGAGGAAATCACCGGCCCTGACCAGTTCCGGGAAGTGGCCACAGAGATGGCCAAGGTGACCGGCAAGCACGGACTCTCCTACGGATATCTCAACGATGGTGCCCAAATGTGGCGCATGTTCTACACCCTCTACCTGCAGCATGGCGCGTCCATGGAGCTGGTGCCGGGCCACAAGGCCAAGGTGGATCGCGATGTGGCGGTGGATGTTCTGGAGTTCATTGGCTCGTTGCTGGATGACACCATCGCCACCGCCAGCGGCGACGGAGGCACGGCCATTGCCGAATTTGCCGGCCAGAATTCGGGCATGATCACTTCAGGCGTATGGGAACTTCCCACCATGATCAACGCCGGGGTGCCCCTGGATGCAATGCCCATACCCACCCTGTTCGGCACTCCTGCGGCCTATGCAGATTCACATGCCTTTGTGCTGCCGCACCAAAATTCGCCTGACGAGAAAAAGCGCCGGGATTCATACGCCTTCGTGGCCCAGCTGCTGAAGGGATCGTTGAACTGGGCGCAGGCCGGACACATCCCGGCCTTCCAGCCTGTTGTGAGATCGGCCGCCTACAAGGAGCTCATGCCCCAGGCGCACTACGCCGGGGCGGCGGACATCATCAACTACGATCCACGGGCCTGGTTCACCGGCTCGGGATCAGACTTTCAGGGCTTCTTCGCCGAAAACATCCAGAACGTCTTTCTGGGCCGGACCGCGGCCAAGAATGGCTGGGATTCGTTCGTTCGGCGCCTGGACACCCTTCTGTCGAAACCCAACCCGGTTTAGGGCAGTCATGAACAACAACGAAACCACCATCGCGCCAAAGGAGCCTGGACATTGAGTGCATCGACAGACATCCGCAGAGTCAGCACGCCACAGGCACCGGCGGCGGAAAACAAGCATGCGGCCCGCAGCAGGCGGGACCGGATCCACGGCTGGTCCTTCATGGCCCCGTTCCTGCTGTTCTTCGGGTTGTTCCTGATTTGGCCGCTGGTCCACGGCATCTTCATGAGCTTCACGGGCAAGTCCCTGACCGGCGCCAACAGCAGCTTCCTGGGCTTTGCCAACTACGCCGAAGCACTCGGCGACGCCGACATGTGGCATGCGCTGGGCAACACCCTGTATTTCACGGTCATCAGCACCGTGCCGCTGGTTCTCGTGGCCCTGGTCATGGCGGCCCTGGTCAACATGGGCCTGCCCGCCCAGTGGCTGTGGCGGCTCTCCTTCTTTGCCCCGTACCTGCTGGCATCCACCGTGGTCTCGCTGTTCTTCGTCTGGATGTTCAACCCCCAGTTGGGCTTGATCAACGAAGCGCTGGCCAAGGTCGGGATCGCGCCCGTCGACTGGCTGAACAACCCCGCCGTCGCCATGTGGTCGATCGTCATTGCCACCCTTTGGTGGACAGTTGGCTTCAACTTTCTGCTGTATCTCGCAGCCATGCAAAATATCCCGCAGGCGCACTTCGAGGCGGCGTCGCTCGACGGTGCCGGCGGCTGGCGCCAGTTCTTCTCCATCACCCTTCCTCAGATCAACCAAACCACCATCATGATCGTGATCCTGCAAGTGCTGGCCTCACTGAAAATCTTCGACCAGGTCTACCAAATGACAGGCGGCGGCCCCGGAGGCGCCACCCGGACCATCGTGCAATACATCTTTGAAACCGGATTCACCGGCTACCGGCTGGGTTACTCGGCAGCCATTTCATACATCTTCTTTGGGCTCATCGTGGTTGTCTCGATCGCCCAGTTCGCCATCACCCGCAAGAGGAGCGCATAGGACATGGCCACAACCCTGACGACGCCGGCACGCACCATCCGGCCCGCATCTTACGTTCCCGTGCGGCGCAAGAAGCGCATCGCACCCTCCCGCATCATTGCCACCATCATCGTTGCAATCCTTGCTGTGACCTGGATGGTTCCCTTCGCATGGGCCGCCATCACCGCACTGAAAAGCGAGACAGAGGCGGCGGCGACGCCCATCACCATCGTGCCCGAATCCGGGTTCACCTTTGAGGCCTTCGCCAAGGTCCTCCAGCAGGGCAACATCCCGCAGTGGACCTGGAACTCGTTGTTCACATCGGCCGCCATCACCCTCGTCACGATCGTCATCTCGGCGCTGGCCGCATATGCGCTCTCGCGCATTGACTTCAAGGGCCGCAAGGTCCTCATGATCGTCATTGTGGTCTCCCTCATCGTCCCGCCGCCCGTGCTGATCATCCCGCTGTTCTACCAGATGGTCGCCTTCAACATGATCGACACCTACTGGGGCGTCATACTGCCCCAGGTGATCGCCCCTGCCATGGTGTTCGTGCTGAAGAAGTTCTTCGACCAGATTCCCCGGGAACTTGAGGACGCAGCCCTCGTTGACGGGGCCGGACGGATCCGCATCTTCCTCCAGATAGTGCTGCCCCTGTCCCGGCCCATCCTGGCCGCCGTCGCCATCTTCGTATTCATCGGAGCCTGGAACAACTTCCTGTGGCCGTTCATCGTCACCAACGACAGCTCCATGTTGACCCTGCCGGTGGGACTGCAGACCATCAAGAGCGCCTACGGCATCCAGTACGCCCAGAACATGGCTTCTGCCCTGCTTGCCGCGTTGCCGCTCATCGTGGTGTTCCTGTTCTTCCAGCGCCAGATCATCAAGGGCATCTCAACCACCGGCCTCGCCGGAACCTAAACAGCAGCAACCCCAGCGAACCAAGTAATCAGACCAACACAATTAAGTAGGAGAACAAGCAACATGTCTCGTGCACGGATCAGCATTGACCGCGATTTCACCGTTTCAGAGGTGCCCCACCGTCTCTTTGGTTCCTTTGTGGAGCACATGGGCCGGTGTGTTTACACCGGAATTTATGAGCCCGGGCATACGGAGGCTGATGAGCAGGGCTTCCGCAAGGATGTGCTGGCGCTGACGAAGGAGCTGGGCGCGACGGTGATCCGGTACCCCGGTGGCAACTTCGTCTCCGGCTACAACTGGGAGGATGGGATCGGCCCGGTGGGGGACCGGCCCCGGCGCCTTGACGGTGCCTGGCACACCGTGGAATCCAATGCCTTTGGCCTGCACGAGTTTGTGGACTGGTCCAAGAAGGCCGGCACCGAAATCATGGAGGCCATCAACCTTGGCACCCGCGGCGTTGATGCGGCCCGCGAAATCGTTGAGTACGCCAACCACCCGGGAGGCACCTACTGGTCGGATTTGCGCGCCAAGAACGGGCACAAGGACCCCTTCGACATCAAGCTGTGGTGCCTGGGCAATGAGATGGACGGCCCGTGGCAGATCGGGCACAAGACGGCGGAGGAGTATGGCCGCCTGGCGCAGGAAGCCGCCAAGGCAATGCGCCTCGTGGATCCGGGCATCGAATTGGTTGCCTGTGGTTCTTCGAATTCGGGGATGCCAACGTTTGGGGCGTGGGAGCAGACAGTACTGACGCATGCTTACGACGAGGTTGACTATGTGTCTTTGCATGCTTATTACCAGGAGCAGGACGGCGACGCCGCAAGTTTCCTGGCCAGCGCCGTGGACATGGACTACTTCATCGAGTCCGTGGTTGCCACCGCCGATGCTGTGCGGGCCAAAGGCAAACACAAGAAACACATCAACCTCTCCTTTGATGAATGGAACGTCTGGTACAGCCGTCCGGGCGATGTAGACAGCCCGGATCAGGTTTCCCAGCAGCCCTGGCAGGAGCACCCGCGCGTCATCGAGGACAAGTACAACGTCACCGACGCCGTGGTGGTCGGGACCCTGCTGAACTCGCTGCTGCGCCACGGCGACCGGGTGAAGATCGCGAACCAGGCCCAGCTGGTCAACGTCATTGCCCCGATCCTTGCCGAGCCCAACGGCCCGGCCTGGCGCCAGACCATCTTCCACCCGTTCGCGCGCATGGCGGAGCTCGCCAAGGGCCAGATCCTGCGCACAGTGGTGGATTCGGACAAGGTGGAATCCTCCCGGTTTGGAGATGCGGACCTGGTCGATGTCAGCGCCACGTGGGATGAGGAAACTGGTCGGATCGCCCTGTTCTTCGCCAATCGCGGACTCGAAGAGTCTGCTGAGGTGGAGGTGGCGTTGCGTGGCTTCGACGCCAAACGGGTCACCCGCGCCGAGGTCCTGGCGGTTCCTGAGGGCGGGGACCGCTTCACGAAGAACACCTTGGCCGCCCAAAACCAGGTGGGCCTGATAGAGCTGGACGGCGTCAAGGCAGCCGGGGACGAGCTCAAGCTGACGCTGCCCGCACTGTCCTGGGCCGTCGTCGAACTTGAAGTGGGCAAGAACTAGATTCGACGCCGAGGGCCGGCTTGCCTCACGGGTAGCTGAATAGGGGTTGTCCACCATGTCACGGTGGACAACCCCTGTTGTGTGCGGACACCATGACAACAGCTTCCTCGAGAGTTGTTCAGTACCTCATGATTTTCATCGAGACTGAACACAAAGCAATATTGAACAAAGAGTGCCGTGGTGCAGGAAGTCGCAGCCGTGCTTCAGACGCGGCTGGAGGAGCTTGGGATAGTTCTGAGTTCAAGGCCGAAGCTGGAACGGATGACGGAGAACCAGTTGGTCGGGAGTCTGCATCCTGGGACGTCATTCACGATCTGCCAGTTGCTGTTCACGCGTCACATGACGGCAACGTCCGTCGCCGAGATGTGTACCGTCCACGAAGGTGGACTGCCACTATTTGTCGTTGGTCCCAGAATCACTGGGCGCAGCGCGGAGATGTTCCTTCAACTGGGGATCAATATCCTCGATCAGGCCGGCCTGATTTGGTTCAAAAACAGGTTCGTGTCATCGCCCGGGCTGCGGGTGCCTCCCTGGGGCACGTCCAAGACACGTAGAACCTTTTGGAGGAACGGCACTATTTGGATGCTGAAGGCGGCAAGCGCCGGCGGTCGCGTCGAACCGGCGGGCTCGTTGACCTTTGGGCGCCTGCTTATCCATCGGGGCTTGGTGCCAGTCTTGGCCTGCATGCCTTGCACGGGGATGGTGACAACTGGGCAGGTCTGGACGAAGTTCCCGTCTATAGAGGCGGTGAATCCGCGCTCAGGCAGCACATCAGGCCGACGACCCTGGTGCTGTTTGTTGGTGAAGATCCGGAGAAATTGATTGTGGCCAATCGATGGAAGGCGAGCACGACTCCCAACGTGTTTCTGTGGCAGAAGTTCTGGCAACAACCGCAGAATGGCGAATCTCGGCAGACAGATCAACGTCAAATGGCGCCGCCCCTCCTGGTGTACGCGGATCTCCTGAACTCCAACGAGCCACGCCAAAGGGAAGCGGCCCAGCAAATGAGGTTGGACATTGCTGAACTTCAATGATTGAGACCCGCGCCTCCTTGACGTAACCAAACCGGTTGTTTCTGAGCTTGTGCTTCGACCTTCTGAGGCGTTCAGTTTTCGTCCGCGTTCAGTCTCATCGAACCAGTACCTAAACTGAACGCGATTGCTGAGGCATTTGCCTTCCGTGGCTCCTTCGCCAGTTGGTTGCGTTAAGGTGGAGGAGCCCCACCGACCGACCATGAACGGAGCCAACCATGGCCGCCAGCACCACCAAGGCAGATGCCTTGTCACCCGAGCAGCTGCAGTCGGTGTGGGGCACGTTGAAGTCGCCACGTCGGCTGAAGACCGAGGTCCTCGGCGGACTTGTCGTGGGCCTGGCACTCATCCCTGAAGCCATTGCCTTCTCCGTCATCGCCGGCGTGGACCCCCGGATCGGGCTCTTCGCCGCCTTCGCCATGGCCGTGACCATCGCCTTCACGGGTGGCCGTGCGGCCATGATCTCGGCGGCAACGGGAGCGGTGGCGCTGGTGATCGCGCCCCTGGTGAGGTCGCACGGCGTCGACTATCTCATTGCCTGCGTCATTCTCGCCGGCGTCATCCAAATCATCCTCGCGGTGTCCGGCGTCGCCAAGCTCATGCGGTTCATTCCGCGCTCGGTCATGGTCGGCTTCGTCAACGCCCTGGCCGTCCTTGTCTTCATCGCGCAGCTGCCGGAGCTCATCGGAGTGCCGTGGCTTGTATACCCGCTCGTCGCGGCCGCCCTGCTGATCATGTTTGTCCTGCCGCGGTTCACGAACGTGGTTCCGGCGCCGCTTGTGGCCATAGTGGTGCTGACGCTCATTACCGTGCTGGCGGCCATCGCCGTGCCCACGGTGGGCGACAAGGGCCAGCTGCCGGACTCGCTGCCCTCGGCACTGATTCCCAACGTGCCGTTCACGTTCGAAACACTCCAAACAATCTTTCCCTTCGCGCTGGCCATGGCATTCGTGGGCCTGCTTGAATCCCTCATGACCGCCAAGCTCGTGGACGACATCACCGACACCCGCTCCAACAAGACCCGCGAGGCCTGGGGGCAGGGCGTTGCCAACATCGTGACCGGCTTCTTCGGCGGCATGGGCGGCTGCGCCATGATCGGGCAGACCATGATCAACGTCAAGGCCTCCGGCGCCCGCACCCGCATCTCAACATTCTTCGCCGGCGTCTTCGTGCTGCTCCTGGTGGTGGTGCTTGGCGACGTCGTCTCGGTGATCCCCATGGCCGCACTGGTCGCCGTCATGATCTTCGTCTGCTGGGCCACATTCGACTGGCACAGCATCCGCCCGCGCACCTTGAAGGCCCTGCCCAAGAGCGAAACCTTCGTCATGGTCGCCACCGTCATCGCCACGGTCGCCACCAACAACCTCGCCATCGGCGTCGGCACCGGCACCATACTTGCCATGGTCATGTTCGCGCGCCGCGTGGCCCACTTCGTCACCGTCACCCGGGTCCCCTCGGAGGATGAAGACAGCGTCACCTACGTGGTCAACGGCGAGCTGTTCTTCGCCTCATCCAACGACCTCTACACCCAGTTCTCCTACGCCCTCGACCCGGAGCGCGTCATCATCGACATGCGCGAATCGCACCTCTGGGACGCCTCCACCAGCGCCACCCTCGACGCCATCACGGACAAATACCGCCGCCACGGCAAGGACGTGGAAATCGTGGGCCTCAACGACGCAAGCACACGCATGCGCGAGCGCCTCGCCGGGAAGCTGGGCGGCTGAGCCCTGCGCCAGTGAAGCACGACGGCGGATGCCCCGCCTGCCGCTGCCGGCCCGGCGCGGGAGGCGGAGCCAACAACCTCGCTACTCCGCCCCCGGCACAAAGAACGTGGTCGAGCACAGCCGCGACTCGTCCAGCAGCACCACCCATTCGTAGCTTGACCCCGTCGGCAGCGGCAGCCCGCCCGGGAAATTCAGCACAATGTTCGACGTCCCGGGAAACCCCATCGGCGGCGGCTGCACCTCGGGCCGGACGGTGTGCCGGAAGTCCACGTCCTGGTTGAACCTCATCACGTTGGGCCCCTCCGGGCTGGGCACAATGACGGGCTGGCCGTCGGTGTCCACCAGCACCACCTCCACCTCGGCCGACGTCTCGTCAAACATCGGAATGCTCACGGTGACATTGACGTACACGGCAAACGGCGCGGTCAGCCCGGTCTCCGGATCCGAGCCCAGGAACTGTATGCCGCCGCCAATGATGTTCACTTTCCCGGCCGCGTCGACGTTGACAAAATCCGCGATCAGCACGGTTCCGCTGCCAGTACTTGAACTCATCGTCACGCGCAGGCCTCCCAGCCTCAGGCATTCCCCGGGGCGGGAATAGCTTCCACAATAGGCCCCAGCGCCAGCGGGTGCGCCGGTTGGTCCCAATGTGAAGAACGACGGCGGGCACCCGCCTTGAGCTGTCGGCCCACCGGGCCTGTGGCCGCGCCGGCGATGCATGTGGCTACGGCGGTGAGGCTGCCCTATCTGGGCGCGGCTGTCCGATGGTCTTGAATGGCCCCAGTACTCGCGGTCGGGATCATGGCGAGGCGACGGGGAACCCGGCCGAAGAGGGAAATGGGCCGGGGCCGCCACTTTCGTGACGGCCCCGGCCCATTAGGTGATAGAGCGTCGGCCCAAACACCCCAGACGGTGATAGAGCGTCGCCGGAAAGACCCCGGACGGTGATAGAGCGTCGCCAGGTGGGGAGGGTGGGGTGGAGGGTTTGGAGCTGGTTAGCTCGGGGAGAAGGGCTTCGTCTTGTGGCCGGGCTTGGTGGGCTTGACCTTGTAGTCCTTGCCGTTCATGGACACCGTGACGTTGCCCTGGTTCGGGGACTTGTCGCCGATCAGCACGACCTCGGTGATCTTGCCGTCCTTCCAGGTGCAGTCCAGCTGGTATCCGCCGCGGGCGCGCAGGCCCTTGAAGGAGCCGTCCTTCCATGAGGCCGGCAGGGCGGGCAGCAGCTCGATCTTGCCGGTGTGGCTCTGTACCAGCATCTCCGCAATGGCGCCGGTGATGCCGAAGTTTCCGTCCATCTGGAACGGCGGGTGGTTGCAGAACAGGTTGGGCAGCGTGTTGAAGCGCAGCAGCCCGCGCAGCATGAACCGGGCACGCTCGGCCTCGCCCAGGCGGGCGAACAGGGCGGCACGCCACGGCCAGGTCCAGGAGCGGCGGCTGTCGCCGGAGACGGCGCCTTCGTCGAACGGCACGCCCTCCCTCTCACCGCAGCGGGCCTTGAGGGACACCAGTGCGGCGGCTGCCAGCTCCGGCGACTCCTTGAGGTCGATCTGGCGGCCCGGGTACACGGCAAACAGGTGTGAGGTGTGGCGGTGGATGTCCGTGGGGCTGTCGCGGTCCGTCTGCCATTCCTGCAGCTGGCCCCAGGAGCCGATCTTGTTCGGCGCCAGGCGGGACTGCATGTCCTTGATCCGGTCGCGGTAGGAAGTGTCGGCCTCAGGGGCCGCCAGCGCCGCGGCGGCGTCTTCGAGGTCGGCGTAGTTCTGGAACAGGTCCCAGATGATCTGCTGGTCGTACATGACGCCGTCCTCCGTGGGGCCGTGCTCCGGCGACCAGCCCTTGGGGGACACCAGCTTTCCGTCGGCGTCCTCCACCAGGCGGTCCTCCCAGAACTGGCAGATCTCCTTCAGGAGGGGCAGTGCGGTGCCAACCAGGTACGTCCTGTCCTGGCCAAAGGCCCAGTGCTCGTAGACGTGCTGCGCATACCAGGCGCTGGCCACGACGTTCCACTCCCACGAGTTGCCGCCGAAGATGCTCTGGCTGGTCCGTGCAGTCCAGCCGCGCGTTTCGGCGCCGAAGGCGTTGCGGGTGGCCACCCGCGAGGGCACGGCCACCTGCTTGATGAACTCCACCAGCGGCTCGTGGCTTTCGGACAGGTTGGCCGTTTCCGCGCCCCAATAGTTCATCTGCACGTTGATGTTGGTGTGGTAATCCGAGGCCCACGCGGGCTGGTTGCTGTCATTCCACAAGCCCTGCAGGTTGGCGGGCAGCCCGCCCGGGCGGGAGGAACCCAGCAGCAGGTAGCGGCCGTAGGCAAACATGGTCTGTTCCAGGCTCGGGTCGTCCTGGCCTGCGCCGTAGGCGGCCAGCCGGAGGTCGGTGGGCACCTTGGCGACCTCATCCGCCGTCGTGCCCCAATCAACCCAGACCCGCGACATCAGGGCCGACAGTTCCGTGGTGTGCTCGGCGCGCAGGCCCTCATAGCTGCGGGCCGCGGCGGCCGAGATGGCGGCCTCGATGCCGGGCCCGGGGTCGGCCCCGCGCCAGTCCGCGGCGGCGTCGAGCTTGTAGTTGGTGCGTGCGTCGAGGATCAGCGTCATGGTGGTGGCGCCCGAGACCCGCAGTCCGGCGCCCTCGCCGGTGACGGTGCCGTCCGTGCTGGCGACGCGCAAGGTGGCCGCGTGCTTGAGCTGGTTCGCCATGGTGCCGCCGAAGCTGAGGGTGCCGGCGGCGGCGTCGGCCGTGGTGGGCACGTCGTGTGCGGAGGCCAGGGAGATGGCGCCGGTGAGGCCGCCGGGGCGGTCGGTCTCGTAGCGCATCACGATCACGTCGGCGGTGCGGCTGGCGAAGGCTTCGCGCAGCACGCGGCTGCCGGCGGTGCCGAACTGCGTCAGGTGGATGCCCACGGTGGGGTCAAGCGCGCGCTTGTATTCGGCGACGGCGGAGGCGTTCTTTGTGGTGAAGCCGGGGCCCGCGAGGTCCACGCCTGCGATGCGCACATTGGCCGCGCCGGCCGCGCCGCGCAGGGTCAGGCGGTAGGAGCTGAAGGAGGCGGCGCCCGCCAGCGTGATCGTGGAGGTTTCGCCGCGGCCGGCAAAGGCGCCGGGTTCGCGGCTGTCCAGCACGGTCCACTGGCGGCGGTTGTTGGAGCCTTCCAGGGTCCAGGCAACCGGGTCCCCGCCGGCGTCGGCCGCGGAGGTCAGGGCGTAGGAGGTGAGCGCCACGCCCTTGCCCAGGTCCGCCTGCCAGACGACGCCGGATCCCGGCTGGGGTGCCACCCACGCCGTGGCCGGGTTGCCGTCAAGCGTGCGCAAGATGTCAGTGTCCGCGCCGGCGCCGTCGGACTGGCCGGTGGGGGAGGAGATGTAGAGCGAGGCCGGTGCCGCGCCGCCCGTGCTGACCCCGGCCAGTGCGATTTCGGAGAGCTGGAAGTGGCTGACTCCGGCCTTGGGCGTGAAGTCGAACTTGTAGAACTTGTACGCCGTGGTGTTCGCGGCCGTGAATTCCTTGGCCTGCTTTCGGCCCTCGAACGGGGCCTGCTCCCGCGAATCCAGCGCTGTCCATGCGGTGCCGTCCTGCGAGCCGGACAGGGTCCACTTCTGCGGGTCGCGGGCGGGGACGTCGTTGGCGCTGGTGATGGTGTACTTGGAAACTGCGACGGCGGATGGCAGCTTGACCTGCCACGTCACCGTTGCCGGCGGGCCGTCAATGCACCACTTGGTGGCAGTGTTGCCGTCGACGGACTTGTCCACGTCCTCGGCGCCCCAGATCTTGTATGGCCCGCCGGGGGCGGTGACTTCCGGAGGGGCGGCCTGTTCGGCGAAGCTGATGTTCACATTGCCGAAGTTCCGGTAGGAGCCGAAGCCGGTGACGCTCGTGTCGTAGGCGCCGTCGCCCTGGCCGGCCAGTGCGTTGTCGTAGTTGTTGACGCCTCCCCACAGGCTCTGCTCGTTGAACTGGATCCTGTCGCCGACGGGGTCGCCGAAGAACATGGCACCGAGACGGCCGTTGCCAATGGGCAGGGCGCCGGACTGCCAGTCCGTGGCGGGCTGCTGGTACCAGAGTGCATGGGCGGACAGTGCGGGGTGCGGGGCGAGGACCACGGAGGGTGCCGGGGCGGCGGAGGCACCCCTGGCAACGGCCTGGGCCACGAGGGGCGTCAAAGCGAGGGCCCCGCCAAGTTTGAGTAAGCTGCGACGGCTGGGGGATGCGAAGGACATGAAGAACTCCTGAGCTGCATTGGTCGGGTGTCTGCATCGCGTTATTCAAATGATCCTGTGTGATCTATGCGACAAATATCCATATTGGCATGCATAACATCGGATGTCTACAGTTTGGCGGGATGTCGACAAATGCCCCGCGCAAAGACGGGCCGGCTCGCCTTTTGGACAGGGACAAGTCACTTGGCTTTGGACATGCGCCGGCGAAGCTGCCAGGGATGCGCCACCGGGACAGTGGCGCAAGCGACGCGTCCTGCGATGCGCATGCTCGAAGCCGTGAGGCTGCCCGGCAGTTTCCCGCTTTGGACATGCGCCGGCGAACCTGCCAGGGATGCGCCACCGGGACAGTGGCGCAAGCGACGCGTCCCGCGATGCGCATGCTCGAAGCCGTGAGGCCGCCCGGCCACCACGGCCATGCGCAACGCGGCGAGCCAACCCGGCGCATGTGACACGAGTGGGCATCCCCATGCGGTTATGACGAGGCGCTGTACCGGTTCTCCGGGCGGCCGGCACCGTAGCGCGGGGTCAGGGTCGCCCGGCCAATGTCCACCAGGTGTTCCAGGTAGCGCCGCACGCCCACCCGCGACATGCCAACCTGCTCGGCCAGTTCCGCAGCCGACACATCCGTGCCCGCGGCCTGGAGTGCCAGGTGCACGCGCTGCAAAGTCACCTCGGACAGGCCCTTCGGCGGAGGGGTGTAGCGCGCGGCGGTGCTGGCAATGAGCGCGTCGACGCTGCGCTGGTCCAGCAACTTTCCGCGGGCCGTGCGCCGCACCGTGTCGAACTGCCGTGCCACCTCCTCGAGCCGCTCAAACAAGGCCGCCGCCATGAAGGGCTTCACTAGGTAGTGCCGGACGCCGCGGGCCCTGGCGAGCCGGACGCTGTCCACGTCGCGCGCGGCCGTGACGGCGATGACCTCCATGGCGCCCAGTACGTCCGGATTGATGCGCGAAAGCACCTCCAGCCCGGAGAAGTCCGGCAGGTAGAAGTCCAGCAGCACCACGTCGGGCCGCAGCCGTTCAAGAAGGCCGACGGCGTCCCTTCCGGTGTGTGCCTCGCCCACCACGGTGAAGCCCTGGTGGGAGGAGACAAACTCGCGGTTGACCAGCGCCACCCCGATGTCATCTTCGACAATCACCACGCGCAGCTGTGTGCTCACGGGTGCACGCCTGCATGCTGGGCGGGGGCCGCGACGGGTTCGCCGGTCCGGACCGGCAGCCGGACAGTGATCCTGGCACCAACTCCGGTGCCGCCCGCGGCCGACCCGGACGGGGACGCCGTGCGCGCATCGGCCGGGCCGCCCGTGGTGGGGAGCCCGGCACTGATGGACACGCTGCCGCCGTGCCGGGCGGCGATGCGCTTGACCAGGGTGAGGCCGATTCCGCGGCCCGTGGATACGGCACCGGGCAGTGCCGCCTTCGAGGAGTAGCCGGCGGCAAACACCTGCTCACGCAGCTGCGGGGCAATTCCTTCGCCGGAGTCGGCCACGGACACCAACAGGCCGGAGTCCGGGCCGTCGGACAGCGCCACGGTGACGGAGATCCTGCCGCCGGCGCCCGTGGCCTCCACTGCGTTGTCGATCAGGTTGCCGGTGATGGTCAGCAGGTCCTCGCGCAGGGCCTCGCCCCGTGCCGTCGCCGCCAGCGCCGGAAGCACGGATTCGTCGCTGACGGAGATGTCGATCCCCAGCTCGTCGGCGCGGACCTGCTTCATGAGCAGCAGCGCAGCGACCTCCACCTCGCTGATGCCGGACTGCCCGGCCAGGCGCGTCAGCGCCCCGCCGGAGCGTTCGTGGGAAATGAACGACACGGCCTGTTCCACGCGGCCCAGCTCCAGCAGCCCGGAGATGACGTGCAGCTTGTTGGCGAATCCGTGTGCCTGGGCGCGCAGCCCGTCGGCCAGGCCCTGCGCCCCGTCAAGGTCGCGCATGAGGGTGTGCAGCTCGGTGTTGTCGCGCAGGATCAGGATGGCGCCGATTTCGCGCCCGCCGATCCTCGCCACGTCCCGGCGCACCAGCAGCACGCGCTCGCCGGAGAGTATGAGCGACTGCTCGGCGCCGTCGCCCTCCAGCATCTCAACGAGCGCCGCATCGAGGCTGTCCCGGGCCAGCGTGCCGACGAGCCCCGTCCGGCCGCCGAGGGACAGCAGGCGCACGGCTGCATCGTTGACCAGGGCGATGCGGCCGTGCTCATCCACGGCCAGCACGCCCTCGCGCACGCCGTGCAGGATGGCCTCGCGTTCATCCAGCAACCCGGCAATCTCTTCCGGTTCCAGGCCGAAGATGCGCCGCCGGATCACCACTGTCACCCAGGCCGCACCCACCACGCCAAAAATCGCGGCGATGCCGATCGTGATGAACAGCCAGGCGGCGTTGGCCAGGTACTCGTTGCGCATGTCGGATTCCAGCACGCCCACGGACACCGCCCCGATCACCTCGCGCCCGGGATTGAAGATGGGCACCTTGACGCGCCAGGAGGTGCCCATGGTGCCGGTCTGGGTGCCCACGTAGGTGTCGCCGGAGAGCACCTCCTGCGGGTCGGTGGAGACGTGCTTGCCGATCTTGGCGGGGTCGGGGTGGGAGTAGCGGATGCCGTCCGCGTTCATGACCACGGCGTAGGCAATGCCGGAGGACTTGCTGATCAGCTCCGTGATGGGCTGGATGACCTCGCTGGGGTTGGGGTCGTCAAAGGCGTCGAGGATGACCGGGTTCGTGGCCACCTGCTGCGCCACCCCCACCATCCGGTCCTGGTAGTTGGTGCGCAGCTGGTGCTGCTGGGTGAGGATGGCGACGGCGCCCGTCCCCACCACTGTTGTGAGGACGATGACCACCTGCAGCATCAGGAGCTGGGCCCGCAGTGTCATCCTTCGTCGCATCCCCCTATTTTGCCAGATGTGGCGCAGCCTACTTGCCCCCGGGTTGGCCACCGGACACCCCTTCCGGCTCGCTTTCGGCTTCGCTGCCGGCGGCCTGTCCGACGGCGGCCCCCGACCAGGCGGCCCCGGCTAGCATGGCTCCGGTCCCCAGGAAGACGCCCGCCACGCCGGCCACAGCGGCGATGGCGCCGAGCGCCGTGGGCAGCAGCGTCTGGCCCAGCCGGTTGCTGGCCAGCCGCAGCGACATGGCGAGCCCGCGGGTGCCGGGGTCGGCCAGCTCGGCAATCCACGACATCGTGATGGGCTGGCAGGTGCCGATGGCGAAGCCGTAGACGGCGGCCAGCAGGAGCAGCACGGATACGTGCATCGGCAGTGCAAAGAGCAGCAGCGCCGCGGCGGAGACGGCAATGGACCAGACCATGACCCGGCGCCGGCCCAGCACCCGCACCATGGGACCCAGGAAAAGCCGGGAAAACATGGACAGCAGGGAGCGGGCCACGAGCATGGCGCTGACCAGGCCGGCGGCGATGCCGCGTTCGTGCCCCAGCGCGGGAAGGTAGGCGAGGAACAGGTCCACCGAGGCCAGCACCATGGATCCGGCCAGCAGGGCCCGGATGAGGCCCTTCGTGCGCAGCAGGGATGCCACGGCCGGGAGCATGCGCAGCCGTTCGCCCTCCACCGGCACCCGGGCGGAGCTCTTGATGAACAGGGAGATGCCCAGCAGCACCACCGCCAGGGCGCCGCAAATCGTGAAGATCAGGGCCAGCGGCGGCGTCTCCAGGGTGCCGCCGGGCAGGGCCAGCAGCAGCGGCCCGGCGGTCTGGCCCAGCGAGGAGGCGAAGGTGAAGTGGCCAAACTTGGAGTCGAACTGGCCGCGGCTGGTGGTGTTGGCCACGATGGCCTGCTCGCCAATGACGGACAGCAGCTGGCCCACGCCCAGGAACATGGTGGCCAGCAGCAGCACGGGCACCGAGCCGCCGCCGAACAGCGCCAGCGCCGCGGCGGCAATGAGCGCCACGGCCCCGGCGATGAGCGACGCCCGCTCGCCCGTGCGGTCGATGATGTGCCCTGCGGGCAGCGCCAGCAGCAGCGCCGGCACGGCAAACGCGGCCACCAGCACGCCCAGCAGCGCCTGGGAACCTCCCGCATCAAGGACGGCGTAGGACAGGGTGGGGCGCATGCCGAAGGTGATGGTCTGGATGACGACGGCGTGCGCCAGCACCAGCCCCACGGCCAGTTTTGCCGACAAGGGCCTTGGCGGACGCCTTGAAGCGCGATGTGGGGAACGGGTCATGGCGTGCGGCTCAAGCCGTCACGGTCATGAGTTCCTGGGCTTCGGCCGACGGTACGTCGGCGCCCGCGTACAACAGCGCATCGTCCGGTTCAAACACCAGCCGCACACCGCCGTCGAGGTTGCCCACGGGGGAGATGACCTGGACCACGTTGCTGCCCAGCTTCAGCCCGTACTCGTAGCGGGAGCCTACGTAGGAGCGGGTCAGCACGGTGGTTTCCAGGACGTTGGCGCCGGTGACATCTGCGGCGGCCGGGGTGATGGTGAGGCGTTCGGGGCGGACCGCCACCGTGACGGCGTCGCCCGGGACCAGCTCAAGGGTGCTGGCCACCTTGACCACCAAGCCGGTGTTGTCGAGGCGGACGTGGGCGGTGCCGCCGGTGGTGTGTTCCAGGACGCCGGTGAAGAAGTTGCAGCTGCCCACGAAGGCGGCGACGGCGGCCGTGGCGGGCTTTTCGTAGATTTCCGCCGGGGTGCCGATCTGCGCCATCCTGCCCTCGAACATGACGGCGATCCGGTCGCTGAGGGAGAGCGCCTCGTCCTGGTCGTGGGTGACGTAGACGGTGGTGATGCCCAGCTCCACCTGCAGGCGCTTGAGCCAGGCACGGGACTGTTCGCGCAGCTTGGCATCCAGGTTGGACAGCGGCTCGTCCAGCAGAAGCACCGAGGGGGAGTAGACGAGGGCGCGGGCCAGGGCGACGCGCTGCTGCTGGCCGCCGGAGAGCTGGTGCGGGTAGCGGTCCTTCAGG
This sequence comes from Sporosarcina beigongshangi, assembly GCF_016820535.1. Taxonomy (GTDB): domain Bacteria; phylum Actinomycetota; class Actinomycetes; order Actinomycetales; family Micrococcaceae; genus Specibacter. The sequence continues at coordinate 190,394 of NZ_JADHDY010000004.1, read as the reverse complement.
TGGGCCAGGCCCACGGTGGCCAGGGCCTCGTGGATCCGCGACTCCTTCTCTTCCTTCGACACCTTGCGGATGGCCAGCGGCATGACCAGGTTGGCCTCCACCGTCATGTGCGGCCAGAGCGCGTAGGACTGGAACACCATGCCCAGGTTGCGCTCCTCGGTGGGCACGTAGACCTTCTTCTCCGTGTCGACGAAGGGGGTCCCGCCCACGGTGATGGAGCCCGACGTCGGGGATTCCAGTCCGGCGATGCTGTTCAGCGTGGTGGACTTGCCGCAGCCGGAGGGGCCCAGGAGGGTGAAGAACTCGCCTTCCCTGATGGTGAAATTGATGTCGTTCAGGACGGTGGTGTCGCCAAACTTCTTGTGCAGGCCGGAGACCTTGACTTCAGGCATCGGTGTGTCCCTTCATGAACATGTTCGCCACGGCGACGAACACGGCGGTGATCGTGATTTGAATGGTGGCCAGGGCGGCCACGGATCCAGTGTTGCCCTGGACCCAGAGCTCGAGCATGGTGGTGCCGATGACCCCGGTGTTGGCGGAGGAGAGGAACAGCGCGGCCGAGTACTCCTTCATCATGGTGACGAACACCAGGATGAGCGCGCCCACAAAGGCGGGCCGCAACAGCGTGCGCAGGATGCGGAAGAAGGTGCCGAACCAGTCGGCGCCCGAGGTGCGGGCGGCGTCGTCGAGCTCCCGGCCGATCTGCATGATGGCGGGGGCGATGGAGCCGAACGCGGTGGGAAGCGCCCGCAGGCCGAAGGCGATGATGAGGCCCATCAGGGTGCCCTGCGCCAGCCCGCCGCCCGGCATGAGGGCAAAGACCCAGAAGAAGCCGATGCCCACGATGATGCCCGGCATGGCCTGCGGCATGAGCGCCAGGTACTCCACGCTGCGGGCAAACTTGAACGGGGAGCGCCGGGCCACCAGCACCGCCAGCAGGGCCAGCACACTCACCAGCACCGCGCCAACGGCGGCCACCGTGATGCTGTTGGTGATGGACTGGATGTAGACGGGGAAGGTGAACACGCGCCCGTAGTTGGAGAGCGTGAGCGTGTTGAACGGGTTGGCCAGCGGCGTGAAGATCAAGGTGAATGAGCGGAACACCAGGCCCAGGATGGGCAGGAGCGCGCCGAAGACGATGTAGACGACGATCGCAGCGGCGGCGACCCACTTGAACTTGCCCAGGTCCAGCAGGCGGGGGCGGGTGGCCTTGCCGCGGACGGAGATGAAGCGCTGGGAGTTCTTCAGGACCTTCGCCTGGACGGCGACGGTGCCGATCGTGACGGCCAGGATCAGCGTGGACGCGGCACCCAGGATGCCGTAGTCGGGCTGGATGGACTGCAGGCCGTTCGTGTACAGGAAGGTGGAGAACACCTCGATGCGCACGGGCGTGCCATAAAGGAGCGGCACGCTGAGCGTCTCCAGCGACATGCTGAACACCAGGATGGAGCTGTAGACGATCGGCGGGCGCAGCATCGGCACCACCACCTGGAACAGGATGCGCAGCGGGCCGGCACCGCAGACCCGGGCGGCGCTTTCCAGCGACGCGTCGGACTGCTTCAGGGCGTTGGCGCAGAACACGTAGGCGATGGGGGCCAGGCCCACTGCCTCGGTGACGGCCATGCCGCCCAGAGAGTACAGGTTCCAGGGCAGGAAGCCTAGGAATTCGCGGACCTGGACGCTGATGAAGCCGGCCGGGCCATACAGGGTGATCCAGCCGAAACCCAGGATCAGGGTGGAGATGAAGAACGGCCACTGCATCGACAGGCCCAGCAGACGCCCGAACGGGAGCTTGGTGCGCACCACCAGCACCGCCATGGGGATGGCGATCAGGAGGGTCAGCACCGTGGTGCCGATGGCGAAGACGGCGGTGTTCCAGATGACCTGGCCAAAGCCGGCATCCGTGAAGAGCCGCACGTAGTTTTCTGCCGTCAGCAGCCCGCCCAGTTCGTAGAGCGGCCGGTCCCGGAAGGACTGGTAGAGGATGGGGACGATTGGCGCGAGCACAAAGAGCGCCAGGAAGATGAAGACGCCGTATTGCAGGAGCCGGCCCCGCCCGACGCCGAAGACCCGGGGGTACTTCGGCGCCGGCAGGGTGGTTCTGCTGGACGCCGGCTTGGTTGCACTTTCCGTGCGGGTGATGGTCATTGCTTGGCCTGCCTGGTCACAGTCGATTCGTGGGGATGGGTCTAGGCGCCGAGCTGGGCGTTCCACTTGGAGACAAAGCTGGTGACGTCGCTGTCTGCAACCACCTCGTAGGGGACCTGGATGATGCCGTCCTTGCCGGCCACCTTCTCCACCTCTTGGTATGTGTGGCGTCCCTCGGTCAATTCCACGCTGTCGCGGTAGGAACTGAGCCCGCCCTCGGCCACGGCGTTCTGGCCCGTCTCGGAGAGCACAAAGTCCAGGAACAGCTTGGCCGTTGCCGGGTGCGGGGCCTTGGGTGTGATGCCAATGCCGCGGCCCAGCACCACGGTGCCGTCGGTGGGCAGCACAAACTTCACGAGGCCGCCGCTGGCGTCCTGCGCCGGGTAGCCCACGGCGGAGCTGATGAAGAAACCTGCCACGTACTCGCCGGACATGATCTTTTCCTTCTGCGTGCCGGAGGAAGTTTCCGGACGGGCGGACGGCAGGATCTCATCCAGTCCCGTCCACGCATCGGAGTTGCCCTCGGTGAAGGCATGCGAGACCGTGAAGCCCCAGGCGCCCTTCACATCGCGGGTGGTGATCTTGTTCTTGAACGTGGCGGAATCGGCGGAGACGGTCTTGGCCAGGGCCTCGATGCTGGTGGGTTCCTCCTTCAGCAGCGCCGTGTTGTAGAGGATGCCCACCGGATCAAGGGACATGGCCCAGACATTGGGCATCAGCACGGCGTTCTTGGGCAGCTCCTTCGTCTCCGGGGAGTCGTAGGCCAGGAGCCGGTCGGCCTCGGAGGCGTAGTTTGCCCAGGCCTGGACGGCGTTGGAGACCAGCATGTCGGCCGGAGCCTTCCCCGTGGCCATCTCACTGAGCTGGCGCTGGAACACCTCGTCGCTGTCCAGGTTGTCTGCGGAGACCTGCGTCCACGGGTACTTGGCCTTGAAGTCGCGCAGGATGGGTGCCCAGTTTTCCTGGTCGGTGTTGGAGTAGATGGTCAGCTTGCCGCCCTCGGCCTTGGACGCGTCGACGATCGCCGAGTAGTCGGCAGGGTAGTAGCTGGGGAAGTCTGCGGTTCCGGCGCTCGCAGCCGGCTTGTCGGAACCGGTGCTGCAACCGGTGAGCACGGCTGTCAGGGACGCTGCGCCGAGCAGGCCAAAGCCAAGGGCCTTGCGGCGGCTGATGCTGCTTTCGGAGAACGAGGTGGTGCGGGACATTGTTCACTCCTTTGTGACATGGAACACGATTTGCTGCTGTGTTCATGGTGCTGGGCGCCGGAGTGGGCAACAATCTTTTGGTCGTATTGGAAACCGCAAGGGGGCTTTTGGTCGTATTGGTCAGGATTTTCTGTCCGCATGCGGCGCATTGCGCCGCTGCGACGGTGGCCCAAAGTTGGCAGTCGTCGGGACATCTGGCGTCCGGGAGGGGAGTTCAACCCATTCACTTTCATGGGCTGCCGCCATACGTTTGTAGAAATCCCCGAGAAAGGTGAAATTCAATGAGCAAGAAGTCTCGATCGTTCAAGACGGCCATCGCTTCCCTAGCCCTGGCCATGGCGTTTGGCGGAGTGACATCGGTGGCGGCGCCGGCGCCTGCCGAGGCTGCCGGCAAGTGCGTCAACTACAACTACAGCTATGGCGGCTACTCCAGCTGTGTTGGCAACATCCAGGTGCTGCTCAACGCCTTCCGTCCAAGAATGGGATCCACGTACGCCCCACTGGCCGTTGACAACAAGTTCGGCCCCGCCACGAAGGCGGCGGTCATCAAGTTCCAGAAGTTCTGGGGCCTGACCCCTGATGGAATCGTTGGAGCCCAGACGTGGAATTCCATGTGCCAGCCCCATATGGGGCCGGGGCCCATCGCCTGGTATCCGTACACTGCAGCACGGGCGTCAGGCTGCAACATTTAGCAGCCAAGGACGTACTCGGATCAGGCGGGCCCGCGGTGACGGGGCACGTGCCTCATGGCACGCCACCCACCCCGGCGGGGCCAAGCCCCGAAGTGTCCCAGCAGCAGTTGCGGGCCTGCCTATTCCGGAACGATGGTCTCAATGACACTGCTTGGCGGTTCAAAAATGATTCTGCCGTGCTCGAAGTAGCTGATGCGGCCGCCGGAATTGCCGTGGTCGCGTTCACCGGAGATCGGCATGCCAAGTGCTCCGCGTTCCTCATCCAACTCCAAATAGCGGGACAGGATCAGGCCGCGGACGTCCCAGGTCCCCCAGATCGGATGGCTGTAGATCTTCGCGATGCCGTCGCCTTGGGCCCATGTTGTCACGAGCCCCAGGCCGTCGGCCGACGCAACTTCTTGAGTGGCTGCCGCGCCGAGGGCGGTTTCGCCGAGTGCGTTCAGCACCAGTGCGCGCGACAGTGCGCTGTCCGAGTCAGTGAGAGGTCCCCGAAGACGCTTGAACGTGATGTCGCAGGGGTCTGCGAAGCCGTCGGTGAATCCAAACTTGGCCGTCTGGAACGCTGCGAGAGCTCCAGCCGATATGGGCCCAAAGACGCCATCGATCGTAACGCCCAGAAAGAATTGGACAGTGGCAACGTCTTGGCGGTAGTTCGCCCTGCCAGTTCCAACTCCAGCACGAATTTCCAGTGACATGACGGCCCCTCCCATAAGTTTCCACCACAACCTTGCGCTCAGTTTGTGCCTTCTGAATCCCGGATGTCAACGACGAGAATTGACCCCTGGAGGCGCCGGAACTTGGGGCCCTGCGAACTGGAGCAACCATGGGAGAAGCGCCGACCCCGTGCATGGCTCCGCGTCTCACGCAGCTGTGTAGGAAACAACCACCTGCGGGTACCCGGCAACGTCCAGCCGCCGCTGCGCCAAGTCCGACAGCCGGACAAACGTCAGCCCGTCCCAGCCCATGTCGCGCGTGTTCCCGCCGGCAACCACGGCCCACCCTTCGCCATCCGCAGAGGTGTACGCGGCCACCGTCTCGTGCGGCACATCGAGTGGCGCGATCCGCTCCTCGCCGGTGTCCAGGTCCAGAATGGAGAGATTCGGCGAACCGGTGGCATTGCCAAACGAGCCTGTCCCCACAGAAAGCAGGTGCCGCCCCGCCAGCGCTGTCCCGTGGGCGTGCGAGTTAGCCGCACTCGCCAGTGTCGTCGAGGCGCCGGTCCCCGGGTCGAACCTCACCACCACCTTCCCCTGCACCGGCAGCAGGATCGTCCCTCCCGGTTCCACAGCGCCGTAGTGGACCTTCTCCCACGACCCCAGCCCGCCCTCAGTGCCAAACGGTGCAATCTCGTGCCGCTTCGCCGTCATCTCCACGGGGTCCACCACGGTCACCGAGAAACTGTCGTGGTCGATCGTCGCCACCCACGCCCCGTCCGGTGCCACCACCACGTCGAACGGACGCCACCCCACCTGCACGGAGCCAGAGAAAACGCCACGTTTCACGTCAAACATTTCCAGGTGCGACGTCTCCACGTCGCTCAGCACGGCGACGTACACGGCGGAACCGTCCGGCGCCACCGCCAGTCCCAGCCCGCCGGGCCGGTACTCGCCCTGCCCGATCGACGGCGCCGGATGCAGGTACGGCACCAGGGCTGTCCGCGTGAACGTCGCCAGGTCAACCACGGCCAGGCCCTCCGCCGTCGCCAAGTACGCGGCATTCCCGGCGGCATGGACGCCGACTCCCCACGGCGCCGCTCCCACCGCCAGGAATTCAACGGCGTTGGGGTCCTCGTTTGCCGGATCGATCCGCGCAATCTTGTCCGTGTGCGCCAAGGTTGCCAGCAGGAAGTTCGACGCCGGACCCTCCGACGCTGTCGGCTCCGGGTTGGGTGCGGCGGCAGTTGCGCTGGGGAGTTGTGAAGCACTCGCGCTGGGCTTGGAGTCGGCGGTGCCGGGGGAGTCCGCAGCCGTGCAGCCGGCCAGGCCAAGTGCGCCAAGGCCTGCGAGTCCCAGCACCACCCGGCGCGCCACAAACGGAGCGGGCTCGTGAATGTTTCCCGAATCCATGGGGCTTCCTCCGGCCGTCAAAGAGCAATCAGTCTCTACAGCCTTCACGTCCCGGCTGGAAGTTTCCTGTTAGCCGGCCGCTACGAACCGGAATCACCCTGGCCGTACTCCAGGATTTGGATGCGCTGGCTCAAGGCCTCAATCTGCTCGGCCAGCTGGGCGATCGTCGGCTTCTTCTGCTTGGCCTTCGCGGCCGGCTTGGTGGAGATGCCGCCAATGATGGCGGTGGCATTGTCCAGGCCGCCGACCAACCGGCTGTAGTCGTAAACCCGCTCCGAGACACCGTGTTTGTGCCAAAGTGTCTGGGTGTATGCCGCACCGGTCCCGTTGAACCTTTCCAGTGTGTGGACCAGGAGGTTGTCCTTTGCTGAGGCCGTTGGCTCCCGGTCCATCCGCAGCCCCAGCAACAACAGGCAGTGACCCATTTCCACGGCCGTCCAGCCGAACTCCTTGCCCAGCTCAGTTTGCGTGGCCCACACGTCAGGATCGTCGATGTCGGCGGGCTCAGAAATGGTTGCGGTCATGCACCCCAGACTAACCGCAGGACGACACTTGAAGCAGCCAAATGGCAGTCAGGTGCGGAGTTGCAAAATTTTTGTAACTCCAGACTTGACAGCCCCAGAGTTACAAAACTTTTGGACTTGACAACCTCGGAGTTACAAAACTCTAACTGTCATGTTTCGCGAATGACCTGGTCCTGACCGCACTGGCCTTGTCGTCAGTCGTCGGCCTGCCCCGGAAAGCTCGCGGGCTCCCACAGCAGCCTGCGCGCGTCGTCGCATCCGCGGCCGTGGCGCAGCGCCAACAAGAGCTGCTCGGCCGCCGGTTCGGCGCCAACCACCACACGGAACCAGTTGGGGGTTTCCTCGTCGGGTGGATGCCAGCCTGACTGTTGGAGATAGCCTGCGTTCAACGGCCAGTCGTCGGCGGCCATGAACTGGTTTGAAACCACTTCGCAGTGGAAGCCGCCCTCCTCAGGCGCCAGCTGTCCGTAAACGGCGTAGTCGGGATCGCCGGACAGGTAATTTACGGTGAGGAAGTCGCCGTCCTTGAGCCATTCGACGTCGTCAGCGAGCGAGATCGCCTGGAGTCGCCAGAGCCGGTCCATGCAGCCTTGCTCCGGATAAACCTCGGACGCCGGAGGTGCCACCACGTCAGCCGGTGTCAGGAACACGCCGCCAAACCGTCCCTCCACCACGCGGTAGGCAAGCCCGTCGACGTATGCCATGGCGCGTTCCTCCACTTCACGGCAGCGCGAATCATCGTCGTGCAAAGCGCCGCTACCGGTGGGACGGATTCCGCCGGGACCGGCCTGCATGTCATTGAACAGCCGCACATGCTGCCCGAGGACGTCGGCGGGCCGGCCCTGGCATGCTCGGCAGAGATAGTTGCGCGCCACCAGGTGCTCCGGGCGCTCCTGGCCGCAGTGCGGGCAGTTGGCACTACCTGACGTCACCGGGACCATGTGCGACTCCATGGGGATCACTGGACGGAGCTCTGCAAGGCCACGCTGCGGCTCAGGACCTGCGTCGAGCCCGGGCGGCAAAAGAGCAGCTTCGCACTGGTGACCCGGCTGCCTGTTGCCCCTGCAACTGCTTCTGCATAGAGGCGCAGCTGTTCCCAGTAGGAATTGAGCCTGGCTTCAGACACGGAGACGTCGGTCTTGAAATCCACGATGGTCAGGGTGTTGTCGTCCTCCCTGAACAGCAAGTCAACGACTCCTTCCAGGACCTTGTCACCGAAGGGTACTGCAATTTTCAATTCCTGCCAGTGTTGACGTGTGGCTGCCCGCTGAAGGGGTTCGCTTGCCAGGGCACTTTGAGCCATGGATTCCAGCGCCCCTGCGTCCACCACGCCGTGGCTGGCGGCCACCTCTTCACTCAGTGTCGAGAGGTCCGCATCGGGCCGGAGCCTGCTCAGCTCCAGAATCCTGTGGAATGCGGTGCCCAGGTTGGTGCCATGTTCGGCCGGCCCGCCAGCGTAGGCGGGAAGTTCGGCGTCGTCCGCTGCGTGGTAGGCGAGGGTCTGCATCACGGGCTGGGTGCCGTCGCCTCCCTTGGCAATTTCGGTTACGGAAACCGCCGAGGCGAATTTGCTTGCTTTGTCCCATTCGTCGCGGGCGTGGTGCCAGTCAGTCAGAGACGGGACGGGTTCAACCAGGGCTGCCGGTGCGCGTCGGGCCACCCGGGCCGTTTCATCAGGGAACGCCAGCTCTGGAGTTGCGTCAGGATCGTCGACGGATTGCAGGATGCCGGCGAGGCTCTTGGCTGAGTTGTTGTAGAGGGACACGACAAGGTGGTTCTTGGCCCTGGTGCAGGCAACGTAGAGCAACCTGAGGCGTTCCTCCTCGAGCACCTCCTTTTCATTTGATTTAGCTTCTTCGTACCCTGAGGTTTCGATGCCATTGGCGAACGATATTTGCATGCTGCCGTCGTGGTCCCACACAACGCGTTCGCGGAAGCCGGTAGGGGTGCTTCCGCCACCGGCGATGACAACCATGGGGAACTCCAACCCCTTGGATGCATGGATCGTCATGATGCGAACGGCCTGCATGTCAGTCTCGGGGACTACGGCCTCCTTGACCTTTGCATTGTCTTCCTGCTGGGCAGCGGCCCAAACCAGGTAATCGCGCACACCGCCATGTGTGGCCTCTGACCATGCGCGGGCCTGGTCCACGACAAATCGCAGCCGCCGCCAGACATCGCGGTACCGTGGGGAGTCTGTCACTGCCTGGAACATCTGCCGGTCAGCCAAAATGAGTTCCATGGTCTCAGAAACGGATCGGTAGGCCAGTCCGTTGGAAAGCTTCCTCAGATAAGCCATGGACAAGCCCACGGTGGAGTGCTCTTGGCCTTCGGGAGCTTTTGCGAAAATATGCCACGACCCGCCGGCTGCCTTCCACTGGAACAGGTCATCGTCGCCGCACCCGAGCCAGGGACTGCGAAGCGCGAAGACAAGTGACGCCTCGTCAACGTGATTGCCCACAGCCCGCAGGATCAGCAACAGCTCGTGAACTTCCGGTGTTGAATAGACCATGCTCGAGGCCTCGGCCCGAAATTCGATCCCGGCATCATCGAGTGCGTCTTCAAGGGCGGGAAGGGATGTCCTAGTTGGCAGGAGGATACAGATATCCCGCAGCTCCACCGGGGCCAATGCGAAGTTTTCCTTCTTGTCGCCCTGCTTGAGCCAAGCGGGCTCTCCATTCTTGCCCAGTGCCAGATGGATGGCGCGGGCCACGTCGGCTGCTTCTTGCGTCCTGACGCCTTCGGCGGTGACTTTCCCGTTCGGCCCGGGCAGGGCTCCGCCACGCCCCAATACACTCACGGCATGTCCCGGATCCGAGTAGCCGGGACGCTCGGGATTGGACTCCAGCGGTACATAGTCGGCCTGCATGCCGTCCTTTTGCTGAATGAGATGCGCAAAGCAGTTGTTGACCCAATCCAGGACGGGTGCTGTGGAACGGAAATTGGTGACAAGTCCAACCACCAATGAGTTCTCATCACCGTCAGAGCGCTCCTTGGCCTGCAGGTATGTCGCGATGTCCGCACGGCGGAACCGGTAAATGGACTGCTTTGGATCGCCCACCGTGAAAAGTCGGCCTTCGGGGATTGGGAGGTCTTCCCAGCCATCGACTCCGCACATGTCGGAGGAGGCAAGCCGGACTGCGATCTCGGCTTGAATGGGATCGGTGTCCTGAAACTCATCCAACATGATGAATTGGTATCGCGAACGCAGGTCCGTATGTACCTCCCGCTGGTCTTCGCCCACCAGGAGGTCGCGGGCCAGAATCAGCAGGTCGTGGTACTCCAGTTCGCCGCGCTGCTGCCGCAATGTTGCCTCGGCCGCCAGGGAAACACACATTTCAGCCACCACCGCGTTGATGGCCGGGACAACAAGCCCCGCCACTGAGGCGTCAATGGATTCCAGGAGTGCCGCGGCCGCGTCGCGGACTTCCGTAACAGGGATTTTCCAGTCGCCTTTGGCGCCGCCTGAGAGATATGTGCGGGGGACCCCGCGCAGGGTGTCCAGCACGAGCCCAAGGTCGCCGGACTCCTTGGCCGAAACCAGTGTCGGCAACCACTTTTCGAGACCTGCCAAGCCCTTGGCAAGCAAGGGGCTTGACGGCTTGGTGCAGTGCACACCCAGGCCGACCACGTCTTGGGTAGCCCTGACGATGGGACCTGCATCGAGGACCGGGACGTGCACACTCGTCGGATGGTGGTCGCTGAGCCTGTCCCAGTTGGAGTCGAGGCCCCTGGCTACGGACTTCATGCTGTCCAGGGAAACACCCAGGCCGAGCAGCACCTGCAGGGCCCTGTCCAGATCCGGGTTGTGGAACAAGCGGTCCATGATGGCAGACCACCGTTGGCTGAAAGCGATTTGGGCCCGCATTTCATCAACTACGGTGACAAGCGGTGGGACTCCTGCAGCGATCGGATTGCTGCTGATCAGGCGCAAGGCGAATGAATGGATGGTGCCGATCGGGGCCGTGTCCAGCTGGTCCATGGCCCTTTTTCGAAGCTCCGAGGCGGCTCCCTCGGAGAGACCCTTGCGAATGCGTTCCCGCAGCTCGCCTGCGGCCTTTTCTGTAAATGTGATGGCGACTAGCGTGCGCAGCTCGACCCCGCTGTCCACCATGGCGCAGATGCGCGCCACCATTTCATGGGTCTTTCCGCTGCCGGCACCGGCTTCCACAAAGATTGACTTGTTGAGGGTGCCTCGGATATCGAAACGCGCGTCTTCATCCGTGAGAGATACGTTCTTACTTTCCATCGGTGGCCTCCACCAGCATTGGGAATTCGCAAATGGTCCTGTGGGTGCGCAGCTGCCTCCACGCTTGTGCCACAGAGGGCTGCCCTGCCACGGAAGTGTAGGTCAGGAAGGATCCTGACTCCGGGATGTGTGGGAACACCCCGCTGCCAATGCCGTGTAGCACGACGGCGGCATCCTCACCGAAGCGCTCTAGGACTTGGTCGTCCACGTCGTATCCGACAAAGGCAGCGCCCTCCCTGACAAACCAATATTCGGCGCGGACCGGGGTCTCCGGATCTTCCCGGAATTGCTGTGCAAAAAGTCCGTAGACAGGCAGCTGAAACTTGGTTCCGCCAACGGTCGGGTCCTCATGCTTGATGGATCCGAAGCGCTTGCTGTGTCCTGTCTTGTAGTCATAGATGCGCACGCGGCCGTCGCTGTTTTTGTCGATCCGGTCCACCTTGCCCTGGAAGGTCACGGCAAGACCACCCGGCAAGTCCACCGGGACTGGAACGTAGTCGTAGTTGAAGTGTGAAACGGACGGTCCGAACCCGGCCTCAGGAGCGAGGTAACTCCAACCTTCGTCGGCGGCGGATTGGTCCGCCGCCAAAACACCCAAGAGTGTCTGCGCCATGATTGCGCGGTCGCGGGCCCAAAGGTGGGGCAGCCATGCCGGATTGGCACCTTCGGTGAATGCAGGCTGCATCGCGTCCTCAAGAGTTTCCACGGTGGCCGGAGACCCCTCAATGACAGCCTGGACATAGTTTTCCAAGGCCCGGTGCACCATCTCGCCGCGTTGGGCCGGCCCTATCTGAAGCTCCAGATCCAAGTCTTCGAAGAGGCCAACACGAAGTACTCGCTTGAGGAAGTATCCGAAAGGGTTTGAAACCCAATCTTCCAGGCTCGACGGGGAGATGGCGCGGGACAGGTCGATCAAGGAGCCGCTGTGGGCCGACAGGTCTCCCGTGAACCGGCCAAACTGTCCCTGCCGCCGGTGTCGGCGGATCTCCAGGGCCGTGGCCAACACGGAATCAGCCACCGAGGAAACTCCGCCAGGAGCGCCCAAGGCGTTCCTGATGCCCCATTCCTGGGCGGTCGGGGGAAGTCCTCCCACGGTGCCGGCTCCTGTGCGGACACCATGGTCGAAGGAGGGCACCACGGTGGGCCGCAGTGTCTCCGACTCGTCTGCGGAGACCCATCGTGACAGTTCGTAGCTGCCGCCACCGCGCAGGTTCCCGCGTGGGGCAAAAAGGAATGTTTCATCCGCAGTGGACAGCAACTCCTTGAACCGTGCGGCCTGAGCTGCGATGCGCTGGTCGATGGTGGGCAGCCCTGTGCCATGGGCAGCTTTAACAGTGTCGGGGAACAACGGGTCTTCCAACACTTTTGACGGTGCCAGGCCTTCAACCAGCCCGAGGACGATCACAACGTCGAGGTCGCGGCCCACACCATCACGCAACGGGCCTACGTTGACTCCCGTACCAATTTTGCCCCGCCGGGACTGACTGCCTGCGATGGCGCTTTCCAAAGTGGCAGCCAGTGAACCTGGTACGGGTGCAGGGGCGACGCCGTCGAACGCGGCGAAGGTGCCCATGATCTCCAACAGGGACTCACGCGCGGAGGTGACCACGGGCATTTCCTGCTCAGACCGAGGCCCAAAGAATTCCATAACAAATTCAGTCAACACTGATTCAGCCGACGACCAGCTGGTGCTGGCATGAATGGCGGCGAGACGGTCGGCAAGGGCTGCGAGGAATGCCTCAAACTGCTGGGCACCAACCCGCCGCCGGGTGGCGTACCCGGGCTCCTCGGCATCTGGCTCGGAGGATTCGTCTTCCTCGAACGGCGACAGGTACAGGCGCTCGCAGACGGTGGACGATGGCACTTCCTGTCCTGCCCAGTGCAGGGCACCTTCGGCCAGAATAGTGAGCACGGCCCGCACATCAAGTTTCTCCGGAGCCAGCCTGAGCAGCGTGGTGATGCCGCGGGCAATGGGCATGTCCGCGAGCTGTGCGGATTCGGGGCCGCTGTAGGTGATGCCGGCTTCGTCCAGGCGGCGTGTGACGAGAGTCCGGTAGGGGTCGCTCGCCGTGTAGAACAGCCCGATCCTGTGTGCCGGAACGGCCGGACGATGTGGTGTGCCTGCCACCAGCTCTGTCACCTTCCGCACTGCGGCCCGGGTCTCGTCGTCGGAATCGGAGGCTGTCATCAAAGACATGCTGCTGGTGGGGGTGCCAGCGGCGGAAACCGAGGAGTACCCCGGAAGTGCCTCAACCGAGGCGAGGAATCTGGCCTCAAGCGCGGTGGCAGACTCCGGAAGCATGAAGCCGATCACCAAGCCAAGCTCGGCAGCCTCCGATGAAACGGCGCTGGCGGCACCGGTGAGTACATCTGCGTTGGTGTAGTACGTGGACGAGGTGGTGCCCATTGCTTCCTGGTGCAGCTTCCAAACCTCGGCCACCAAGGTGGGCAGGGCCGGCAGTCCAGGTGCTGCCAGGTCAACACCGTCCATATACTCCGACGTGGCCGCGAGGGCCTTGGCGGTGGCAGGCTGGTCCCAGACCTGGCGGAAGAGGCCCGGGTTGTCTTTCAAAGCCATGGCGATGGCGCCTTGGCGCAGGGGCAGCGGCAGTGCTTGGCGGCCACGGGCAGCGGCGGAGCCTTGAAAGAGTTGTTCTGCAAGCTCCGCGACCGTGACAGCTTCCACGGCGACTGTGCCTGAAAGGGAGCCGTTGACGGAACGACGGGCAAGGTGGCGGGTGACATCCAGTCCGGACGCATGGCTGGGGACCAGGATCGTGATGCGGGCAAAGGGGTCGTCCGTCTTGGCCGACGCCACGAAGCCGGCCATGGCGTCCAGCGCCGCTCCGGTGTTGTGAAAAGACTTCGTTGACATGCAAACCCCCGCGTAGTTGTGTTTCAAACCAAACTGCTGTGCGTCATCAGACCATGCCTCTAATTGATATCAGTTGGCACCGACAAGTAACGGCATTGATGCCCCAAGTTGAGCAACTTGGGGCATCAATGGTCAGCCGGCCGCGTGGGCCGCGCGAATTGCCGCGGCCTTCTTTGCGCCCTTGGCCGGATCAAACAAGAAGATGTGAAGAACCGCTTGATCCATCTTGGTGCCCTGATGCGCAGCGCCAACGTAGTCGGGGTGGAAGGAGTAGAGGTCCCAAGCCTTCAGTATGACGCTGCTGGGACTGCGAACCTTCGAGTCTGCACCTACAGATCGCATGGTCCGGAGTACGTTCGACAGTTCGGTGACTCCCTTGTTGCTGAGGGACAGCCTCTGCCAGCCAACCTCCTGCAGGAATTGGCAAACGAGAATCAACTCATCCTCTTCCCAACGGACCATGGGCTTTGCTGACTGCTTCATTGATACCTTTTCCTGTGACTTGTTCGTTTCGCCCGTCTTGGCGGACTTGTCTATTTCTGCCGCATCATGACACCGAAGTGCCTGCACAAAAGCGGTATTGGGGTTTGCGTTGGGGAGCACTGCAGCAACACGATCAAGCGACTTCATCGCCGTTCCACCCAGCAGGGCCCCGTAGAGCGCTGCAACCGCGGGCGTCCGGCTATGCGCCGCGACGCAGTGCAGGTACACAGCCCTGCCCTCGGCGCGGAATGCTGCGACGGCTGCCGCGGCATCGCGCAGCACAAACTCCAGGTGAGCATTCTCCGCCGGGGAGGCATTGTCGATGAGCCAAAATGAAAGGTGGTTCTCCGCCTCGATGTGCGCCGCTTCCTGCGCGCCAACCCTGCAAAGGCTGACGACGGCGGACACCTCGCCGAGCGCTGCGGGCAGCCCGGCCTCAACGGGTACGGTCTGGCCCAGGTACGGCAGCTGGGCTGCCCCTCCGATCCAGACACCGGCATCGTCCGGATGTTGCACGACCGTTTCAGTTCCGGCGTATCCGTTATTGTCCGCCACGGCGATCCGGGGCCATTCGCCGGGATTCCGGCCGCCGGCCACGAGCTCCAGGCCAATGGCGAGCAGCCCGCGTTCACCGTCGGTTCCCCAGCCGTGCAGCTTCCGGCGCCACTCGAACGGAATGGCCGAGTATCCGGCAGCGGCGCCGATCAGGCCGCCGGCAATGGCGGCCACGGTGTCGGTGTCGTGCCCGCCGCGGACGGCGTTCTCCAATGCCATGCGCAGCGAGTCGGGACGGGCGGCACCGGCCGTGGTGACAGCGTGGAAGATGGCGCTCCATGCACCTTGGAAGGCTTCAACCACCCAGCCGTTGTTCTTGAAGTCCCGTGGCTCAGCGGCCTCGGCGGCTTCGATCCGGGATAGCCACAGCTCCCCGCGGCCGGCAGCAAGATTCGGCAGGCCCACCCGTACATCAGCCACACCCGTCAGGACGGCATGGCGGATCGCCGCGGTCCACAGCTGGCACGCCTCGACTGCGTCAGCTTCAAAGTGGGTCAGGGCACTCACTTTGCCGGCAGCTTCCCACAACTCATCAGAGGAGTCCAGGAACGCCAACGCGATAGGTGCCGTGCGCATAAGGGATCCATTGCCGGCGGACCGCCCGGTGGCTTCGTGGTGGTCATAGGCCGCACTCATGGCGGCCTCCGCAGGGCTAAAGCCGTGGTCAATGGCCCGCCCTGCGCGACGCAACACGGAGCTGGTTTGCGCGCCGACGTCCTTGGACTCCGAGGCCCAGGCGCGCCATCCGGTGACGATGGACGAGTACGTGCCACGGCTGGCAGCCAAGCGTCCCTCGTCGAAGGCATCAAGCATGGCATTGCCGATGACAATGGCCATGGACGTGTCGTCGGTCCACTCAGCCGGGGCGAAGCCGAACGGGCCGCCGCCCTTCATGGTGACTGCAGTGGTCGCGGGGAGGGCGGGACCAAACTCGTAGCCGGCACCGAGGGCATCGCCGGCGGCAGTGGCAACAAGGACGCCGGCAGCGCGGTCAAGCTGAGCGGTGGTGAGTTTCATGGTGATGCCCTTCGGTCGTGTGGTCGGAATACTTTGCGCATTTCTGCGCTAAATAAAATATAGGGCATGTTGCGCTGTTTGCGCAAGTCTGCGCAAACTAGTGTCATGACTTCTTCCAAGAACCTGCCCGAAGATGCGAACGGCAAGACGCTGCTGGACTACCCGCGGCCCTCGGTTGCGGTGGACACTGCACTGCTGACTGTGCTCGACGGCGCACTGAGAGTCCTGCTGGTGCCACGCCCCGGCGGCGGGCTGGCCTTGCCGGGGACATTCCTCCACCCGGGGGAGTGGTTGGCCGGGGCCGTGTTGCGGTCGCTGCGGGAAAAGGCTGGCGTCAGCGGGCGCGAGCCGCAGCAACTGCACGTTTTCGATGATCCCAAACGGGATGAACGGGGCTGGGTGCTGTCGGTGGCGCACGTGGATGTGGTCCCGTCAGCCGCGCTCGTGGACCTGGCCCCAGGTGTTGAGCTGGTGCCGGTGAAGGGCTTGAAGCCGGAGTCACTGCCCTACGACCACGCCCAGATCATCGACCACGCCGTGGCACACCTGCGCACCACGTACCGGGACAAACCTGATCCCGGCGGGCTGCTCACCGGCCCGTTCACGCTGAAGGAACTCCGGGAAGTCCACGAGGCTGTGCTGGATGAAAAGCTCCAGCGCGACACCTTCCGGCGCACCATGGAACGCGCGCTCGAGGCGACCGGCGGCATGTCGGACGGCACCCAAGGCCGCCCGGCTGCGCTGTTCAAGGTGCGTGCGGCGTAGTCAGTCGGATGTTGCTGGCAGGCTGCTGACGGCCAATGACAGCCAGTCCGCATTTTACGAGTGACTGGTGTCCTTGCTGCTTAAGCGTGAACGCAACGGCGGAGCCGAACAATTGGAGCCACTTCAAATGGTCCGGACAGTGAGTTGTAAGTAGACATGCACGATGCGGAATCTCTTGAAGAAAATGGGTCAGTCGCGGAAGGTTTCTGTGTGTTTACTTTCCGAGCAACAGATCTACAAGGAGCGGCATGGACGATGACGGATTGGGTCCAGTTACTCCCGCCTGCATGTTGGGATCGGCGCGATGAGCAACCTCGCACGCCTTGTATACGCCGTCGAAAGGGAAGCGTGGAGATAACGCTTTGTTGTGAACGAGGTCTAGCTTTTTGGTGAGCTCGTCGAGCTGTGACGAGGTTAGAGAGGAACGGCTCGGCTCTTTGTGCCACCGTAACCACATCTCAAATTTCAAGTTCGAGATTATCAACACGATTTTCTCATTGATTGCTAGGTTAGTGGCCAACGAAAGCGTAGCGTGCTGGTCCACGTCCACCAAGCATACGCAGACGTCAAATTCCTTGCCGTTGTCGGCGGCCCTATTGCGGAGTTCAATGCATTTCTGTACGACTTTGAGTGGATCTTTTCCCACACCTACAGACTTGACAATGGCATTGACATCCTTGCTCCGTAAGAAGCTGTTGAGCCTCTCCACGTATTGAGGCTCAGTCTCAGTTCCTTCTGAAACCACCAGAATGCGTTGTACCTCCTGTCTTTGGGGCCGTTTTGGGCGATGGCCACGTTGGGGTTTTGACAACCGTCAGTGCCCCTCTGCGTTCACTAGTGCGGCGAATGAATTTGGTGACAGTCGAGGGGTGCCGCCGTATCGCCCTGTGAGATAGCGTTTTGCTACGTTCGCATCCGGGTGTCGTGGGAAATCGGCCAAGCAAGTCAATTCGGTAACTCCTTCGTAAGATTTGTCGGTGAACCAGACTTGCTCAGCTTCCAACGTCACCTCGCTGAGTGGAGAAAGAATGTATGACTCGTGGCTGGTAAAGACAAGCTGGGCATGCTTCTTGTTGACCAATTCATCGTCAAAAACACCCAGAAGGGCTTCCAATAGATGCGGGTGAAGGCTTGCATCGATCTCGTCGACAACCAGCAGTCCTCCACGGCGCAACACCTCAAGTGCAGGCACCGCAATGGCAAGCCAAGCTATAGTTCCATCGCTCTCGTCCTGGATAGAGAATCTCGGGCACTCGCCCGTCGATCCACGGTGCGTGAAGACCAAATGTCGAGCCACTTGTGCGAGCTGCTCGTCATCCAGCTCGTCAGGATCTACCGAAATGCTTTCCGTGTCGGTTGCATCGTCCTCGCTAACAGCCTTAATGAAACGCCTTAAAGCAAGTCGTACGTGCTCGGACAGGTTGGTCTCTTCGATATCGACCTTCACAACGCCAATATCAGCGACTTGGAGGAGAACCTCAAGGTCAGAGAAAGTAATAGTGCCTTCGGCAAGTGAATCCGCAATATCCTTCAAACGCGCCTCACGATGGGAGTCCTTAACCAAAACGAAGTCAAAGCACCGTGCCAACTCATGGGCCAGTGGGTGCAACGGCGAGTCCTCTAATAGAAGAGCACGACTCAGTACAAGCTCTCGTCGAGTTACTTCAATCTTTGACCGCATACTTGCGTGGAACATGAGCCTGCCGGAATTCCGGTCCCGGTCAAGTAGGGTACGCCATCGTGAGCTTGGAATGTCGCGCAACCACTCACTTTTGACCCCTTCAGCGTCAACTTCAAACCCGTACAAGTGGCGGCGCCCCTCATATACGAAGTCGAGTTCGTAACTGCTTGAGGCGTCACGGCTTGTGGGATCGAGCCGGTGAGGGTTTCTGTACATCGTTTTTGAGGCTTGCCAACTCGTGGCTGATGAACGGATCGCAGAGAAGGTGTAGATGATGGCATCCAATATGGCTGACTTGCCCGTCGCATTGCCGCCGAAGATGCCGGCGAGTGGGAATGCTGCTTCGGACCAATCGCCATCCGAAGGCGTCAGTCTCTGCAGGGAAGGCCTGGATAGATCGAGAGAGATCTCATCCCGGATACTGCCATGATTACGTGCAGTGAATCTTAACAGAATCATAGGGAAAGACTAGCATGCAGAAAGGTGCAAATCCTGCGAATTTCGATGGAATCGAGGAGCTCATGCGGATTTTCCTATTTGTCGCTCGTCTCTCGCACGTTGGCCAGCTACGGTGCACGAGTCAGTTGGTCCCCTCAGGCCTCAAAGGACGGTGCACCTAAACCCATACGTTTCCGTTGCTCCGCAATCATTGCCAAGCAGTCAGTAGGGACTCCACGCCTGCGCCCGCGACAGCGCCAGGTCCAGCTGGTTCCCGCCGGCCTCTCGCAGCTGCTCCGAGGAGCCGACCACCACCAGCAGCGTCCGCGCCCGCGACAGCCCAACATACAAACGCTCCGCCGCCCGGTCCATGTCCCGGAATCCGTCAACACAAAGAATCACCACTGACCGCTCCAGCCCCTTGAACCCCAGCACGTGCCCGTAGAACTCGGCCTCGTTGGCGTGGAACTCGCGCCAGTATTCGTCAATGGTGTCCGACTCGAAGAACTCCTGGTGGATCGGATGCCGCCTGTCAGTCGTCAGCAGCGCGATCTGGTTGTTCGCCCACCCGTCGGCAATCAGCGCATCGACGCAGTCGCTCGCCACGTCCATGGCATCCTCCGGCAGGCATTCCACCCGCCGCACGGCCAGCCCGGTGCTGCCCCGCGGCGTGAACTTGTCGCCGGCAAAGCACTTGAACGTCTCCGCGATCTTCTTCGTGTTCCGCAGGTTGTCGTCAACATGGATCGTCACCAGGTCCTGCAGCGCTTCGGCAGAATCCCAGCGCCGGTACACATCCTGCCTGTCATCCATGAACGCGTAGATCTCGGACGCCTCAGGAACCTTGAGACATGTGCGCAGCGCCTCCCACCAGCTCGGCATGAAGTCCTGCGCCTCATCCACGATGATCGCGTCAAACTTTTCGCCCTCAGGCAGCCCCGCGGCCAGCTCTTTCAGCAGCCGCGGCATCTCCTCGTCGAAATACTCCTGCCCCACACCCTCGGGCACGCCCAGCGACAGCACGTACTCATGGAACTCGCCCGTGAACTTCGGCTTCGCACTCCGCCACGAACCCACCTGGTTCGACAGGTGCATGCCCAGCCCCTTGTTGTAGCAAAACAGCCCAACGCTTTTCCCGGCGCGGCACAGCTCCCTTGCCTTCTGCACCGCCAGCCATGTCTTCCCGCTGCCAGCTCCGCCAGTGAACCTGATCCTTGGGAGCGTCCTCGTCGCCGACAGCAGGACTGCCTGCCGCTCGGTCAACTGGTCCTGCAGGTCCTCGTACTCGTCGCGCCCGGCCGCATCGTCGTCGGGCTGGTCCAGGTTCCCCTCAAGGTGCGGGATGATCCTGTCCAAGAACGACGGCGCCAAAGGTACAGTCCCGCCGCCTTCGGACTCGATCGCATGGCGGATCTTTTCGGCAGGGGACTGCAGGTCGTTCTGGTCCAGGAACATCGCTCGGGGATTGCCCGACTTGGTCCAGTCCGGCGCCACACGAGAATAGGGGAACGCCGCCATGTACACGAGCCGGCTGGTCAGCAGCGAGCCCATTTGGCCGGCGAGCCAGTCCTTCCATGCGTGCGCCGAGCCCTGGGACTGGGCCAGGGGATCCTGCAGCTTGTGCTTCCCGGCGGCGCCGCCGGACTGGTACCACTGGCCATGTTCGATGCTGACCTGCCCGCCCTTGACCTCAATGGCGGCAATTCCGACGCCCGGCCAGAGCACCAAGATGTCGATTTCGTGCTCTGCCCGGCCGTGGCGGACCTGGACAGAGTGGGCCAGCACAACGTCGTCAGGCAGTGTTGCCTGCAAGGTGTCCCAGACGGCCTTCTCGGCAGTCTGGCCGTCGGAAAAGGCGGGGTCGGGCGGGATGAGGTGCACGAAGTAGTCCCTTCAAAGGTCGCTGATGCTGCCATCAATCTATGCGGTGATCAACTCTGATCACCGGCTCATGAACGCGTTTTCATTCAGAAACGTGCGCGAGTTAGGCTGGGTTCCAAGAACTGAAGAGTAGAATTCTGGACTGAGTTTTTTCAGGACTGCGCCGAAGTTTCTTGTGAACTCGAGTGAGATCAACGGCTGGGAAAGCTAATTTTCATCCAACTCCAGACCGTGGCGAATTCTTCGTATTTTGGTATGCTTTAGGTGTTGTGGATGATTGTTTCAGTGCGACCTGAATGATAATATTTTCTGCGGCTTAGGTTCCTACTCGGGTGGCCAGCGCTAATTTGTCCGGGAGTCGCGATCAGATGAATCTCCATCCGTGTAGTGTCGTTTGCGGTGTTTGAGTGCTTGGATGATTCTAAAAAGTTCAACGTCCATGACTTCGTAGAGTCCATCAATTCTCCGGCCGGCGGCGACCGAAAGTACCCCTAGAAGCTCCTCTGAGGAGCTGATACCCATACCACGTGCGGTGAGGATAACTTCTTTCCGCTGTTGCTTTGTCAGCGGCCTGCGCTCCAGTGGTTGTCGTCTGGTGCGAAGGCCTTCCGCGGTATCGTGTACGGGCGCTGGATCATTGTCAAAGTCACCATACTGGTCTGCCATTCCTACACCTTCCAAATCCACGTATCCAAATTTTGGTATGCACAACAAGAGTAGAGTAGATTAAATCATAAAACAATCAAAAACATCTTGAATTCTGTAACATTGGGTTGAACTCGATCTTGGTAGTATGAGGGCGCGATCAAATCAGAGTAGCAATATATTCAAAGAGGCCGTCTTCAATGGGATTTGTAAAATCGAGATTCATGGTGACTACGTCGAGTTCCTTGCCGCTTTCACCGGACATCGTAGTTTGCACCGCATCCCTTGAGCTGGCCGGACCCAAATAGTAGAATTCAGATCCTTCTGCATCGTCCTTTTTCACGAATACATGCAGGGGAACCTCGCCGTCGACGATTGAACGAACTTCCCCGCTCTTCAACGTACGTCTGCTCCTCGTGAACCATTTGAGCGTCGAAGCATCCACAAGTTCGTCTTCGTACCTGGTGCTTTCCGTTACGTGGTCGGCCTTGTGGTAAGTGACAAAAATTGGGCAGGTCTGAGAGAACTTATCGACCTTGTATCCGTACATCGTGCTGTATTCATTGACCTTCCAGTTCAAGAGTCGGCAAACATCTTTGCGGGAGTACATTTTGCCCACTTGTAGGACTCCGGACTGATGGTAGCGATGGCGGGAAATGTACAAGCCGGTGGCCAGCAAATCTTCGACATGGGCACGAAGCCTGACTGAACTATGCAGCATGGAGTGAACATGTTCGGACAATGTGAAGAGACCGTTTTGAAACAAGATCACGGGCTCGTCACCGTACTTCTTCTGTTCATTCGTAGTGAAGAACTCCAGGGACATGATGCGTTGCACCGAGTCGATGGTTTTGGCATCATTGGTGCATCCCTTTGAAGCCAAGATTGCACGGTACTTGTCTCGGCTGACGGTCTTAGCCAGTAGAAGGTGCTCGAGTAGCAGGAGCTCATGGGCGCGCTTGCCGTTGAGAATTTCTGCCGACAGGAAGCTCAAGAACGCGGACTCAGTTTCGGTGGGAACCGTCGCTTCTTCTTTGAATTTGTTCTGGAGGATCCAGTAGTTCTGACTCTTCGTGGCGACTACTACGGGATCAGCACTATCGAATCGGGAAAAGTCCAGAAGCTGAGGTGTGCGCCCGAGTCGATGCTTCAGAGTAATGAACGCTGCCTTCAAATTGGCCATGCTGTCCAGCGATGTATTCGCCAACGACTGCAGCACTCGATTCCGCGACACTTTGTCGAAGTTGACGCTTGAAAGTCCAGAGATGGTCCCGGCCTGGTCGGCGTTGATCAGCTTCTTGCGGATCATGTCCTTGTTTAGTGATCTGTCGCCAACGAGTGCGATTGGAATGAGAAAGTTGTTCGCGTAATTTCCAATGAAGTCGATCACGCGGAGATGGTCTTTGCCAGATGCCTTACGCAACCCTCGACCAAGCTGTTGTGTGAAGATTATGCTCGACTGGGTTTGCCGCAACATGACGACTTGATTGACGGAGGGGATGTCGATGCCTTCATTGAAAATATCAACAGTCAAGATGTAGTCGATTTCGCCTGCTTCGAGCCGTTCGACAGTAGCATTTCGGAACTCGACGGCGTCCTTGCCTGTAAGAACTTGGGTCCTCAACTTTGCGCCGTTGACGAAGGCCTCGTTCAGGAGACGAGACAGTTCATGTGCTTCGTCGCGGCGGCTGCAGAACATGAGGCCGCGCGTTGGCCCGACGTGGCCGTAGGTCTTGATGGCCTGGACCAGGTAGGCAACGCGTTCGGGTGCAACAAGCCGTGACAGGTTGGATGTTTCGTCAACCGTGGTGCCGTCTGCGTCCACGTAGTCAGTCACGCCGTAATAGTGGAACGGTACGAGCATCTCTGCTTCGAGAGCAGCCTGCAAGCGGATCTCGTACGGGACGTTGTAGTCGAACAGGTCGAAAACGTTGAATTCGTCTGTGCGTTCCGGAGTAGCGGTCAGTCCCAAAAGGAATTCTGGTTTGAACCAGTCGACTATCCGGCGGTAGCTTTCGGCGCCGGCCCGATGAACTTCGTCGATCAGGATGTAGTCGAAGTGATGCCTGTCGATCTGTTCGAGAGTTGAAGGCTTGGAGAGCGATTGGATCGTAGCGAACACGTATTGCCGGTCGATTTCGCGTCGACTACCAACGAACTTGCCGAACTTCGTGCCGTCAGCATCAAGGACTCGCTGGAACTCTTCCATGGCACGGTCGAGGATCTGCTCGCGGTGGACCACGAAGAGCATCCGACTTGGGTTCACAGTGCGTACGTCCAGCGCTGCCAAGATTGTTTTGCCGGTGCCTGTGGCGGAGATGACGACGGCACGCCGCTCGCCAGACTCGCGGACCTCGTTGATGGCCTCAAGTGCATCCAACTGCATAGTGTTCGGATAGACCTTTTGGGGGCCCAGCAATGGATTAGCGTCGAGTGTAGAGGGATGGTCCTCCACAAGTGTCTGGGCGTTACGGACATAGGTCTCCTCATATGTATCAATCCAGGAGTCCGTGAGTCTGAAGGATGCTTCGATTTGCCGATTAGTTGCTGTCTCGAGCTGCTCAACAATGTCGCCGTCGGGGAGTGCCGAAAACCGGAGGTTCCATTCCATGTTCTTCAGAAGGGCGTTGGCGGTGAGGTTGGAACTTCCGACTATCGCCGTCGTCGTACTCGCTTGGCGAAAGACATAGCCCTTGGCGTGGAATCCGCCTGGTTTTCCCGAGTGGATGAACACCTCAACGTTGTTGAGAGTAAGCAGCTCCCGGAACATCTCTGGGGAGTTGAAGTCGAGGTAAGTTGACGTGATAATGACGCCGGTTCCCTCGTAATCGAGCAACGCTTGCTTAAGGAGCGCAATGGCCCCAGTAGTTACGAAGGCCACGGAAATAACAAAGCGCTTGGAGCGTTGGAGCTCTTGGCGGATCGCGCGCAGCATCGTGTTCTCATCCTCATTGGATATGAGAACGGGATGGAAAAGCTGGTTGGATTCGGTAGCTGAGTCAATGAATCCGAAGGTGGTGTCGGCCCGCACAACACTGGCCGCACCAAGACTCATTTGCTGTACTCCCGAACCAGCCGATCGACTGCAGGAATGTCGGCGGGAGCCCAGTCCAATGCGGGGAGGTCAGGTACTGCAACCCAACGGATCTCATCATGTTCAGTAAGCTGGGGGATACCTTCCCGCAGACGGCACATGTAGGTCTCAAGGATGACGATTCCAAAGTCATACTCGTGCTCCGTAGTCTCGAGATGCTCTCCGATCTCAGCCGAGCAGAGCAGCTCCTCTTTGAGTTCCCTGTGAAGCGCCTCCTGAGGTGTTTCCCCAAGTTCGATCTTGCCGCCTGGGAACTCCCACAGGCCGGCCAGAGACATAGTCTTGCCGCGTTGCGCTGCGAGGACGGTTTTTCCGTCGACTAAAACAGCGCCAACGACGTGAATGCGCTTCTTGGTCTTGGGCTGGGATTCGAGACTAGTCATAATCGACCAGGCTAGCAGTCCAGTACTGGGAACCACGCACCTCACGCACTCCGCTCGGCATGCCCCGGGAACTCATAATGGGCGCAAGTATCTTCCGGAATCGAGAACGGCAGCACTTCGTCATCTACTGTCGCGTAACTTTTCGTCGTGTCACAGTTGGAACGTACGTCCGCTTCATCGAGGAGAACCACTGTGAGCATTCGAGACAACACCAATCGCCGACTCAAGGAAGTACTCGACATCATGGCCGCCGGTGCGCGGCTCGATGTAAAGCCCAACGGGGGAGAGGTGCTGCTAGAAGCTGCTGCCCGCGTTCCGTTTAGTTCGGAAGAAGCCGAACTGCTCAGCGGGGGTGTGCCCCGTGGCCACAAGAACCTGACGAAGGCAACGGCCGACCTGGTCAAGGCCGGCTGGATGACGAAGGGCCGTGGCGGCTGGTCGATCACAGACAACGGACTGCGTGCAACGGACGCCTTCAACACCGTCGAGAAACTCGTCGACGCCCTCAAGAACGGCACCCCGGTTCCTGAAGGCACACCGCTGCCTGAGATTCCCGCCAAAGAACCGACAACAACCGTGACTACAGTCCCGGCAGCCGGCTTCAGTGAAGCGGAAACACCTGGCGCGGCGCGTGAAGGACAGCCTGAGATTGTGGCGCTGGCAGGGAACTTCGGCGAGGCGGTGGGCGCCGTGAACTGGGACCCGACGGCTGAGAAGCTGCAGATGTCGCCGGTTGAGCAGGGTGTCTGGACGCTGCTGCTGGACCTGCCTGCGGGGGAGTACAGCTACAAGGCCGTGGTGAACGGGTCATGGGACGTGAACTACGGCGCGTTTGGGATCCGGGACGGGGCGAACCACGAGTTCCAGCATGCCGGTGGGCCGGTTGACTTTGTGTACAACCCGCTGACGAACGACGTGCTGCGCGGGGAGTTCTAGGACTACACGGCCTTGGCGGCCCGGTTGGCCGCCGCTGTGCCGGCAATCAACCAGGCAACCATCCAGAGACACGCGCCGATGATGAACGTGGCGATGACTGTGTTGGTGAGCGTCTCCGAGAGCCCTGTGAACACAAGAAAGCCACTGGCGACGCCCATCGCCGAGCCGATGCCGGCTCCCCAGGCGGCGATCTTCACATCCCGTCCGCCGGCCCTGTGACCGGCGAGCCACGCCTCGTCGGACGCAAGGGTCCAGCGGGTGCGGATGCCGATTGTGTAGTTGAGTCTGATCCTTCCTGACTCGGCGGCCCTGCCCATGAGGAAGATGGCCACGCTTATCGCAAGGAGAACCGCGGCTGACACCATTCCTGCCACAACTGATTGAGTCATGCGTCCACGCTATCAAGCCGACGGGCACGATTTACCCGGCTGCCGGCGTCACCCAGGCACGCCGGCGCAAGCCGGCGGGCGCAGCGGAAGGCGGGGTCCGGCGTCGGACATCACAAGGTATTGGGGCTGCTCCACGTGCCGCGTCTCAACGGGCCGGGCGAGCCGTTGGGCTAGCCTTGATGCATGACTACTGAAGCGATGGATTCCCCCTTGGGCGAGGTGGCGGCAACGGCCTGGCACGGGGAGGGCGGGAACCTCGTCGTTGAGGGTGACAACCTGGATTTTTTGGCAACGCTGCCGGATGAGAGCTTCCGGCTGATCTACATCGACCCGCCGTTCAACACCGGCAAGGTGCAGGCGCGGCAGTCGATTAAGAACGTGGCCAACGAGTCGGGGTCGCGGGTGGGATTCAAGGGGCGCAGCTACGACACGATCAAGGGCCTGACGCTCAGCTACAACGACCAGTTCGGCGACTACTGGGAGTTCCTGGAGCCGCGGCTGGAGGAGGCCTGGCGGCTGCTGGCGGACGACGGGACGCTGTACCTGCACCTGGACTACCGTGAGGTGCACTATGCAAAGGTGCTGCTGGACGCGCTGTTCGGCCGCGAGTGCTTCCTGAACGAGATCATCTGGGCGTACGACTACGGTGCGCGGACGAAGAAGCGCTGGCCGGCCAAGCACGACAATATTTTGGTGTACGTGAAGAACCCGAAGTCGTACTACTTCAACAGCGCCGAGGTGGACCGGGAGCCGTACATGGCTCCGGGGCTCGTGACGCCGGAGAAGGTGGCACTGGGGAAGCTGCCGACCGACACATGGTGGCACACGATTGTCTCGCCGAACGGGCGGGAAAAGACCGGGTACCCGACGCAGAAGCCGCTGGGGGTCCTGCGCCGGATCATCCAGGCGAGCACCGAGCGCGGGGACTGGGTGCTGGACTTCTTCGGCGGATCCGGGACGACCGGGGCTGCGGCCCTGGAGCTGGACCGGCGGTTTGTCATGGTTGACCAGAACCCCGAGGCGATTGAGGTCATGCGGAATCGGCTGGATCCCGAGGTTGTGACGTTTGCGAAGTTTGAGGGTGTGGCGGACTGAGCGCCTGCAGACTTTCAATGAAGCAGTTTGAACTTAGGTTCCAGATTCGCGGCCACATTGAGTACGTGCTCGAAGATGTCATTGCGACGCTGGATTGTGGCTACGCCAGCCACGGAAACTTCCAGATTCTGACCGTTTGGGTCGAGGCTGACAACGCCGTTGACGCAGCCTTTGACACTGTGGCGAAGCTATCGGGGCTGGGAGTTGGAGTGTCCCGGCTCCTGGAGGACTTCGTCACGCGCCAGGACATCGCCGAACGTGCATCAGTTTCACGCGAGGCTGTGGCCGATTGGGTTCGGCAGGCGGAAGAGTTGCCAGCTTTTCCGGATGTGTACAACATCGTTGGCGGCGGCATCTGGCTATGGGCGGACGTCAATGAGTGGCTGGAACATCTCTGCAAGGGCGACGGAATGGGCCATCCGACAGCCATGGACTATGCCAAGATCAATGCCGCCGTGCAGTTTGACCGGGTTCCACCTGTAGGTTAGCGGACCGGCACACGGGTCCTCGGGTTCGGTATATTCGACCGGTCGACAGGCCTAAGCAGGGACGCCGGACAGCGCAAGGTGGGCTGTCCGGCGTCGTGCTTGGTTAGTTAATTGGCGAAGTGCAGGTGGCCCTGGGAGGGGACCACCTTCTCAACCTCGTCGATGACCGCGAGGGCGAAGTCCGGACCCTCGATGGTGGAGTTGCCGTCCTCGTCGAGGAGCGCGATGCCGGGGCTGGTGCGGTAGGTGCCGCGGGGCTCGCCGTCAGGCTGGTAGGCGCCGAAGGTTGCGGCGGGGCTCATGAAGACCCAGTTGAGGCCGTCCGGGGTGCCCGATTCGAGGTCGGTGAGGACGTTGTTCATCTCGGCGGCCTCGGCGGCGAACTCGGGCGGGAGGTCGTCCGCCTCGACGAAGCGGGGAGCGCCCGGGGCCGGGCGCAATGAGCTGAAGCCGCCGACGACGAGCAGGCGGGCGTCGGCAGCCGCGGTCTGGGCCGTGATGGTCTTGTATGTCTCGACGAGTGTTCCCTCGCTGCCGGCACGGGGTGAGAGTGCGCCGATGACGACGTCTGCGCCCTCGATTGCCTGGGCTGCGTCGCGGGCGTCACCCTGGAGGTAGTTCACGCCGTCCAGCTGTGTGGCGGGCAGTTTCCTGCTCAGTGAGGTGATTTTGTGTCCGCGGGCGGCGGCTTCCTTGACGATGTGCGAGCCGGCGTAGCCGGTGCCTCCGATGACGGTGATGTTGGCCATGGGTGTTCTCCTCATTGTTTGTCTATGGCTTTGCGGGCCCTTAGTAGTTACCATAGGAGACTAAGAACCTGTTGGGAAGAAGGCACTTTGTGGTAACCACGATTGATGACGCGGCCGGCGAGGCAAGTGACGGCCGGAGAGCTGGCAATCCCTATGATGCCGACTGCCCAACGCGGCTGATCCTGGACCGAATCGGGGACCGGTGGACCGTGCTGCTGGTGGGCTCGCTGGGCAATGAGAAGGTGCGGTTCTCCGAACTGAGGCGGCGGGTGGCCGGGATTTCGCAGAAGATGCTGACCCAGACACTGCGGCAGATGGAACGCGACGGACTGGTGACGCGCACCGTGTATCCGGAGGTTCCGGTCCGGGTTGAGTATGAACTCACCGAGGCGGGCCTTTCCCTGCGCGGGCCGCTCAAGGCTCTGGAGGAGTGGTCCATCGAGCACCTCTCGGGGGTGCTCGAAGGCCAGAAGGCGTACGACGGCCGCGAAACTGTTGCCGCGCGGTGAGGGGCGGGGTTGATGCGGCGTTGGCGAAAAGCGGTGTTGATATGATGCAGCGCCGGGGAGAAACAGCGTTTATGTGCCGCGTCGGGCACAGGATGTCAGCTGAGGGGGATCAGCCACTCCACCGTGAGGTAGATGCAGGCGGCGACGGACAGCGCTCCGGTGACAATCGCTGCGAACCAGAGGGCCCGCCGTCGTGCCTTCACAGCGAGGCCCAACAGCAGCGGAAACGCCACCATGGCCAGGGTGAACACGGCGCCGGTGACACCCAGGGCGATGGCGGAGCCGGTGACGCCGGTGTCGGCAGAACCGGTCATGAAGATGAAGGACAGGATGGCCAGCAGCGCCACGGGGTAGGCCAGCAGCGCCCAGCCCACTGCCGTGATGCCCACGGCCCACCAGACCGACCGGTGCGGCTTGGGCGGGGCGGCGGGTGCCTGGGAGCGGGAGACGGCCAGGCGCTGGGAGGGAATCTCGCGGTGTGGTCGGGGCATGTCTACGTTTTTACCATGCGAATCTGGAGGGGCGCTGTGACGACGGTGCGTTCAGGGCGCGGGACTCTCGACGGTGTCGGTGCCCGGGCCTATGGTGGAAGGTATAGGGGCCGCCGCGTCCCTGCTGGAGGTTGAAACCATGGCCGCACCACTGCTGACCGACAAGCTGCGCCGCCCGCTGCGCGACCTGCGGATCTCAGTCACGGACCGCTGCAACTTCCGCTGCGTCTATTGCATGCCGAAAGAGATTTTCGGCCGTGACTTCGTGTTCATGCCGCACGACCAGCTGCTGACATTCGAGGAAATCACCACGCTTGCACGCATCGCCGTGGACCACGGCGTCCACAAGATCCGGCTGACCGGCGGCGAACCGCTGCTGCGCCGGGGCATTGAGGACCTGGTCGGGATGCTCGCCGCGCTGCGGACTCCCGACGGGCAGGCGCCGGACCTGGCCATGACCACCAACGGCTCCGTACTTGCACAGAAGGCGGAGGCGCTCAAGGCGGCCGGGCTGGACCGGGTCACCGTGTCCCTTGATTCCCTAGACGACGGCGTTTTCCAGGCCATGAACGACGTCGCCTACCCCGTGGCGAAGGTGCTGCACGCGATTGATGCTGCACAGGAGGCTGGGCTGGGGCCGGTCAAGGTCAACATGGTGGTCAAGCGCGGGCTGAACGACCACAGCATCGTGGACATGGCCCGGCACTTCCGGGGGACCGGGGTCATCCTGCGGTTCATCGAGTACATGGACGTGGGGACGTCCAACGGCTGGGAGATGGGCCAGGTGGTGCCGTCTGCCGAGGTCATGGAACGGCTCAACGAAGTGTTCCCCGTGGAACCGCTGGATGCCAACTACGCCGGCGAGACCGCCCAGCGGTGGCGGTACGTGGACGGCGCGGGGGAGATCGGCGCAATTTCCAGCGTGACACGGGCGTTCTGTGGCGGCTGCACGAGGGCCAGGCTGTCTGCCGACGGCAAGCTGTTCACCTGCCTGTTCGCCACCAAGGGGACCGACCTGCGGGCGTTGCTGCGGGGCGGGGCCAATGATACCGAGCTGGCCGGAGCGCTCGGGGCCTTGTGGGGTGCACGTACCGACAGGTACTCGGAGCTGCGCAGTGCCAGCACCCCGGGGATGAAGAAGATTGAGATGAACTACATCGGCGGTTAGGGCGGGGCTGTCAGCTGGCAAAGCCTACGAAAAGGCTTCCGTAAAGGAAGATCGCACCAATGACGGCGGGTACTGCAAAGATGATTCCGGTGATCCAATGGGACCGGCGCCTGTTGACAACGGCCATGCCAAGAATGACAGGTGCAACCAGCATGCACAGCAACGCGACACCGACTCCTAGTGAGAGGAACAGGGTGCCCCACGGGTATGGCTGGGTGGTCCCCGCCGGCATGGAAAGCACGTAGGCGCCAAACACGAGCATAACCACGCCATATAGAAATGCGACAGCCAAGATCGCCCACCCGCCCACGGCACATGCAATTCCCCACAGCACATTTCGCTTCTGGCCGGAGGGGGCAGGGACCGTGGGAGTCGCAGCGAGTTGGCTGGGCTCGGCCGACTCAGCAGAATCGTCTGTATCAGCCAAGGTTGGCAAGCCATCGGAAGACAAAGTAGACGACGACGCAGGCCGTGGGCACGCCCGTGATGATCGCGGAGCGCCACATGGCCCTCTCGCGGAAGCGGACAGCGTTGCCCAGGAACTGCGGGAACGCGATCATGCAAAACAACAGAATGGCGCCGAGGAACATCAATGACAGGTTGCGCGGAGTCCACATGCCCTGGTCGGGACGCATGATCTCGGCAAAAATGGTGACAGACATGAGAATGATGGGCAGGATTACCGCCACCCAGGCGACAAGCGTGGTCACCGCGCCAGCCATCTGTGAACGCTGGGGTGAAATCGCTTCTCCGTGGGGTCCAGGAGTGCCCGGTGAGTCAGTCATGATCTATTTCTACCAGCAGAAGCGCGGAACCACCTGTTCGAGGTGCAGGCATTACAGGTACCTGAAGCTCAGAAAGTCGTAGCCGACGAACACCACGGGCACTGCCAACACCATCGCGACCAGCCACTCCGATGCCGAGCTTGATCCTCTTGGGAGACATGCCTCATTCAACCCACAGATCCGCCTCCCCGTCCACCACGACTTCCGCGGCCGGGGTGACGGAGATGCGGCGTTGGTGAAAGCGGGCGCTGATCTGATGCCGCAGCGCTGAGGCTGGCGGGGAGGGTGGCATCGACGCCACCGGACGTGCGGCGACAGAAATGCCCCGTTTCTACAGCATTGCTGCTGCAGGAACGGGGCATTTCAGCGTTGCCGTGCGGTGCTGCCTAGCCGTTGCTGGGACGGCGGCTGCGCCAGACGGCGCCTGCTCCAAGGATCAGGAACAGGACGGACAAGGTGATGTTCCATCCAGCATCCAGGCCGGTTCGGGCCAAGGGTGCGGGAGAGGCCATCACGGGCGCCGGCTTGATGATTGCCGGTGCCGGGGGAACAACCACTACGGGGCAGGCCACCGTTTCAAAGGTGACCACGTACGTTGCGGCCGTGCCGTTCTTGCTGGCCGTCCACCCGTCGGCCTTGCTTAGGCTGTAGCCGCTGGCTGCGGTTGCAGTGACGTTGACAGTCTCGCCGTTGGCCACGTTGCCTGAACTGGCGTACGTGATGCCCTTGGTGCTGGCGAGAGTCATGGTGGGCGGGTTGACCTTGCCATCCGTGCACACGGCCTGTGCGACGCCGGGTGCAACCGGGGCTGCCTCCACGATGCAGTCCGCTGCGTCGTTGAACGTGACCGTGTAGCTTGCGGTGCCGTCGTCATTGAGGGTCCAGCCCTCGGTCTCGGCGATGCCGTAGCCGGTGGCGGGGGTGGCGATGACCGTGGCGGTCTTGCCTGCCACAATGGTTCCCTTCATCATGTACTTCACGCTGGTGCTGTCCTTCGGCAGCGTCAGGGTGGGCAGGGATGCCTCACCGGGTGCGGTGCAGACCGCCTGGGTGAAGGTCGGCGCCGTCGGACTTGTTGTTTCGGTGCAGTCCGGTGCGGTGTCGAAGGTGACCGTGTAGCTGGCCGTGCCGTCCCCATTCATGATCCAGCTGCCCGTTTCGGCGAGGGCCGTGAGGTCGGATTGGAGCTCCAGTGTGTAGCCTTCGTCCGGGGTGGCCGTCACTGTGACGGTGTTGCCGGCTGCGACGGTTCCGGTGTTCGTGTAGCTGATGCCCTTGACCGGGGTCCAGGACATTGAAGGTCCGGTCGAGGCGCCGGGGCCGGTGCAGACCTGCTGCTCAACGACAGGTGCCGTCGGCGTTGCCCCGATGATGCAGTCGGGGGTGTCGAAGGTGGCCGTGTAGACGGCCCGGCCGTCATTGTCGAGTTCCCAGCCATCGCCGAGGGTGATGCTGTGGCCGAAGGCCGGGGTGGCGATCACGAGGACGGTATTGCCTTGGGAGACGGTGCCTTCCGTGGTGTAGGTGATGGTATCGGTGTTTTCCGGTACCTCCAGGGTGGGTGTGGTTGCGGTGCCGGGTCCGGTACAGACCGCCTGGGTGAGGGTCGGCGCCGCCGGAACTGTTGGAACAATGCAATCCGGGGCCTCGCCAAAGGTGACGGTGAAGGACGCCGTGCCGTCGTCATTCATGGTCCAGCTTCCCGTGGCAGCAAAGGCCATGAAGCCGCCGGGCAGGACCAGACGGTAGCCGGGGTCCGCGGTTGCCGTGACGGTGACCGTGTTTCCGGCAGCGACTGTGCCGACGTAGGAGTAGCTGATGCCCTGGACCGCGGTCACCTTCAGCGATGCCTCGCTGGCCGTGCCGGGTGCCGTGCAGTCCTGGTTTTCAAACGTCGGAGCTGGCGGTGTCACCGGTTCAATGCAATCCGTGGTGACGAATTCGACGCGGAAGACGGCCCGGCCGTCATTGTCGAGTTCCCAGCCGTCGCCGAGGGTGATGCTGTGGCCGAAGGCGGGGGTGGCGATGACGTAGACGGTGTTGCCTTGGGCGATGGTGCCTTCTGTGGTGTAGCTGATGGTGTCGGTGTCCTGGGGCACTTCCAGGGTGGGTGTGGTTGCGGTGCCGGGTCCGGTGCAGCCCGCCTGGGTGACGGTGGGTGTTCCGGGGGTGGCGGGGACGATGCAGTCCGTGGCGTCGCTGAAGGTGACCGTGAAGGTGGCGGTCTTGCCGTCATCGCTGACGGTCCACTGGTCGGCTGCGCCGATCGTGTAGCCGTAGTTGGCTGTTGCGGTGACGGTTGCCTGGCCGCCGGGTGTGAAGGTGTCGGTGTTGTTGGAGTAGGTGATGCCTTCGACGGGGGTCCAGGTCAGTGTCGGTCCGGTGGAGACTCCGGGGGCCGGGCATGTCTGGTTCACGACCGTTGGGTTCAGCGGTGTGGCCGTCTCGGTGCAGTCTTTGGTGATGAACTGAACCGTGAAGGTTGCGGTTCCGTCAGTGTTGAGGTTCCATCCGTTGCCGGCTGTGATGCTGTGGCCGAAGGCGGGGGTGGCGATGACGTAGACGGTGTTGCCTTGGGCGATGGTGCCTTCTGTGGTGTAGCTGATGGTGTCGGTGTCCTGGGGCACTTCCAGGGTGGGTGTGGTTGCGGTGCCGGGTCCGGTGCAGACCGCCTGGGTGACGGTGGGTGTTCCGGGGGTGGCGGGGACGATGCAGTCCGTGGCGGCATCGAATTGCACCGTGAATGTTGCGGTGCTCGTACTCTCGAGTGCCCAGTTGGCAGCCGCAGTGAGCTTGTAGCCCGGATTGGCGGTGGCCTTCACGATGACCGTATTGCCTGGGGCAACGCTGCCGATGGTTGAGTAGGTGATGCCTTCTGTGGTTGCCAATTCAAGGATGGGGCCCGTTGAAGTGCCGGGACCGGTGCATTCCTGCTTCGTCACGACGGGAGCCTCAGGGGCAACACCCACCGTGCAGTCTTTGATCTCAAAGGCGACAGTATATGTAGCTGACTTGCCATCGCCGCTGATGGTCCATCCATTGCTGGCACCGAGTTTGTATCCGGTGTTGGCGGTGGCTGTGACGACGACGTCGATGCCCGGCGTAATAGTTGTCGGGTTGTTGGAGTAGGTGATGCCTTCGACGGCGTTCCATGTCAGCGACGGTGCTGTGGATGTTCCGGGGCCGGTGCATATTTGCGGAGTTGCCGTGGGCGCAAGTGGTGTCACTTCTACAATGCAGTCATTGACCACGAAAGTGATGTCCATGCTTGCCGTGCCGTTGGGGCCGGAGCTCCAGCCGGCTGCGCTGCCCAGCTTGTAACTGGCCGCCGGTGTGGCCGTTACAGTCACTGTCTGGCCCTGGACGTAGGGTCCGGCAGGGGAGACCGTGTACACGATTCCCTGTGTTTCGGACAAGGCCAGGGTCGGTGCAGCCGGGACTCCCGGAGCGGTGCACCCGCCTTGTTGGACGGTAGGTGCAGCGGGGAGGGCTTCCGCAATGCAGTCTGGGTTGTCGAAGGTGACCGAGTAGCTGGCGGTGCCGTCCGGGTTAAGTGTCCAGCCGGGGGCCGCAGTCAGTTTGAATACCTGCGGAGGGTCTGCAGAAGCCACCACTTGAACCGTCTGACCCGCGGCTACGGTGCCCACGATTGTGTAGACAATTCCTGGTGTCGATGCCAGGTCCAGCGTTGGGTTTGTCGCCGTTCCGGGGCCCGTGCAGATCGCTTGGTGGACCATTGGTGCAACCGGTGTGACAGGTACATCCGTGCGGCAGTTGTTGTTCCAAATGGATTGACCAATGAAATCCCAGTTTTGGCCAGGAAGGCCGAGGCTGGGGATGGGCGGGTAGATATCGCCCCATTTTCCGTTCGCATCCATTTCTGGGAACTGCGGGCCCGTGTGGCCGGAATGGCCTTGCTGGCTAAAAGTATCAATGGAAGTCTCGATGCGGTCCTTGTATGGATTGCTGAAGGAATTGGTGGCGTGACAAAACATAACCTTCCCCTCAGTCTCCGTGGGTACAACATCGACTGGGGAAACCGCCGTTGGTGCCTTCAGTTTTGCGGTGGAAGGAGCTTTCGCAGGTGCCGGTACGGCTGCCGGTGCAGGAGCAGGCTCAGCCTCGGGAGCCGGAGCCGGAGCCGGAGCCGGAACCGGAGCAGGTGCTGGTGCCGGAGCGGGGACCGGTTCTGCGGCAGGGGCCGCCGGAACAGGAGCCGGATCGGCAGGCGCAGGCGCAGGTGCGGGAGCCGGTGCAGGTGCGGGGGCCGGGGCCGGTGCCAACGGTTCGGCAGCCGGCTCGGGTGCCGGTTCCACAGGCGCAGGCGCAGCGGGTGCAGCTGCGGGCGCCGGGTCAGCGGCTGCGGGCACGGGGGCCGGGGCTACTTCGACCGCGGCCGGTTCGGGCGCCGGAGGCGCCTCTGCCTCAGCGGGCTCTTCGGCTGCCGTCTTGGCTGCCGCAGGAGCGTCTGCCGGTGATGCGGCAGGTGCTTCGCTTGAAGCCGCCGTGGCGGCCGCATCGTCGGCACTGGCCGGGTTGACTGCTAAGCCTGCCAGGCCCGCGAATGTGAGCGCAAGGGCTGCGGTGAAAGCAAGGACTTGGTTGAGCCATTTCCGTGCCGGCGCCGCACCTCCCCGTCGGTGTAGAGACCTTCCAGATTTGCGTGACATGACTCCCCATTTCCTGAATCTATTAGAACTTTCGGTAACGCTGAATTCTTGGCTGCCGTCATCAATGCGACGGCGCTAAAGGTGAAAGAACTTCCCCCTGGTGCGGGGCTGAAATGGAAAATCAAACAGTTTGTCGAATGGCATACTTAAGGGCCGCTTGGAAATGTTCCAATCGGTCCTTTTAAATGTGCATGCGAATAACATTTTTTCTTCTCCGCCCAGCCTCAGATCAGTAATGTGAGGCTATGGTTCGGGGTTGGGGGCATCTAGAGTGGCGAACACTCGCAGTTTTCGCCGAAATCGGCGTCAACACCCGGTTGAGTACTCAGTTATGGTCCGAACGCGTGTCAAACGACGGCTGGGGCGCCGCATCGGCCCATGAACTGCCTGCGACGACCTGCCGCAAGGGCGGACCGGCGTACCCAAGGCGGTTGTCCGGCGTCGTGCACGGCAAATGAAAGAATGAGGGGCGTTGTCCGGCACCTGCAGGGGACGGCCCAGGACCGGGATGGCACAAAGGAGAACTTGATGGACGTGGCGCTGGACGAGGCGACGGCGGATCCGGCAGTGCCGGCCCTGCTGCAGGGGCAGATGAAGGCGTGGCGGGACGACCTGCTGGCACTGGACCGGCGGCAG
This sequence comes from Sporosarcina beigongshangi, assembly GCF_016820535.1. Taxonomy (GTDB): domain Bacteria; phylum Actinomycetota; class Actinomycetes; order Actinomycetales; family Micrococcaceae; genus Specibacter. Next base: position 153,777 of record NZ_JADHDY010000004.1, on the reverse strand, counting down.
CGCCTCCTCTACTTCCAGCACCCTAAGGTGGGGTCGCTGGAGTTCCTGAGCCCGCTTATGGCCGAGTTGGAGGGCTGGCTGGAGTCCGGTCCCGTCAATCTGGCCGCCATCCCCGGCGACGCCGCGGGCCCGGCTCCCAGGAAGCGCACCGCCACGGTGCAGAACAAGAACGAATTCGACATTCTGGCCACCTGTCGGCGCCTGCACCAGCGCTCGGAGCAGGAGTATGCGGACAGGGGTGTCTGGATCCTGTACGTGGGGCTGGGCATGCTGAACTGGGTGGACCCCGACGACGGGAAGCCTGCCAGCAGCCCGCTGAAGCTCGTTCCGGTGCGGCTGCAACGGCACGGCACGCGTTTTCGGCTGCGCCGCACGGGTGATGAAGCCGTGGTCAACTCCTCGCTGGCGTTGAAGATGCAGCGCGACTTCGGCATTGAACTGCCGGACTTTGACGACCCCGATTTCACGGTGGACGAGCTCGTTGCCGGGGTCCGCGATGCGATAGCGGGGGAGCCGGGCTGGACGGTGGAGCCCCGCAGCATCCTGAGCCCGTTCACCTTCCACAAGGAAGCGATGTACCAGGACCTTGTGGCCAACGAGGCCCGGATCATGGTCAGTCCGCTGATCCAGGCGATGGCGCTGGGCCCGGCCGCCGGGCAGTCGGACGCCCTCGGCTTTGAGCTGGCGGATGACGGGGCCCTGGATGAACTCGTGCCCCCGGAGACACTGCACAGCATCCTCGACGCCGATGCCAGCCAGCGCAGGTGCATCATCGCCGCCAGGGAGGGGCGCAGCTTCGTCATGGACGGCCCACCCGGCACGGGCAAGAGCCAGACCATTGCGAACATCATCGCCGAGCTCATGGCCGTGGGTAAGACCGTGCTGTTTGTCAGCGAAAAAGCGGCGGCGCTGGACGTTGTGCGCGACCGCCTCACGGAGCAGAAGCTCAGCCCGTTCCTGCTGGAACTTCACAGCCACAAGGCCACCCGCAAGCAGGTGGTGGAGACGCTCGCCCGCGAGATGACGCAGAAGCCGGTGGGCCGCGGCGGCCTCGAGGCAACGGAATTGTCGCGGCTGGAGACCTCCCGGCTGGACCTCAGCGGCTACGCCGCAGCCATGAACGAGCTCCGGGACCCGCTGGGCCGCAGCATTCACGCCGTGCTGGGGCGGCTGCTGGAGCTGGGCGTCCCGGGGCCCTACCCGGTGGGGACGCCGGAAGACTTCGCGCAACTCAACGCCGAACTGCTGGGGGAGATCCAGCGAAAGGGCGGGGAGCTCTCACGCGCCTGGCGGCCGGCCGAGGAGGGCGAGGACTTCCTGTGGCGGGGCCTCGCCGAAACCGGGACGGACGCCGCCGCCATCCGCACAGCCGCCGGTGCCGCGTACGAGGTGGCGGAACAGGTTCCGACACTGGTGGACGCGGCCCTGGGCCTCGACGGGCGGCTGCCCTTCCTGGCCCTCCCGCTGAGCCGGGCGGGGATCCGGCAGCGGCAGAGGGCGGTGGAGCTCATCGCCGCCCGCCCGCCCGTCCCGGACCATTGGCTCACGGGCGACTTTGACGCCGTCGAACACCGCGCGGCGCAATGGCAGAAGAACCTTGCCGCCCGCACAAAGATGGTGGACACCATCGGTGCCTCCTTTACCGAGTGGACCCCTGCCGACGGCCCGGACGTTCTTAACCGGGCACTTGCCGACGGCCGCGACATGCCAGTCCCGGGCGGGCTCGGGAAGCTCACCGTGGCGCAGGCGCTGGTACTGCGGGAGCAGCTCCACGCAGCAACCGGCCACCTTCGCGCCCTCCTGCCGGACGCCGCCCACCTGGCGGGGTTGTTTCGGACAGAAACCGACGGGCTGAGCCTGCGCAAGCTTGGGGTGCTGTGCGAGCTGGCGCAGCTGAGCCGGATCGACCGCCGCCCCGAGGCCGACTGGCTGGACCCTGCCGTCCACGCCTCGCTCGAGGAGAGCGTGCGGGTCCTCGGCGGCGCGGTGGATGCCGTGCGTCAGCTGGAGTGGAAGCTGCGCGACACCTTCACCCCGGCCGTGCTGGAGCTCGACCTGCACGCGCTGAAGGACCGCTTCGAGACCGAGCACAACGGCTTCTTCAGCCGCTGGTCCGCCGCCGCCCGCGCGGACCGCGCCCTGCTGCGCCCGGCCACCCCGCACGGCGTCGTCAACAAGGACACGGTGGCCGCGCTGCCCGACGCGATCGCCTGGCAGGGCGCACTGGCCCACCTTTACGACGTCGAGCGCAGCCATGGCCCGCGCCTCAAGAGCCACTACCAGGGCCTGCAAACCGACTTTGCGCGGGTCCGTGCCGCCATCGACATGGCCCGGCAGGCTTCCGTGCTGGCCGGCAGCGACGTGGACCTGGCCGGCCTGGCCGCGCAGCTGTCCACCAACTACCAGCCCGACCGCCTGCTCCTGCCCGTGGCCGGGAACATCACCGCGCGCGCGGGCAAGCTGGCCGCCGTGCTCGCCGCGTCCCTGGACACGGACTTCCAGACCTGGGCCGTGCAGGCCCCGATCACCGAGTCACTGGCCCGGACGGCCGCCTTCGCCGCCGTGCTGGACGACGCCGAGCCCTCCCTGGCCCGACTTTCCGCCATGGGCGCCGCCTCCCTGACCCTCGACGGGGCTGCCGCCGCCCTCGATGCGATTGCTGGGCTGGGCGCCCTGGATGCGAAGAACGACGCCGGTGCTGCCGCCGACTCAGCGCTGCTGGGCCGCCACTTCGCGGGGCTCGACACGGATTGGGAAGCCCTCGGTGCGGACCTTGCGTGGTGCAGGGAGGCGCGCCCCGCGTTGCAGGCACCCCTGGACGAAGCCGCCCTGGCGCTCCTGGGCGGGTTCTCCGCCGTCGGACTGGGACTTGATGAGGCAGCAGCCGCATGGGACGCAGCCGTTGCCTCACTGGCGGCCCTCTTTGACGGGGCGGAAGGGGCCGGACTGGTGGAGGTCCTGGGCCGTGACGTGGCGGAGTCGGAGGCCCTGACGCGGCACATGCAGGCCGTTGCAGCCACCGACATCGATGCGTGGAACGAGTTCCGCCGGCTGCGGGACTGGGCCGCCGGGCATGGCCTGGGCGAGGTTGTTGCCGGGCTGGAGCGCGCCGGCGCGCAGGCCGGGGAGCTGCCCGGGGCCCTGGAGCGGGCGGCGCTGGAGCCGTGGCTTGCGGCCGTGGCTGCGGCGGATCCGAGGCTGGCCGACTACCGGGCCGGCAACCGCGACGCCCTGGTGCAGGAGTTCCGGGCGCTGGATGAAAAGCTCGTCCGCCACGCCTACTCGTCAGTGGTCCAGGCGTGCACGGCCCGGCGGCCGCGGTCCATGTTTGGTGCGGCGTCCGTGATTGTGCGCGAGGCGCAGAAGAAGGCGCGGCACAAGCCCATCCGCACCATTTTGGAACAGGCCGGCGAGGTGGCGCAGGCGCTCAAGCCGTGTTTCATGATGAGCCCGCTGGCCGTCTCGCAGTACCTGCCCGGGGACATGCGCTTTGACGTGGTCATTTTTGACGAGGCCTCGCAGGTCAGGCCTGCCGACGCCGTCAACTGCATCTACCGCGGCAGCCAGCTCATCGTGGCCGGCGACCAGAAGCAGCTCCCGCCCACCTCGTTCTTCACCACGGCGCTGGATGACCCCGAGGACGGGCCCGACAGCTTCGACAGCGTCCTGGACCTGTGCAAGGCGTCCGGCGCGATCGCCTCGCTGCCGCTGTCGTGGCACTACCGCAGCCGGCACGAGGACCTCATCAGCTACTCCAACTTTGGCTTCTACGAGGGCCGGCTCAACACCTTCCCGGGTGCCGTCCATTCCTCGCCGGACCTGGGCGTGCACCACGAATACGTGCCGGGCGTGTACCTGCGCGGCGCCGGCGCCACGAACCCCGTTGAGGCGGAGCGGGTGGTGGAGCTGGTCATCGGGCACCGCCGGGACAACCCCGGCCTGTCGCTGGGCGTGGTCACCTTCTCCACAGCCCAGGCGGACGCCATCTTCGACGCCATCGAGCGGCGCTCCGAATCGGAGCCTGCACTCGCCGGACTGTTGGAGGAGCGCGACCGCCTGCACGGCTTCTTCGTGAAGAACCTGGAATCCGTGCAGGGCGACGAGCGCGACATCATCATCTTCAGCGTCGGCTACGGCCCCGACGCCAACGGGAAACTGGACATGAACTTCGGCCCGCTGACCCGCAAGGGCGGCCAGCGCCGGCTCAATGTAGCCATCACCCGCGCCCGCCGCCGCGTGGAAATCGTCAGCTCTTTCCGGGCCGCCCACATGCGCGAGGGCACCTCCGAAGGCAACCGCCACCTGCGCAACTACCTGGACTTCGCCGCCCGCGGCACGGCCGCCCTGCCTCCCGCCCCCGGCACGGCGGAGCCCGGGGACTTCCTGCTCGAATCCCAGGTCCGGGCCGCCGTCGAATCCCTCGGCTACCAGACCGCTGCCCGGGTCGGGTCGGCCGGCTACCGGGTGGACATCGGTGTGCTGCACCCCTCGCGGGTGGGCACCTTCCTGCTCGGTGTGGAGTGCGACGGCGGGGCGTACAGTTCCGCGAAAACCGCACGGGACCGCGACCGGCTGCGCGGGGCGGTGCTGGCCAATTTGGGCTGGACCATGGTGCGCGTGTGGGGCCTGGCCTGGCACCGCGACCCCGCCGGGGAACTGGCCCGGCTAAAATCCATGCTGGATGCCGCCTTGGCCGCGGAGGCCCCGGCTGCTGCGGGCGCCGCGTCGGCAGCAACGTCCGGGCCGGCCGCCGCGGCCCCGCCCGCCGCGACACCCACTGAACCGGGGGAGGATGCGACAGGGCTGGACTTTACCGCCGTGGACTTGTTCACTGCGCCGGACTGGAGCGTTGAATACCGGCAGGCCAAGTACAGGCGCGGCCCGTCCAAGGCGGCGCCGGGATCGCCCGAGGCGCTGCCGGAGCTCATTGCGTTTTGCGAAAAGGTCCTCGCCGTGGAAGCGCCGCTGCACCTGGACCTGTTGCAGGCGCGGCTCCGGGCATCGTGGGGTGTGGGCAGCATCGGCGTGAGGATCAAGGCGAACCTGCTCGAGGCGATTGGCCGCACCAAAGTCAACGGATTAGGTGCCCGCCTGGACAACGACTCCTTCATCCGGCTGGGACCTCCCGGCCCCGTCGCGGTCCGCCGTTCCGGGCCCGGTGGCGCTCCCCGCAAGGCCTCGGCGATTGCACCGGAGGAGTTTGACGAGGCGTTGCGGCTCATCCTGCGCGACTCCATGGGGTCCACGGAAGACCAGGTGCTTGCCGCGCTGCGCTCCGTGTTCTCCTGGCAGCGCACCGGCCCGGACATCCAGGCCGCCGTCAGCCGCTCACTGTACCGTGGCGTCCGCAACGGCGTGTGCGCCAAGGACCCCCAGGGCGTCTACCGCCTGGTGGAATAGCGCCCGCTGCATCGGCCACCGGAACCGTGGGCCACACTGCCGGTCCGGCGGGCGCCGTCGTGCGCGGGCTGCGCGGCGAAACTCGACATCGCCCGTGGCCGTGGGCAGAATGAATGTTCAGCCAACTGAAGGGGCGGTCATGGTATATCCGATGTCGCGGGCTGTGCCGGGCTCGGAAACCGTGCCGCTGCCAACGTCGCCCGTGGTGTGGATGGGGTACGCCCGCAGGGCCTTCCGGGCAAGCATCGGATCGATGCTGCTGTGGGCGCTGGCGGTGGCCATGCTGGGCTTCTTCTCGCCCCTGCGCATGGGCCGGGTGTTCGACGATGCCTCCCGGTTTGTCCCCGCCGTGCTGTCTGTCATCTTCGTTGTGGGCGCCGTCAGTCTGGGGAAGGAGATTGGCAAGGCGTTCAAGTACGTCCTCGGCTATGGCCGGCTGAAACGGACCTCGGAGTTCCACGGCCACACGGTGGTTCCGCGGCGCGGCCTGCGGTTGAGCCGTGCCGCAACCCTGCTGGGGGTCCTGCTCGGCATGGCCGCTGCCGCGCTCATCCGTGCGGCGGCCCAGGACTGGGTCATGGCCCTGCTGTTGGCAGGGATGGCGATCGTGGTGGCGATTCCCACCGTCAAGTTGCTGCGGCTGGCCCGGATCATGTGGCGCAAGGCCATGGAGGTCAGGCGCACCAACGGGGACATTGTCCGCAGCGGGGAGCACTCCACAGGGGTGGTGGTTGCCGCAAGCTACGAGGATTTCATCGTCGACGGGCGGGCCATGTTTCACGTGGATCTGGAATACCGGACCGGTGGCAAACTGGAGACCGGCCGGATCCGCTTCCACGACTATCCCGTGTGGGCGCCTGCCGTGGGCAACATCTTTGACGTGTGGAGCGACCCCGAACGGCCGTTTGTGGGGGAACGGATCCTGCTGGAACGCCGGTACGTGGGGCAGGAATTCCTGCCGCTGGATTCCGAACCCGTCTCGGTTTCCCACGCGGACGGGCAGGAAGGCATCCACCGGATCCCGGCCCCGGTGGACGCGGACGCCGGCAGGACGGGGCGGTTGGCTGCCGCAAGCCTGTCCCGGGGATCTTCCCCCGGCGCCGCACCCGGCAGCGACTTCGCCGGGGCGCCCGACGCCGCGTTTGCCGGCAACCCCGCCGCGAAGCTTCTCATGCTGCCCCAGTGGGCGGCGGACGAATCCCACGCCCCGGCCACGCACAAGGCCGCCCGGCGCACGCGCATGCTGATTGGCCTCCCGCCCAACCTCATTGCCGTGCTGGCGCTGGCCGGCACCTTGCTGGTACCTGCCATGATCGATGGCGTGCCCTGGTGGACGCTGGCGGCGCTCTGGCTGTACACCGCGCTGACAGTGGTGAACGCCGCGGTGTACTGGCAATTCATGCTGCGGACCCGTTGGTTTGTCCGTTCGGGGGTGTCGTTCGGCGGCACCGAGGCGGCCGTGTTTGCCGGCTTCTTCGCTGCAGGGTTTGCCATGCTGGCCACCGATTCCATGGTGATGGCCCCGCTGCACGGGGAACTGGCGTGGACACCCGCGCACGTGCTCACCTGGGCCGCCGTCATTGGCGCGCTGTTGGTCTTTGAATGGGCCTTCACCTCCAACGCCTGGGCCATGAAACACCTCAACGCCGAGTACCCGGCCCCGCCGGAAGCCATCCAGGAGGCGCTCACGGGCCAGGATTCCGACGGCGTTGACCGGCTCGAGCGCGACTACGGCTACCGCGCCGGAGTCTTCCTGTGCGACTGACCGGCCCTGCGCCGTCGCCCCTGGCGCGCCGGAAGCCTAGAGTTGAACCATGATCCTCCTGACCGGTTTTGAGCCCTTCGGCGGCGAATCCTTCAACCCGTCGTGGGCTGCAGCGCAGCAGGCTGCCGATGCGTTGGCGGCCGCCGGGCTGCCGGCCACGGCCGTGCTGCTGCCCGTCGAATTCGGCAGCTCGGGGGAGGTGCTCGCCGCCGCGCTTGCGGAAGCCCGAACCCACGGCACCGTGGATCTCGTTGTGGCCGTGGGGCAGGCCGGCGGGACGGAGCAGCTCGCCCTGGAGCGGGTGGCCGTCAACATTGACGACGCGCGGATCCCGGACAACGCGGGCCACTCGCCGATCGACGTGCCCGTTGCGGCAGGCGGCCCGGCAGCCTACTTTGCCACCCTGCCCGTGAAGGCGTGCCTGGCGGCCCTGTCCGGTGCCGGCATCCCGGCAGGGGTGTCCCAAACGGCCGGGACCTTCGTCTGCAACCACGTGTTTTATGCGCTCATGGACCAGCTGTCAGGGCAGACTGGCACGCGCGGCGGCTTCGTCCACGTGCCGTACGCGCCGGAGCAGGTGGCGGGCGGCACGGCACCGTCCATGGACGTGGCCCGGATGGCGCGCGGCCTGGAAATCATCGCCCGCACGGCCCTCGGCACCACCACCGACATCCCGCTGGCGGCCGGCGCAACCCACTAGGGCCGGCAAGCACGGGGAATACCCGAAGTGTCATGCGGACGACTGCGGCGAACGCGGGGCTCCGCCGGTGCCGTTCGGGCACGTGGCCAGCCTGTGAGGATTCACTTCCTGAGTTTTGCCGTGTCCCTGCGCGACGCCGACGGGCTGGCCGCAAGAATGGTCACGCCGGGACGGCGGCTCGGCTGCGGCTCCATGCCGGCGTCCGTCAGCCTGTTGATGGTCTTTTGCGACAGCGGCGGGAGTTGGGGCAGCACCGTTTTCGGTGTCCGTGCCATGCCAACCAGGAGGGTGAATGCGTGCCCGCCGCCGTGCACTTCCACCCGTGCATAGTCGCTGGCGTTGCGCCAGACGAGGCGCTCAAGGTCAACATACGGGATCGCCGCAACCTGGGCATGAGTCTCGATCGTCAGCCGTTCCTTGCCGAAAACAACCGAGCAGGGGGTGGTCCTGCGCCCCAGAACTGCCCGGAACAGGTGGTAGCCCGGGAGTCCGATCAGAACGCCAAAGGCGATGATGATGAGCGTGGCACTGCCAAACCTCAAGAGGAACGCGTCAAAGGCGGTCATGAGCAAGAACGCCAGCCCTCCGCCCAGCACGCACATCCCTGCAATTGCCCAGGTCAAGGCGCGCATGGTCATGGGAAGGGCCCAGAACTGCACGCGGGTTCCAGGGCTCGCGTCCTCCCAACCGGGAGCAAGCCGTGTGGCTTTTGCTTTTTTCGAAGGCTTGGCCGCGACGGACGTGATGCGGCCCAGGAGGCCGAGCCAGATCCACGCCACTCCGGGGATTGCACCCATCTGCAGGAAGAACAGCAGCGCACGAAGCTGCCCGGGAAGGGTCTTGAGGAAACCGCTGCCGTCAAACACCAGCCAGTGGAGCAGCAGGGCTGAAGCAGCAGCCACGACCACGTGAAGAAGAACCCCCAACCAGGTGCGCCGGATGCCGAGCGTGAAATTCACGAACGCGAAACCGCACAGCCACCCGCCCAGCAGGGTGAGCAGATAGGGGAGCAGCTCCATGCCATTCCCGCCCAGATACCAGGGCATCGCCAGGGCGGCACAAATCAGCGCCCAAAACAGCGGCTTCCGGAACAGCCTTTTCCGCCACGGGAGGCGCACGGGCGGGAAGAGTTCCGGAGACATAGTGGACAGTTTAGCGACGGCGCACAATCTTGACTCAATGCGTCGCGGGCCAGTGAATTTCGCCGCCGCCCACACGCCGACGCCCCAAAAACCTGGGCATCAGCCGGTCCCGCACCGGACCGGTGGTTCAAGGCCGGGGCGGCAGGCCGGCGTCGTGCTTTGATAGCTTGGGAGCAACTCAAGGAAGAGGTGCCTCCATGGCAACAATTGTTTTGGTGCACGGCCTGTGGTCGGACGGCGGCAGCTGGGCGCCGGTCATCACGGAGCTGCGCGCCATGGGGCACGAGCCGGTGGCGGCGCAGCTGGGCCTGGAGGCCTTTGCCGACGACGTCGCCTCCGTCCGGCGCACGCTCGCCACGGTGGACGGGCCCGTGCTGCTGGCGGGCTGGTCGTATGGCGGGGCTGTGATTGGCGAGGCGGCGCGCGGCATGCCGGAGGTGCAGGCGCTCGCGTATGTGGCGGCGTTTGCCCCGGCGGAGGGGGAGTCGGTCAGCCTCCTTTCGCGCAGTCATCCCAACGACATCCCTGCGCACGTGGTGGTTGCCGGCGACTACACCTACATCCGGCGCGCCACGTTTGGCGAGCTGCTGGCCGCCGACGCCCCTGCCGATGCCGTGGCCGTTGCCGCCGCCACGCAGGGGATGGTGCGGATCGGGCTGGACCGCGTGAAGGTGGGCCCGCCCGCCTGGCTGGAGCTGCCGTCCCACTACCTGCTCACAACGGCGGACCGCTGCGTTTCGCCGCTGCTGCAGCGCGAAATGGCGGACCGCATGGGCGCTGCCGTCACGGAGATCGACGCCAGCCACGCGCCCCTGCTCTCCCGCCCCCGCGAGGTGGCGGAGTTCCTGGACGGGGCCTGCCGTGGACTTTGACCGTTTCCTGGACGCACAGCAGGGGATGTACGACGGAGTGAAGGCTGAGTTGGGTGCCGGGCGCAAGCGGGGCCACTGGATGTGGTTTGTCTTCCCGCAGGCGGCCGGCCTGGGCCGGAGCCCCACCGCGCAGTACTACGGCATCACGTCCCTGGCCGGGGCCGCGGCCTATGCCGCACACCCCGTTCTGGGCGCCAGGCTGCGCGAGTGCGCCGGGCTGCTGCTCGCGGCGCCCGGCGAGTCGGCTGCGGACATCATGGGGCAGGTGGACGCCATGAAGCTGCGCTCGTCCGTGACCTTGTTCCAGGCGGCCGCGCCGGGGGAGGCCGTGTATGGCCAAGTGCTGGACCGGTTTTACGACGGCATCCCGGACGCGGCTACGCTCCGGATCCTTGCCGGGTGGGGTGTGCAGGCCGCCGGGCCGGAAGGCACTGCGGGCGGACAGGGCCCGGATAGTGTTGGTCCATGACGATTCATGGTTCGGGGATTCCCTTCATCTACCCGGCACGCACCTTTGTCATAAGCGGGTCCGTGGTACATCCAGTGGCGCCCTTTGTCCACGCGCTGAAGAAGGGCAGGTTCCGGGTGAAGTCCGGGCAGGGTGCGGGGCCTGTCAGGCTCCGTTACGGGACGTACCTGAAGAGCGTCCTGACGTCGGAGTATGTCCCCACCATGATTCTGCCGGAGGTTCTGGGGCGCTGGGAGCTGATGGTCTCGGTGCTTGTCACCTCTGAAGTCGACCAGCACGGAAACCATGCCGTGACGATCACCAGCAACAGCTCGCCGAGACGCGGAAATGACCTGGTGTTCAAGCTTGTCGCGAAGGCAGCGGACGCGTTTGCCCGGGACGGGCACCTGCTGCACTGGACCGACTACTTCCAGGGCGACATCAACGCCATGAAGGGCCGTGCCCCGAAGAAGCAGGCTCAGAGCCGTCGCGGGTCCGGGAACCCCAGCGACACATAGCCCGGCGCCCGCCTGCCCATGGACGACGCCAGCACCGGAGTGAGCTCGTCCCAATAGTCGTGCACCACGGCACGGACCTTCCCCGGATACGGCCGCGTGATCCGCCCAACGTATTGCACCAGCCGCCCCTTGAACGAAATGGGCGAGGCCAGGAACAGCGTGTCCAGCTTGGGGCAGTCGAACCCTTCGCCAATGAAGGAACCGGTGCCCAGCACCAGCAGCGGCTGGTCGTCGGGCGCCTTCTCCAAAAGTTCGACGGCGGACTGCCGGTCAGCCGCCTTCATCCCGCCGGAAAACACGACGGGTTCCAGCCCGGCCTCCTCGAATCGCGTCCGGAACCGCTCCAGCTGCGCCGTCCAGGTGGTGAGCAGCAGGATGCGCGAGTTGGCAGCGTAGGCCGACATCACGCCGTCGTAAATCATCGCAAAGCGGGCGTCATCCGCTATCAGGTCCTTGTAGATGACCGACATTTGCCCGGGCTCGCTGGGATCGGCATCGCCCGTGTAAACGTACGGGGTGCGGTGCAGCTTCAGCTCGAGCGCCGGGGCGGGTATCTCGTGTGCATGCCGGGGCAGCTGCTGCGAGGGAACCGGCTCGAGAGTGTGCTCGACCTGGCCGAGCTGGTGGTACATGAGCGCGTCCAGCTTGTCGCGGCGGTACGGGGTGGCGGTGAGGCCCAGCCACCACTTGGCCGGGATTTGGTGCATGACGTGGCTGAAGGCGGCGGCGGGAACGTGGTGGCACTCATCGGCGATGACGAATCCGTAGCCCTCCGTCAGTTCGGCGACGTTCTCACGCCGGGCCAGGGTTGGCAGGAGTGCGACGTCGATGCGCCCCGTGGTCTTGGCCCGCCCGCCACCGATCTGGCCAGGCTTCTCGCCGAGCAGCTCACGGATTTGCGTGCGCCATTGGTCGGCCAGCGCCTTGCGGTCCACCAAGATGAGGGTGGAGACGCCGCGCTGCGCGATGGCGGCGCAGGCCATGACGGTCTTGCCGGCGCCCGGCGGGGCGACGAGGATGCCCTGTTCCACGGCCAGCATGGCGTCGACGGCGTGCTGCTGTTCGGGGCGGAGGGTTGCGGCCAGTTCTGTTTCGATTGGCGTGCCGGGCTGCCTGCGGTCATCAATTTGCAGCGTGCTGCCGGCAGATTCCACGAGCCGGCGAAGGAGGGGGAGCAGTCCGCGCGGAAAGATGAGGTCGCCTTCGAGGGTTTCGTCGAAGAAATGCAGGATGCGCGGAATGTTCCAGGTTGAACGGCGCTGGCGCTGGCGTTCGTAGAACTCGGGGTTCAGCATTGAAGCGGCGTGCTTGACCGCTGAGATCATGGCGGGGCCAAGCTCGTTGGAGTGGATGGTCAGGCGTGAGGCGAATGTTGCCCGGACGATGAGCGCGGGGCGGGGGACGATTTGTGATGACTGCGGCAGTTCCAGGCGTTGGACCTCCTGCCCCAGCCTGACGGCGGGCAGCCTGCGGATGAGGCTTGCAACAGCTGCCGGGGTCAACCGGTCAAGGCTGGAAAGGTAAGCCCACTGGTCGTTGTAAGGTTCCAGCGTGGTGGTGTCCAGAAAGAGTGTGGTGCCGTGCTTGCGGCGCTTCCCGTTCATGGGGGCCGCGATCAGGTTACCCGTTCCCTTGCCGGAATGGACATCCTGTGATGGGAACAGTCGGTCATAGCTGGACAGCTTCATGCTGCCGCGCAGGCCCATGGCTTCGTGTATGAGCCCCGTGCCGAGTTGGCGTGCGCGCTCGCCGGTGACGGGGCTGCTGAAGAATATCCAAACGTGGGCACCCCGTCCGGACTGGGATATTTCCAAGGCCGCGGGTATTCCCCTGAAACGGGCAGCCTTCACGTAGGCGAGGGCGTCCATCATGGCGGCGGCGCCGTCGAAGTCCGCAGCGATCCACCAGCACATGTTGTCCTGCAGGAGCGGGTAGAACCCGATGTGGGAATCGCCGCGCAGGTGGCTTGCGATGGTTTCCGGTGTCACGGGCAGGAAGTTGGCTTCGTCGCGCGAGCCTCCCTTCCACCACCCGCCGGCCACGGCGGGCACCCAGCCGGAGGTTCCCTTTTTTGGATTCTCCCAGCGCTTCGCGTAGACATCGGTGCGGGCGCGGAACAGGCTTTGGTAGAACTGGACCTTGGTTTCCGGAGGTGAGTGCATGGTCACTGGGCCGAGCGGCGTTGTGGTGGCTGCGAATGCCGGCTGGTCCGGGTGGGCTGCCTTGGCCTCTGTTTCGCTGAGTTCCAGCAGTTTGCGCAGGCGGGCATTGTCGAGGCGAAGTTCCTCGATCTCTCGTTCCAGGGCGTGATCGGTGCTGGGGGAGAGGCCAGGCAGCGGGTCCTGGTTGTCATCAGGGGTGGAGTTGGCGGTCACGGCTTCAATTCTGCCCTGAAAGTGCCAGGCATTGCCGTCTTAAGACACCAAATCGATGCGGGGTGAGTACCTGACGGCGACCGGCTCTTTGCACCGCAGGCTACAGCAGGGCGCGTATGAGTGTGGTCGCTGCATCGAGGCCGTAGATTCGGTTCAAAGTGTCCAGTATTTCTTCTGGTGAGCGCCGTGCATGCTGTTGGCCAGAGCGGTCAGCCATGGTCCGGACGGCAGCAAGACCCAAATCCGGACACATGGATACAACTTCCAGGGAAAACTCCTTGGCGGTCGCTATTTGAATGCCGTGTGGAATCTTGTTCCGTGGGAAGTCGCGCAAATTTTCGGTGACTATGCTGCCGGCGCCCCCGACAACTGCAGCCGCCAGCACGTGTTCGTCATCAATGTCGGGCAGCCCAAACGTACCCTCGAGGCCTTCCCATCCGACTACGATCGAGTCCGAGAAGTTTTCCCGCATTTGACGTGCGAGGTGGCGGGCCTTCCGCATCGCCGTCTCGGAATCGTCCCCACGGTCAAGTCTCTTGATTTCTTCGTTAGCCTCTATTTCTGCGAGCACGGCCTCACTGAAGATGAAGCGATATGAACCTTCAAATGCCAGTGAGAGCAGGAAGTCTCGTTGAGTGCTGGGCCACAGCACGCAACTGTCGAGGAATGCCGTGTACATGGGGCGGTTCCATCAATGGTCTTGATGGCGGCGGCGGCTTCCGGCCAAGCCCTTGGCCTTCTGCATCCGGTCAATGACGACGGGCGCATCTTCATCTGCGGCGACGCCAATCAAGTCAAGGGCGCCGTACTGTGCGGCCTTTCGGGCAGCTTTGAATGCCAAGACGTCCTCCAGCTTGACCCTGCGATGCGACCCGGGCTTTTCAAATGGCATTTTGCCGGCATCCAGAAACCGGACGATTGTGGGCCGTGTTACTCCAAGGATCTCGGCAGCTTGCTGCGTCGTTAATGTCATTGAATTGGGTGTGATGGTGACAGCCATGCCATTTTGCATGGCTTCCACGGCCTTGACCAGCACTTCATAGATTTCAGCCGGGATTTCAACCTGGTCACCAACATCTGGACCTGACAGGAAGAATTGCGGTTGTGGTTCTTGCCCGGTCTTCCATCTGTGCGCCTTTATGAAGTCATGGATCCTGCCGGTGTCGGGTGTCTCTGAGACGAAGAAAGTATCTTTGGTTGCCGCGCTCTCACTCATGACAAACCTCCCTGTAATTTGTTTGTTTTATTCGTCTTGTTTGATTTGTTCGTTTCGATCAGAGTAATCCCTGTCTTGGATCAATGTCCAGCGATGCGCCTACTGCATCGGTGCCCTTGACCCACGGCGTAGCCTGAGACCATGACCGCCACCGATGCCGGCATGCCCGCCGCAACCCTTCCTGACAGCCCGTCCGCCAGCCACGCAACGCACCGCGTGTTCAACCAGCCGCCGCCCCGGGTGGACGTCAATGAGTTCAGTGAGAACATCCCGCTCCTGGAGTACTTGCACTCAGTGGGCGAATCGGAACAGGACGGGACGCTGGAAGCGAGCGGCGCCGTCGTGGGTTCAGCGCAATTTCAGGACGACGCGCGCCTGGCCCACAAGAACCCGCCCATCCTGCACACGCACAACAGGTACGGCCAGCGGATCGACGAGGTCGAGTACCATCCCTCGTACCACCGCATCATCGGGCAGGCCGTGGCGGCGGGCGCGCACACTTCGGCGTGGGCGCAGCCGGGGCGCGGCGCGAATGCGCTCCGTGCGGCCCAGTTCATGCTCTTTGCGCAGGTGGAGCCCGGCCATGCCTGCCCAATTTCCATGAGCCATGCGGCCGTGGACACCCTCCAGCTGGCGCCGGCGCTGGCGGCGGAGTGGCTGCCACGGCTCTACTCACGGGAGTACAAACCAGGGCTCACGCCGGGCAAGCCGGGTGCGCTTTTTGGCATGGCAATGACGGAGAAGCAGGGCGGCTCGGACGTCCGCGCCAACACCACCCGCGCAGAAGTGGCGGGTGACCACCACCTTCTCACCGGCCACAAATGGTTCTGCTCCGCACCCATGTCCGACGCCTTCCTGGTCCTCGCACAGGAGGATGCGGGGCTGGGCTGTTTCCTTGTCCCGCGCGTCCTGCCCGACGGCACCCGCAACCCTTTCAATATCCAGCGACTCAAGGACAAGGTGGGCAACCGATCCAACGCCTCCAGCGAAGTGGAGTTCAGCGGCACGCACGGCTGGCGGATCGGCGAGCCCGGCCGCGGCGTGCGCGCCATCATGGGCATGGTGGGCCAGACCCGCCTCGACTGCATTCTCGGCACGGCGGCCGGCATGCGCCAGTCCGTGGCCGAGGCCGTGTGGCACGCCCGGCACCGCAGCGCATTCGGCGCCCACCTCATCGACCAGCCCGCCATGACCAATGTCCTCGCGGACCTGGCCCTTGAGTCTGAGGCTGCCACAGTGGTCAGCATGCGCCTGTCACGGGCCTTTGACCACGACGCCGGTCCCTCCGAGCGCGCCTTCCGCAGGCTGGCGACTGCGGTCACCAAATACTGGGTGTGCAAGCGGGGTCCGGGGCACGCCTATGAGGCCATGGAATGCCTGGGTGGGAACGGCTACACGGAGGACTTCCCGCTGGCCATGAGGTATCGGGAACAGCCCGTCATGGCGATATGGGAAGGGACGGGAAACGTGATTGCCCTCGACGTGCTGCGGGCCATGGCAGTCGAGCCGGAGTCGGTGGACGCGTTCTTCGCCGAGTTGCGGCTGGCCGCCGGTGCGCACCCGGAGTTTGACGGCTTCGCCGCCACACTGCGGGAGCATGCGGCCGTGGTGGCGCAGGCTCCGCAGGAGTTCGCCGGGCAGGCGCGGCAGCTGGTGGAGCGGATGGCCCTGGCGCTGCAGGCCTCGCTGCTGCTGCGGTTTGCGCCCGCGGCCGTGTCCGATGCCTTTATCGCCTCCCGGATGGGACCGGACCGCTCCTTTAACTACGGCAACCTCGCGCCGTCGACGGACCTGGCGGGAATCCTCGCGAGGGCGTAGGGCAATCTGCAAGCAGGGGTTGCGAAGCCCCACGGCCCGGGGCGTGTAATACGCAGACAAAACCGGACCGCACGCCTAGCATGTTACTCATGAGTAGCAACATGGATTCAGTGGTGATTTTGACGGACGTGGCCATTGCCTCGCGCGCAGGCGGGCAGATCCGCGGATCGTTGAGGTCGCCATCAGGGGCTGATCCCAGGGCCGTAGTGGTGGTCCATCCGGCCACGGCCGTCCCCGAGCGACTCTATTCGGGCTTCTCGGAATACCTGGCGGAGTTGGGATACGCGGTGGTGAGTTATGACTACCGCGGCACGGGCCGATCTGGTGCACCCAAGGCCAATGCAGGTGTCCGGATGCGGGACTGGATGTTTGAAGATGTTCCGGACGTCGCCCAATGGGCCGTGGCACAATTTCCGGACTTGCCTTGCTTTGCCGTAGGCCACAGTGTCGGTGCCCATGCCCTCTCGCTGGGAGCAGGCGTCGACGGGCTGGCCGGCATGGTGGGGATCGCTTCACACGCCGGGGTGACCGCCACCGTCCGCGGTGTGGCGGAGAGGGCCAAGGTCTGGCTCATTCTCAGTGCTGCCGGCCCGCTGGCCAGCCGCGTCCTCGGCTACATGCCCGGCAGCAAACTAGGCCTCGGCGAGGACATGCCAGCAGCGGCCATGCTCGAATGGAGCGGCTGGTCCAAGTTGCCAGGCTATTTCTTTGACGATCCCACGATGCAGGCTGCCGGGCGCGCGGCCAAGGTCACGGTGCCCACTTTGTCCATCGGCTTCACCGACGATCCATGGGCCACGCCGCAGCAGATCGAAGCCATTACCGACCACATGACTTCGGCTGATGTTGAGCGGCGTACCTACTCTCCCGCCGATTGCGGCGTGCCTGCGATCGGGCACATGGGCTTCTTCCGGCGTGGCCTCCGGGACGGTTTGTGGCCCGAGGTGGCGCAGTGGCTGGAGGCGAAAGTGCCGGAGACCGGCTCCGGGGTGGCCGGCTGAGGCCAATCACAGAGACTGTATATGCAGTCGAATCATCCCCGAACCCGCAGGAATTCATGCGCCGGGGCCCGCCTGCTCCACTCCCGCAAATCGGCGAGGATGAGGCTTACGCCGCGTCCACCTCCTCGGTGCGGGAGGATGCCCCGGCCCGGCGCGAGCGCCACACGTGGAACCCTCCCACGGCCAGCAGCAAGGCCAGTGCCACTGCGCCAAACCACAGGTTGGACGCCTGCGACGACATGCGCACAATCCACGATTCGGCCTCGTACTGGGCATCGATGGTCAGCACCCCGCCCAGAGAAGCCGTGCCCTGCGTGGCCAGCAGCAGCACGCCGATGCCCACCGACAGCAGCCCGGAGACCACCATCCACACGGAGTTTTCCCACGGCCCCACCTGGAAGCGCCGCGGTTTCAACCAAGCCCGCCCACCCAGGCGCAGCCGTGTCCAGAGCAGCGAGAGGACGCCCAGCGGCAGCACCATCCCAAGGGCGAAAATGGCCAGCATGATGCCCCCGTACGCCGGACTCCCGCCGGCCGCGGCCACCGCCAGCACTGAACCCAGGATCGGCCCGGCACACACGCCCGCCACGCCATACACCGAGCCCAGCACAAACACCGACACCGCAGACGTTCCGTCCGCACCCGCCCGCCGGCTCAACCCCGGGAATTCCACACCAATGATTTGCAGGATGCCAACGACAATCACCACACCGGCCGCCACGTTCACCAGCACCGTCCGGTGCTCCATGACCAGCGACCCAACGAGCCCCGCCAGCAGCCCGAGGGGCACCATCGTTGTCAGCAGTCCGGCGTAGAACAGGGCGGTGCGGCCCAGCATCCTGCCAGGACTGGCGAAGGCGTAGGCGAAAAATGCCGGCAGCAGCATGACTGAGCAGGGGCTCAGCAGTGTCAAGATCCCGCCCAGAAAAGCGCCCGTGTAGCCGATGTCCACGGCTAGTTCACCTGCGCCAGTGCTTCATCGATCACCTGGCTGAAGACCTCCATCGGCTGCGCGCCCGGGATCGCCTGGTTGTTGATGACGAAGGTCGGCGTGCTGTTCAACCCCAGTCCCGTGCCCTGCTTCATGTCCGCCTGCACAAGTGCCAGCAGTTCCGGGCTCTTCAGGTCCTCCTTGAACCTGGCCAGGTCCGGCACGCCCACCTGCTCGGCAAACGTCACCAGCACCTCCTCGGACAAATCGGCCTTGCCCCGCTCCGGCGCCGCCGCATACACCGCTTCGTTGAACTCCCAGAACAGGCCCTGCTCGCCGGCCGCCCGGCCCGCCACTGCGGCGCCCACCGACTGCTCGCCGATCACCGGAAGGTCGCGCCATTCAATGCGCAGCTGCCCGGAATCCACATACTTCTTGACGATCTCCGGCTGCGTCTTCCGCGCATACACGCCGCAGTAGGGGCAGGTGTAGTCCGAATACTCCACCATCACCACGGGCGCATCCACCGCGCCGATCGCCAGCGGGTCATCGGCAACCCTCCGCGCCAGGTCCACAGCCGGCGCAGTGTCCGCCGTGCCCGGCCCGGGCTGCGCCGTCAGCTGCGCACCGGCGTCGTTCAGGCGGTTCTGCCGTGCCATCTCGCCCACAAGAACCACCGCGAGCACCAACACCGCGCCCACCACCAGCGCCAGCACGACATTTCTCGTCTTCGCCGCTGCCATCTTCTTTGCCGTCATCAAAAAACTCCCAAGGTTTTGCACGCGCAACCCAGTGCCGCCAGCGGATGTCGCGGTGCGGCGGTGCGCTATGCCTATATATAAGGACACGTTCGACGCCGGACACCCGCCTTTGGCTGCTGCCATTGGCCGGGTGCGGGCGCACCTTGGTCTACGTCCTTACTATGCCCAGGTCCAGGTGGGTCAGGGACGCCGGGATCCTGCCGGAGAGCCGGGCGTCTTCGTGGCCGGGAACGTGTGTGCGCGGCAGGGGCAGCTGCCCGGGTTCCGGCGCGTGTTGCAGAAGTGCATAGGAGGGGAGTGCAGCGGCACTTTCAAGCCGAACTTTCTTGCGCCCGGGAATGCAGGTTGTCTGCTCCTGGCTTGCCTGATCCACCAGAACCGCCGGGGTATCCGGTGCGCCGGCCGGGCCGGCCAATTGCGAGCCCAAGGATCCGAAGCGCTCCTGAGCCGGCGTCGCGGCTGTGGCACGTGCGACACTTGAAGGCTGCACGGACGCCGCAACGGCGGCAACCACGGGCGCCGGCATGGAGGCAGGGGCCGGGGTGGGAACTTCGGGGAAGGCTCGGGCTCCGGTGGCGCCGAGAGCCACGAGGACCAGGGAGAGCAGAGCCGGGAGCAGGAACCGGGCAGCGGTGCCCAGCTTCGTGGTGGTTGCCTGCATTTTGCCCCTTCCCCGCGTGGCCGGATCTCCGGCCGGCACGGGTCACGGAGGGCCGCGGAACGGTTCGCGGCACAGTCTTCCCAACTATACGTCAGCCCTCCCGGGCCAATCTGGGAGGGGAGGGGTGGCCGGAAGGAAGGGGCCGGCGTCGGGCACGGCGTCTTTTAAGGCAACTCGCCCGATGAACAAAAGTGAAACTTTGCGTGTCATTGCGCACGGACCGGCGCAGGAACCCCGGAATCTAGGGGGCGTTTGACGGGATATCGGACAGTCGTTATGCAAATGTGATGTAGATCTCAAGAATAAGTGGCATAAGGGATATCCCCATGTATACTTAGACGCAGTTGTAGTGTTGCGTTTTTTGTAGTTGAAGCGACGCCGCCCCTTGGGGAGACGTCGCTTTTCTGGAGAAGCGGACTTACACCGTACACGGAGGCCCGAAGGTCGGGCGGATTCTCCAACTTCAGAAGGAAATAGAAATAATGGCAACAGGTACCGTCAAGTGGTTCAACGCTGAAAAGGGCTTCGGCTTCATCTCCCCCGATGACCAGAGCCAGGATGTCTTCGCACACTACTCTGCGATCAACTCCTCCGGCTACCGCTCCCTCGAAGAGAACCAGAAGGTTTCCTTCGATGTTGAGCAGGGTCCCAAGGGTCCTCAGGCAGTCAACATCCAGGCTATCTAATTCTGAAGAAATTGTACGGGTAACCGTATTTTCTTTGGCCTTTAGGGCTTGAACAAATAGGGTCCGGGTTTATCCCGGGCCCTATTTGTCTTTAACTGCAGGACCGGGACTGGGTGCCACGGCAACACGGGCAGGCCCGGCTGGGCCGCCGGTGGCCGGGCCGCCGGCGGCCGGACATGTGGCCATGTCCACCCCGGGCTGTCCGAAATCCGGGCCGCGATATGGCACCATGGAAGACAATGAACAGCACAGCGGACAAGCGTCAACGCGAAGGAATTCCCATGCCGCTCTGGCTGCAGGGGGCCTTCGAGGCTGCCCAGATGTTCATCATCTCGGCCATGGTGGTTGCCGTGCCGCTTGCCGCCACGTGGCTGGCCGGCGGTTTTTCTGAACAGGACGCCTCCGTCATTGCACGGTTGGCCGGGCAGATCTGGCTGGTGGGCCACGGTGTCCCGCTGGAATTGACCACGGCCCCGGGCCCGATCTCGGCCACTGTGCAGTCCGGCGTTTTCAACCTGATGCCGCTGGGATTGTTCCTCGTCCCCTTTTTCCTTGCCTGGCGTGCCGGCCGCCGGCTGGCCCGGGCCTCCTATACGGACCAGCTGTGGCAGCCGCTTTCCAGCGCCGCCGCCGTGTATGCCGCGGCCGGGTTGGCCACGGCCTTCATCTGCAGTGGCCCGGTGGTCAACGCGCCGCTCATTGCCAGCACGCTCATGCCGTTGATCCCTGCAGTGTCGGGGCTGATCATCGGTGCCCGCCTTGAGGCCGGTTCATGGAGCCGGCTCGTGGGCATCAGTGCTGCCGACTGGATCGACAAGACCACCCAGGACCAGCGCTGGGCCGGTTCCTACGCGTGGGCGGTCTTCCGCTCCGCCTTCGTTGCCGTCATGGCGGCGCTGGCCCTCTCGGCCTTCATGCTGGCCGTGGACATCATCGCCCGCTGGAACGACATCGCCTCCGTGTACCAGGGTCTGAAGGCGGGTGCCGTCGGGGGAGCGGGCCTGACCCTGGCCCAAATCTCCTACATGCCAAACCTTGCCATCTGGACGCTGGCCTGGGCCAGCGGCAACGGTTTCGCACTGGGCGACGGATCCACGGTGTCGCCGCTGGGCACCGCCGTCGCGCCTGTACCGCCGATCCCGCTGCTGGCAGCGCTGCCCACCGGCACGCTGACCTTGGGCTTTGTCGCGCTGCTGATCCCCATCCTTGCGGGCGTCCTGGGCGGCTGGTGGTTTGTCCGCGCCGGCGAGAACCACTTTGACGAGTGGCTCTCCCTCAAGATCCGGGTCCGCTGGCTGTCCCTGCCGGCCTCAACGTTGTTCCTGGGCGTGGTGATCGGAGCCTTCGCGGCAGCACTCGCGTGGTTCCCGTTCTTCCTGTCGCAGGGTTCCATAGGCATCGGGCGCCTCAACCAGGTGGGCCCCGACCCGTTCACCGCCGCACTCTGGCTGGGTGCCGAGGTGGCGGCCGGCGTCCTGGTGGGTTCCCTTGTGGGGCCCTGGCTCGAGGGCGAACGCAGGGCCCAGCCGGCCTTGGCGCCGCGGAAGCAGCCTGCCGAATAGGGACCTGGCCGCCGTTGCCCCTAAAATTGGACCCATGCGCATAGTTGTCTTAGTTTCCGGAACCGGTTCAAATCTTCAAGCCGTGATCGACGCCGTCGCCGACGGCAGCCTGCCCCTTGAGATTGCCGCCGTCGGCGCCGACCGCCCGGACACGTTCGGCGTGGAGCGCTCCGCCAACGCCGGCATCGAAACTTTTGTGGTCAACTTCAAGGACCATGCCGCCAGGGCCGACTGGGACGCCGCGCTCTTGGAAAAGGTCGCCTCCTACAATCCCGACTACGTGGTCTCCAGCGGCTTCATGCGCATTGTTGCTCCCAGCTTCATCAACGCCTTCGAAGGCCGCTACGTCAACACCCACCCGGCACTGCTGCCGGCCTTCCCCGGAGCCCACGGCGTCCGCGACGCCATGGCGTACGGCGTCAAGGTGACCGGCTGCACCGTGCACTTTGCCGACGCCGGCGTGGACACGGGCCCGATCATCGCCCAGACGCCCGTCGCCGTGCTTCCGGAAGACACCGAGGAGTCATTGCACGAGCGCATCAAGGTGGCCGAGCGCGAACTGCTCATCAAGGTGCTCGGAGACCTGGCCCGCGCCTGAGTCTGTGACGCGGTAGATGCACTGGAAAGCGCTTCCAATGGTCGTTTTGGTGCAACTACCGCGTCATAGACGAGGGGGGAGGACGGCTCAGCCTTCGGCCAGGCGGGTTGCCTTCGCGGTCTTGCGGTCCAGGTACCACGCGGAAACCTGGCCCACGAGCCAGCCCAGGAGCAGCGATGAGATGATGGCGATGACAACGGCCAACTGCGTGGAAATGCCCGGCCAGAACTGGGTCAGCACGCCGATCCCCACCGCATAGATGGACCAGATGGCAGAAGCCACCAGGGAAAAAACCACGAACGACCGCAAGGTGTAGCCCGCCGCCGTGGCCGCAATGTTGGACGAGAGCCGCCCCAGAGGAATGAACCGGGACGTCATGGTGAACATATACGGGTGCCGGCGCAGCCGCTTGGTGGCGGCGTCGACGGCGCGCTGGCGCCGGGGCCCTGCCGACGATCCCCACTTCGAGTGGCCGAACAGCTTCACTGCCCAGTAGCTGAGCAGGTCCCCCAGCATGCCGCCGGCCATCATGGCCAGCACGAGCGGGATGGCGCGGGGCCCGCCTTCAAGCCCGGCGATGGCGCCGAGGGCGACGAAAATTGTGGTGCTGGGAATGGGCGGAATCAGGGCGGAAAGCATGACGAAGCCGCCGGCGAGGAAATAAACCCAAAGGCTCGCCAGAAAGCCGGTGGTGTCGGTGGCGAGATCCATGGGTCCCCTTACAATACGGATGGCGTCATGCCCGCGTCATGCCCGGACAAGTCTACGGCGGGCGGTGCCCGGCCGGTGCCTGTTACTTCCGGGCGCGGCCGAACACCAGGGATGCCACGGCGGTGCCGGCGGTGACGCTGTACACGGCGGGCCAGGACCCCATCTTTTTCGCGAGCGGGTGAGAGGCGCCAAACGCCGCAATGTAGGTGCCGGTGAGCGCCAGCGCCGTGCCTGTTCCGGCGTTCTTCTTCCAGCCCATGAAGGCTGCCGCCCCGGCTGCGGCCAGGACGGCGCCGCCGAGCTGGCGGTTCTTCGTGGCGCGGGCGGTCTGGTATCCGCCCAGCAGACCGGCGGTGGCGAAGGCGGTGGGAAGGAGGGCGTTCATGGGGGATCCTAACGTGCAGCGGAAATCGGTTCAGGCAACAGGCTACCGGGTGGCCGCCGGATCCTGCGCCAGGCGCCCGGCCCGCCGTCGCGCGCCCAGTCTCAGTCGAGTGCCTCGCCAGTGGTCTCCGGGGCGGAGACGGCCATCCACAGCACCGCCAGCAGCACCAGTCCACCAGTAATGGCGAACGTCAGCGGCAGGCCGAGCACGGGCCACAGGATTGAGCCGAAGATCAGCGGCACCAGCCCGGCCCCGACGCGGGAAATCGTGGACGCCCAGCCGAAGCCCGTGGCCCGCAGCTCGGTGGGGTACAGCTCGGAGACGTAGGTGTACAGGACCGGGATGGCCACCTGGATGACGAAGCCAAACACCAGCAGCCACAGCTGTGCGGCCACGGGAGCGTCCAGCACCAGCGCAAAAATGACCAGCGACAGGGCGGCCAGCGGCCCCGTGATCCCGAGGATCCACTTCCGGCCCACCCGTTCCACGAGCAGGGCCGCAACAATGACACCCACCAGGCCGATCCCCGTCATGGATGCGGTGGCCATGAAGGCCTTGTTTTCGGCGTAGCCGGTGGCCACCAAAATGGACGGCATCCACGTCAGCGCACCGTAGTAGACCAGCAGGATGGTCAAGAACAGCGACCAGGCAACGCTGGTGATGCGCCAGTTGAAGCGCCAGAGCCCGGCCAGCTGCCCGCCCACACGCCCCAGCGACAGCCGCGGTGCCGTGGCTGGATCCGGCAACACCCACGGCTCCACCACTGCACCGGTCCGGGCAATGAGCCGCTCAATGACGGCCTTGGCCTCGGCAGGGCGCCCCGCCCGCACGAGGTACAGCGGCGACTCCGGCACGCCCACCCGCACCCAGAACACCAGCAGCGCCGGCAGCACCATGACCAGCATCAGGTAGCGCCAGTTGCCAAAGGACGCCATGAGCACGGCGGAAACCACCCCGCACAGCGACGCCCCGATGGGCCACCACGCATCCATCGCCGTCAGCACCCGTCCGCGGTGCTTGCGCGGCGTGAACTCGCCCACCAGCGCATAGTCCACGGGAATGCAGCCGCCCAGACCAAACCCGGCCATGAAGCGGAACACACAAAACAGCACAATTTCGTTGGAGACGGCGCCCAGCACCGTGAAGATGGAGAAGATCAGCAGCGTCAGCGTGAACGCCTTCTTGCGCCCGATGATGTCCGCGATCGACCCCCACGCAAACGCGCCCACGGCCATGCCGATCAGGTTTGCCGTGCCAATCCACGCCGCCTGCCCGGGCGACAGGCCCCACTCCTTCGACAGCAGCGGAATCAGGAAGCCGTTGAGCGTCACGTCCCAGGCGTCGAACATGAAGCCGAGCCCGCCAATGAGAAAAATGCTGCCCTGCACCCGCCACTTCCACGGCAGTTCCTGGACCACGCGGTCGCCGGTCAATACTGCAACGGGAGTGCTCATGCTGCCTTTCGCCTGTCTGGAAGGTTGTTCATGGAATTCGTGGCCATTGCCGTGCCGCTCACTTTCGTGCACGCGAGGGCGCCAGCATTGCCGCCTTGGCCCGGACGACGTCGGACACTGACTTGCGCAGGCCCGTTGCGTCATCCCCGTCCCGGCTGGGGCTGACCCGGTTGCTGAGCAGCGCCACGACCGTCCCGTTGGTCTTGTCCATCAGCAGGGACGTGCCCGTGAAGCCGCCGTGGCCGCGGGCGTGCAGGCCGCCGTCGCCCATCCACGGCTGCTGGTTGATGCGCAGCCCCAGCCCGTGGCCGAAGCCGGGGTCGTCAGGGTTGAAGTTGGATCCGAGAACCTCCGGCAGCTGGCTGCGCCACATCTCGTTGGCGAGCTCCGGGGTCAGGATGCCGGGCATGCCGTGCAGCAGCGCCGAACCGAACACACGCAGCCCGTCGGCGGTGGCAAACATGCCGGCGTTCCCGCTCAGCCCGCCCAACGACCACGCTGCCTCGTCATGCACAACCCCGCGGACCAGCCCGCGCCCCAGCCCCGGCTGGTATTCCGTGGGGGCACAATGCTCAACGCGGGGGGATCCGGTCAGCCCGTACGTGGGCAGCTGGTAGAGCACGCGTTCGCGCACCAGCAGCTCCCACGGCGTCCGCGTGACCTTCTCGGCCAGTGCCATGACGGTGTTGAAACCGGCACATGAGTATTGAAAGCGGGAGCCCGGTGCGGCCTCGAGGTCCGTGGAGAGCAGGTCCGCCATGAGCTCCGGCCGGTTGAAGCCGCGCCCCTGTGACAGTGCCGTCCACCAGCCCCGCCACTCCGACGGCAGCCCCGACGTGTGCGTCAGCAGGTGCCGCAGCGTCACCTTCGACTTCTCGCCCTGCGCATACTCCCGCAGGTGCCGGCCCACGGGCGCGTCCAGCTCCAGCCGGCGGTCGCCAACCAGCGCCAGCACCGTCACCGTGGTGAACAGCTTGGTGACCGAGGCCAGGTCAAAGAAGGTGTCCACCCCGGCCTTGCCGGCGGTCAGCACCGGCAGGTCCTCCCCGCCCAGCACGACGGCGCAGCTCACCGAGGGTGCCACACCCTGCCTGACGCCTTGGTTGAGCAGGCGCTGGAGTTCGGGCCTGATGCGTGAAGGGTCCTGTGCCGTGGCGAGGGGGCCCGTGGGGAAGGGTTCGTGTGCGCTCATGGGTGGGAACCGCCGTCGTACTTGTTGGAGTGGGATGGGTGGCTGTCTGCTGGTGGGATGGGGGAGGGGCTAGCTGTTGCCGTCGGCGGGGCCGGGGGATCCGGCGTCGATCGCGGCCTGCAGAAAGCCGCCGTTGTCCTGCAGGAGTGCGGAGGCCTCGGCGGCGGGCAGGCCGGTCATGATGGCCAGGATGGCCGATTTGACGTGGCCGTCGGCGGCGGCGAGTGCGGCCTTCGCCGTGGCGGCGTCGGCGCCCGTGACGCGCATGAGCGTGCGTTCGCTGCGTGCGTGGAGCTTGGCGTTCGTGGCGCGCAGGTCAACCATGACGTTTTTGTAGGTTTTCCCGAGCCGGACCATGGCGATGGTGCTGATCATGTTCAGGACCAGTTTTTGGCAGGTGCCGGACTTCAGCCGCGTGGAGCCGGTGAGGAATTCGGGGCCGAGCTCGATTTCCAGGGCGGTGTCGGCGGCGGCGCCCAGCGGGGAGTTGTTGTTGCAGGCAAAGCCCACGGTGTAGGCGCCGCGTGCGCGGGCCGACTCGACGGCGGCAATCACGTAGGGGGTGCGCCCGGAGGCGGCCATGCCCACCACGGAGTCGTTGGGGGTGAGGCCCAGGGCCGCCATGTCCGCGGCGCCGGCCTCCACGGAGTCCTCGGCGTTTTCCACGGCCTGGTCCACGGCAGCCTGTCCGCCGGCAATTACGCCCACCACCACGGAGGGGTCTGTGCCGAACGTGGGCGGGCATTCGCTGGCGTCCAGGATGCCCATGCGGCCGGGGGTGCCGGCACCGACGTAGATGAGGCGCCCGCCGCGGGACATGCGGGCGGCGATTTCATCGATGATCGCGGCGATCGTGTGCTGCGCCCCTGCGATCGCGGCGGGGACGAGGGCGTCCTCGGCGTTCATGGCCGTGACCAGCTCCTGCGTGGACAGTGCGGCCAGGTCCGGGTAGTTGGGGTTGGAAGCCTCGGTGACGAGGGCGCCGATCTGGGTGCGGATGGCGTCGACAGTGGTCTCGGGGGTGCTCACGGTGGCGGGGTTTCCTTTGCAGCTTCTGTGTGCGAGTTTGTGGTGGTGCATGCCTTGCAACATTGTCTCCCACACCATCATCCCCCTTTCTCCCGATCAGGTGTGGGATAACGGCACCCGGCTTCCCTCCGGGAGCCGCCATCCGGCGCCGGCCGCAGGGGCCGGAACCGGATGTCAGGGTGTTTCGAGGATCCGGACGACCGCCTCGGCCGTGACGCGGCTGAAGCCGTGGGTGTGGATCGCGGCATAGGGTGTGGCGCCCTCCGGTGCGAGCCCCGCGTTGATGCAGACGGCCTGCGGCACGGTGCTGAACACCATTTCCATGGTCTCCTGCTGCTCCGGCGAGGCCAGCGAGTCAACCAGGACCAGCACCACCGGGCTGCCGGTGCCCGCGGACTGCATGAGTGCCACCTCAAGCTCGGCACCGGAGAGCTCGGCGGCAGCCAATTCGGCCACGGCGTAGCCGCCCAAGGCGGAGGCAAGGAAGTTCGCCGTGGGACCGGCTGCCATGTTCGGCTCGGTGCGGGCATCCACGAGGGTGACGCGTCCGGCACCGGTGAGCTGCGGCCTGGCACCCGGCGAGTCAAAGCGGCAGGCGCGGGCGGCCACCGAAACCCAGCTGGCGCCGTCGTGCGCTTCATCCGAAGCCTCAGGGTCCACGGGCCCGGCCGACCACTCGGCGAGCGACCGGACGCGGGCGGCGGCGCGGCGCAGCACCTCCAGCGGCAGGCGGCCGGAGACGACTGCGGCGTGGAGGGCGTCGAAGACCTCGGTGTAGCAGGCCTCGTCGTCGCGGCCCGTGGTGTAGGCGTTGAGCGGGTTGCCCACGCAGAGGAGGTCGTTGCCGGCCAGCAGCGCCAGCACGCCGCCCTCGCCGGGGCCCACCGTGGCGCGCACGGCAGCCATGTCCAGGGCGTCGGTGATGAGCACGCCGTCGAAATCCATGTCCCGCAGCAGCGCGCCCGCGGCCGGGTTCAGGGTGACGGGGGCCTCGCCGAGTTCGGGGATGATGATGTGCGCGCTCATCATGGCGGCCACGCCGGCCTCCACTGCTGCGCGGAACGGCGGCAGGTGGTGCTCGGCCATCGCCGCCATGGTCAGGTCCACGCGGGCGGCGTCCATGTGGGAGTCGGCGATGGTGTCGCCGTGTCCCGGGAAGTGCTTGGCGCAGGCTGCCACGCGCAGGGACTGGATGCCGCGGACGGCGGCGGCGGTGTGTGCGCCGACCAGGGCCGTGTCGGCGCCGAAGGCCCGCACGCCGATGACCGGGTTCAGCGGGTTCGTGTTGACGTCGGCCACGGGCGCGATGGTCAGGTTGATGCCGGCGTCCCGGCACAGCCGGCCGATGGCGCGGCCTGCAGCCTCGGTGGTCTCCAGCTCATTGAGGGCGCCCAGCACGCCTGCGCCCGGAATGGTGGAACCGTCGCGGGACTGCAGCCGGGTGACGTTGCCGCCCTCCTCGTCCACGCCGATCACCGCGTGCGGATTGGCCGCCCGGATGGCTGCGGAAAGCTCGGCCACCTGCGCCGGCGAGTCCGGGTCGATGTTGTGGCCAAAATAGACCACGCCGGCGAGCCCGTTTTGGAGGGCCGCCGCCAACCACCCTGGCACGGTTGTGCCAACAAAGCCCGGCAGAATGACCGAGTTGATGAGGCGGGCGAGGTCCCCGGATTCGAGGGCGTCGGGATGGGTTTCTGCGGTGGGCGCGTGGCGCATCTCACGGGTGCTCATGACTGAGATCCTACCGGTGCCGGAGTGGCCTAAACTTGATGTGTCACCACCCTCAAGCCACCCCTATGGAGATTTTCTGTGACCAGCGTTCCTCTCAACCGTGTTCCCATCCGCCGGGCCTTGATCTCGGTCTACGACAAGACCGGCCTGGAGGAGCTGGCCCAGGGCCTGCACGCCGCCGGTGTCGCCATCGTTTCCACCGGTTCCACCGCCTCGCGCATCGCCGCCGCAGGCGTGCCCGTGACAGAGGTTTCCGAAGTCACCGGCTTCCAGGAGTGCCTGGACGGGCGCGTCAAGACGCTGCACCCGCTGATCCACGCCGGCATCCTCGCCGACCGCCGCCTGCCCGACCACGTGCAGCAGCTGGCAGACATGAACATCGAGCCCTTCGACCTGGTTGTGGTGAACCTGTACCCGTTCGTTGACACCGTCAACTCCGGTGCCGGCCAGGACGCAGTTGTTGAACAGATCGACATTGGCGGCCCGTCCATGGTGCGCGCCGCCGCAAAGAACCACCCCTCCGTTGCCGTGGTTGTGGACCCGGCCAAGTACGGCACCGTCATCGCCGCCGCGCAGGAAGGCGGCTTCACGCTCGCCGCCCGCCAGCGCCTCGCCGCAGCCGCCTTCTCCCACACCGCCGCCTACGACAACGCCGTGGCAGCTTGGACCTCCGCCCAGTTCCTGGACGAGGACGGCGACGGCGTCATCGACTGGCCCGCCTACGCCGGCTATTCGCTGGAGCGCTCCGAGGTGCTCCGTTACGGGGAAAACCCCCACCAGCAGGCAGCGCTTTACGTGGACAAGGGTGCGCCGTCGGGCATTGCCCAGGCAGACCAGCTCCACGGCAAGGCCATGAGCTACAACAACTTTGTTGACGCCGATGCGGCCCTCCGCGCCGCCTTCGACTTCGACGAGCCCGCCGTGGCCGTCATCAAGCACGCCAACCCGTGCGGTGTCGCTGTGGCCTCCCCGGACGCCGCGGACCCGATCGCCGACGCCCACGCCAAGGCCCACGCCTGCGACCCCCTCTCTGCATTCGGCGGCGTCATCGCAGCCAACCGCACCGTCACCGCAGGCATGGCCCGCACCGTGGCCGGCATCTTCACCGAAGTTGTCATCGCCCCGGACTTCGAGCCCGAGGCCGTGGAGATCCTCTCCAAGAAGAAGAACATCCGCCTCCTCGCCCTGCCCGAAGGCTACGGCCGCTACCCGGCTGAAGTCCGCCAGGTTTCCGGCGGCATGCTGGTGCAGATGTCGGACAAGGTTGACGCCGACGGCGACGACACCGCCAACTGGACCCTCGCGGCAGGCGCCCCGGCCGACGCCGCAACCCTCGCGGACCTGAAGTTCGCCTGGACCGCCGTCCGCGCCGCCAAGTCCAACGCGATCCTGCTCGCCAACAACGGCGCCGCAGTGGGCATCGGCATGGGCCAGGTCAACCGTGTCGACTCCTGCAAGCTGGCCGTTGAGCGCGCCAACACGCTCGGCGTCACCGTGGAGTCCGACGTTGACGCAGCTGGCGGCGCCTCAGGTGCGACGGGTGCCTCGGTCCAGCGCTCCATCGGCGCCGTTGCCTCCTCGGACGCGTTCTTCCCGTTCGCCGACGGCCTGCAGATCCTGCTCGACGCCGGCGTCCGGGCCGTGGTCCAGCCCGGAGGATCCGTGCGCGACGAGGAAGTCATTGCGGCAGCCAACGAAGCCGGCATCACCATGTACTTCACCGGCGCCCGCCACTTCTTCCACTAATCCCCACGCCCTCCCCAGCCCCTCGGGCGCGTGGGCCCATGGCGTTCCTGGCCCTGCTGGTGGGCATCGTGGTTGCGATGCGCAGGCGGTAGCTTTTCCCAAAGCACCACGGCGGGAGGCCCTTTCCAGCGAAAGGCGCCTCCCGCCGTCGCCCGTTAACCGCTCCGTCCCAACGCGGCATCAGATAAGTGCCCACTTTCCCCCACGCGGCATCAGATAATCCTTGTTTTGGCCCAACGCGGCATCAGATAAGTCGCTGATCCGGCGAACCCCGCACCACATGAGGCATGTCGCCGCCTGAGTGCGCCACCGCCCCTGTGGCATACTCGAAAACCACGCATCAAAAGTGGGCGAGGAGGCTGGGGACCATGTCCGGAGCGGTATGGGTTTACGTGGTGGTGGGACTGTTTGTGCTGGTGGTGGCGGTGCTTGGCGTGTTGCTGATCGTGGGCAGGCTGCGAGGGCGAGTTGCCCGGCCGCCAGCCGGCTCGCCGGGGGCGGTGCCGCGGCCCGGCGCCCAGCCCATCCCGCCCACAGGATCTCGCTGAACGCCCGGCGCAGCATCACTAGGTGCTGTTAAACCCGATACGCTCCATCACCAAAGTGAGGGAGCGTATCGGGTTTAACGGCATTACCTGATGCGGCGTGTGAGGTTTGAGGCGATTGGGGCTGCTGGCGAGGGCCCTATTCGCCGCCTTCCTGGCGGCTGCCAAGCTCTGCATCCAGACGCAGAAGGCCGTTGCCGTCGGCGCCGATCAATTTTACTCGGCCGATGATTTCGCCCACGCTGGCCTCCTCCTCGAGCTGCTCCTGGACAAACCAATTAAGCAACGGAATGGAATCGATGTCGCCCTCCTGCTGGGCCAGCCTGTAGAGGTTGCGAATCGAATCCGAAACCTTCTGCTCGTGCGCCAGCGATGCCTCAAACGCTTCAAGCACCGTGGAGATGTTGATGTTTGGGGCCGTAACGGTACCGATTTTGGGTGCCGCGTTTCGGTCAGTCATGTGGTCGGTGAACTTCTGCGCGTGCACCAGCTCCTCGGCGGACTGGGCTAAAAACCAACCGGAGATGCCGGGCAGGTCCTGAACCTCCATTTCAATGGCAAGCTGGCGGTAAACCACCGCTGCCTGGATTTCCAGCGTGATCTGGTCGTTGATGGCGTCTGCGAGTTTTCCCTTGAGTTCCATGACTCAACGCTAAACCCCAGAACGCCCCGTGCCCAGCAATCATGGTGTGGATCACGTGCCCGGCGCCCCGGACCGGTTCGTCACCAAAAAGCATCGATAGCGGGCAAAGGCACGGTCTCGGGTAAGTTATAAGGGAAAGTAATCTCACCAGATTCTGAAGTTATCCACTGAATTTTCGCAGGAGACAGCCCACCCATGGCCAAAATTATCTACACCCTGACAGACGAAGCGCCCATGTTGGCCACGTACTCACTCCTGCCGATCGTTGAGGCCTTTGCCTCCACCGCCGGCGTGGACGTGGAAACCCGGGACATTTCACTCTCCGGCCGCATCATCGCAGTGTTCGGCGACTACCTCACTGAAGAGCAGCGCGTCGGTGATGCGCTGGCCGAACTCGGCGCCCTGGCCAAGAGCCCGGAAGCCAACATCATCAAGCTGCCGAACATCAGCGCCTCCATCCCGCAGCTGAAGTCGGCCATCGCCGAGCTTCAGGGCCAGGGTTACGCCCTCCCGGACTACCCGGAAGACCCCTCAACGGATGAGGAAAAGGACGTCCGCGCCCGCTACGACAAGATCAAGGGCAGCGCCGTCAACCCGGTCCTGCGCGAAGGCAACTCCGACCGCCGCGCACCCCTGTCGGTCAAGAACTACGCCAAGGCCAACCCGCACAGCATGGGCGCCTGGTCCAAGGACTCCAAGACCAACGTCGCCACCATGGACGAAGGCGACTTCTTCCACAATGAGAAGTCGGTTGTCATCGAAGCCGATGACAAGATCAAGATCCAGTTCGTCGCCGCCGACGGCACCACCACCGTGCTGAAGGACTCGTTCGCCGTACTGGCCGACGAAATCGTTGATGGCACCGTCATGCGCGCAGCTGCGCTGGATGCGTTCCTCGCCGCCCAGGTCGCCCG
Organism: Sporosarcina beigongshangi; assembly: GCF_016820535.1. Lineage (GTDB taxonomy): Bacteria > Actinomycetota > Actinomycetes > Actinomycetales > Micrococcaceae > Specibacter. Next base: position 120,973 of record NZ_JADHDY010000004.1, on the reverse strand, counting down.
CGCCAAGGAAGAGGGCATCCTGCTCTCGGCACACCTGAAGGCCACCATGATGAAGGTCTCCGACCCCATCATCTTCGGCCACGTGGTCAAGGCCTACTTCCCGGAACTGTTCGCCAACTATGGCGACGCCCTGGCCAAGGCCGGCCTGAGCCCGGCCAATGGCCTGGCCTCCATCCTCAACGGCCTGGGCGAGCTGCCCGCCGACGTTCGTGAAGGCGTCGAAGCCGCCATCAAGAGCGGCTACGAGAACGGCCCGGCCCTGGCCATGGTCGACTCCGACAAGGGCATCACCAACCTCCATGTGCCCTCCGACGTGATCGTTGACGCCTCCATGCCCGCCATGATCCGCACCTCCGGCCACATGTGGGGTGCCGACGGCCAGGAGCACGACACCCTCGCCGTGCTGCCCGACAGCAGCTACGCCGGTGTCTACCAGGCCACGATCGACGACTGCCGCGAAAACGGCGCACTGGATCCCACCACCATGGGCACCGTCCCGAACGTGGGCCTCATGGCACAGGCCGCCGAGGAATACGGCAGCCACGACAAGACCTTCGAACTCAGCGAGACCGGTACCGTCCAGGTCGTCAACTCCGCAGGCGATGTCCTCATCCAGCACGACGTCGAAGCCGGCGACATCTGGCGCGCCTGCCAGGTCAAGGACATCCCCGTCCGGGACTGGGTCAAGCTGGCCGTCACCCGCGCCCGCGCCTCCGCAACCCCGGCCGTGTTCTGGCTCGACGAGGCCCGCGCCCACGACGCAAACCTCATCACCCGGGTCAACGAGTACCTCAAGGACCACGACACCGAGGGCCTGGACATTCGCATCATGTCCCCGGAGGACGCCACCAAGTTCACCCTGGAGCGCATTCGCCGGGGCGAGGACACCATCTCCGTCACCGGCAACGTGCTCCGCGACTACCTGACGGACCTGTTCCCGATCCTCGAACTCGGCACCAGCGCCAAAATGCTCTCCGTGGTTCCGCTGATCGCGGGCGGCGGGCTCTTCGAGACCGGCGCCGGCGGCTCCGCCCCGAAGCACGTCCAGCAGCTGTTGAAGGAAAACCACCTCCGCTGGGATTCCCTCGGCGAGTTCCTGGCCCTGGCCGTCAGCTTCGAGCACCTGGCCGTCAACTACGGCAACGCCCGCGCGCAGATCCTGGCCGACACCCTGGACCGCGCCACCGGCACCTTCCTCCTGGAAAACAAGTCCCCGAAGCGCAAGGTTGGCGAGATCGACAACCGCGGCAGCCACTTTCACCTGGCCAAGTTCTGGGCCCAGGAGCTGGCCACGCAGACCGTTGACACCGAGCTGTCAGAGGCCTTCAAGGCCGTCGCCGCAGACCTGACCGGCAACGAGGACGCGATCATCGCCGAACTCGCCGAGGTCCAGGGCTCGCCGGTTGACCTGGGCGGCTACTACCACCCGGATGCAGCCAAGGTTGCCGCCGTCATGCGCCCCTCAGCCCTGCTGAACAAGGCCATCGACACCCTCAGCTAGACCCCGCGCCCGCCCTGTCCGTGTCCCGCGGACCGGGCGCGTGGGCCCAAAAGAAGCCGGCGTTCGCGCTTTCGGCTGGTGATGTTTTGCCAGCCCAAAGTGCGCACGCCGGCTTCTTTGTGTTTAATCACGACGGCGGAGCCCGCCTTGGGTGCCCCGGGCGCGGCTGTTCTTGTGGCTGGGCCGTGCGCCGGACGTTCCCGTGGGTCTGCCAGGTGCAGGACGTGCCTGGAAGTGCGAGGGCAGCCGGCGTGCGAGTTGAAACAGCAGCTGGTGCGATTCTGCCCCTGGTTTGTTGCTTGAGCCAGCAGCACATGCGATAAATTTGCGGATTCTTCGCATCAACTGCTGGTTCATTTCCGGCCATCGCATCATGTGCTGTTTCAATCTTGGGCGAGCTGCCATGGCCCGGACCTGCAGGCGCGTCGGGGAACTCGGAGGAGGGGCGCCCAAGACCCCGGACAGGGCAAGGTTCTTGCCGAGGACACGCCGTCGTCTGTGCTTCCAGCAATGAAAACAGGTGTTACCAGATCTTTACGCACAAAACGTGCGCCACATCACATGTTCGGGGGTATGGTCGAATCCATGTAAAGCAGCCGATCACGCTTGGCAACGGCGCAGGCGGTCGGGCGGCTTACGGCGAAAGGGAGATTCATGAACCGCAAGAAAGTTATGACCACGCTGGCTGCGGCCGCGACATTGGGGATGATTCTGGGTGGCTGTGCAAATACTGCCGCACCAGAAGGCGGCAGCACATCCGACGGCGGCTCGTCTTCTATCAACATCCCGGCCCTGACTTCCATTGATACTCCGCCCAACGCGGTGCTCCCGGCAGGCGACGGCAAGGCCAAGTGCGAGGCCACCACCACGCTGGCCTATGTCGGTGCGGAGACCGGGGCCAACGCTCAGCTCGGCATCAACATTTTCAACGGAGTTCAGCTGGCCATCAACCAGCACAACGCGGCGAACCCGGACTGCCAGGTCCAGTTCAAGAAGTTTGACACTGAAGGGGACCCCAACAAGGCCACCGGTCCGGTCACCCAGGCCACCAAGGAAGAAGGCATCATTGGCGTCGTGGGCCTGCCGTTCTCCGGCGAGTCCAAGGCAACGGGCAACATCTTCGAGCAGGTCAAGCTCGTCCACATCACCCCGGCAGCAACGAACCCGGGCCTGACCGAAAACGGTTGGACAACGTTCTTCCGAGGACTGGGCAATGACGCAGTCCAGGGGCCGGCGGCAGCCAAGTTCATGACGGACAAGCTGCAGGCAAAGAAGGTCTACATCGTCCAGGACGACTCCGAGTATGGCATCGGCCTGGGTGCAACCACGGCTGAAGGCCTCGGCGACGCGCTCGTGGGAACCGACAAGGTGACCACCGGGCAGAAGGACTTCTCGGCCACGATCTCCAAGATCATGAACGCCAAGGCCGACGCCGTCTTCTACTCCGGCTACTACGCTGAAGGTGCACCGTTCGACCAGCAGCTGGTCAACAAGGGCTACACGGGAACGTTCGTTGGGCCGGACGGCCTGAAGGATGACCAGTTCATCAAGCAGGCAGGCGACGCATCCAAGAACGCCTACTTCACCTGCCCCTGCATCCCCGGCGAGCTGATCCCGTCCTTCGAGAAAGACTACAAGGCGCTGACCGGAATTGAACCCGGAACCTACTCCATTGAAGGCTACGACGCAGCCACCGTGCTGCTGGCCGGTATCGACGCCGGAAACCAGGACCGCGCCAAGCTCCTGGAATGGGTCAAGACCTACGACAAGGACGGTCTGAGCAAGCACTACAAGTGGAACGACAAGGGCGAGCTGGCGGCCCCCACGGTCTACGGCTACAAGGTGGAGAACGGCAAGATTGTTCCCATCGGTGCCATCGGGGAGTAACCCCCGCCGTCGGCAATGCTGCGGGGTGGGCTTCCTCCCCGCAGCATTGCCGTGTACACAGCCACCAACCCGCCTTTAAACGTGCGCCGGCCCGCGGCCTGGGCTTCCGGGCACCGCGCACGGAAATGGACTGCTTCCATGATTCCAACCATCCTTGCGGCGGCACCGCCGTCCAGCGACTGGATTACGCTGGACTTCGCCTCCCTGGCACAAAACTTCTGGTCCGCCACCTTTGACGGACTGACCTTTGGTTCCATCTACGCCCTCGTGGCACTTGGCTACACCCTTGTTTACGGCGTGCTGAACCTCATCAACTTTGCCCACTCCGAAGTCTTCATTCTTGGCTGCTACGGAGTCTGGTTCACCCTGTCATTCCTGGGCTTCGGCCCCTCTGCCCCCAACCTTGGCGTTGGGGCAATTGTCGTTAATCTCCTCCTCGCGCTCATCATCGGCATCATCGCCTCGGCCCTGACGGCCTTCCTACTGGAGAGGCTGGCCTACAAACCGCTGCGCAAACGCAACGCACCCCGCCTCGTCTTCCTGATCACCGCCATTGGCGCCTCCTTCACCATCCAGTACCTGATCTTCCTGTGGCGCGGCCCGGTTCCGGAACAGGCGCTGACCATGTTCAAGGTCAAACCGATCTTCGAGGTGTTCGGCACCTACATCTACAATGACCAGCTCCTGATCGTCACGGCGGCCATCATCATGATGGTCATCATCGAACGCTTCATCAGCAAGTCCCGCACCGGCCGCGGCATCCGCGCGGTCGCCCAGGACCCGGACACGGCCACCCTCATGGGCGTGAACAAGGAAAAGATCATCATCACCACCTTCGTGATCGGCGGCATCCTGGCCGGCGCGGCGGCACTGTTCTACACCATGAAGATCCCCTCCGGCGTGGTCTACAACGGCGGCTTCATCCTCGGCATCAAGGCCTTCGCCGCAGCCGTCCTTGGCGGTATCGGGAACGTCCGCGGCGCCCTCCTCGGCGGGCTCCTGCTGGGCCTGATCGGCAACTACGGCCAGATCCTGCTGGGCAATTCCCAGTGGACCGACGTCGTGGCATTCCTGGTCCTGGTCCTGGTGCTGCTGTTCCGCCCCGAAGGCATCCTGGGCACCTCGCTTGGAAGGAGCAAGGCATGAGCATGACAGAAGGCCCCAGGCCTCTCCGAACCTCGAAATCAGAACAGCAGACCGAAGCCTCCGAAGCAGTCGGCCGCCTTCCCGGCACCAGCGCAGACGTTCCGCGCCGCGGCGGAATGGGCGGCTGGAGCGACCGGTGGCGTGAAATGCCGCGCCAGAAGCAGTGGCTGATCCTCATTCCCGTGGTCATCCTGGCATTCTTCCTGCCGCTGATGAACATCCCGTTCATCACCACCGAACCGGGCAACGACTGGCCGCTGGCCTGTCAGGCCATGGCCATCTTCGCCCTCGTGGCGGTGGGCCTGAACATCGTGATCGGCTACGCCGGCCTGCTCGACTTGGGCTACATCGCCTTCTTTGCTGTGGGCTCCTACACGGCGGCCATGCTGACCAGCCCGGACTCCGCGTTCATCAAGATCCCCTACCTGTGGACCATTCCGGTGGCCATAGCAGTGTCCATGTTCGTGGGCGTGCTCCTGGGCCTGCCAACGCTGCGACTGCGCGGCGACTACCTGGCCATTGTGACGCTGGGCTTCGGCGAGATCGTGCGCATCCTGGCCACCCTGATCCCGGCCATGAAGGGCCAGCCGGGCTTCCAGAATGTGGGCCACCCGCCGGGAACCGGCCCTGACGGCATCCCCGTCTTCGCCAATTCCAACGGCACCCCCTGGTACTGGCTGACCCTCGGTATTCTGATCGTCCTGCTGTTCCTCGTGGGCAACATGGAGCGCAGCCGCGTGGGCCGTGCCTGGATTGCCATCCGCGAGGACGAGGACGCCGCCGAGACCATGGGCGTGCCAACGTTCAAGTACAAGGTGTGGGCGTTTGCGCTCGGCGCCGGCGTGGGCGGCATGGCCGGTGCCCTCATGGGCGGCCAGGTCGGCTTTGTGAACAACCAGAAGTTCGACGTCGTCACCTCCATCCTGTTTGTCGCGGCTGTCGTCATGGGCGGCTCGGGCAACAAGGTGGGCGCCATTGTGGGCGGCGCCCTTGTCGCCTACATTCCGCTGAGGTTCACGGCCATCGCCGAGTACAAGTTCCTGATCTTCGGCATCGCGCTGATCCTCATCATGATTTACCGCCCCCAGGGCCTGATACCCGCCAAACAGCGGCTGCTGGCCTATGGCACCAAGGCGTATGCCGCGGTCCGGGCCCGTTTTTCGGGCAAGGGTGCCAACCCGTCCGGAACGGGCGGAACCGGGACCGGCGGCACCGGCAAGTCCGCCCCTCCCGCGCCCAAACCCAATGCTGAAGGGGCAACGTCATGAGTGAATCACTGGATCCCCAGGCTTCGGTGGACGAGGCTGCCCTCGCGGCAGGCGGCGTTGACCTGGAGGTTGCGGAAACCGTCGCACCCGAGCGCTCGTTCGCCGTCGGAATTGGTGAAGACCTGGTTGAGGTGAAAAACCTGACCATGAAGTTCGGCGGCCTGGTGGCCATGGACAACGTCAGCTTCACCATCAAGCGCGGGGAAATCCTGGGCCTGATCGGACCCAACGGCGCCGGGAAGACCACCTGCTTCAACGCCATGACGGGCGTGTACAAACCCACCAGCGGGCAGGTCCTGCTGGAGGGGCGGCTGCTCAACGGCATGAAACAGCACAAGATCACCCGCGCCGGGCTGGCCCGCACCTTCCAGAACATCCGCCTTTTCGGTGAGATGACCGCACTGGAAAACGTGGTGGTGGGCTTGGACGCCCGGCACAAGACCAGCGTGGTGGGCGCCCTGCTGCGGCTGCCGCGCCACATCCGGGAGGAGAAGAGCGCCATTGAGCGGGGCATGGCGCTGCTGGAGTTTGTGGGCATTGCCGACCAGGCGGCCACGCTGTCGCGGCACCTGTCCTATGGCAGCCAGCGCCGGCTGGAGATCGCCCGCGCACTGGCCACCGACCCCAAGGTGCTGTGCCTTGACGAACCGGCGGCCGGCTTCAACCCGGCGGAGAAGGAGGAGCTCATGGCCCTCATCCGCACCGTCCGGGACGACGGCTACACGGTCCTGCTCATTGAGCACGACATGAAGCTGGTCATGGGCGTCACCGACAGGATCGTGGTGCTGGAATTCGGCAAGAAGATCGCCGACGGCCTGCCCCACGACATCCGCGAAGACCCCAAAGTAATTTCCGCCTACCTCGGGGAGCCTGAAGATGACTTTGCTTGAGCTGAACAATATTTCCGTCCACTACGGCCGGATCCAGGCCATCCACGACATGTCGTTCACGGTGGAGGAAGGCGAAATTGTCTCCCTCATCGGGGCCAACGGCGCCGGCAAGACCACCACCATGAAGACCATCTCCGGGCTCCTGAACCCCTCCGCCGGATCCATCAAGTTCATGGGCGAGGACATCACCAAGATGAAGGCGCACATCCGCGTGGTCCAGGGCATCTCCCAGGCACCCGAGGGCCGCGGCATCTTCCCGGCCATGACGGTTCTGGAAAACCTGGACATGGGCACGTTTGGCCGCAAGGACCGCACCGGCGTGCCGGAGGACCTGGAACGGGTCTTCACCCTGTTTCCGCGGCTGAAGGAGCGCGAGAAGCAGTTTGGCGGCACCATGAGCGGCGGTGAGCAGCAGATGCTGGCCATCGGCCGCGCCCTCATGTCGCGGCCCAAGCTGTTGCTCCTCGACGAGCCTTCCATGGGCCTGGCGCCGCAGTTCATTCGGCAGATCTTCAAGATCGTCACCGAGATCAACGGCCAAGGCACCACGGTGCTGCTCGTGGAACAGAACGCCAACCAGGCCCTCGCCCGGGCCCACCGCGCCTTCGTCCTTGAAACCGGGGCCATCACCCACAGCGGCACTGGCAAGGAACTGCTGGCCAACCCGGCCATCAAGGAGGCCTATCTCGGCGTGGGGTAGCGCGCCCCGGCTGCGGCCGGCATGAGGCACGACGGCGGGAGGCCACCTTTCAGCGAAAAGGCGTCCTCCCGCCGTCGTGCCTCCGGCGCTTTTCCCCCGCCACCCCCACCCAACGCTCTATCACCTTCCGGGCTGTTTTCCGCAACCCTCTATCAGCAAACGGGGCCGGCCCCAATTTCCCGGCCGGGTCACACGCGGCGCGGCGGCGGGCAAGCTGGCAGAATTGCGGCATGAGCATCCAACGATTCGTCGGCCGGCCCGACTGGTACGACACTTTCAACCCCGAAACCCTTGCCGCAAGCGGCGCCACCCTCCGCTGGGGCGTGGTGGCAACCGGCGGGATCGCCCGCACCGTCACGGCCGACCTGGCCCTGCTGGAGGATGCCGAGCTCCTGGCCGTGAGCTCCCGCAGCGAAAGGAGCGCAGCAGCATTCGCCGGGGAATTCGGCTTCGCCAGGCACTATTACGACGGCGGCCCGGACGGCTCCGGATCCGCCGGCTACCTGCAGCTCGTGGCTGACCCTGACGTGGACGTTGTGTATGTCGCCACCCCGCACGCCCAGCACTTTGACATTGCCAAGGCGGCGCTGGAGCACGGAAAACACGTGCTGTGCGAAAAGGCGCTGACCATCACGGCTGCGGAGGCGCGGGTCCTGATCGACCTCGCACGGGAGAAGAAGCTGTTCCTGATGGAGGCCGTGTGGGCAAGGTTCGTCCCCGGGTTCCAGCGGGCCCTGGAGATCGTGGCGTCCGGGGAGATCGGCGAGGTCAAGTGGGTTCGGGCCGATCTGGGCTTCCCGGCTCCGGCAGATGACACCGCCCGGATCTGGGCGCCGGCCGACGGTGGCGGGGCGCTGCTGGACATTAGCGTCTACCCGCTCCTGTGGGCGTGGGGGACCTTGGGTGCCCCGTCGGCGCTGCACGCCGCTGCCGAGCTGACACCGCTGGGTGTGGACGCCCAGAACGTCCTCACCCTCAGCTACCCTTCCGGTGCGCAGGCCCAGCTCATCAGCTACCTGGGTGCGCAGGGCCCCCGCACGGCGTCGGTCGCTGGCAGCAAGGGATTCATCGAGACCGTCGGTTCGGTGAACAACCCCAAGGGGCTGCGCATCTCGGTGGGCTGGGACAGCGAACGCGTGGAGACGTTCGAGCACCCCGGAAGCGGCTACACCTACCAGCTGCGCGAGGTTACCCGCTGCGTCCAGGCATGCCTGACCGAGAGTTCCACCATGCCTCTGGATGATTCGCTGGCCATCATGGAACTGTTCGACGACGCCCGCCGCCAGATGGGCGTGAGCTACTGGAACGACGCCCGGACGGATCTGTAGCCAGCCGCACGGACAGCGCAGCTTGTGCGCTGTCTGGAGCCGCGAAATACCCGCCTTTGGGCGTGCCAAATGATGCTCCGGACAGCGCAGAAACATGCCGCATGTCAGTAGGCTTGGATCAACCAGTGAAACAGGAGGCCGCACGATGGCAGCGACAGCAGGAACCGTGGAAACGGTGGCGGGGTTGATGGCGGAGCTTGCCGCCCTCGAGGACCCGCGGGCACGGGCCGTGAACGAAAAGCACGGCGACGACCACGGGGTGAACCTTGGCAAATTGCGGGCCGTGGCCAAACGCGTCAAGACCCAGCAGGCCCTTTCCAGGGAACTGTGGGACACCGGCGACACCGCAGCCAGGCTGCTCTCGCTGCTCATCTGCCGGCCCAAGGAGTTCACGGCCGTGGAGCTGGACACCATGCTGCGGCAGGGGACGGTTCCCAAGGTCAACGACTGGTTCGTGAACTACGTGGTGAAGAAGAGCGCCCACGCCGAGGAATTGCGCCAGGCATGGTTTGCCGATCCGGACCCCGTGGTGGCTGCGTCCGGCTGGGCGCTGACAAGCGAACGCATCGTGAAGAAACCGGAGGGACTGGACCTTCCCGGCCTGCTGGACACCATCGAAGCCCGGATGAAGGACGCCCCCGACCGCCTGCAATGGGCCATGAACAACGCGCTCGCGCAGATCGGCATCGAGAATCCGGAGCTGCGCGCCCGCGCCCTGGACATCGGCGAACGCCTGGAAGTGCTGAAGGACTACCCGACGCCGCCCAACTGCACCTCCCCGTTTGCGCCGATCTGGATCACCGAGATTGTCAGGCGCCGGGAAAATCCATGACCTTCATGAGAAGCATCTGGCACCGCACCGGCAACGGCCGCCGGGTACTGGTCTTCATCGTGGCCGCGCTGCTGCTGGCAGGGGCGGCGGCCACCGCTGTCGCCTGGTTTGGCACTGTGCACGGCTCCGATGCCTTCAACACCGCCATGGCCTGGGGCCGGATCCTGCTGCAGCTTTCTGCCGGCACCGCCCTCGTCGCCGTGCTTGTCATCTACACCCGGCCCAAGAGGCGCGACCCCGACAGCTGACGTCGCCAACGCACCTTTCACTTCTGACGCCGCATCACATAATCGCCGCTTTTCGCTGACGCCGCATCACCTTCAGGGTGCGTGCCGCTGGCACCAGCCTGCGCGGGCCCACGAATGCTGGCCGCCGACACTGGCAGCCGTCGGGAATTCAGGGCAATTCAACGGCACGGGTCATATACACGCTGTTGGGATCCTCGAGGTAGGACCCGAAGGGCTGACACGGTTCAAAACCATGCTTGGCGTACAGGGCCCTTGCAGGTGAGAAGAATTCCATGGCTCCGGTCTCAAGGGAGATGCGCGCCACCTGGCGTGCCTTGGCGCTGGCCATCGCATGGCGGAGCAGCCGCGTTGCCACCCCCTGACCGCGGAATCCCGGGTCGGTGCGCATGCTCTTTAGCTCCTCGTGTCCCGGCGCCAGCACCGCCAACGCACAGCTCCCCGCTATCCGCTGTTCGCTGCGAGCCACCCAGAGCCGGACTGTGGGCTGCCGGAGCGCAGCCAGGTCCAGGGCGTGCTGGGACTCCACTGGCGAGTGCGGTGCCATGTCTGCGAGGTGTGCTTCCAAAAAGAACTCCAAGGCGGGATCTCCGAAGTCTGCAGGGTGAATGGTCAGCCTCATGGGCGAAAGGTTATCAACTCTGTGTTTCGGGAAAATTAAGCGCAGGAACTCTTTCGTCCGCCGACGGCACCGAAAGCTGACGGAACGTCTGCCGCGATTGACCCGGACATGATCGGGCGTCTGGAGGGGGAGTGGGTTGGGCGGTGCCGGAGACGCGGAAGGCCCCGTCCGCCGTCGTAAAGAAGTACGACGGCGGGCAGGGCCTTCGGCGGTTGGCCCGCCTTGGGAGGAGGTGCTAGCCCTTGACGGAACCGCTCATCAGGCCGCCCACAAAGTACTTGCCCAACAGGATGTAGACAATGAGTGTGGGGACGGAGGCGATGAGTGCGCCGGCCATGGAGGCGGCGTAGTCGGTGAGCTGGCCGCCGGCGAGGAAGGACAGCGCGATCGTGACCGGGCCGTTGCGGCCCGAGGAGAAGAACGCGGCGAAGAGGTAGTCGTTCCAGGCGGAGGTGAACTGCCAGATCAGGACCACGACGAACCCGGGGGCCGAGACGGGGAAGATGACCGAGCCGTAGGTGCGCAGGATGCCGGCGCCGTCCATGCGGGCGGCCTCGATGAGCTCATCGGGGACCGACGCGTAGTAGTTGCGGAAGATCAGCGTACAGATCGGCAGGCCGTAGACGATGTGCAGCAGCATCAGCGACGGGATGCCCTGGGGAATGCCGAGGTTGCTCACGAGCTGGGTCAGCGGGATCATGACGGCCTGGTACGGGATGAACATGCCGAAAAGGATCAGCGTGAAGACGATGTTCGCACCCGGGAAGCGCCATTTGGAGAGCACATAGCCGTTGATCGAGCCCAGGAAGGCCGAGACCAGTGCGGAGGGCACCACCAGGACCACGGTGCGGCCCAGCGACGGCGCCAGGGTGGCCCAAGCCTTGGACCATCCGCCGGTCTCCCAGACCTGCGGGAGCAGCCAGGCGCGAGAGGGGTCGGCGTCGGCGGTCCCCTTGAAGCTGGTGATGAAGAGTACGTAGGCCGGCAGCAGGATTATGATCACGAAGAAGATCAGGACCGCGTACTTCAGGGTCCGGTTGATGCGCCGCTTGGTGGTCCGCTTGGAGTCGGACTTCATGTCCTGCGCGGACCGCAGGCGTTTCTTGTTGTTCACTGTGGCGGTGGACATCAGCGCTTCTCCGCTCGTGAGGTGTACATGAGGTAGGGGATGACGACCACTGCGACGAGGACCAGCAGGATCATGCCGATCGCGGCGGCATCGGCGTAGTCGCTGCCGATGTACTTGACCCACATCATTGTTGCGGGAACCTGCACGTCATAGGTGTTGGCGTCCGGGACGATGGCGCGGATGAGGTCGAACAGCTTCAGCGACATATGGCCGATGATGATGATCGCGGAGAGCATGACGGGGCTCAGCTGGGGGAAGATCACGTGCCGGTACAGCTTCCATTCGGTGCAGCCGTCGATCCGCGCAGCTTCGCGCAGCTCGTCCGGGATGCCGCGGAAACCGGCGAGGAACAGGGCCATGACGTAGCCGGAGAGCTGCCAGATGGCGGGGACGGCAATGGCGGCGATGCCCCAGGTGGGGTTGGACCACCAGTCGTTTTGCATGAAGCCCAGGCCCACGCTGTCCAGCAGCCGGTTCAGGCCGGTGGTGCGTTCGCCGCCGGGCTGGGAGGTCTGCAGGCTGGAGAGCAGCCAGCGCCAGACAACACCGGAGGCGATGAAGGAGACGGACATGGGGAACAGGTACACGGAGCGGAAGAAGCCCTCACCCTTCGACGGCTGTTCCAGGAGCCAGGCCCACAGGAAGCCGAAGAGCAGGGTGCCGCCCAGGAAGACGATGGTCAGAATCAGCAGGTTCCACAGCGAGTGCTGGAAATTGGGGTCGGCCAAGAGATTGCTGTAGTTCTCAAAGCCGACATACTTGTTGCTGGGCCTGGCCGTGTGCTGGTTGGTGAGGCTGACCCGGAAGTTTTCAATGATGAGCCAGTAGACGAAGACGCCAACCAGAATGATGGTGGGTGCCAGCAGCAGTACGCCGGGGCCCCATGTTTTAGCGCGCTTTAACACAGTTTGCCTCCCTCCGAAGAAGATTGGGGGCGCATGGCTTGGGGCGGCGCAACATGAATGTCACGGCCGCCCCAACCCTTGCGAAATTATTACTTGGCGAACTTCGCCGCGATGGATGCTGCAGAGTCCTGCAGGCCCGCCACGTCCTGGTCGCCACCGAACTTGCTGACAGCGGTGGAGAGGTCGTTCAGCCACGCAACCGGCACTGCTGCACCGTGTGCGAGGGAGGAGACGATCTTGTCCTGGCCGAAGTCCTTGATGGCGCTCTTCTGGTACTCGGAGAAGTCCGAGGTGTCAGCCGTGGTGTTGGCCGGAATGGAGCCCTTGACCTTGTTGAACGCGGTCTGGCCTTCAGCCGAGCCAATGGTGGTCAGCCAAGCCTTTGCGCCCCCCGGGTTCGGTGCACCCTTGGGGAGGGTGAAGGAGTCGGCCAGGAAGTCGAAGACGCCCTGCGTGCCGGGGGTGGCGAAGTAGGTGTAGTCCGTGCCGGACTTCTTGCCGTCCTGCTCGAACTTGGCCTCGGCCCAGTCACCCATGACGTTGTAGGCTGCGGCGCCGTCTTCGACGAGCTGCGTGGCCGGGGCCCAGTCGCTCAGCGAGTCGCGGTCGGTGTTGGTGTACGACAGGGCCTTCTTGTAGGCCTCGATCGCAGTGGTGACCTCGGCGCTCTTCCAGTCGGTCTTGCCGTCCCACAGGCCGTTGTAGCCGTCGGAGCCAAGGCTGGACAGCAAGATGTTTTCGAACAGCTGGACCTGGGTCCAGGAGCCGGCAACGGCCAGCGGGATGGTGCCGGAGGCCTTGATCTTGTCCATGTCGGCGAACCAGCCGTCAAGGTCGGTGGCGGGCTTGGTCGGATCCAGGCCGGCCTTCTTCAGCACCTCAACATTGGCCCACACCACGTTGGCGCGGTGGATGTTGGAGGGGACCGAGTAGATCTTGCCGTCAACGGTGAGGCGATCGATCAGGTCCTTGGGGAACTGCGAGGTGAGGTCGTTGTCCTTGTAGAAGCCGCTCAGGTCCTCGATCTGGTCTGCATCGATGTAGTCCTGGAGTTCGGCGCCTGCGTGGGCCTGGAAGGAATCCGGCGGGTTGCCTGCCTTCAGCTGTGCGGCCAGGACGCTCTTGGCCTGGGAACCGGCACCGCCGGCGACGGCAAGGTTGTCGAACGTCAAGTTCGGGAAGTCCTTGTTGAACACGCCGACAAGGGCGTCAAGGCCGGCCTTCTCTGAACCGTCGGCCCACCACGTGAAGACGCCGACCTTGCCGGTGGCATCCTTCGGGTTCGTGGTGTCACTGGCAGTGCTGTCGCCGCCTCCGCCGCAGCCAGCCAGGGTCAGACCCAGCACTGCAACACCGGCAAGCAACGATAGACGACGTCGCATATTGTTCCTCCGTAAATAATTGTTCGAAAATGATGATCGGGGCGTCCACACGAAATGTCCGCCCTCCAAAAGTTACCTGCATCACTCTTTGTCGTCAACTATTTAACACAACGGAATGGTAACGGTGTGCGGTCAACGGGTCCCGGGTGCGCATTCAACGGCGCAATTCAAGGTATCTTGCCGCGGCCGGCACCCCACGTGCCGCCTGGCTACCGGGGCCAGTGGCGGCTGTGGCTCAGGGCCAGGGAGATGGCGCCGAGCGCCTCTGCCCGGTCACCCAGTGACGACATGGCCACCTGTGTCCCCTCGCCGACGGCTGGGACGGCGTGGCGCACCAAGCCGCGGCGGATGGGGGCCAGCAACGTTTCGCCCAGGGGGGCCAGTGGGCCGCCAACCACAATGATCTCCGGGTTGATCATGTTGGCCACGTTGGCCACCGCCTTGCCCACGGCCATGCCGGCGTCGTCAATGACCCTCAGTGTGGCCGCGTCGCCGGACAAGGCGCGGTCGATGACATCGGCAACGCTCAAGGTTGCGGGTTCGCCGCGGCTGAGGAGCTCGATCATGACCGCTGTGGACGCCACGGTTTCCAGGCAGCCCCTGTTCCCGCAGCGGCACACGAGCCCCTGGTCAAAGATGGGCGCGTGCCCGATTTCGCCCGTGATGCCGGTGTGCCCGTAGTACGGGGAACCGTTGAGGATCAGTCCGGCCCCGATGCCGCTGCCGATCTTCAGGAACATGAGATCCCGCACGGTGCGGTGCTCGGACCAGGTGACCTGCGCGAGGGCGCCGAGGTTGGCGTCGTTGTCGGCAAAGACAGGCATCCGGAGGGCCTTCTCGAGCTGTGAAACAATGTCCACGCCCACCCACTCCGGCAGGATGGCGCCGCGGATCACCGTGCCGGTGCGGTGGTCGATGGGCCCGGGGACGCCCACCCCCGCGCCCGTGACCTGGCTGCGGCTGATGCCCGATTCGACCAGCAGCCCCTCCAACATGGCCGCGGCCGTGGCGATGCTCTCCCTCGCCAGGTGCCCCACGGGAAGGTGGACAAACTTTTCCGCCTTCACGGCGAATCCGGGGCTGGCCAAAATGATGCGCACATGGCTGCGGCCAAAGTCGATCCCGGCTGCCACTTCCGGCGTCTCCAGCAGTGAAACGGCCAGTGCCCGGCGGCCCGAACTGGTGGTGGGCTCGGTGGTTGCAAGGCCGCTGGAGCACATCGACTTGACGATGTTTGAAATCGTGGCGGTCGACAAGCCGGTGGCCCGGGCCAGCTCGGCTTGCGTCAGGGCACCATTTTCACGCAACGACGCAACGATCAGTTGCTCATTGCGCTGCCGCAGCGCAGACTGCGACCCTGGCTTGGGGGTGGCGGCGGCTGGTGCATTGGGTGAATTGCTCATGGGTAGTAGCGTGCATCACAGGGGCCCTTGTAGTCAAGATGTGAACACAAGACGTGCATCTTCCGCCAAATCTCACTTAACACAAAACGCAAAAGTGGACTTTTGCAGCCCAAAAACCGGACTTTGGGGCGACCCGGAAGCCCATTTGGGGCGTGGGACGCCCGAAAAATGTCCGTAATTTGTTGATTTTGTTGCAATGTTCGAACTGAAGCAGGCCCGCAAAGGGTGCGGTGCAGACAAAAGGCCCCTCCGCCGTCGTCCCCCAGGAACGTCGGCGGAGGGGGCCCGTGGGGCCGGGCGTGAAGGCTACCCGGGCAGGTCCTGCAGGACCTTGTGCTTGCCGGCCAGCGTGACGTAGTTGCGGGCGTTCTCACGGACGTGCTCGAGTTCCTCGTCGGTCAGGGATCGGCGCACCTTGGCGGGGACTCCGGCCACGAGTGACCCCGGCGGGATGATCGCGCCTTCGAGGACCACTGCACCGCCGGCCACCAGGGATCCGGCGCCGATCACCGCACCGTTCATGATGGTGGCGCCCATGCCAATGAGGCAGTCGTCCTCGACAACGCAGCCGTGGACGACGGCGCCGTGGCCCACGCTGACGCCGTTGCCGACGCGGGTGGGGAAGCCGGGGTCCGCGTGCAGCACCACGTTGTCTTGGAGGTTGCTGCCCTCGCCCACCGTGATGGAGTTGGTGTCCCCGCGCACCACGACGCCGTAAAAGGCGCTGGAGTGCGCGCCCATGGCGGCCTGGCCGATGATGATGGCGCTGTGCGCGAGAAAGGCGGTGTCATGGACGGCGGGCGTGCTGCCGTCAAAGGTGATCAGTTGCTTCATTGCGGGTCCTTTTCGGGTGGAGGGTTGGATGCTGCTACCAGCGCGGGTGGATGGCGTCCCGCAGCAGGGAATCGTAGATGCCGCGGACGCCGTCGGTGAAGCCGGAGCCAAGGGGTGCCAGGGATCCGGCGGCTGCGTTGGCCGCGGCCTGGCCGGTGGACCGGGCCCCGGGGATCACGGAGGAGACGCCGTCCAGCTGGGCCACCCAGGCGAGGGCGGCCTGTGCCGTGGTTCCGTCCACGCCGGCGGCGAGCGACGCGAACTTAGCCGCGGCTTCCAGACCCACCGTGTAGTCGACGCCGGAGAAGGTCTCGCCGACGTCGAAGTGGCTGCCGTCCCGGTTGAAGTTTCGGTGGTCGTTCTCGGCGAAGGTGGTGGCGGCAGTGTATTTGCCTGTGAGCAGGCCGCTGGCTAGCGGGACGCGTGCGATGATGCCCACTCCCGCCTCGCGGGCCGCCGGCAGCACGGCATCGAGCGGCTTGAGGCGGAAGGCGTTGAGGATGATCTGGACGGTGGCGACGTTGGGGCGGGCGATCGCGGCCAACGCCTGGTCGCACGTCTCGACGCTGAGGCCGTAGTTGGCGATGGCGCCCTCGGCGACGAGGGTGTCCAGTGCGTCGTAGACCTCGTCAGAGGTGACGACGGCGGTGGGCGGGCAGTGCAGCTGGACAAGGTCAAGTGCGTCCACGCCGAGATTCCTGCGGGAACGGTCGGTCCAGGCGCGGAAGTTTTCCATGGCGTAGTTTTCGGGCAGCTGCTCCATTCGCCGGCCCATTTTGGTGGCGACCGTGATGCCGTGGCCCTCGCCGCGGCGGCGCAGGAACTGCCCGATCAGTTGCTCGCTGCGGCCGTCGCCGTAGACGTCGGCTGTGTCAAAAAAGGTGACGCCGGCGTCAGCCGATGCGGCCAGCACGGCCATCGCATCCTCCTCGCTGACATCGCCCCAGTCCGCGCCCAACTGCCAGGTTCCCAGCCCGACGGCGGACACGGTGCGGTTGGTTTTTCCAAGTACATGAGTCTGCATGGTGCAAGCCTAGCGGGAGTGGCGGCGCAGTTCCGGATCCGCCGCCGGGGCCGGCTGGATCCCGCCCGGGCCGCCAGACCCGTTGCCGTTTCCGCCGACAATCATGCCGGTGTGAACGCCTCAGCGGCCGGCCCTGGCCACCACCACGAGTTCCGCTGCCGCTCCGGCCAGCCGTTGCGGGCCCGACCACACGGCCGTCAGGGGGCGGCTGATGCCCTGGCCCTCGAAGGGCACACTCAGCAGGTCCCCGCTGGCGAGCTGTTCGTGCAGGGCCAGTGCGCTGAGGGCCGCAGGGCCGGCGCCGGACGCCACCGATACCCGCACCGCGGCGTTGCTGCCCAGGACCTGCGCCGGTTCCACGGGGGAGTGCCCGGCCAGCAGTTCCGCCAGCGCCTCGCGCGTGCCGGATCCCGGCTCCCTGACCACCAGCGCGGTGCCGGCGAGTTCCTGCAGGGAGATCCTGCCCGTGCGTCCCGCCCACTCGTGCCCGGGCGGAACCACCACCAGCAGCTTGTCCTCCCTGACCACCATGGCGTTGAGCCGCACAGGCACATTGGGCGTCTCCACAAAGCCCAGTTGCAGCTCACCCTGCTGCACCTGCCGGAGGACCTGGGCGGAGTTCAGCACGCGCACCTCAATGCGAAGGTGGGGGAGCCGCCGTCGAACTTCCGCCAGCCAGGCGGGGAGCAGGGTTTCAGCGATGGTCATGCTGGCACCCACCCGCAGTTCCCGGGTTTCGGCCGTGTGGCTGGAGCGGAACCAGTCGTTGAAGCGGGCGGCCGCGTCCAGCAGTTCCCGCGCATGGACGGCGAGCGACAGCCCCGATGCCGTGGGCGCCGAACCCCGCGGGCTGCGCTCCAGGAGGGTGGCCTTGAGCGCGGCCTCGAGGTCGGCCACGGCCCGGCTGGCATTGGGCTGGGCCATGCCCACCTTCCTCGCCCCGGCCGCGACGCTTCCCGTGTCCACCACCGCGACGAACAGTTCCAGGACCTGCAGGTTGGGCCAGCTCTCAGTCATATGGAAAGCATATAGCCCGATGTGAAACTTCCGTCTACCACCCGGTACACGCCGCTGAAAGCATGGAGGCATGGCTACTCCAACACGGCAATTTCCAGGCACGACGGCGGATCCCGCCACCGCTCCCCGGCCCGCCAACGCGGTGCTCACCATGGCTGCCAGGCTGCGGCGGAACGCACCGGGGCTGTTCCTGTGCGCGGCCGCCGTGGTTGCCGCCCTGTCCGTGAACGCACTGCTGCCGGCCATCAGCCCGCTGATTGTTGCCATTGTGCTCGGGGCAGTGGTGGCCAACACCGTACGGCTGCCGGCGTCCATGGCTCCGGGCATCGCCGTCGCCGCCAAGAAGTTGCTGCGCTGGGGCATTGTGTTCCTGGGCCTGCAGCTGGTCCTCTCCGACATCGCCGCCCTGGGCGCGCCCATGCTGGCGGTCGTCGTGTGCATTGTGGCCGGGGGCATCTTCGGCACGGTGTTGCTGGGCGGGCTGCTGAAGATGCGGCGTTCGCAGGTGCTGCTCATCGCCTGCGGTTTCTCCATTTGTGGGGCGGCAGCCGTCGCGGGCGCAGAGGGCGTCATCGAATCCGAGGAGGAGGACCTGGTCACGGCCGTGGCGCTGGTGGTCATCTTTGGCACGCTCATGATCCCGCTGGTTCCACTGTTGGCCGGGCTGCTTGGACTGGGCCCGGAACTGGCGGGGATGTGGGCAGGCGGCTCCATCCACGAGATCGCCCAAGTGGTGGCCGCAGGCGGGATCATCGGTGGAGGGGCGCTGGGCGTCGCCGTGGTGGTGAAACTGGCGAGGGTCCTGATGCTGGCACCCGTCATGGCCGTACTCAGCCTGCGGCAGCGCCGCGCGGGTACGGCAAAGCCCGGTGAAAGGCGGCCGCCCGTCGTGCCGCTGTTCATCGTGGGCTTCCTGGCCATGGTGCTGCTGCGTTCCACGGTGGACCTGCCGGATGTCGCCGTTCATGTGGGGTCCCAGGTGCAGACGGCGCTTCTGGCGGCTGCCATGTTCGCTCTGGGATGTGGCGTCAAGTTCCGAAACCTGGCGGCTGTGGGTGCGCGGCCCTTCATTCTTGCCGCGTCCGCCACGATCCTGGTGGCGGGCATTGCCCTGGCGGGGATCCTGCTGGTCCGCCCCTGACAGGTCCTGCCGGTCGGGGGCAGTGACACAATCCACTGTGGATTCCGCTGCTTGGGCTCGCAGCAGGTAACTGCGGCACGTTAAACTTGCATGGCGCCTGCGGCCGGCAATCCAGTTCCGGACAGCCGGACCGCATCGCCCGACGGCCATGTCGGCATGGCCGTCCGCGCCGCCGCACCGGCTGTGCCGGAAGACTGGAAAAGCGAGGGACGGCAGCCGCACCTGCCGTCCGAGACCACAGAATGGAAACACTTCGGATGCCAGCAATGGATCAGCCGGGCCCCCTAAAGGCTGCCGCCGGGGCTTCCAATCCTCCCCTTGGGCTGGTCCGCCAGCTGCTTCGGCGCAAGCCGATTGCGCAGATGGTCCAGGAGGCCGGCAGCGGCACCGAGGGGCGCAAGATGGTCCGGAGCTTCGGAGTCCTGCAGTTGACGATGATCAGCGTGGGGGCAACCCTGGGAACCGGCATCTTCGTGATCCTGGGGGATTCCGTGCCGCTGGCCGGCCCCGCCATCTTCATTTCATTTCTGATCGCCGGTGTTGCGGCGCTGCTCTCGGCGATCTCCTACGCGGAAATGGCCGGCATGGTGCCGGTGGCCGGATCCAGCTACTCCTACACCTATGCGACGCTTGGCGAAGGCGTGGCATGGATCTGCGGCTGGTGCCTGGTGCTGGAATACGCCGTCTCCGTGGCTGCGGTTGCGGTCGGTGCCGGCCAGTACATCAACGAATCCGTGGCGGGGTTGGGGTGGGTGCTGCCCGACTTCGTGTCCCAGCCGCCCGGCTCCGGCGGTGTCATGAACCTGCCCGCCATGGCCATCGTGCTGCTGGCCATGGTGCTGCTCATGCGCGGCGCCCGGGAAAGCGCCTGGGTCAACACCGCCATCGTGATCATCAAAATTGTGATCCTGCTGTTCTTTTGTGCCGTGGCGTTCACCGCATTCAACGCCGGCAACTTCGACCCGCTGCTGCCCATGGGCACGGCCGGCGTCTCGGCCGCGGCATCCAGGGTGTTCTTCTCCTACATCGGTTTCGACGCGGCCTCCACGGCCGGCGAGGAAGCCAGAAACCCGCAGCGGGACCTGCCCCGGGCCATCATGCTCTCCATGGTGATTGTCACCTCGGTCTACGTCCTGGTTGCCGTTGCCGCCATCGGCGCCCGCGAGTGGACCTGGTTTGACGGCACCGAAGCGGCCCTGGTCCAGATCCTGCTGGAGATCACCCACAAGCCGTGGCTTGCCGCCTTGTTTGCCGTTGGCGCCGTGCTGGCCATTGCCAGCGTTGTCCTCGCCGTGCTCTACGGCCAGACCCGGATTCTCGTCTCGATGTCGCGCGACGGCCTGGTGCCAAAGGTGTTTGGCAGGATTTCAGCCAAGCGCGGCACCCCCGTTGGAGGCACACTCATTGTCGGCATTGCCGTCGCGCTGACGGCAGGGCTGGTGCCGCTGGGCGCACTGGCCGACGCAACCAGCATCGGCACCCTGTTTGCCTTCGCCCTGGTCAATATTTCGGTCATCTATTTGCGCCGCAAGCGCCCCGATCTCAAGCGCAGCTACAGGGCGGCGTTCTACCCCGTGACGCCGATCCTCGGGGCGCTCATGTGCGTCTACCTGATGATCAACCTCGGCGGCCTGACCTGGCTGGTCTTCCTGCTGTGGATGATTGCGGGACAGGCGGCCTACTTTGCCTATGGGCGCCGCCATTCAAAGGTTGCTGCGCTCTCGCAGTCCGACTATGAGAGGCTTGCCGCCGCCCCTGTCGAGCCGCTGGAGCCCGCTAGCCAAACGAACTGACGGACAGCACCCGAACACAGGAGGTCGCCTCCGCCGTCGTTCCCCTTGACAACTATGACGCGGTTGTTGCATCACATCAGCGAAAGCAAGCGCTTTCCAGTGCAATAACCGCGTCACAGTCGGAAGGGAGGCGAAGGGAGACGGAAGGGAGACGGGAGGGGATGGGAGCCGGACTAGGGCGTTAGTCGAAGACGACCGTGCGGTGGCCGTCCAGCAGCACCCGGTGCTCGGCATGCCACTGCACAGCCTGGGCCAAGGTGCGGGCCTCGACGGCGCGCCCCATGGAGACAAACTGCTCCACTGAATGCCCGTGGTCCACGCGGATGACTTCCTGCTCGATGATGGGCCCCTCGTCCAGCGCCGCCGTGACGTAGTGCGCCGTGGCGCCAATGATCTTCACGCCGCGGGCATGCGCCTGGTGGTACGGCTTGGCGCCCTTGAACGAGGGCAGGAACGAGTGGTGGATGTTGATGGCGCGCCCGGCCAGGTGATTGCAGAGGTCGTCGGAGAGCACCTGCATGTAGCGCGCCAGGACCACAAGTTCGACGTCGAGCTCCGCGACAAGTTCGAGCAGCGCCGCCTCGGCGTCGGCCTTGGTCTCCGGCGTGACGGGGATGTAGTGGAACGGGATGCCGTAGAACTCGGCGAGCGGCTCCAGGTCGCGGTGGTTGGAGACGATGGCCGGGATCTCCACAGGCAGGGTGCCGGAACGCTGCAGGAAGAGGAGGTCGTTGAGGCAGTGGGCGGCTTTGGAGGCCAGTATCAGTGTGCGGATGGGTGCGCCGGCGCGGTGCAGCGTCCACTTGAGCTCAAATTGCGCCGCCACCGACTCGAGGTGCTCGCGGAGCCGGCTGAACGACGTCGTGGTCTCAACGGCGACCCGCATGAAGAAGGTGCCGGTGTCGGGGTTGCCGTACTGCTGGGAATCGGTGATGTTGCAACCGGCCTCCAGCAGCGAGCCGGAGACGGCATGCACAATGCCGGGCTGGTCGGCACAGGAGAGCGTCAGGACGAAGCCGTGCGTGGCGGCCGGGGAGGAATCCGTGGGGGAAATCATGTCAGTCACCCCATCAACGTTACCGCCCAAATGCGCCACTGTATTACTATGGAGGGGTTGCGACTGGCGATGAGGTGGGACACCACCGGGGAGCAGCACGAACACAGACCAAAGCGATCGTACGCCTGGGACGCAAAGGTCACGAAAAGCCAACACCCATGTGTTTGGCGATAATCTTTCCTAGAAGAGTTTATTCGTGCAGTCCACCCAGGAGTCAGCAGTGTCTTTTTCCCCCACACAGTCCGTCACCAACGCCCCGCTTTCCGAGCTTGACCCGGAGATTGCAGCCGTCCTGAAGGATGAGCTTGCCCGCCAGCGCGACACGCTGGAAATGATCGCCTCCGAAAACTTCGCCCCCCGCGCAGTGCTGCAGGCCCAGGGCTCCGTCCTGACCAACAAGTACGCCGAAGGCTACCCGGGCCGCCGCTACTACGGCGGCTGCGAGGCCGTGGACGTGGCCGAGAACCTGGCCATCGACCGCGTCAAGTCCCTGTTCGGCGCCGAGTACGCCAACGTCCAGCCGCACTCCGGCGCCCAGGCCAACGCTGCCGCCCTTGCCGCCATGATCAAGCCCGGCGAGAAGATCCTCGGCCTGTCCCTGGCCCACGGCGGCCACCTGACCCACGGCATGAAGCTGAACTTCTCCGGCAAGCTCTACGACGTCGCCGCCTACCAGGTTGAGGAAGACACCTTCCGCATCGACATGGACAAGCTGCGCGAGCAGGCCATCGCCGAGAAGCCGCAGGTCATCATCGCCGGCTGGTCCGCGTACCCGCGCCACCTGGACTTCGAAGCCTTCCGCTCCATCGCCGACGAGGTTGGCGCGCTGCTCTGGACCGACATGGCACACTTCGCCGGACTCGTCGCAGCGGGCCTGCACCCGAGCCCGGTGCCGTACTCCGACGTCGTCACGTCCACCGTGCACAAGACCCTCTCCGGCCCGCGTTCCGGCGTGATCCTGGCCAAGCAGGAATGGGCCAAGAAGCTCAACTCCGCCGTGTTCCCGGGACAGCAGGGCGGCCCGCTCATGCACGTCATCGCCGCCAAGGCCGTGGCCTTCAAGGTTGCCGCCGGTGAAGAGTTCAAGGAACGCCAGGCCCGCGTGCTCGAAGGTGCCAAGATCATCGCCGAGCGCCTGAACGCGCCCGACGTTGCCGACGCCGGCGTGTCCGTGCTGACCGGTGGCACCGATGTTCACCTGGTCCTCGTTGACCTGCGCAACTCCAAGCTGGACGGCCAGCAGGCCGAGGACCTCCTGCACACCGTGGGCATCACCGTCAACCGCAACGCCGTGCCGTTCGACCCCCGCCCCCCGATGGTCACCTCCGGCCTGCGCATCGGCACCCCGGCCCTGGCCACCCGCGGCTTCGGCGCCAAGGAATTCACCGAGGTCGGCGACATCATCGCCACCGCGCTGAAGGGCGACGCCGACATTGCTGCACTGGGCGCCCGCGTCAAGGCACTCGCCGCCGACTTCCCGCTGTACCCCGGCCAGGAAGAATGGTAAACCGCATGACTGCTCAAATCCTTGACGGCAAGGCTACCGCCGCTGCCATCAAAGCCGAGTTGACCGAGCGTGTGGCTGCCCTCGCGGCCCGCGGCGTCACCCCGGGCCTGGGTACTATCTTGGTTGGCTCGGATCCGGGTTCCCAGTGGTACGTGGGCGGAAAGCACAAGGACTGTGCCGAGGTCGGCATCAAGTCCATCCGCATTGACTTGCCCGACACGGCCACCCAGGACGAAGTTCTGGCCGCCGTCCGCCGGCTCAACGAGGACCCTGCCTGCACCGGTTACATCGTGCAACTTCCCTTGCCCAAGCACATTGACCAGGACGTGGTGCTTGAAGCCATCGACCCGGACAAGGATGCTGACGGCCTGCAACCCATGAACCTGGGGCGTTTGGTTGCCAACGTGAACCGTCCCATGACGTCGCCGCTGCCGTGCACCCCCAAGGGTTGCATCGTGTTGTTGGAGCGCCACGGGATCACGCTGGACGGCAAGCGCGTGCTGGTGGTTGGCCGCGGCGTGACGATCGGCCGGCCCATGGGCCTGCTGCTGACCCGCCGCGACATCAACGCCACCGTGGTCCTGGCCCACACCGGCACCAAGGATCTCGCAGCCGAGCTGCGCGACGCCGACGTGGTGGTTGCCGCCGCCGGTTCGCCGCACATGATCAAGGCTGCTGACCTGAAGCCCGGCGCAATTGTCCTGGACGTCGGCGTCAGCCGCGTCGACGATGGCAACGGCAAGGCAGTTGTCACCGGTGACGTGGAGCCTGCGGCCGCCGAAGTGGCCAGCTGGATCTCCCCGAACCCGGGCGGCGTCGGTCCCATGACCCGCGCCATGCTGCTGGCCAACGTGGTGGAGGCCGCCGAGCGCGCCTAGCGTTTGCGGACGGTCCCGTTTCACCAAAAGGCGGACGACGCCGGAACTTGCGTTCCGCGCGTCGTCCGCCTTTTGTGTTGCCCGGCCCGGGTTGCCGCCGGTCCCGCGAAAACACAGATGTGGCCCCCCATAAGGCGTTTTTTGGTGGCCATATCTGTCTTGGGGAGGTGGCGAGGGGGGTGTCCCTATTGTTTCGAGGCCCATGGCACGGCTGGCGCAATTCATTCGGACACGTACCGCGACCTTGCGGCCGGCTCCCGAATCAATCGGACACCTACGGTGACTTCGAGGCGGTTTTTCCCGCATCAGGTGTCCAAATGAATGAGCGGAGGCGCCGGCACCCGCATTTGGTGTCCGAATGATTCACGGCCCGGGCAACGGCCGCTATTCGATGGATTCTATGCGTTCCGGGCGTGAGTCGACCCAGGCCATGAGCAACCGGACGTTCTCCGGCATGCTTTCATCCGTGAAGTGGACCGTGATGGAGCGTTCTCGGCCCTCCACGGAAATTTCGTAGAGCTGGGCATCGGGCCAGCTGACGGTGCCTGGCGGCTCGGGAACGTCGTCGAGGTTGGCACGGGCGAGTTCGCCGGCGAGCGTCTTGGCGGCGGACTTCGGCAGCGCACCCGAGTCAAGCTCTGTCCGTGCGGTCAGCCCGGCAACGCCTCCGCCGCGGACAATCACCACCTTCACGGCAGGACACCCACTTGCTGCCAGGCGTTGTGCACGGTGTCCTGCACCCTGGAGTCAAACAGCTTGCCGGCCGTCTCAACCGTGGCGTTGGCGGCGTCGATGAATTGCGCATTGGCTGACAGCTGCGTGGTCAGCACGGTGTACCAGATGCGCCCGGCAGTCTCCCAGGCGTTGCCGCCCAGTGCCGTTGCTGCCAGGGCGAAGGCGCGGTTGGGGATGCCGGAGTTGATGTGCACCCCTCCGTTGTCGTTGCGGGGGTCGTTGTTGTCCGGCAGGTCCACATAGCCGGCCATGCTGCCCGGCTGCCGGTCGCCGCTGTTGGCCGTGCCCGGATTGATCATGGACCTCAGCGCCTTGCCGAGCGAGGGCACAAGCGTGCCTTCGCCAATCAGCCAGTCGGATTCGGAGGCGGCCTGCTTGAGGCTGTACTGCTTGACGAGGATGCCGAACACGTCCGAGAAGGATTCATTCAACGCCCCGGACTGCTTGCTGTAGACGAGCCCGGCGGTGAACTCGGTGACGCCGTGGGTGAGTTCGTGGCCAATCACGTCCAGGGACCTGGTCAGCCCGCCGACCTGGAAGATCCGGCCGCTGCCGTCGCCGTAGACCATCTGGCTGCCGTCCCAGAAGGCGTTGTCAAAGGCCACCCCGTAGTGGACCGAGGACACCAGCTCCAGGCCCTTGCCGTCGAGGGAGTCGCGCTGGAACACGTCCTGGTAGAACTCGTACGTGGCGTTGCTGCCGTCGTAGGCCTGGTTGACGGCCACGTCGGCGACAGGCGGCTGTCCCCAGTCGCGCGCCAGGACGCCGGGGAGGAACGGGCGGCCCTGCTTTTGGTTGTCGTAGACGCTCAGGCGTTGGCCCGAGGCAAGTTCCGGACCCATCATGGTCCCGGTGTTGATGTTCAACCGGCGGCTGAGGTGGCCCACCACCGCGCGCTGGGACCGGATGGCTGCCGAGGTGGCCAAGGCCCTGACGGCGGCCAGCCGCTGCGTGGGATCGCCCTCCACAGCCAGCCAGGCCAACAGGTCCGGTGGGGCGATGCTGCACGTGCACTGGAATCTTGGCATGGTTTCCGCCTCTCTCTGGGCCTGTCTTCATGATGCTCCGGATCCGCCCCGGCAGCAAGGAACCGATGCCGGCCGGGAGCGAGCCGCCATCACTTTGGCAACGCTGGCGGCGGGTGCGGTTTACCCTGAAACGGCGCATGCCGCCGGCCTTGGGGGAGCCGGCGGCATGCGCCGAATGAACAACAGGAAACTTGCCTTCCGGGGTGGCAGGGGAGAAGCCATGCAAGGCCCCCTGCATTACACCGGGGCGAGTTCCTTGGCCGGTTCGGTCCCCTCGGGAGCAACCTGCTCGGACCCTGGCCCGGCATCCAGCCCGGCTTCCACAGCGGGGGCTTCAGGCCTGGACTGGACCGGCTCGTCATCGATGGGGTGCAACTCCGTGCGCGGGGGCTTGATCGCATCGATGATGACGAGCAGGACCAGGGACACGGCGCCCCAGATGCCGAGGGTCAGAAGGTGGTGTGCCACGGTGTCACCACCGAAGTAGAGGATGGAACGGACGGCTTCGACGGCTGCGGGCATGGGCAGGATCCCATGGAGCACGCGGAAGATGCCGGGCTCCATGTACACGGACAGCCCACCGCCCGAGGCGGGGACGCCGATGAGCATCAAGGTGCCAATCGCCGGAATGATGGCCAGCATGCCTATCAGGCGTTCGAGGACGGCGGAGAACATGGCGGTGCAGAAGACCGCCACGGCACCCACGCCCCAGAGCTGCCAGAAGTGGCCGTCAACGCTGCCGGTGACAGGGGCGGCGATCAGCCACAGGACGGCGGAGATGAACAACGACCAGGCGGCGACGATGGGAACGAGCTTCCGCAGGGGGCGGGATGACGGTGCGGCATTTGAACCCACGATGATGATCATGAAGCCGGCCAGCATCCAGCCCATGGCGAGGTACATGCTGACCGAGCCCATGGTGTCGTTGGAGTGCAGGGGTGCAAGTTCCTCGGTGACAAGCTCCATCTTCTGTGCGGCGGCCACTTGGCTGAATACGCCCGCGGCGGCCTGTTGTGCGCTGGAGCCTCCGGCCTGGTTGGTGACCAGTGTCGCCACGGGGTTGTCAGCGGAGGGAAGGACGAAGGCCGCGGTGACGGTTCGTGCCTGCACCTGAGTCTTGGCGTCTTCAACGGAGTCCATGGCCCGAAGATCAAACATGCCGGGCATCTGTTGATCGAGACCGTCCGCTGCCTGCTGTGCCTGCGGGACGCTTTGGCCGACAATCGCGATGGGCATGTCCTGGGGCATCGGGGAGGACATCGCGCCGAGCATGGAGGAGATCATCATGACAACCATTCCCAGCGGGAAGAGAAGAAGTGCGCCGTAGCGCCAGAAACGGCTCTTGGGGCGCGGACCGCCGTGCAGGGAAGGAATGGAGGCCTTGGGACCGGTGGCATGCGGCTTGCGGCGGCGCCTGAGGGCATCGACACCCAACGTCACGAGCAGGGCAACCGCCCCGCCGGTGATCAAGACCAGCAGGTGCGGCCAGGCGCCGGCACCGTCAAAGTACAAGACCGAACGCAGGGCCTCGCCGATGGCAGGGGTGGGCAGGAAGGAATGCAGAAAGGTGTAGACGCCGGGCATGGTGTGCACGGAGATGCTCATGTTCGATGCCGGCATGCCCAGCACCGTCAGCAGGAGCATCGCCGCGATCGTGGCCATGGGACCCAGGAAACGTGTGAGCAGCAACTGCACAGAGCCAATGGCGAACACGCCCAGCCAGGCGATGCCGAGAACAGGCAGGGTGTGGCCATCAACCACCCCCAGGATGGGCCCGGTGACTGTCCAGACGATGGCCGCAACCAGCGCAGCCCAAGCGGCGAGCAGCGGAATGGCCCGCCGGAAACGCAGGAGCTCCGGGGAGTTGGACAGCACCATGCTGAAGGGCAGGTAGCCGGCCATCACCAGCGCCGTGGCCATGAACATGGCACCCAATCCGGCGGGGTCGGATGAGGTCAGGGGGACCAGGTCCTCTGTTGCCAATGTCAGGCCCTCGGCCAGTATCGGCGGTGCCAGCATCGACTTGACCACGGTGGCTTGCGATGAACCTGCCGCGCTCGCAGTGTAGACGGTGGCTGTTCCGTCGCTAATGACGACGGCGCCGGAGACTTCACGGTCAATCACCAGCTGGCGGGCCTCGTCGGCGGAGTCGGCCATGCGGATGGCCACGGCATCTGGATCAGCGGCGACGAGGGAGCCGAGGACCTGGTTGGCCTGCGCCGTGGTGCCGACAATGGCGATCGGCATGTTGTTTGGAGCGGGGGCGTGCATGGTCCCGAGATAGCCGAGCATCATCATCCCGACCATGATCAGCGGCATGGCGAACATGGCAACGTAGCGTCCGATGGCCTCGGCCCTTGCGCGCTTTTCTGCTGCCGCCGCTGTCGCTCCGGCGTCCCGGCCGACGGCGTCGACGGCGAAATTCGGTGCTTTCCCTTCCGGGGGAAGCGCTGCGTGCTGGGCGCATTTTCTACTCAATGACGTGCTCTCCTAGGCGTGGCGTGAAACGTGCTGTTTCCGGGCCCCGGCAAGGGCGGGGCGAAGGCTGGCGGCCGGTTGACCGGACCAACCTGGCCATTTTACGCCACGTGGCGTAAAAATGGTTAATTGGATAGGCTGGCAGGGCAGCATCCGGCCGGCCACAGTGCCGTCGAAGGGTTACGAGGGAGAATCACGATGGGACGGCACAGCGACAAGGCCCGTGAGGCGCTTTTGGATGCCGCAGAGGAGCTCTTTGCCCGGCACGGTGTGGATGCCGTGTCCAACCGGCGGATCACGGAACACGCGGGAACCGCCAACCACTCGGCAATTGCCTACCATTTTGGCGATCGGGACGAACTGGTGCGCGCCCTGCTGAGCCGGCACCTTGAAGAGATGAACCGGCGCCGTGAGCAGATGATGGCCGTGCTGGCGCCTGACGCCGGGCTGAGGGACATCCTTGCCTGCATGATCCTGCCGTGGATCGACTACCTGGCCACCCGTTCCGTGCCCAGCTGGCATGCCCGCTTTCTCTTTCAGGTGCGCACCATTCCCTCGATGGCCGAGGTGCTGGCCACCTCGGCCGGGAGGAGCCCCGAGGTGGAGGCCTTGATTCAACGGATGCAGGCTGAACTCAGCCACCTTCCCCCGCAGGTGGTCAGTGGCAGGTCCACGGTGCTGGGACCCATGGTTCTGGGCATCTGTGCCGGGTACGAGGAACGGATCCAGAACGGCGAAGAGGAGCCGAACTGGACGGCGGTGGGCTATTTCTTCATCGACTCCTGTACCGGAATGCTGTCAGCCCCGGTCACCAGCCCGCAGGACTACCTGACCTTTCCGCCGGCACCCTACCTGCTTTAGCGGCTCCGGAGCAGGGCTGCCTGAACCCGCGACTGCAGGCCGAGCTTGGCCAGAACCCGCGAGACATGGGTCTTCACGGTGGCTTCGGAAATGCCCAGGCGCCGACCGATCGAATAGTTCGTCAGGCCGTCCCCGAGACAGTCAAGAACTTCCCGTTCCCGTTCCGTCAACTGCCCCAGCCCGGCCGGTTCGGCACCGGCCGGACCCGGCCCGCCGCCGGCCAGCGCTGCTGAGACGATCCGCGCCGTGACCTCCGGGGCAATGACCTGGCCGCCCTGGTGGACGCGCCGCAGCGCCTCCGTGATGGCGTCCGGTTCGGCGCTCTTGAGCAGGAAGCCGTCGGCCCCGGCCCGGAGCGCGCCAAACAGGTACGAGTCATGGTCGAAGGTGGTCAGCACCAGCACCCGTGCCAGCCCTTCGCCGCGGATCGCTCCCGTGGCAGCCACGCCGTCAAGGACCGGCATGCGCAGGTCCATAAGCACGACGTCGGGCCGCAGGGTCCGCGCCATGGCGACGGCGGTTGCCCCGTCGCCTGCCTCGCCCACCACTTGCATGTCCGGTGCGGTGTCCACCACCATGCGCATGCCGAGGCGGATGGCGGCGTGGTCGTCGGCGATCAGCACCGTGATCGGTGCAGGTGCCGGATTCTGCGTGTCTGGCGTGCTCATGCGTGGAAGCCTTCGCTGGTGTTCACGGCAACTGCGGGGGCGGCTTCGCCGGGAAGCGGCAGCCGCAGCAGCACCGTCCACTGTCCGGAGTCGGGGCCGGCCGTGAGGGTGCCGCCGGCGTGGGCGGCCCTGAACTGCATGCTGGGAATGCCCGTCCCCGTCCCCGGGGAAGGCCCGGGAGCACGGCCGGGCAGGTTGCTGGCCACGGACAACACGAGTTCCGGCACCGGCGGCCGGACGGTCGGCCGGGCCGGCGTTTCCGCCTCCGCCCCCGGAACCTCGGCCAGCGTGACGGCGACCGGCTGGCCGGGCGCGTGCCTGGCCGCGTTGGCCAGGGACTCGGCGGCGATCCGGTACACCGTTGTCTGGACGGACAGCGGCAGGTCGCGGCCGGCGTCGGGCAGGTCATTGGAAAGACTGAGTACCAATCCGGCGCTCCGATGCCTCTCAACGAGGGGTTCCAGCTCCGCAATGCGGCCGGCGGACTCCGAGGTGGCGCCGGAATGCAGGAGGCGGATCATGGTGTTCAACTCCTCGAGCCCGGCAACGCTTTCATGGCGAATCTGGCGCAGCAGCGTGGTCCCGGATGAGTCGGCCGGGGCGGCCTTTGCCGCGTGGAGGGCCGCGCCGGACTGCAGTGCGATCGCGGAAAGCCGGGCTGAGATGACGTCGTGGAGCTCGCGGGCCATGTGCTGGCGTTCCTGTTCCAGGAAGAGGTCATGGGCGTTGCGCTCGGCGAGCAGGCGCTGCGCGGCGGCTTCGTGGACGGCGTCGGCGCGGGCGGATTCACTGTCCGCAAGCAGGGTGGCCTTGCGCAGGTTGCCGGCCCATTCGACGGGGGTCAGGAAGGTGATGACGCCCAGCAGCCCGGCGACCACTGTGAGGCCGGCGTCCCTGAACGCTGCAAAAGCGGCAACGACCAGCATGGCTGTCACAACCCATGCGGCGCGTGAGGCCAGCGCGGCGGCCCTGGGCGGGCCGAACAAGACAAGTGAAAAGAAGAACTCAAACATGAGGATGAAGGAGCCGGCGTGCCCGGCCAGGAGCAGTCCCGCGGAGGCCAGCCCGCACATCCACGCCATGGCGGCGGGTGCGGTGCGGCGGAACAGGACGCCGGCGCAGCCAAGGACCGCGACGGCTGGCCATGCGGATGCCAGGGCCTCCACCTTGAAGCTGCCAAACGCTGTGAGGTTGACGGCGTCGAGCAGCCAGAACAACAGGAAATAGCCGCCCGCCAGTGCCATGTCCTCGACCTTGAACTTCGCCACGCGCCGCACATCCACGCGCATGAAGGCAGTCCCCAGGCGGCGCAGCAGCGGTGTGGCGGACGGGGGAGGCACGGTGCCTGGCCCGGCCGTGCCGGGATTTCCGGTGCGGGCGGACGCGGTGGATTCTTCCATGCCCCCATCTTCCGTTGCGGCGCGGGCGCGGGCAAACGAAACGCGGGCCTGTGAGACGAAGGTATGACACGGGGCGCGCCCAATGGCCGATTCCCTGCCGGGCGGTGGTTGGGAGGCTGGAAGCATGACGACCGCGATGTATGTTCAACTGGCAGTTTTGGCCCTCATCGACAGCACCAGCATTGGAACCCTGCTGATCCCGCTGTGGCTCATGCTGCGCCCGGACGCACGCCGCATCCTGCCGCGAATATTGCTGTACCTGGGAGTCCTTGCCGCTTTCTACTTCGCGGTTGGCATTGCAGTGCTCGGCGGAGCCGAGTGGATCACCCACGGACTGGGCGGGCAAGCGTTGACGAAGCTGCCCGTGGTGCCGTGGGCCATGGTGCTCGGCGGGGGCGCCATGCTGGCCTACTCGTTGCAGCCTGATCCGGCCAAGAAGGCGCAGAAGAAGGCCGCCATGGCAGGAGGCGCCGGCGAAATCTCCGGGAATGAAAGTTCCAAGCTGGACTCCAAGGTGGAGGTCAAGTGGCAGTCCCGGCTGTCCAAGGCGTTGCGCAGCCCCGGGGGCATCATCGGCCTGGCCCTCATCGCCGGCCTGCTCGAACTGCCCACCATGCTGCCGTATCTGGTGGCGATTGGGCTCATTTCCAACTCGACGCTGGCCCTGCCTGCCGGAGTGTTTGTCCTGGCGGCCTATTCCCTCGTGATGCTGCTGCCGGCCCTGCTGTTGCTGGCACTGCGGACAACGACGGGCCGCAGGCTGGATCCGCTGCTCCAGCGCGCATCCAACAAGTTGGGGAAGTTCGCCGGGGAAACGATCCTCTGGATCGTGGGGATTGTGGGATTCTTGCTGCTGCGGGCCGGATTGGCCGAACTTGCACCGATGGCAGCGTGGAACCCGTTCACGTGACTGGCCGGCCCCGGAACATGCCCCGTGGCCGCCGCCACGTTCGCCACGGGTGGAAGGCGGGAGCGGACCGTCGCCGGATTTGAGAGAATGGGGTCATGACTTCTCCTGATACCGGCAAAATGACGAAGCCCGGCAAATTCACCGGCGTCGGCACCATCGTGCTGGCCGCAGTTTTCCTCGTGGCCCTTGTCTTTGCCGCGAACAACAGCACCGTGCTGGGCTGGATCATCGCCGCCATTGCCTTCGGCTGGCTGGTGTTGTCCACGTTCGTCTACATCGGCGTGCACAAGGCTGCCGCGTTTGGTGCCCGGCAGGTGGCCCTGGCCCAGGCGCAGATGGCGCAACACAACAGCGCCAACGCCCCGGCCGACGGCGGCACCCGCCTGGTCTCGCAGGATTCCGGTTCGCGCACGGCCGAGAAGGCCAGGGAGATGAAGCTGGACCACTCGTTCAAGATCATCAGCGTCCAGGTGGGCGTGGTCAATGAATACCTGGGCAAGGACGCCGCCATGGTGGCCCGCGCCCTGGACACGATCGACATCACCGCCACCAACGGCCGCGGCATGATCAACCCTGACTGGGAAGCCCAAGAAGCCAAGATGGACGCCGCCATGGCCAGGAAAAACGCCGAACGACAGGCCGAAAATGCCGCCGCCGGCGCCCAGGCCGGCCCGACGGAAGCCACAACGGCATCCGCGGACGAGGGCGACGAGCCCGTCAGCGGCACCATCATCGACTAGCGTCCCCGGCTTCCGCCCGACGCGGGCGGACGGGGCGCGCTGTCCGGGGCAGCGGCGTCGGGCATCAAAAACAAACGCATCCTGCGGGTAAGGTTGGACACGTGAGCAACGGTATTGAAAACGGTCGATTGAGGATCGCAAGCGTCAACGTCAACGGCATCCGTGCCGCCTACAAGAACGGCATGGGCCCGTGGCTGGCGGCGCGCGATGTCGACATCCTGTGCCTGCAGGAGGTGCGCGCGCCAGATGCCATCGTGGAAGGCTTCCTCGGCGAGGATTGGCACCTGCTCCACGCTGAGGCCGAGGCCAAGGGGCGCGCCGGGGTGCTCATCGCCACCCGCAAGGACCGCCTGGAACCCGTAGCCACGCGCATCGGGATCGGCGACGACTACTTCGCCACCACCGGCCGCTGGGTCGAGGCTGACTACGCCCTGACCGGCTCGGACGGCACGCCGCAGACCCTGACAGTGGTCAGCGCCTACGTGCATTCCGGCGAGGTGGGCACGCCCAAGCAGGACGACAAGTTCCGTTTCCTGGACACCATGATCAACCGGCTCCCGCAGCTGGCCGCGGGCAGCGA
The DNA here is from genome assembly GCF_016820535.1 of Sporosarcina beigongshangi. GTDB lineage: Bacteria > Actinomycetota > Actinomycetes > Actinomycetales > Micrococcaceae > Specibacter. The sequence goes on along the minus strand of NZ_JADHDY010000004.1, from coordinate 87,084 downwards.
CCACGCCCTGGTGGTGGGCGACCTCAACGTCGGACACACCCAGCTGGACATCAAAAACTGGCGGGGCAACGTCAAGCGCTCCGGCTTCCTGCCCGAGGAACGCGCCTACTTTGACCGCTTCTTCGGCGAGGAGATCGGCTGGAAGGACGTGGCCCGCGAACTGGCCGGCGAGGTGGAAGGACCCTATACGTGGTGGTCCAACCGCGGCCAGGCGTTCACCAATGACACCGGCTGGCGGATCGACTACCACGCCGCAACCCCCGGACTGCTGGCCAAGGCCGAGTCCTGCGTGGTGGACCGTGCGGCCTCCTACGAGGAGCGCTTCTCCGACCACGCCCCGCTTGTCGTCGACTACAAGTTCTAAAGGACTTTTCAAACAATCATGAGTGAGACCACTTTGCGCCCCCGCGTCCTCTCGGGCATGCAGCCCTCCGGCGACTCCCTGCACCTGGGCAACTACCTCGGTGCCCTGGTGAACTGGGTCAAGACGCAGGACGACTACCAGACACTGTTTTTTATCCCGGACATGCACGCCATCACGGTGGACCAGGACCCGGTGGAACTGCGTGAACGCACGCGCAAGACCGCGGCCCAGTACATTGCCGGCGGCATCGACGTTGAAAAGTCGACGCTGTTCGTCCAGTCCCACGTGCCCGAGCACGCCCAGCTGGCCTGGGTGCTGAACTGCATCACCGGCTTTGGCGAGGCCTCCCGGATGACGCAGTTCAAGGACAAGTCGGCCAAGGGTGGCGCGGACGTGGCCAGCGTTGGCCTGTTCACTTACCCCGTGCTGATGGCCGCTGACATTCTGCTGTACCGCCCGCAGGGTGTCCCGGTGGGAGATGACCAGCGCCAGCACGTGGAGCTGGCCCGCGACCTGGCCAAGCGCTTCAACCACCGCTTCGGCGAGACGTTCGTGGTGCCGGAGGCCTTCATTCAGAAGGAAGGCGCCCGGATCTACGACCTGCAGAATCCGACGGCGAAGATGTCCAAGTCCGCTTCCGGCCCCAACGGGCTGATCAACATCCTCGACGAACCCAAGGTCACGGCCAAGCGCATCAAGTCCGCCGTCACGGATGCCGACACCGTGATCGCCCACGACCGTGCCGAAAAGCCTGGCGTCACCAACCTCCTCGAGATCCTTTCCACACTGACGGAAACACCCGTGGACAAGCTTGTCGCTGAGTACGATGGCAAGTTGTACGGACACCTGAAGGTTGACGTGGCTGAGGCCGTGGTGGGACGCCTCGAACCCATCCGCAAGCGAACCCTGGAACTGCTGGACGACCCCGCGGAACTGGATTCGCTGCTGGCCCACGGTGCCGCCAAGGCGCGCGAGATCGCGTCGGTGACGCTCGCCGACGTCTATGACAAGGTGGGTTTCCTGCCGCCGCTCGGACCGGTCGGCTAGTCGTGCCCGGCATTGGCCAGAGCGGTTCCTCGCCCACACCGCATCCCGACAGCCTTGGCGTCATCATCTCCCTGCCCGCTGCCCTCGCGAAGCAGCTCAGCGACAGCCGGGCCGAGTACGCAGGGCCCGCGTCCGCCGTCGTGCCTCCCCACATCACGCTGGTGTCGGGGCGGGCCACGGATGACTGGGCCGATGCGGCCGCGCATGTGCGCAAGGTGGCCGCTGCGGGGGAGCCGTTCCGGATTTCACTGCGCGGGACGGGCACGTTCGAGCCGGTGTCGCCCGTGGTTTTCCTCAATGTCGACGGCGGTGCGCAGGAATGTGCGCGGCTGCACGAGGAGTTGGTCCGTGGGCCGCTGGAGCACCTGCTCGAATTTGAATTCCATCCGCACCTGACCATCGCCCATGACCTTGACGAAGCGGCCATGGCGCGGGCCAAGGCGGGGATGGCGGATTTTGCGGCAGATTTTGAGGTCACCAGCATTGGGCTGTATGACTATCTTGGCGGCGGCTGGGCGCTGCGGGAGGAGCTGGCACTTGGGGGATCGGGAAGATAGGGCGTTGGCTGTGCAGCCTCCGGGGTTGAGCGCTCCGGGCGTGGCGGCCAAGAAGCCCATGGCCGCGCCGTTGGTGCCGCCGCCGAGCCCTCTTGACCGCAAGGCACTGGCCGCGTGGGCCGGGACCCGGCGCGACGACTTCCTCGCTGCCCGGGGTGCCGGCAGCTTGTGGAGGCAGCTCACAACCCTCATACCGTGGGTCAATTCGTGGGCGGCGCAGCTCTTCCCCATGCGCGTCTGGAACATCTACACCCGGCGCCGCGGGCCCCTGCTGGCGGCCGGCAACGCCTATCTGATGTTCTTCTCCGTCGGTGCCATGCTGGTGGCCGGCTTCGCCATTTTCGGCATGTTCGCCTCCGGCAACGAGGTGCTGCGCAACGCCGTGATCGACCTCGTCGCCGACAGCACCCCGGGCCTGATCGACACCGGCAACGGAGGCATGGTCAAGCCCGACGACCTCCTGGGAACCGGCGGCTTCGGGACAACACTGCTGATATCCCTGGCGGCACTGCTGGTCACGGCCATGGGCTGGATCAACGGCCTGCGCGAGGGCATCCGCTCCATCCTGGGCCTGGCCCGCGACCGAACCAATCCCGTCCTGTCCAAGGCGCGGGACCTGCTGACCCTGCTGGTGCTGGGGCTGGCCCTGATACTCACCAGCGTGCTGGGCCTGCTCAGCTCCGCCGTTGTGGACGGGCTGGGCGAACTGCTCGGCTGGGACGGGCTCTTCTCCGGCACCACCACGAAGCTGGCCTCTCTGGGACTCATGTTTGTCCTGGACGTGGCCGTCGCCATGATCATGTTCAGCATCGCTTCGCGTGTGCGCATGCCCCGCCGCATACTGGTGCTCGCCGCCGTGTTCTCCGGGGCCGGAGCCACCGTGCTGCGGTTTTTCAGCGCCATGCTGCTCAACGGCGTCACCAGCAACCCCCTCCTGGCGCCGTTCGCCGTGATCCTGGGCCTTTTCGTCTGGTTCTTCCTGCTCAGCCAGGTGTACCTGATCTCTGCCGCGATTGCCGCCGTCCTGGCCGCCGACCGCCGCACCCACGCAAAGGCCTGAACCGGACGCCGGTTCCCAGGCACGACGGCGCCCGGCCTCCTGCCGCTTGCCGACAGCCGCAGGGGCCAGCCGCAGATGTCGGCCATTCTCACCTAAACTGGACAAGCGCGGTCGAATGCGCGCCACGACGATGCCCGGCTGTGAACGGAAGACCCTGATGTCACGACTGAACTTGCGCTACTCGGCACTGCGCCGGCGGGAATTCCTCGGGCGCCGCGAACTGGTGGAGCAGGTTGTCGGCGGCCTCGGCGGGGCCGGCTCAAGCATTCTCCTCGTGGGCGCCGGGGGAGTGGGCAAGACATCGTTGGCAGTGCACTCCATCGAGGAGTTGTGCGCACAGAATCCGGGGCTGTCCGTGGTCCACCTGGCGGCGACCGAGGCCACCCGCCGCACCCCGTTGGCCGTGTTTGGCCCGGTGCTGACCGAGGACAACCAGGCGGCAGACCAGCGGCCCGACCGGATCGGCGAATTCATTGTCACCCAGTGCCTGGACCATGTGGCGGGGAAGGCGGGGCGTGGCGCGGGAAAACCGGGCCGGGTCATCATCCACATCGACGACGTCCCCCTGCTCGACCCCATGAGCGAGGCAGTGGTCGAGTACCTGATTTCCCGCACCGACGTCCGCGTGGTCATGACCTGCCGCACCTCACCCGGCCCGTCCGCCATGCTCGTGCGGGCCTGGCGGGACGGGCTGCTGCAGCGCATCGACGTCCCCGAACTTTCACCGGCGGAGACCGGCGACTTCGCTGCCGCCATCCTGCCCGGAAGGCCCTTCGCAGCGGAAACCATTGACCGGCTGCACCGGATGACCGGCGGCAACGCCCTGTTCCTGCATGAACTGCTGCGCGTGCTGGCCAGCTCCGACCAGCTGGAGCTGCGGCAGGGGCTCTGGGTGTGGACGGGCCAGATCCCCGGCGGCACCTCGGTGGTGGACATCCTCAGGGTGGAAATTGAGCAGTTTGGCGAGGAACAGCGGCGGGCCTTTGAAATTGTTGCGCTGTGCGCGCCCGTGCCCCTGGACCTGCTGGGCAAGGAAGTGGGGATCACCGCCATCGAGGCCCTGGCCGACTCCGGGCTGATCCGGCTTTCCACCGAAGCCCCCTATGCGGGAACTGTGGTCTCGCTGGCGCACCCCATCTTTGGCGAGGCCATGGCGGGGCTGCTGAATCCGATCCGGTGCCGGAACCATTTCCGTGCACTCTATGCCTCGGCCATGGCCAGATACGCCACCGGGCCGGACGGGCCTGACGGGGTGGTTTGGACGGGCGAAACCGCGGAGCTGCTGACAGTGGTGGCCTGGGCACTCGACGCCGGCGAGGACGTGCCGCTTCAGCTGCTCACTGACGCCTTCCGGTACGGGCGCACCCTGACCGACCACGCCTTCCGGATCCGCATGGCCACCATGGTGCTTCGCCACCCCGACGCCCCCGCAGAACTGCGTGCCGAGGCGCTGACCAACCGCATCGAGGCGCACCGCTTCAGCAACAACCCGCAAGCCGTTTCCGACGATGCGGGCCGGGCGGTGGAGGCGGTGGAGGTCATGCCGGACGGGGGTGCACGCAACCGCCTCGCACGCACCCTTGCCATGGTGCTGGCCGATGCCTATGTGCTGCAGGAAGGGCGCTGGCAGGAGGCACTGGACGTGCTGCACTGGGCGGATGCCCTCATCGCGGCATCCCGGAACCCGTCCGCGGCGGAACGCAACAGGCTTTCATCCGCCAGGGGCATCTACCTCAGCTACGGCGGCAAGATGAACGAGTCCTTCACGGTTCAGCGTGACACCCTGCACGCCACCCGTTCCACGCCGCACTTTCTGCCGCTCGCGTCGACGGCGGTGATCACCCTGGGCCAGCGCGGGGACTCCAAGCGGTCCCGGAGCCTGGCCCGGGCGCAGATGACCCACGCAGTGCGGTCGATGGGGCAGTACCCGCTGGCCGCCGGCGAAATTGTGGGAGCCTGGTGCCTCTCGGACATGATTACCGGGAACGTCCGGGAGGCCTCGTTCATCTACGGCCTCATGAACGCCGCTGCGGCGCGAAACCCCGGCCGCGTACAGATGCGCAAGACCCTGGTGTCCTTTGGCAGGGGCCTGCTCACCTCAATGAACGGGGAGTGGGCGGCCGCGGCCCAGCACCTGACCTTTGCGTGCGCGGAGCTCGAGGACTTTACCGGAACGGGCTCCGAAGGGATGTTGCTGGCCGCGCTGGCACTGGCGCATGCCGCAAACGGCGACCCGGCGGCTTCCGCAGGGGTCCGCCGGCAGCTGCTCAACCGTGCCACGGGGGAAAGCCGGCTGCTCGAACTCCCGTCCAGGCAGTCCCTCCTGCTGGCCTCCATGTACTCGCCCACCGGCGGAGAGGCCGCGGAGGCTAGGGAGCTTGCCGCCCTGGCCAGGGACTTCGACTTCCCCTTGATGGAACTGCGTGCACTCCACCTGTTGGCCTGCTGCACGCCCGGGGGACTGTCCGCCGCGGACCTCGGCCGGGCACACTCGCTGGCGGCACTCATCGATGCACCCATTGCCGCCCCGCTGCTGGCCAATTGCGAGCACATTGCAGGGGGAGGGGCGCCGGGCCGCGGCGATGCCGCCCGGTTGCTGGCCCGGCGCGGGCTCTTCGTGCCGTCGTCGCCCATGGCGGGACTCACGCCGCGGGAGCAGCAGCTTGCCGGACTCCTGGCGCTGGGCTACACGGCCAACCAGATCACCCGAAAGCTGGTGATCTCCAAGAGGACCGCAGAAGCCCACACGGCCACGATCTACCGGAAGCTGAACATCAAGTCCCGCGACGACATCGCCGAGGCCCTGGACATCCTGGAAGCGCCCGGCCGGTAGGCGCGGCGCCAGACCACCAGCGGCTGAACAAGGCTGCCCAAGTTTTTCTTGACGTGCCTGTTCGCCCGGGAGTAAACCTAAGGTGGACTTCGGCCAGCCGGGGGACGGTCAGGACTGCACCGACGCAGCCTGGGAAGCCCGTCCCACAGTTGCACGGAGGGTTGACATGAGAACTCGCAGCCGAAACTGGTTCCTGGCCATGGCCGGAGGTGCTGCCTTTGTCGCAGCCACCTGCATTGCCGGGGCACCCCCGGGGCCGCCTGCGGCACAGGGCGTGCCTGACGTCCACCCGGCGGTGGGCGACTATGTCCAGGTGGGCAGTTCCGCCACCCCGCCCTCCCAAGCCCAGTGCGAGTCCGTGGGACGGCGCTGCTTCACCCCGGAATCCACCCGGGCGGCCTACAACGTCGGCCCGCTGTACGCCGCCGGCCACGACGGCAGGGCGACCACCATCGCCATTGTGGACTCCTTTGGCAGCGACACCATGGCCCACGACCTGCACGTCTACAACCAGGCCTTCAACCTTGCGCCGATGTGCGGTGAGGAAGGCGTGGCCTGCACCCCCGGCATGCCCAGCTTTAGCGAGCTGCACCTGCAGGGCGCCCCCGCCACCAAGGCCCCGCCTGCCACGAGCAAGGGAACGGGACAGCAGAACAAGTCCGCGTGGGCGCTGGAGGTGGCCCTCGACGTTGAGACCGCCCATGCCATGGCCCCCGGTGCCAACATCCTGCTGGTGACCACTCCGGTGGCCGAGACCCTCGGCGTGCAGGGCCTGCCACAGATGATGGCCGCGGAACAGTACGTGGTGGACCACCACCTGGCTCAGGTCATCACGCAGAGCTTCGGCACGGCAGAGGATGCGTTCCACGGCACGGCTTCCCTGTTGAACCTGCGCCACGCCTTCGTGTCCGCAGCCGCCAACGGGGTGACCGTGCTGGCCTCCTCGGGCGACGGCGGCAGTGCGAACGGCGGCAAGTCACCGGTGGCCGGGCCCCATGCGGGGCTGCCTTTCCCCTATCCCACAGTTGAGTGGCCGGCGTCCGATCCGCTCGTCACAGGGGTTGGCGGGACCTACTTGTGCACGGATGCCGCCGCGACAGCCGCGCGCACCGTCGACAGCACCAGCCAACCCGCCAAGTGCCAGGCAAACCCCGGTGTCGCCGAAGTCGGCTGGACGTTCTCCGGCGGCGGCTTCAGTCACGTGTTTGCCCGCCCCGGCTACCAGAATTCACTGCCGGCAGGCAGCACGCCCGTCGGCGCCATGCGCGGGGTGCCTGACATCGGCCTGCAGGCCAGTGCCGGTACCGGCGCTCTCGTGTACCTGACGCTGCCTCCCGACGGGCTGGGCGGGCTGGTCTGCGGCACCGCCCCCTGCAGCACCGGCTGGTACGACATCGGCGGCACCTCGCTGTCCAGCCCACAGTGGGCCGGCCTTGTCGCCATCGCCGCACAGATGAACGGCGGCGGCCTCGGCCCGATCAACCAGGCACTGTACACGCTGGGCGCCAACCCGGGAACGTACGCCAGTAACTTCTACGACGTCACCACGGGCAACAACACCGCAGATCCCACCGTTCCAGGCTATCCGGCAACCACCGGCTGGGACCCGGTTACGGGGCTTGGCACACCCAATGCGGCAGCCCTGCTGCCGGACCTGGTGGCGGCCGTCCGCGCCGGCTGAGCAGCGGTGTTGAAGCCCGACGGCGGTTGGCAGGCCTGCGCTGGAAGCCTGCCAACCGCCGTCGGCCGTCCTCCTCTTCATCCTCCTCTTCATCCTCCTCCCGCGTCTATGACGCAGTTGATGCAGCCAAGTGGCCAAAGCAAGCGCTTTCCACTGCAACAACTGCGTCACAGACCTGCGGGGGAGGTGAGGGCGGATGCCCGGGCCAACGCAAAAGCGCCGCCCCCCTTGAAGGGAGCGGCGCTTTCGCGGTGCCGGAAGCCGGCCCGGGAAATGCTAGATCTGGCGGGCCAGGATGGCCTGCTTGACCTCGGCGATTGCCTGGGTGACCTGGATGCCGCGGGGGCATGCTTCGGTGCAGTTGAAGGTGGTGCGGCAGCGCCACACGCCTTCCTTGTCGTTGAGGATCTCCAGGCGCATGTCGCCGGCATCGTCGCGGGAGTCAAAGATGAAGCGGTGTGCGTTCACAATGGCTGCCGGGCCGAAGTACTGGCCGTCGGTCCAGAAGACGGGGCAGGAAGACGTGCACGCGGCGCAGAGGATGCACTTGGTGGTGTCGTCAAAACGCTCGCGGTCCTCGGCGGACTGCAGGCGCTCCTTGGTGGGGGTGTGGTCGCGGTTGATCAGGAACGGCATGACCTCGCGGAAGGACTGGAAGAAGGGCTCCATGTCCACGATCAGGTCCTTCTCGACGGGCAGGCCCTTGATGGGCTCAACCGTGATCGGCTTGGACGTGTCGAGGTCCTTCAGCAGGGTCTTGCAGGCAAGGCGGTTGCGGCCGTTGATGCGCATGGCATCGGAGCCGCACACGCCGTGTGCGCAGGAACGGCGGAAGGACAGCGAGCCGTCCTGCTCCCACTTGACCTTGTGCAGGGCATCCAGCACGCGGTCGGTGCCGTACATGGTCATGGTGAAGTCTTCCCACTTCGACTCTTCCGAGAATTCGGGGTCGTAGCGGCGCACGCGCAGCGTGATGTCGAAGGTGGGGATGTCACCGCCGCCACCGAGGTGTGCGGGCAGTTCGATCTTTGATGCCGGCTCCGGCAGTTCAGTTTCCACGGTGCTCATTAGTACTTCCTCACCATCGGCTGGTAGCGGGTAACGACGACAGGCTTGGTTTCGAGGCGGATGCCGGCGATGTGCTCTTCCGAGCTCTCTGCAGTGACACCGGAATCGAGGTAGGCCATGGAGTGCTTCATGAAGTTCTCGTCATCGCGGTCCGGGAAGTCCTCGCGGTAGTGACCGCCGCGGGACTCTTCACGGTGCAGTGCTGCAACGGTCATGACCTTGGCCAGTTCCAGCAGGAAGCCGAGTTCAACGGCTTCGAGCAGGTCCAGGTTGAAGCGCTTGCCCTTGTCCTGGACGGAGATGCGCGAGTAGCGCTCCTCGAAGCCGGCAATGTCGCCCAGCACCTGGTTCAGGGAGTCCTTGGTGCGGAACACCTGCATGTTGGCGTCCATGGTGTCCTGCAGGTCCTTGCGGATCGCAGCAACACGCTCGCCGCCGTCGGAGTTGCGGACGTGGTCCAGCAGCGCCTTGGTGTCGCCTTCCGGGTTCTCCGGCAATTCGACAAAGTCGGCGGTCTTGGCGTACTCGGCGGCGGCAACACCGGCGCGCTTGCCGAACACGTTGATGTCCAGCAGGGAGTTGGTGCCCAAACGGTTGGAACCATGGACGGAGACACAGGCAACCTCACCGGCTGCGTACAGGCCGGGAATGACGGTGTCGTTGTCCTGCAGGACCTCGGTGGTGATGTTCGTGGGAACACCGCCCATGGCATAGTGCGCCGTGGGGAAGACCGGGACGGGTTCCGTGTACGGCTCCACACCCAGGTAGGTGCGGGCGAACTCGGTGATGTCCGGGAGCTTGGCGTCAATGTGGGCCGGCTCCAGGTGGGTCAGGTCCAGGAGGACGTAGTCCTTGTTCGGGCCACAGCCGCGGCCTTCACGGACTTCGTTCGCCATGGAGCGGGCCACGATGTCACGCGGCGCCAGGTCCTTGATGGTGGGGGCGTAGCGCTCCATGAAGCGCTCACCGTCCGAGTTGCGCAGGATCGCGCCCTCGCCGCGGGCGGCCTCGGAGAGGAGAATGCCCAGGCCTGCAAGGCCTGTCGGGTGGAACTGGAAGAACTCCATGTCCTCCAGCGGGATGCCCTTGCGGAACGCGATGCCCATGCCGTCGCCGGTCAGGGTGTGGGCGTTGGAGGTGGTCTTGAAGACCTTGCCCGCGCCGCCGGTGGCCAGGATGACGGACTTGGCCTGGAAAACGTGCAGTTCGCCCGTGGCGAGGTCGTAGGACACGACGCCGGCGATGCGCTTCTGCATGTAGGTAGTGCCGTCCTCGCGGGTGGCTTCCTCCTCAACCGTGAGCAGGTCCAGCACGTAGTACTCGTTGTAGAACTCAACGTTGTGCTTGACGCAGTTTTGGTACAGGGTCTGCAGAATCATGTGGCCGGTGCGGTCTGCAGCGTAGCAGGCGCGGCGGACCGGGGCCTTGCCGTGGTCGCGGGTGTGGCCGCCGAACCGGCGCTGGTCAATGCGACCCTCGGGCGTGCGGTTGAACGGCAGGCCCATCTTCTCAAGGTCGATGACAGCGTCGATGGCTTCCTTCGCCATGACCTCGGCGGCGTCCTGGTCCACCAGGTAGTCGCCGCCCTTTACAGTGTCAAAGGTGTGCCATTCCCAGTTGTCCTCTTCCACGTTGGCCAGGGCTGCACACATGCCGCCCTGTGCAGCGCCGGTGTGGGAGCGGGTGGGGTAGAGCTTGGTCAGGACGGCGGTGTGGGCACGCTGTCCGGATTCAATGGCGGCACGCATTCCTGCGCCACCGGCCCCGACGATTACGACGTCGTATTTGTGGACCTGCATACTGGATGCTCTTTCTCTCTGTACTGCACTAAATGCTGGTGTTCACTTCTTGCCGGCCGGGCCGTGGGGCCCGGCTGTCTCCGCAACGAAAAGTTAGGGGACGGGGCAGAAGGACGGGAGGTCAATGACGGCGCCGGGAGGGCAGGGGTCAAAGGTGAAGACGACCAGGGTGCCCAGGACGATGATGACGGCGCTGGCAACGTAAAGAATGGTCTTCAGCGTCATGCGGGTGCCGTCACGCTCGGCGTAGTCATTGATGATGGTGCGGACACCGTTGGTGCCGTGCAGTATGGCAAGCCACAACATGGCCAGGTCCCAGACCTGCCAGAACGGATCGGACCACTTCCCGGCAACAAAGCCGAAGTCGATCGCGTGGATGCCGTCCCCGACCATGAGGTTGACGAACAGGTGGCCGAAGATCAAGACGATCAGGACCACGCCGGAGAGGCGCATGAAGAGCCAGGCGAACATCTCAAAGCTTGAGTGCGAGGCCTTGTTCCGCTTGTACTTGGGCGACTGCGCACTGTTTGAGCGCGGTGCTGCGATGGAGTCGGTGCTCATTTAGTGCCCCCCGAAGAAATTAGAGAAGACAATGGTGAGGTGACGGATCAAGAACGGGATCATCGTCACGGCCCACAGTGCAAGGACACCCCAGAGCAGCTGGCGCTGGTACTTGGGGCCCTTCTTCCAGAAGTCGACGGCAATGATGCGCAGGCCGTTGAAGGCGTGGAACACGATTGCTGCAACAAGGGCCGCTTCGCCCAGGCCCATGATGGGGTTTTTGTACGCCCCAATGACTGCTGTGTACGCCTCAGGAGAAACCCTCACCAATGAGGTGTCGAGGACGTGCACCAACAAGAATATAAAGATCACTACACCGGTAATACGGTGTCCCACCCATGACCACATGCCTTCTCGGCCGCGGTACAGAGTGCCAGCTGGTTTTGTCGGCACTGATTAAACCTTCCCTGCGTCACCGATGCGCTGGCGTGGTTCCACGCGGGGAAACGCACACGGCGTAAGCACTCATACTTGTGCCTAAATTTAGGCTTAGCTAACAGCATATTCAACTTAGGCACTCCTTGCTCTATGCAGCAAATCACAGGAGTGTCACAAAATGATGGTGTATGGGGCGTTTCCCCCGAATTCACCGAAAGTTCGACGCCGGTTTGCCTGGCCTCAGCCCACGGGTGGAAGTTTGGACACATTGACGTGTTTCGGGGCCGGTCCGGGCGGCCGTCACCTATGGTTGAGTTGATGAATACGGAAAATTTGACGCAGCCAGACGCGGGCCAGGCCGACCCTCTGGACAGGTTTTACGCAGTGATCCCGGCCGGCGGTGTAGGCACCCGATTGTGGCCCCTGTCCCGTGCGGCCGCACCCAAGTTCCTGCACGACCTCACCGGCAGCGGCAGCACCCTGATCCGCGCCACCTATGACCGGCTGGAACCGCTCAGCGGCCGGAAGGTGCTGCTGGTGACAGGCGATGCGCACCGGGAGGCCGTCTGCCGGCAGCTGCCGGAGGTGCTTGATGAAAACCTCGTGTTGGAGACTGAACCCAAGGACTCCGGCGCCGCGATCGGCCTTGCCGCGGCCATCCTCTACACACGCAACCCGGACACGATCATGGGCTCCTTCGCAGCGGACCAGGTGATCAGCCCGGACGAGAAGTTCCAGGCCGCCGTCCGCGAGGCCATCTACACGGCCGCCACCGGCAAGATCGTCACGATCGGCATCAAGCCCACCCACGCCTCCACGGGTTTCGGCTACATCCGCACCGGCACGCCGCTGGATGTTGTCGGCGCGCCGAGCGCCCACACGGTGGAAGAGTTCGTGGAAAAGCCCAGCGAGGAAATCGCCGAACAGTACCTTGCCAGCGGTGAATACAACTGGAATGCCGGCATGTTCGTGGCGCCGGTGGAGCTCATGCTCCACCACCTGCAGGCCAACGAGCCGGCCCTCTACGACGGCATCATGGAGATTGCACGCGCCTGGGACACGCCGGAACGGATCGCCGTGAAGAATCGCGTCTGGCCCACCCTGCCCAAGATCGCCATCGACTATGCCGTCGCCGAGCCCGCAGCCGACGCCGGCGACGTGGCCGTCATTCCTGCCGACTTCAGCTGGGACGACGTCGGAGACTTCGCCGCCATCGCCCGCCTCAGCAGCGCCCGGGAGGACAATAACGTCAAGGTCATCGGCGAGGGCGGGCGCGTCTTCACCGACGACAGCAGCGGCATCGTCGTCACCGACACCACCCGCGTGATCGCCCTCATCGGGATCCAGGACGTGGTGGTAGTGGACACCCCTGACGCCCTCCTCGTCACCACCCGCGCCCACTCGCAGCTGGTCAAGAACGCGGTGGCCGGGCTCAAGGCTCAGGGCCGCACGGACGTGCTCTAGCCGCCCTGGCGACGCTCTGTCACCTTCCGGGGTCGTTCGTTTGCTCCTGAAGCACGACGGCGGCCGGCGCCTTCCGCCCGAAGGCGCCGGCCGCCGTCGTGCATGGGAAAGAGACGGAACGTAACGCAGGGCCGTCAATGCCGCCGCAGCGCAAACACATGGCTAGTGTTGGAGGGTGCGCAATTACTCGCTGGAAACAGAACCGACCGAGCTCGTGGGCCCGTGGCTTGAGCCGCTGATTGATGAGGTCATCGAATTCCGCCGCGACCTCCACGCCCACCCGGAGCTCTCGTTCCAGGAATTCCGGACGTCCGGAAAGATTTATGACCGGCTTCTGGCGGCCGGGCTGTCCCCGCGCCGGCTTGACGGAACCGGCGTCATTGTTGACGTGGGCGAGGGCCCGATTGCGACGGCGCTGCGCGGGGACATTGACGCGCTGCCGATCGTTGAGGTGACCGGACTGCCGTTCGCCTCCCGCAACCACGGCGTGACGCACGGCTGCGGGCACGACTTCCACACCGCCACCATGATGGGCATTGCCCTGGTGCTGGCCAAGATGCATGAGCAGTCGCCGCTGGGCGGGAGCATCCGCATTATTTTCCAGCCAGCCGAGGAAACCCTGCCCGGCGGGGCGCTGGCGTGCATCGACCAGGGCGCGCTGGACGGGGTGCCGCGCATCATGGCGCTGCACTGCGACCCCCGGATTGAGGTTGGCAAGATCGGCACGCGCATCGGGCCGATCACGAGCGCCTCCGACACCATCAAGATTGAGCTCACCGGCCGCGGCGGGCACAGTTCCCGTCCGCACCTGACCGAGGACCTCGTGTTTGCCCTGGCCCAGATTGCGATCAGCGTCCCGGCGGTGCTGTCCCGTCGCGTCGATGTGCGCAGCGGCGTCTCCGTGGTTTGGGGACAGATCAACGCCGGTTCCGCACCCAACGCCATCCCCGGCCACGGGGTCATGAGCGGGACCATGCGCTGCCTGGACCGCGAGGCCTGGCATGCCGCCGGCGAGCTGCTCGACGACGTCGTACAGCAGGTGGCTGCACCGTTCGGCGTCGACGTCCACCTGGAGCACACGCGCGGAGTGCCCCCTGTGGTCAACTCCGAGCATGAGACGGCAGTGATTGAGGCGTCCGCCCGTGCGGAACTGGGGGAGGACTCCGTGGTCCTGGCCCCGCAGTCCATGGGCGGGGAGGACTTCGCGTGGTTCCTGCAGGGCATCCCCGGTTCCCTCATGCGCCTGGGCACCCACGTTCCCGGCGGTGAGGAGTACGACCTTCACCGCGGCGACTACATCGTGGACGAGCGTGCCCTGGCCGTGGGCATCCGGGTGCTGTGCGCCGCGGCCCTGCGCACCTTGCGCACCCCCGCCGAGCAGCAATAACACCTCGCGGCCGGGTGCCGGCCGGGGACCGGCATGTAACGGTTCCCCAACAATGCTTACTGGCGGGTACCCCTGCACTGGCAGCTTGCGGCTTTGTGACACTAGTCTGTTGTCATAGCGCCGCAGTGCTGGGTGCGGCAAGGCATGGGGCATTCCCTCCGCAGTTTTGGACAGCGCAGTCCCGGACTGTGGCGGTTGGTGGCGCATGTGTTGTCTGTCCAGCCTTCCTCTGCAGCCAAGAACCGATGGAGGAACCTTGAAAAACCTGCTTCTCAACACCACCAAGTCCGTTAAGCGCGGAGCCATGGTGGGAACCATTGTCATGAGTGCCGCGGCACTTGTCCTCACCGGCTGCGGGGAGGCCCCTCCGGCACCCGGCGGCAGCGACGGTGCGTCCGCGAATCCTGCAGCCGCTGACTACCTCGGCTGCATCGTGTCCGACTCCGGCGGATTCGATGACCAGTCCTTCAACCAGTCCTCCTATGAGGGCCTGACGAAGGCCACCAAGGACCTGGGCATCACGATGAAGGAAGCACAGTCCTCCGCCACCTCGGACTTCGCACCGAACCTGGCCACCATGGCCAGCGCGGGCTGCAACCTGACCTTCACGATCGGCTTCCTGCTGGCCGAGGCCACGAAGACGGCAGCGGCTGACAACCCCGACCTGCACTACGCCATCATCGATGACAACTCGATCAAGGCAGACAACGTCAAGCCCGTCGTGTACGACACCGCACAGGCCGCGTTCCTCGCCGGCTATGTTGCAGCCTCGGTCTCCAAGACCGGCAAGGTGGGCACCTTCGGCGGCATCAACATCCCCACCGTCACCATCTTCATGGACGGCTTTGCCGATGGCGTGAAGTACTACAACGAGAAGCAGGGCAAGGACGTCCAGCTGATCGGCTGGGACAAGGCTACCCAGCAGGGTTCCTTCGCCAACACCTTCGAGATCATCCAGGAAGGCACCAAGATCACCAACAACCTGATCTCTGAAGGCGCCGACGTGGTCATGCCCGTTGCAGGTCCTCTGGGCAAGGGTGCCGGCGACGCCATCCTGGCAGCCAACAAGGACGGCAAGAGCGTCAAGCTCGTGTGGGTCGACTCCGACGGCTTCGTCACCGCACCCTCCTACAAGGACATCTTGCTCACCTCCGTGGTGAAGACCATGGGCGAGGCAGTCGAGACGATTGTCAAGGAAGACCTGGACGGCAAGTTTGACCCCACGCCATACATTGGCACCCTGGACAACGGCGGTGTTGCACTGGCTCCGTTCCACAACCTGGACGGCGACGTCAGCGCAGACACCAAGACTCAGCTGGACGAAATCAAGAAGGGCATCATCGACGGATCGAT
This sequence comes from Sporosarcina beigongshangi, assembly GCF_016820535.1. Taxonomy (GTDB): domain Bacteria; phylum Actinomycetota; class Actinomycetes; order Actinomycetales; family Micrococcaceae; genus Specibacter. Next base: position 71,532 of record NZ_JADHDY010000004.1, on the reverse strand, counting down.
CAAGGTCGAATCCGCCGCAAGCCCCAAGTAGCAGCCGGACGCGGGTGTTGGGGGCTGCCGCCGGCGGCCCCCAACACCCGCATTCGTCCCTCGAGACACGCACATCCCCGCCGACGCAGTACGCCGCCGCGGGCCTTTTCCCAGACGGGCTAAAACGTTGAAACTTGAACTTCGGGGCATTACCAAGAGCTTTGGTTCCCTGGTGGCGAACGACCATATCGACCTGGTGGTGGAATCCGGGGAAATACACAGCCTGCTCGGCGAGAACGGCGCAGGGAAATCCACCCTGATGAACGTCCTCTACGGGCTGTACGAGCCCACTTCGGGCGAAATCCTGGTGGACGACAAGCCGGTGAAGTTTTCTGGCCCCGCCGACGCCATGGCAGCCGGAATCGGCATGGTGCACCAGCACTTCATGCTCGTCCCGGTCTTCACGGTTGCGGAGAACGTGGCGCTCGGCGCCGAATCCACGTCCCTTGGCGGCGTGCTGAACCTTGCCGAGACCCGCAGGAAAATCCGCGACATCTCGGACCGATTCGGCTTCGACGTCGACCCCGACGCGCTCGTGGAGGACCTCCCCGTGGGCGTGCAGCAGCGTGTGGAAATCATCAAGGCGCTGGTCCGCAACTCCAAAATCCTGATCCTGGACGAGCCCACCGCCGTGCTCACGCCCCAGGAAACCGACGAGCTCATGGACATCATGGGCCAACTGCGCGACGGCGGCACCTCCATCGTCTTCATTTCCCACAAGCTGCGGGAGGTCAAGGCGGTCTCGGACACCATCACCGTCATCCGCCGCGGCAAGGTGGTGGGCTCGGCCCCGCCGGACACCCCCACCACCGAGCTGGCCGCCATGATGGTGGGACGCGCCGTGAACCTCACCCTGGACAAGGCGGACGCCACCCCCGGCGAGGAGACTTTCAAGGTCACCAACCTCACTGTCATGAACGACGCCGGACAGAGGCTTCTGGACGACGTCACCCTGAGTGTTTCCCAAGGCGAGATCCTGGCTGTCGCCGGCGTGCAGGGCAACGGCCAGACGGAACTGACCGAGGCGGTCCTTGGACTGCACAAGCACGTCCTCGGCTCCATCACCCTTGACGGGCAGGAGCTCGTGGGCAGGACAGTCCGCCAGGTCCTGGACTCGGGCGTCGGCTTTGTTCCCGAGGACCGGCAGGACGACGGCCTCGTGGGCGAGTTGTCCATTGCTGAAAACCTGGTGCTGGACCTTTACACCAAGGCCCCGTATTCACGCGCCGGAACACTGAACAAGGCCTACATCGCAAAAAATGCGGTGGACAAGGTGGCCGAATTCGACGTCCGGGCGCAGTCGCCCCTGGACGCGGCGGACACCCTTTCCGGCGGCAACCAGCAAAAGGTGGTCCTGGCCAGGGAACTGGCCCGGCCGCTGAAACTCTTCATCGCCTCCCAGCCCACGCGCGGAGTGGACGTCGGCTCCATCGAGTTCCTCCACAAGCGCATCGTCGCTGAACGCGACTCCGGCACGCCCGTGGTCATCGTCTCCACCGAACTCGACGAAGTCCTGGAACTCGCGGACAGGATTGCCGTCCTGTTCGCCGGAAAGCTCATGGGGATAGTGCCCGGCAAGTCCAGCCGGGAACTGCTCGGCCTGATGATGGCCGGACTGCCCGCGGACGAGGCCCAGGAACAATTGCTTGCACAAGGTGGGCCCGGCACCCCGGGAGCCACATCGGAATCAACTTCGGAAGGGGAGCCGTCATGAGCGGGGACTCAACCACTACGCCCGGGGGCGCAACAGCGCCCGACGGCACGGGCGGGGCGCTCAAGGAACAGCCCGCCAAGCCGGCCCCCAAGCATGAGGGCGAGGGAACCAGGGTGGTCCGCGAGATCATGAGCGGCAACGCCATGATCTCGGTCCTTGCCGTCCTGGTCGCCCTGGTCATCGGCGGTCTCCTGATCGTCTTCACCGACCCGCGGGTGCTCACAGCCATGGGGTACTTCTTCAACGATCCCGGCGCCACGTTCTCCGCCATGTGGGCGGCGGTCTCGGAGGCGTACGGCGCACTGTGGCGCGGCGCCACCTACGATCCCGGCTCCCGCACCTGGCAGGGCCGGCTGGGCATTTTTGAAACCCTCACCTTTGCCACCCCGCTGATCCTGTCCGGCCTGGCCGTGACCCTGGCCTTCCGGGTGGGCCTGTTCAACATTGGTGCCAAGGGCCAGATCATCCTGGGTGCCACCTTTGCCGGCGTCGTGGGCTTCATGATCCAGCTGCCACCGGGCATCCACCTCATCGCCGTCATCCTTGCCGGCGCCGTCGGCGGCGCGCTGTGGGGCGGCATCGCCGGTTTCCTGAAGGCGAAGACCGGGGCGCACGAGGTCATCGTGACCATCATGCTCAACTACATCGCCGTCTCGCTGGTGCTGTACCTGCTGAAGAACCAGCTGCGGGACCCCTCCAGCAGCAACCCCATCAGCCCCCGCATGCATGAAAGTGCCATGTTCCCGCTGCTGCTCGGACCCAACTACCGCGTCCACGCGGGGCTGATCCTGGCCGTGCTGGCCGTGTTCGTGGTCTCCTGGCTGCTGAACCGATCCACCCTGGGCTTTGAATACCGGGCCATCGGCGCCAACCCGCGGGCGGCCCGCACCGCAGGCATGAACGTCTCGCGGGGCTACATCACCGTCATGCTGATCTCGGGCGCCCTCGCCGGGCTGGCCGGTGTCACGCAGCTGTCCGGCACGGAAAAAATGCTCGACGCCGACATTGCCGGCAGTATCGGCTTCGACGCCATCACCGTGGCATTGCTCGGCCGGTCGACGCCGTGGGGGACGTTCTTCGCCGCCCTGCTGTTCGGTGCCTTCAAGGCCGGCGGCACGTCCATGGCCATCAACGCCGACGTCTCCATCGACATTGTGGCAGTGGTCCAGTCACTGATCGTGCTGTTCATCGCCGCCCCGCCCCTGGTGCGCTCGATGTTCCGGATCAAGGAAGTCCGCCGTGAAGGAGTGAAGGCATGAGCATCACCATGAAGAGTGAGACTCCCAAGGTTGCCGACGCCGTCGCCATCCGCAGCTGGAAGATGCCGATCCTGCTCGGCGTGCTGGCATTGTTCGCCGTCATCGTGTTTGTGCTGATGGGCCCCAGCGGCACCGCCACCTTCCGCATCTCCCAGGACACCGACGCCTGGCAGGTTCCCAACCTGGTCGTGTCGGCCAAGGGTGTGGGCGTCGCCGTCGCGGTCGTTTGCATCGCCCTCGCCTACCTGGCCTGGCGGCAGACCCGCGACACCGGCAAGATCGCCAAATGGGTTGCCCTGACGTTCACCGTGGTGTTTGTGGTGGGCTTGATGGTCTGGATCATCGGCGGCACCACCACCCAGAACATCACCCTCGTGGGCCTGTTCACGGGCGCCATGCTCATCACCACTCCCATTGTGTTTGGCTCACTTTCCGGTGTGTTGTCCGAACGCGCCGGCGTGGTCAACATTGCCATTGAGGGGCAGCTGCTGGCCGGCGCGTTCACGGCTGCACTGGTTTCCTCCATCACCGGAAGCGCCTTCGCGGGCCTGTTTGCTGCGGCCGTTGCCGGTGTGCTGGTGTCGGTGCTGCTGGCCCTGTTCAGCATCAAGTACGTGGTCAACCAGATCATCGTCGGCGTCGTCCTGAACGTGCTGGTCTCCGGCCTGACAGGCTTCCTGTTCGAAAAGATCATGAAGACCAAGGTCGACGGCATCACCATCTACAACCAGCCGGCGCACCTGCCCAACATCCCCATCCCGCTGCTCTCCGAGATTCCCATCATCGGGCCCACCCTGTTCAGGCAGTCCATCATCGGCTACTTCATGCTGGTTCTGGTGGTCGCGCTCTGGTTTGGGCTGTTCCGCACCCGCTGGGGCCTGCGCGTGCGGGCCGTGGGCGAGCACCCCAAGGCGGCCGACACCGTGGGCATCAACGTCAACCGCACGCGCGTCATGAACGTGCTGGCCGGCGGCGCGGTTGCCGGGATTGGTGGCGCGTACTTCACGCTCGTCGCCGTGAGCAGCTTCAGCAAGGACATGACCGGCGGCCTGGGCTTCATCGCCCTGGCGGCGCTGATTTTCGGCCGCTGGAACCCGATCGGTGCTGCCCTCGCGGCGCTGCTGTTCGGCGTGGCCGGCAACTTGCAAAGCATCCTCTCACTCGCCGGCACGCCCATCGATGGACAGTTCCTGGCCATGCTGCCGTACGCACTGACCATCCTGGCCGTGTCCGGATTCGTGGGCAAGGCCGTGGCTCCCGCGGCCGACGGCGACCCCTATATTAAGGAGTAGTTGGATGAATGCCACTCCCGACGGCGGCTGGGAACCGCTGCGCCTGGCCGCCACCGCGGCACTCGCCAGCGCCTACGTCCCGTACTCCAACTACCCCGTGGGCGCCGCGGCCCGGCTGGCGGACGGCAGCATCGTCTCCGGCTGCAACGTGGAAAACGCCAGCTACGGGCTGACCCTCTGCGCCGAGTGCACCATGGTCGGCGCGGCCCGCATGAACGGCGGCGGCCTCATCACCGAGTTCTACTGTGTTGACGGTGCTGGGGAGATCCTGATGCCATGCGGGCGCTGCCGGCAGATCCTCTTCGAGTTCAGCACCCCGGACACACTGCTCATGACGTCCTCCGGGCCCAAGACCATGGACGCGGTCCTGCCGGACGCCTTTGGACCCGACAACCTGAAGTAACCCGCGACGCAGCCCCCGGCACGCCCGCTGGGGGCTGCGGCATTTAACGTGCACGCGGTGTAGCATCCACAAGCATGCAGGACCTGCATGCACCGCACCACCCGAAGGAGCAGCCATGAACGCCCAGGAATCCTTTGCCAGCCAGCCGTTCACCGCGGTGGAGATCATCGCCGTCAAGCGCGACGGCGGACGGCTCACCCCGGCGCAGATCGCCTGGACTATTGCCGCCTACACCCGCGGCGACATCGCCGAGGAACAGATGGCCGCCCTGAACATGGCCATCCTGCTCAACGGCATGGACCGCACGGAGATCTCGCAGTGGACGGCGGCCATGGTCGCCTCGGGGGAGACCCTCGACTTCAGCGGGCTGCGCAACAGTGCCGGAGTACCCCTGCCCACCACGGACAAACACTCCACCGGCGGAGTGGGAGACAAGATCACGCTGCCCCTGGCACCCCTCGTGGCAGTTTTTGGTGCAGCCGTGCCCCAGCTTTCCGGCCGGGGCCTGGGCCACACGGGCGGCACCCTGGACAAACTCGAGGCGATTCCCGGCTGGCGCGCCGATGTCAGCCACGAGGCACTGCTGCGGCAGCTCGGTGAGGTGGGCGCCGTCGTCTGTGCCGCCGGTGGAAACCTGGCCCCGGCCGACAAGAAGCTCTACGCACTGCGCGACGTGACGGGCACGGTGGAGTCGATCCCGCTGATCGCCTCATCCATCATGAGCAAGAAGATTGCCGAGGGCACGGGCGCGCTCGTGCTGGATGTGAAGGTGGGTTCCGGTGCATTCATGAAGACGGAAGAGCGGGCGCGCGAGCTGGCGCAGACCATGGTGGCGCTGGGAAAGGACGCGGGCGTGAACACCGTGGCCCTGCTGACCGACATGTCCACGCCGCTGGGCCTGACTGCCGGAAACGCCATTGAGGTTCAGGAGTCCGTGGAGGTGCTGGCTGGCGGCGGGCCGGAGGACGTGGTGGAGCTGACCGTGGCGCTGGCGCGCGAAATGCTGGAGGCCGCGGGCATCCGCGACGCCGATCCCGCCGCCGCCCTGCGGGACGGGCGGGCCATGGATGTGTGGCGGCGGATGATTTCCGCCCAGGGCGGCGACCCGGATGCGGCACTGCCGGTGGCCCGCGAATCGGAGGTTGTGTACGCACCCGCCGACGGCGTGCTGGTGGGCCTCGACGCCATGGCCGTCGGTGTTGCTGCCTGGCGCCTCGGTGCGGGGCGGGCCCGGAAGGAAGACGCCGTGCAGGCCGGTGCTGGAGTGCGGATGCACGCCAAGCCGGGCGCCCTGGTGCGGGCCGGCGAGCCGCTTATGACGCTCCTGACCGACACCCCCGAAAAGTTCGACAGTGCCCGTGAGGCCCTGGCCTCGGCTGTGGTGATCGCACCTGAGGGGTCCCGCCCGGCCAACCGGCTGATCATCGACCGCATCGCCTGACTGGACAGAACTTATGCGCTGGACTCAGCTTGGGTCCTGCGCATGGTGGTTTATGCGTTGAACTGGGGGTGGGTTTTGCGCATAAGTGTGCGCCGGGCGGGTGGCGGCAGGTGGCGGCTGGGCCCTGTGAACTTATGCGCTGGACTCAGCTTGGGTCCTGCGCATGGTGGTTTATGCGTTGAACTGGGGGTGGGTTTTGCGCATAAGTGCACGCCGGGGGACCGGACTGGGCGGGATGGCGTCCCGGGAGTACATCGATGGGATGAGACATGGTGGCCCGGAATATCCACCGCTGGGTGGATACAGGTCCGGGCGGGCCGTGGGAAACTTAGTGTAGACAACCACCATCTGAGAGGAACAGTCCAGGGTGGATTTTTTGCACATAGTCGGCCAGTTGAATGTCCTGATTGAGCATTCGGCGGGCCAGTGGTGGGTCATTCCGCTGGTGAGCCTCTTCTGCCTGATCGACGGGTTCTTCCTGTTCCTCCCCAGTGAAACAGCCATTGTTGCCCTCGCCTCCATTGCCGCGCGCAGCGGCGAACCCAATATTTGGCTGCTGATCCTGGGCGCGTCCATTGGCGCGATTGTGGGCGACAACATCGCCTACCTCATGGGCCGGAAGCTGGGCACCACCCGGTTCGCCTGGATGCGCCGGCCACGCGGCGCAAAGGCCTTCGCCTGGGCAGGGAAAGAACTGGAAAAGCGCGGCGCCATGCTCATTTTCACGGCCAGGTACATCCCTGTGGGCCGCATCGCCGTGAACTTCACCGCCGGCGCCACCTACTTCCCGTGGCGCCGCTTTGTCCTGCTTGACGGCATCGCAGTGGTCACGTGGGCGGGCTATTCCGTGGCCGTGGGGACATTTGCCGGACGCTGGGTCCACGACAACCCGCTGCTGGGCGTGGGCATCGCCATCACCTTCGCCATTGTCATCGGCTTCATCGTTGACCACGCCATGAAATACCTCCATCACTTCCTGGAAAAGCGCGGCCGGATCAAGCCCCGGCCGGCGCCCGGTGCGGCAGCCGCGGAACATGCTGCCCGTGTGCAGGCCGAGGCCGCGCAGGCTCAGTCCGCGCAGGCTCAGTCCGCGCAGGCTCAGGAGGCTGCCGACGGCGCCCGGCCCGCCGGAGCGCACGGCCCCGCGACGGCCGAACAGCCCGGGGCTGGGCCCGCAGCTACGCCGCAGCCGGGTGCTGCGCCGGTCCACGGTGCGGAAGGACGCGCCAGCACACATGCCGAAGGTGCGCCCGTGGCGAACGTGGGGGAGGCGCCAGGGTGGGTTCCCGGCGTCGGGCATCCCCCGGAAAACCCCGCCGTGCTGCCGGAAAGTGAAGCGGCGGAGCCCTGGCCGGCACCCCTGCCCACGGCTGCTGCGGTTCATGCGCCCCGCCACCAGGACCCCCTGAAACTAGCGCAGCATGACACTCATCCCTAGAGTGGGATTGTGACTAACCCAACTTCAGAGCAAGCAGCCCCGTCCATCCCCGTTGTGGACCTTAAATCGCTGCCAAAGGTGTCCCTGCACGACCATCTGGACGGCGGTTTGCGTCCCCAAACCATCATTGAGCTCGCGGCCGAGGCCGGCCATGAACTGCCGGCCGCCGAGCCCGACGCGCTGCGCGACTGGTTCCTGGAATCGGCGGATTCGGGGTCGCTCGAGCGCTATCTTGAGACCTTCGACCACACCATTGCCGTCATGCAGACGCACGACTCGCTGGTCCGCGTGGCCCGGGAATTCGTTGAGGATCTCGCCGAGGACGGCGTGGTCTACGGCGAAGTCCGCTGGGCGCCGGAGCAGCACCAGGCCGGCGGACTCTCGCTCGACGAGGCCGTTGAAGCCGTCCAGGAAGGCCTTGAAGAGGGCATGGACTTGGTCGACGAGGCCGGCGGATACATCGAGGTCGGCCAGATCATCACGGCCATGCGCCATGCCGACCGCGGCTCCGAAATCGCCCAGCTGGCCGTGCGCCACCGCGACAACGGCGTTGTCGGCTTCGACATCGCCGGCGCCGAAAACGGCTTCCTGCCCTCCCGTTTCAAGGACGCCTTCACATACCTGGCGGAGAACAATTTCCCCGCCACCGTCCACGCCGGCGAAGCCGCCGGGCTGGACAGCATCCAGGACGCGCTGGTCCACGGCCGCGCCCTGCGGCTGGGCCACGGCGTGCGCATCGCCGAGGACATCCACCTGGATGTGGAGGAAGTTGACGGGAACGACGTCGGAACCCTCACCCTGGGTGATTTGGCCCAGTGGGTGCGTGACCGGCAGATTCCGCTCGAGCTGTGCCCCTCCTCCAACCTGCAGACCGGCGCCATCGCCGCGTTCGGCACCACCATCGGTGAGCACCCGATCGACCTCCTGCACCAGCTCGGCTTCAACGTCACCGTCAACACCGACAACCGCCTCATGAGCGGGGTGACCCTGAGCGGCGAGTTCGGGCTGCTCGTGGAGACCTTCGGCTACGGCCTGGACACCTTGCTGGAACTGACACTGAACGCCGTCCACGCGTCGTTCCTGCCCATCGAGGCACGCGAACAGCTGGCTGACTTCATCATTGAGCACTACGACGACGTCATGGACGAATTGGACGAATTCGAGGACTCGGAAGAGTTTCAGGCATTCGACGCCGCCGACCTGGACGAATCAGAGCTTGAGGACTGACTCAACACCGGATGACTTCGGGCGGGCCGTTTCCACCGAGGTGGAAATGGCCCGCCTCGTTGGCGTCGTGGCGTCCCTGCGGGAACACTGCAAGTGGACGCAGGCGCTGACCCATGAATCGCTCATACCGTACTTGATCGAGGAAGCCTACGAACTGGCGGACGTCGTTGAAGCATCCGGGCCCCTAGACGCCCAGGCGTTGAAGGGTGAATTGGGTGACGTGCTCTACCAAATAGTGCTCCACTCGCTCCTGCAGTCGGAGTCGGGCGGGTTCACGCTGGCGGACGTGGCGCAGACACTTCGAACCAAGCTGGTCCGGCGCAACGGCCACGTTTTCCGTCCGGACGGATCGCTGCAGGACCACTTTCCCGAAAGCATCGCCGAGATTGAGCGCAGCTACGAGGCCGCCAAGGCGCAGGAGACGCACGGGGAGGAATCGGTTTTTGAGTCCCTGCCCGACTCGCTGCCCGCCCTGTCACTCGCCGCCAAGACCCTGGACCGCGTTGAGGGGCGAACCGGTGGCCGGGGCGACGGCCCAGATGCCCCAGCAGGCCGGGACATGGCCGGCCCTCCGCAGACTGAAGATGCGCTGGGCGAGCTGTTGTTCCAAGTTGTGAGGGACGCCCGTGCACGGGGCCTCGACGCAGAGCGTGCACTGCGCACGGCTGTCCACAAGTTTCAACGGCAGTAGCGGCCCAACCGCGGAAACCACAGCAGCGGAGGTTACCCGCACCCGTGCCAACCAATCTTGCCGCACAGGGACTTGCCGTGGGTGCCAATCAATGGCATCCACAGCAAGTCCTTGTGCAGCGGTGGAACAGGGCATGGTCAGTCGGCCAACAGCTGGTAGATGGTCCGGCGCGCGGCGTCGAGGGCCTCGGTGGCGCTCTTGATCTGTTCCTCCGTGCCGGCCATGGCGATCTGCTGCACGGCGCCGCCGAGCTTGTGCATTCCTGCACGCAATTCGGTGCCAGCGCCGGCCTCCTCATTGACGTCGGCCCACACCTGCGCCATTTCGTCCGGATTCTCCGCAACGTAGGCCCTGCCGGCCTCCGTGAGCGAGAACTCCGTGCGCTTGCCCTCCTCGGAAGACTCGATCAGGCCCTCGGCCTGCAGCACGGCAAGCGTGGGATAAACGGAACCGGGGCTGGGGCGCCAGGCACCGTCAGTGTGCATGACGATGGCCCGGATCATGCCGTAGCCGTTGTAGCTGTGCTGGCTCAGAAGGGACAGGATGGCGCTGCGGACATTGCCCTTGCGCACCCTGCCGCCGCGCCCGCCGGGGCCTGGACCAAAACCGGGGCCGCCGGGGCCTGGACCAAAACCGGGACCAAAACCTGGACCAAAGCCTGCCGGGCCGAAGCCGGGCCCGCGCCTGCCGCCTGGCCCAAAGCCGCGGCCGCCGGCGCGTCCCCCGCCACGGGGGCCTTTGTCGCCGAAGTCGCGGTCACTCCCGCGGCCGCCGGGAAAGTCGCCCTCGCCCGTGGGGGAGTGGGGTTCATGGTGGCGCCGGGCGCGGGGCTTGCGTTGTCCGCGGCGGCCGGGGTCATTGAATTCGTCGGGAAAAGTAAAGTTTTTCATGAGGTGTATTACCTGATTCCTACGTGGGCTTCGATGGGAAGCCCTGGTGAAGTGGTTGTGATGGGCGGCGGCGGGAACCTCGTAGGGTTGGCGCGACCGGCCCGGATGGGGCGGCTCTGGAGGCTGCCCACAGACTGGGTCACAACGCGAACTAGAATGTCGCGATACTTAACGATATATCGCTATGTTCTTTGCAGTCAAGGGCAGGCCGAAGAATTTTTCCAGGCGGGCCCCGTGGAGTGAGCCGGGACGCGCGCGGCGAGGCCGGCACCTGCCAGCGGCGTCGGCCTTCCTTGCGCGCGGCGAGGACGCCGGCGGGGCGCAAAGCCGGGCACCCGGCGTCGTGCTTCAGGGTTGTGCACGGTGTCCGGCAACGCCACAATCAGGCCGGGCGCGTAGCAATGAGTGCCTCGTCACGCCGTCGGCTAGGATTGAGGCGACAGCGTGGTCGAACGTTTACCGAATAAAGCTGACTATTAGGAGCAACACGTGGCACTTATTGAAGCCATCCATGCACGTGAAATTTTGGATTCCCGAGGAAACCCGACCGTTGAGGTTGAAGTTCTCCTGACCGATGGCGCCATGGGCCGCGCTGGCGTTCCCTCCGGCGCATCCACCGGCGCCTTCGAGGCAGTGGAGCTCCGCGACGGCGACAAGGGCCGTTACCAGGGCAAGGGTGTCCTGCAGGCAGTCGAGGCTGTCCTGGAAGTTATCGCACCCGAGCTTGAGGGCGTCGACGCAACCGACCAGCGCCTCATCGACGCCATGATGCTCGAACTCGACGGCACCGCCAACAAGGGCAAGCTCGGCGCCAACGCCATCTTGGGCGTCTCCCTGGCCGTGGCAAGCGCCGCAGCCGAGTCCGCCGGCCTGCCGCTGTACCGCTACCTGGGCGGCCCCAACGCGCACGTCCTGCCGGTTCCGCTCATGAACATCCTCAACGGCGGCTCACACGCTGACTCCGACGTTGACATCCAGGAATTCATGATCGTGCCCCTGGGCGCATCCACCTTCTCCGAAGGCCTGCGCTGGGGTGTTGAGGTCTACCACAACCTCAAGTCCGTGCTGCAGGAAAAGGGCCTCTCCACCGGCCTGGGCGATGAGGGTGGCTTCGCGCCGAACCTGCCGTCCAACCGTGCAGCCCTGGACCTGATCCTGGAAGCCATCACGCGCGCCGGCTACAAGCCCGGCACCGACATCGGCCTGGCGCTGGACGTTGCCTCCTCCGAGTTCTACAAGGAAGGTGCCTACCAGTTTGAAGGCAAGGCCCTTTCCGCCGCCGACATGAGCGCCTACTACGCAGAGCTCGTTGCCGACTACCCGCTCGTCTCCATCGAGGATCCCCTGGATGAAGATGACTGGGAAGGCTGGAAGACCCTCACCGACACCATTGGCGACAAGGTTCAGATCGTGGGCGATGACCTCTTCGTCACCAACCCCGAGCGTCTGGCCCGCGGCATCGAAGCGGCCACCGCCAACTCGCTGCTTGTGAAGGTCAACCAGATCGGTTCCCTGACCGAGACCCTGGACGCCGTGTCCATGGCCCAGCGCGCCGGCTACACCACCATCACCTCGCACCGTTCCGGCGAGACCGAGGACACCACCATTGCTGACATCTGCGTTGCCACCAACGCAGGCCAGATCAAGACCGGTGCCCCGGCCCGCTCCGAGCGCGTTGCCAAGTACAACCAGCTGCTGCGCATCGAAGAAGAACTCGATGACGCAGCAGTCTACGCGGGCCGCAGCGCCTTCCCGCGTTTCAAGGGCTAAATAACAGCAAGGGCCGCGGCAGCTGGCTAAGGTTGATAACAGACCTTGGCGGCTGGCCGCGGCTTTGCCGTCCCCGCGGTCTTTTGCAGCAGGATTTTTTAGGAGTTCCATGTCCACGCGACGGCCCTCAGTGCCCAAGGCGCAATTCACCGCAGGCATTGCCGGCGCCCCAAGCAGCGAAGGAAGCGGCCCGGCCAATTCAGGCACGACGGCGGAGCCTGGCTCCGGCGCCCAGCCCGCCAACGGTGCCGGGAAGGTTGGCGGCGGCTCCGACAAGGGCGGGCGGAAGAACGCACCGAAGCGTGAGCGCAAGCCGGCATCGGACCCCAATGCCCGCAGCCGCCAGGAAGGCGTGGTCCACGCCGCCGAGAACAGCCCCGTCCCGGCGCGCTCGTTTTCCGGCCGGCTGCTGGTCCTCGGACTGACCCTAGGCGTGTTCGCAGTGCTGCTGGCACCGAACGTCCACACGTTCATGACCCAGCGTGCTGAAATCTCCGCACTTCGGGCGGACATTTCTGCCCGGGAGGCGCAGCAGGGAGATTTCCAGGCTGAACTGGCCCGTTGGGATGATCCCGCCTATATCAAGAAGCAGGCCCGCGACCGAGTCAGCATGCTCATGCCGGGTGAGACCGGTTACTGGGTCTACGGCGCTGACGGTGTAGCCGGGCTGGAGAATTCCGCCAAGGAGGCGCAGGCCGCCGCCGGGCAGGCCACCAGCGCGAAGGCGGCCACGGCGGTGAAGGAATCGCACTGGGTGGACAATCTGTGGGGCGCCGTGCAGAAATCGGCCATCGTCCAGGTGCCGGCCGAAAAGCCGGCGGCGAAGCCTGCAGACACCCCGGCCGACCCGACCACGGCGCCGGCGGCAGATCCGGCGGCGCCCGCGGCTGAACCCGCCCCCTGACAGTGCGCCCAGACCGGGTGCGTTCCGGTGCGGCCGCGTCCGCGTCCCGGGCCGCGTCCAGTCCGGGCCGTCACGCCGGGCATCCCGATCCACGCTAAAATGGCTGGTTGAACCAACTGGACCATGTTTCATGAAAGGCCCCTTCGTGCCCGCAACCGCAAGCTCCACCCCAGACGGGCGCGTCCCCAGCCAGCAGGACCTGGACACGCTCAGCCGCCAGCTCAACCGGCCGGTGCGCGACGTCGTCGAGATCCCGGCCCGGTGCATCTGCGGCAATCCGCTCGTGGCCGCAACCGCCCCGCGCCTGAGCAACGGAATCCCGTTCCCCACCACCTTTTACCTGACGCACCCCGTCCTGACTGCGGCAGCCTCGCGCCTCGAAGCGGCCGGCATGATGAACGAAATGACCGAACGCCTGGGCGCCGACGCCGAGCTCGCAGCCGCCTATGAAAAAGCACACCTGAGCTACATCGCCGCCCGCGAGGCCATCGGCGAGCGTGCCGGCACCGGCCCCGTGCCCGAAATCGCCGGCATCTCCGCCGGCGGCATGCCCACGCGTGTCAAGTGCCTGCACGTGCTGATCGGCCACGCCCTGGCCGAGGGCCCCGGGGCCAACCCGCTCGGCGATGAGGCCCTGGCCGCCGTCGCCCCCTGGTGGACCGCCGACCGCTGCTACTGCGAGGGTGCCTGGGACAACGCCGCCCCGGTCCCCAACAAGGACCTCAGCCGCCACGTCAAGCACCTCAACCAGCAGGAGAAGTAGCCCATGCGCGTTGCAGCCATCGACTGCGGGACCAATTCCATCCGCCTGCTCATCGCCGATGTCCTGCCCATGGACGACGGCGGCGCGCGCCTTTCCGATGTCCACCGCCTCATGCGGGTGGTCCGGCTGGGCGAGGGCGTGGACGTGACAGGGGTCCTGGGCGAGGCCGCGCTTGAACGCACCTTCACGGCACTTGACGAATATGCGGAATTGATCCGGTCCTCCGGCGTGGACCGGGTGCGCTTTGTCGCCACAAGCGCAACCCGCGACGCCCGGAACCGCGACGTCTTTGTCGCCGGGGTCGAGGCCAGGCTGGGCATCAGTCCCGAAGTCGTCAGCGGCAACGAGGAAGCGGCCCTTTCCTTTGCGGGGGCGGCCAGCGTCCTGCCTCCCGCGCAGGACCGCAATGTTCTTGTCGTTGACCTCGGCGGCGGCAGCACCGAATTTGTGCTCGGCGGTGCATCCGGCGTCACGGCGGCACTGAGCACCGACATGGGCTGCGTCCGGTTTACCGAGCGCTACCTCCAAAGCGACCCGCCCACGAATGAGCAGGTAGTCGCGGCAGAGGAGGCCATCGGCGCCAAGCTGGATGAGGTCATGGCGGTGGTGCCCCTCGGCGAGGTGGACGGCATCGTGGGCGTGGCCGGCACCATCACCACCATCACGGCCCACGCCCTCGGCCTGGCGAGCTACCAATCCGAGGTGATTCATGCCGCCGTCGTGCCGCTGGAAGACATTGACGCGGCCGCAACATCGCTGCTCCACATGACGCGCGCGGAGCGGTCCGAGCTTGGGTTCATGCACCCCGGCCGCGTGGACGTCATTGGCGCCGGAGCGCTGATTTGGCGGACCGTGCTGCGCCGCCTGGCGTCACTCACCGGCGGGCGTCTGGAATCGGCAACCACCAGCGAACACGATATTCTGGACGGAATTGCCCTGGGTGCCGCCCGAGGCTGACCTTTCCCCCTCACCGAAACGAGCCTTTATGCAGTTTGTCCCACGGTTGCGTCCATTCGCCGCCGCGTTCATGACCGTTGCCCTCGGGGCCGCATTCGTCGTGGTGGGGGCCGGCGGCGCATCGGCGGACGACATCCGCGACCGCCAATACTGGCTGACGCAGTCGGGCATCGAAAAGGCGTGGGAGGTCTCGAAAGGCGCCGGCGTCAAGGTCGCCATCATCGACAGCGGCGTCGACAAGTCCCATCCGGACCTGAAGGGCGCCATGGGCCCGGGAATTGACATTTCCGGAGCCGGAGCCGCCGACGGCAGCAAGGGCATCGGGGCCGAGCCGGAGCACGGCACCCTCGTGGCCACCATGCTGGGCGGGCGCGGGCACAAGACCAGCTCGCCGTCGGCCAAGCCCAGCGCCAAGACGAAGGCCAGCGCCAGCGCCAAGCCCACGGAAGAGGCGGAGAGCGGGGGGCCGGACGGAGTCATCGGCGTCGCACCGGAAGCTGAAATGCTCAGCGTCTCCGTTTGGCTGGGCAGCGACAACCCCTCGGGGAAGAACATTGACGACCAGATTCCCGCCGCCGTGAAGTGGGCCGTCGACCAAGGCGCCAAGGTCATCAACATGTCCCTGGGCAGCACCTCCACCGCCTGGCCGCAGAGCTGGGACGACGCGTTTGCCTACGCCGAAGAGCGTGACGTGGTGATCGTGGCGGCCGCGGGCAACCGCAAATCGGGCAGCGAACAGGTGGGCGCCCCGGCCACCATCCCGGGCGTCCTGGCCGTTGGCGGGCTCGACAAAGACGGCAGCGCCAGCGTGGATTCCTCCTCCCAGGGCATCAGCATCGGCGTCAGCGCCCCGGCCGAAGACCTCATCGGCGGGCTGCCCGGCGGCGGCTACGCGCAGTGGAGCGGCACCAGCGGCGCGGCGCCCATTGTTTCCGGTGTTGCCGCGCTGATCCGCTCCAAGTATCCGGACATGAGTGCCGCCCAGGTCATCAACCGCATCATCTCCACGGCCAAGCCGGCCGGCGACGGCGTGCCCAACGCCATCTACGGCTACGGAATCCTCGACGCCGACGCCGCACTGACCGCGGACGTCCCCGTGGTCGAGGCCAACCCGCTGGGCAGCATTGCCGACTGGATCCGGGTGCACCGGCGAGGACAGGAAGTGCCCCCGGCCGAGGGCGGCGAAACCGGCACTGTGGTGCCGCAGCCCGAGCCGACTCTCGTGGAGCACGCAGCCCCGAGCCCCGTCCCCGCCGAGCAGGGGTCAGGCGCCCTCCCGGCCACCCTGGTGCTCGGTTCGCTGGTCCTGCTGCTGGGCGTTGGCGGTGTCGGCGCCTGGCAGATCCTGCTGGCGCGGCGCCGCGCCGCGATCGCGGAAGGCGGCCCGTCCGACGGCGGTCCCTCCGGCGGTTCGGGGGCCGGCACGCCCGGCCCGACCATGACCGTTGCGGACGGCCAGGGCGGAACAGCAGCCACGGCCGATCCGGCAGGGCCCGCGGCAACCACTCCGGCTGCCAGTGAGGCGACCGTCCACCCGGGCCACAGCGCCAAGTCCAAGCCGGGTCACAAGCACTGACCCGCCCCTCCCACCGTCTATGACGCGGTAGTTGTACCGATTTGGCCGATTTTCACGGTTTTTGATACAACAACGGCGTCATAGACGGGGTGGGATGGGAGGATCCTGCCGTGGGCAGGGAGCTGCCGTGAACCCCGTCGAAAAATTGCGTTACGCCGTCGCGTAACGGGGCTAGTGAATGTTTTCACAAACGAGGTACAATGGAGGCATGGCAATCACTCCCACCTTTTCCGAACGCCCGCGTGTCCTTGTAGTTGGCGGCGGCTACGTTGGCCTGTACACGGCCTTTAACCTGCAGAAGAAGATCGCAAACTCCGGTGGCATCGTCACCCTTGTTGATCCCCTGCCCTACATGACGTACCAGCCGTTCCTGCCCGAGGTTGCCGGCGGCAACATCGAAGCGCGCCACGCAGTGGTTTCGCACCGCAAGCACCTCAAGCACACCGAACTCATCCAGGGTTCCGTCACCGGCATCGACCACGAAAACCGCACGGCAGTCATTGCCCCGGCTGACGGCGGCGCCCCGTTCGAGCTGCCCTACCACGACGTGGTCATGGCCGCCGGCGCCGTAACCCGCACCTTCCCGATCAAGGGCCTGGCCGAAGCAGGCATCGGCCTGAAGACCATTGAAGAAGCCGTTGCACTGCGCAACCAGGTGCTCTCCCTCATCGAGCAGGCCTCCACCGAGACCGACCCGGCCGTGCGCAAGCGCGCCCTGACGTTCGTCGTCGTCGGTGGCGGCTTCGCCGGCATTGAGACCATCGCCGAGCTCGAGGACATGGCCCGCGCCGCCGTCAAGCTCAACGACCGCGTCGACCAGTCCGAACTGCGTTTCGTGCTCGTCGAGGCCATGGGCCGCATCATGCCCGAGGTTACCGAGAAGCAGGCCCTCTGGGTTGTCGAGCACCTCCGCAGCCGCGGCGTGGAGGTTCTGCTGAACACCTCGCTGGACAACGCCGAGAACAACAACATCAAGCTCATCAACCTCCCGGACAAGACCGTCGCCCAGGAATTTGATGCAGACACCCTGATCTGGACCGCCGGCGTCATGGCCAACCCCATGGTCCGCGCCACCGGCTTCCCGCTGGAACCGCGCGGCCGTGTTTCGGTCAACGTCAACCTGCAGGTCACCGGCGAATTCGGCGTCATCCCGAACGCCTGGGCTGCCGGCGACGTTGCGGCTGTCCCGGATGTCACCGGCGGCCTGCCGGACGGCACCTGTGTCCCGAACGCCCAGCACGCACTGCGCCAGGCCAAGCGCCTCGCGAAGAACCTGTGGGCAAGCCGCTTCAACAAGCCGCTGAAGGGCTACAAGCACAAGAACCTCGGCGCCGTTGCAGGCTTCGGCGAGTGGCAGGGTGTTGCCAAGATCATGGGCATCCAGCTCAAGGGCCCCCTGGCCTGGCTGGCACACCGCGGCTACCACGGCCTGGCCATGCCCACCGTGGAACGCAAGTTCCGCGTGCTCATGGACTGGTTCGTCACCATGTTTGCCGGCCGCGACCTCGCCCAGCTGGAAAACCTGCAGGCGCCCCGCAGCACCTTCGTCGCCGCCGCAACCCCGGCCCCGAAGCCCGCTGCCAAGCCGGCCGAGGCACCCGCCGCGGAAGCCAAGGCTGAAGAAGCAAAGTCTGAAGACAAGAATGGCGCCAAGGAAGAAGCCACTGCCAAGTAGCCCTTCCTGAGCCAAGCACGACGGCGGCCCTTCCCACATGCGGGAGGGCCGCCGTCGCGCTTTGGCCGGCTCTTGCGCCGGCGGGCCCCAGCCATGTTCGGCGCGGTCCGCCGGGGCTAGGCTGGGGGCATGATCATTCGACGCGAGACGGCGCCTGACCGGCCCGAGATATTTGCCGTGGTGGATGCGGCCTTCCCGACCTCCGTTGAGACGAAGCTGCTGCGCGAACTTTTTGCATCCAGGGAGTACCTGCCGCAGCTGTCGCTGGTCGCCGAGGGTGCGGGCGGGGAGATTTTGGGGCACGTCATCACCACGCGCGGCTGGATCGGCACCACCCCGTCCTTGGGGCTGGGGCCCATTGCCGTGGCGCCGCAACGCCAGCGGCAGGGCATCGGCTCGGCGCTGATGCGGGCCAGCATCGATGCAGCCAACGCGATGGGGGAGTCCACCCTGGTCCTGCTCGGCAGCACCGAATACTACCCCCGGTTTGGTTTTGTTCCCGCCGACTCCATGGGCATCACGTCCCCGGACCCGTCGTGGGGGTCGCACTTCATGGCGCTGGCACTGGAGGCGCATGTGCCGGGAGTCCACGGCCATTTCAAGTATGCGGAGCCGTTCAAGGGCCTGTGACGTTTGCGACCCTGCCGGGCGTTTCGAGTTTCTGCCCGCCACGTGCAATCCAGTAGTGTTGTCATGTGCCGGAGACGGCCGCGCCCCCGTAGCCCAATGGCAGAGGCAGTGGACTTAAAATCCATTCAGTGTCGGTTCGAGTCCGACCGGGGGTACCCAAATTCACGCTGCATTCCGCGGGCAGGCGACAAATCACGGCGTCAGCCATGGGCCCGAAGTACCTAAAAGGGACGGTAGCGGAACCACATTCGACGGCCGGTAGAGCGCGGCAAGGTGAACTGGGCCTGTGCGTTGTCTGGGAATGCCCTGACAATGCAGCTGCACGGGAACATTTGGCCCCCTGTCGACGTCGTACTTGGTAGAGTTGAACAATCTCTTCACCCCCTATTTTGGAGGAAGCAGCAATCATGGCACTTGGTGGAAACCCGGTCTTTGCCAACAACAAGAACTTCAAGGACGCGCCCGCAGGCCAGCGCGGCTACATGAATGCCGGTGCCGACACCATGGCCGCCCAGTCCCAGCTCTCCGCGCAGCAGCTGCAGGACCTGTACAACAAGCCGTCGGCCAACGCTTCGCAGACGGGCCGGATGACGTATGACGACGTCATCATGAAGACCATCGCCACCCTGGGCCTGGTCCTGGTCGGTGCCGCACTCGGCTGGATTTTCCCCATCCTGATGTGGCCCGGCATGATCGTGGGCCTGGTGCTGGGCCTGGTGAACTCCTTCAAGAAGGAGCCGTCGCCGGCACTCATCCTCGCCTACGCTGTTTTTGAAGGCATGTTCCTTGGCGGGCTCTCAGGCCT
This sequence comes from Sporosarcina beigongshangi, assembly GCF_016820535.1. Taxonomy (GTDB): domain Bacteria; phylum Actinomycetota; class Actinomycetes; order Actinomycetales; family Micrococcaceae; genus Specibacter. Next base: position 52,067 of record NZ_JADHDY010000004.1, on the reverse strand, counting down.
GCTCGAAAAGGCATACCCGGGCATCGCCATCCAGGCCCTGCTCGGCACCCTGAGCGTGTTCCTGGTGACGCTGGTGCTGTTCCGCAACGGCAAGGTCCGGGCCACTCCGAAGATGACGCGGTTCTTCATCATCGCGCTGTCAGGCTACGCACTGTTCTCGCTGCTGAACTTCTTCCTGATGATCTTCGGCGTCATGAACAACCCGTGGGGCATGCGCGGGATGGACATCCCGGGCACCAACATTCCCTTCGGCGTTGTCCTGGGCCTGCTGGCCATCGGCCTGGCCGCGTTCTCCCTGATTGTCGACTTCACCTCCATCGAGCAGGGCGTCCAGCGCGGACTGCCCGCCAAATACTCCTGGACCGCCGCGTTCGGCCTGACCGTCACACTGGTCTGGCTCTACGTGGAGATCCTGCGCCTCCTGGCGATCCTCCGCGGCAACGACTAGCTGCCCGGAGCAACAACGCCCGGCCCCGTTGGGACCGGGTGTTGTTCATATATGAACCGTCCAAGCCCTGCACTCACCTAACGAAAGCAGCTCATGAACGTCTCCCCTCTGATCTGGGGCATTACCATTGTGGTCATTTTGGGCCTCCTGGCCTTTGACTACTTCTTCCACATCCGCAAGGCACACATCCCCACACTGAAGGAAGCGGCCGTCTGGTCCTCCATCTACGTGGGCCTCGCCGTCGTCTTCGGCATCGTTGTGCTTGCCTTCGGCGGCGCCACGATGGGCGGTGAGTACTTCGCCGGCTACATTACGGAGAAGGCGCTCAGCGTCGACAACCTCTTCGTCTTCCTGGTCATCATGGCCAGCTTCAAGGTTCCCCGCGAGGACCAGCAGAAGGTGCTGCTCTTCGGCATCGTCTTCGCCCTCATTGCCCGCACCGCATTCATCTTTGCCGGCGCCGCACTCATCAACACCTGGTCCTGGATGTTCTACATCTTCGGCATCATCCTGCTCATCACGGCCGGAAACCTGCTGAAGGAGGAGGACAGCGAAGGCGACGACGCGGACAACTTCATCATCCGGACCGCCAAGCGCCTGTTCAACACTTCTGAGAAGTACGACGGCGACAAGCTCACCACCGTGATCGACGGCAAGAAGGTCCTCACCCCCATGCTGCTGGTCATGGTGGCCATCGGCGGAACCGACCTGCTCTTCGCGCTGGACTCCATCCCGGCCATCTTCGGCCTGACCCAGAACGTCTACATCGTGTTCACGGCCACCGCATTCTCCCTCATGGGCCTGCGCCAGCTGTACTTCCTGCTGGACGGGCTTCTGGACCGCCTGATCTACCTCTCCTACGGCCTTGCCGCCATCCTCGCCTTCATCGGCGTGAAGCTGGTCCTGCATGCCTTGCACGAGAACAACCTGCCGTTCATCAATGGCGGCGAGCACGTTCCCGTCTTTGAGATCAGCACCAGCCTGTCCCTGACGGTCATCATTGGTGTTTTGGCGATCACCATTGTGGCTTCGCTTGTGAGCAAGTCCGGAAAGGCCCAGACGGTGCTGAACAACGCCCGCCGGCACTCCGAAAACTACCTCGAGTTGGACTACACGGCCGATGCCGGTGAGCGTGAGCGCGTCTACCAGCAGCTCATGGTTGAGGAGAACGCCATCCAAAACCTGGAGGTCAAGTACCGCGACAAGCACAAGGACTCCGAAGAGATCCTCGAGCAGGTTGCCAAGGCACACGCCCTGCACGAAAAGATGACGGGCCGCTAACCCCGTCCCAGGCAAGGGGTCCGACGGTGTCCGCCATTCACGGTGGACACCGTCGGACCCCTTCTTGCGTTAATGTCGCCTGTGGGCCGGTTGCGGCAGCCCTCCCGGAAGCGTCAGGGTTGCGCGCAGGCGGATCTATTTGGGGAAGGAAGCGAACTTCTCGACCGCCTCAGTCGTGACCGGGGTGAAGAGGTTGATGTGGTTGCCGTCGGGGTCGCGCAGCAGCAGTGAGCGGTTGCCCCACGGCAACGTCGTCGGCTCGTTTACGATGGTCGTGGCCCAGCCCAGCAGCTTCCGGTATTCGAGGTCGACATCATCGACGAGGAATTCCAGAATCGCCGAGTGGTTGTCGGCTGCCCGCGCAAATCCGGGCCCAAAGAGGGCTACCGTGGCAGTGCTCCCAATCGCTAGCGTTGTCGAGGAAGTGCGTACCTCTGCGAAGTGTTCGTTGCCGCCGGTGAGTTGCTCGTAAAAGCTGGCCAGCGTGGCGACATTGTCGGTGATGATGCGGATGGATACAAGGTTCATGGTGTTCCGTTTCTTGCCGAGACCGCCTCGGCACCACCCCACCAGAAACCAATGCGTCGGTGTCCCCACATAGGGGAGGGGCTCGATCTCGCGCGTCGTTCTCGCCCCGTCCCGGTCCTGGTACGCGATGCGGAGGACCCGGCGGGCGGAGAGCGCATCGGCGACCAGGGCAGGAACCGGAGGACGCGCCGTGGCCGGTCCGAGCAAATGCACCCGTGCGGCCAGCTCCCGTGCGGCGGCAGCATCGCCGGTCTGCATGGCAGCGAGCAACTTCCGCAGCGCCGTCTGTGCTGCCTGCTGGAAGGGGGAGCCAGCCATGTTTTCCAGTGCGACGGCCATCGCAACGGCCTCGGGCGCGGTGAAGTTAATCGGCGGCAGTGTTCTTGAGGGATCGAGGCAGTAACCCCCGGTCCGGCCCGGTTCCGTCCAGACCGGTGTGCCTGCCTGTTGGAGCGCGTTGATGTCGCGCTCGATGGTCCGCAAACTGACCTCGAACCGGTCAGCCAGCCAGCGGCCGCTGCGTGGGCGCGGGGCGATGACACACAGCTGCTCCACGAGGGCGTACAGGCGGTCCGTTCGGTTCATGGAACGCGCCTAGGCCACATCCGCAGGGAGTGGCAGCGGCGCGGGTGGCGGAAGGCGGGGTGCATCAGCCGATCTTGCGTGCCCCGGGTGCGGGGGAGACAGCGAAGATGTCCGGAGCCATGAACCCGGCCGCGGCAAAGGCGTCGACGATGGCCGCGCCGACGGCCGCCTCGGAGCCGACGGAAATCAGTGCGATGGCCGATCCGCCAAAGCCGCCGCCTGTCATGCGTGCGCCGACGGCACCTTGGGCCAGCGCGGTGTCCACGGCAAGGTCCAGCTCGGGGCAGGAGATTTCAAAGTCGTCGCGCATGGAGGCGTGGCTGGACGTGAGGAGATCGCCGATGGCGGCCGGTCCGGCGTCGGCCAAAACCTGCACCGTGTCCAGGACGCGCTGGTTCTCCGTGACAATGTGGCGGACGCGGCGGAATGTCTCCTCGTCCAGCAGGCCGGCGGCCTCCGGGAGGTCCGCGGCGGCGACGTCCCGCAGGGCCGCGACGCCCAGCACCTCGGCGCCGAGTTCGCAGGAGGCCCGGCGGGCCGCATAGCCGCCCGTGGCGTGGGCGTGCGTGACCTTGGTGTCCACCACGAGGATCAGCAGGCCGGCCGCGGCCAGGTCCAGCGGCACCGTCGAGGATTCCTGCGTGCGGCAGTCCAGGAACACGGCGTGGCCGTCGGTGGAGAGCAGGGACGCCGACTGGTCCAGGATGCCGGTGGGTGCCCCGACGACCTCGTTCTCGGCGCGCTGGCCCACCAGGACCAGCTCGTTCAGGCTCAGCCCGGCGTTTTCCAGCTCGTTGAAGGCCGTGGCGACGGCACATTCGATGGCGGCCGAGGAGGACAGGCCGGCTCCGGAGGGGACGGTGGAGTGCAGGTACAGGTCAAAGCCGCCGATGGCGATGCCCATCTGGCGCATGACCCACACGACGCCCAGGGGGTAGGCGGTCCAGCCTGCCATGGTGTCGTGGGAGAGGGTGTCCAGGTCCACCTCCGCCACGGACTGGTCGCCGTAGCTGGAGACCAGCCGTGCCGTGGCGTCGTCCCGGAGGCGGATGGCGACGGCGGCGGCGCGGTCAATTGCGAACGGCAGCACAAAGCCCTCGTTGTAGTCGGTGTGCTCACCGATCAGGTTCACCCGGCCCGGCGCCGCCCAGACGCCGTCGGGCGCGGTGCCGTAGACACGGGTGAAGTCGGCCGCCACCCGGGCGGCGTCGATGGGGGCGCTCATGCCTGTCCTGCTTTCATGGTTGCGGCGGTCTCGCGGAGCATTGCCGCGGTCTGCTCGGGGGTGGTGTCGTTGATGAAGGCGCCCATGGCGGCCTCGGATCCGGCCAGGAACTTGAGCTTGTCGGCGGCGCGGCGCGGGCTGGTCAGCTCCAGGTGGAAGCGGCCGGCCGGGCGGAGGACGGAGTCCAGCGGGGCCTGGTGCCAGGCGGCGATGTACGGGGTGGGGGTGTCGTAGATGCCGTCCACGGTCCGCAGGATGTCCAGGTACATGACGGCGAGCTCGTCGCGCTCCTCGCCGGTCAGTGCGGCAAAGTCGGGCACGTGGCGGTGGGGTGTCAGGTGGATTTCCAGGGGCATGTGCGCGGCAAAGGGGACGTAGGCGCTAAAGTGCTTCCCCTCCGCAACCATGCGCTCCCCGGAAGTGGACTCCTTGGCGACGATGTCGCCCAGGAGGGTGGCGCCGTCGTTCTTCTGGTAGAAGTCCAGCGCTGCATTCGCCATGACCTGGCTGCGCGGGGGCACATAGGAGTACGCGTAGATCTGCCCGTGCGGGTGGTGCAGCGTCACCCCGATGTCCTGGCCGCGGTTCTCGAACGGGAACACCTGCTTGACGCCGGGCAGGGCGCTGAGCGCTTCGGTGCGGTGCGCCCAGGCATCGATCACGGTGCGGGCGCGCTCGGTGGACAGGCCTGCGAAGGATCCGGTGTGCTCGGGGGTGAATGCCACGACCTCGCAGCGGCCGAAGGCGCGGCCCTTGGTGCCCCAGGCGGGGTTTTCCGGAATGGCGCCCACGGCCGGGCCCAGCGAAGGGAAGCGGTTCTCAAACACGGCCACGTCGTAGTCGGCGGCCGGGATCTCGGAGAGGTTGTTGCCGGTGGTGGGGCACAGGGGGCACTGGTCGGCCGGCGGCAGGTATGTGCGGGTCTGGCGGTGGGCGGCGATGGCCACCCAATCGCCTGTCAGTGCGTCAAAGCGCAGCTCGCCCGTGTGCTCTTCCTGGCGCGGGTCCAGGGGGCGCGTGTCCACGGCCGAGTGGTCTTTGGCGGTGGCGCCGTCGTCAAAGTAGATGAGTTCGCGGCCGTCAGCCAGCAGTGTAGAGGTGGCGCGTGTCATGATGACTTCCTGGAGGGGGTTGCTGCGGGCGGTGCCGCAATGAAATGGGGGACGCGGGCGGTGAAGAGCTCGGTTGTTGCCGGCGTGACGGAGGAATCGGTGATGATGGTGTCCACGGCGTCCAGCGGTGCGATCGCCGCGAGCGAGCGGACATGGAACTTGGTGCTGTCGGCCAGCACGACCAGGCGGGAGGCGGCCTCGATGAAGGCCGTGTTGGTCTCCGCCTCGAGCCAGTTGGGGCTGGTCAGCCCGCGCTTGGCGTCGATGCCGTGGACGCCCATGAAGCACAGGTCCGTGTTCAGGTGGCTCAGTGCCAGCCGGGCCACGGGTCCCACGAGGGCTTCGGACGGGGTGCGCTCCCCGCCGGTGAGGATCACCTTCAGGCTCGCACCGCCCTGCTGGCGGTGCAGCAGCTCGGCGATTTTCAGGGAGTTGGTGACGACGCTCAGCTGGTGCAGGCGCTCCGGGTCCGCGGCGAGGAGCACCGCAAGCTGGTAGGTGGTGGTGCCGCCGGTGAGCGCCAGGGCCATGCCCGGCTGGACCAGCGCCAGGGCCTGGGCCGCGATGGCCACCTTGGCGTCAATCTGCCTGTCGGCGTTGATCAGGAAGCCCGGTTCGATCGCGCTGAGCCGGGCCAGCCGGGTGGCGCCGCCGTGGATTTTCCGCAGCAGGCCGTTGCCGTCCAGGGCGTCGATGTCCCTGCGGATGGTCATTTCGCTGACGTTGAGGACCGCCGCAATGTCCGCGACCCTCACGGCCTCGTGCAGCTGCAGTTCCTTGAGGATGCGTGCCTGGCGTTCGGGTGCCAGCATGAACCATCACCTATCCTATTCTTAACAGATTCGAACAAAATCTTACATTTTGTCCGATGGTTTTGCAAGCATTCCCGGATATCCGGCCCCGGGAGTTGCAGTAATCTAGAGCCCATGGGCATTCAAGAGAGCACTGCAGGGCACGTTGCGGCCACCGGACAACAATTCACACTGGAGCGCGGCGGTGCCACGGCCACAGTCACCGCCCTGGCCGCCGGGCTGCGCAGCTACGAACGCGGAGGCACGGCACTGGTGGAAAGCTACCCGGAGGACCGGATTGCCCCCGGCGCCGCCGGCATCACGCTTGCCCCGTTCGCCAACCGCATCGACGGCGGGCTGTGGCAGCTGAATGGGGCCCCGCAGCAGCTGGACATCACCGAGGTGCCGCTGAGCAACGCCATCCACGGCCTCCTGCGCAACACCGCCTACCACCCGCTGGAACAAGACGCGCACCACGTGCTGCTTGAAGCTGCCATCCACCCGCAGCACGGCTACCCGTTCCTGCTCCGCCACCAGGTCCGCTACGGGCTCGACGGCGACGGCCACCTGCGCGTGTCCCAGACCCTGCACAACGACTCCGCGGCGGCCGCCCCCTTCGTTCTGGGCGCGCACCCCTACTTCACCATCGGCGGTACGGCCCCCGAGGACCTGCAGGTCCAGCTCAACGCGGACACCTTCCTGCAGGCCGACGCACGCATGATCCCCACGGGCATGTCCCCGGTGGTCGGCAAATTTGACCTGCGCGCGGGCCGCCCCGTCCCCGAAAGTCTCATGGACACGGCCTTCACGGACTTGGTGACGGACGACGGCGTGGGACGGCACACGCTGTCGGCGCCGGACGGGCGCAGCGTCAGCCTCTGGCACGACGGCAGCGTTGAGTACGTCCACGTCTACATCACCGGCACGTTCCCGGGGCGCACACTGGCCGTGGCCATGGAGCCCATGACCGGGCCCGCCAACGCGTTCAATTCCGGAGACGGGCTGCGCTGGCTGGCGCCAGGGGAGTCGTTCACCATGAACTGGGGAATCGAGTCGGTCCTCTGAGCTGAGCGGCGCCGGGCTGCTGGCGCGACCGCCCGATGGCGCGGTGGCGCGGTGGTTGTGCACGCACCCGGTTTGTGCAGGGCCTGCCCTGAGGTGGGATCCGGGCTGGTCTGAACCCCGGCTGGTGTTGCGGGGTCGAGCACATGCCCGGTGCCCCGGATGCGGGGCCGTTCCGTGTTCCCGTCGGACTACGCGGTGCGGACCGGCGCCAGACCGCAGCTGGTCAGCTTGCTTTGTCGCAGCCTGCCCAACCGTGGTGAATGATTTGGACACGTAACGCGGATTCGTCGTGGCTGCGGGAATCATTTGGACACGTAACGCGGGTAAATCGGCTAACTGCCCGCGTTACGTGTCCAAATGATTTTCTGGGCCGGTTCCAAGTCACATTTGGTGTCCAAATAATTCGCTAGATCATGTGCAACCCCTGGGAAATGGCCAAAGGATGGCTTCCCCCTGGGTTCGGGCGCTGCCAAAGACGAGAAGGGGCAACGCCGCATCCGAGGTTGGTATTTCACCGAAACTGATCCCAGGGCTGGCCGGCCGCTGGGGCAGTTCTCGCAAGGCGGATCGGTGAGGCGGTGGTGGCGGCAGACAAGGCGGATCGGTGAGGCGGTGGTGGCGGCAGACAAGGCGGATCGGTGAGGCGGTGGTGGCGGCGGGGCCACGGTGATTGAATACGGAACGAAAATCTGCGCGGCAGAGGGGGCGGCACCCCCGCGCCGGCGTGACGCAGCCCACCCGGCGCCCGTGCAAATGGACGCGGGTTAACATATTTTTGCCACATGGGGAATTATTGGGTTATGACGCCCGAGAAGCAGCGCCACGAGCGCAGTCCCAGCAGCGAGTCAATGACGGTGCCCTTTGGCATGCGGGTGGCAGGTGACTGGTCCTGGCGGATCGCCATCGTCCTGATCGTCTCCGCCATGCTGGTCTGGCTGCTGAGCAAGATCAGCATCCTGCTCATTCCCATCATGATCGCCACCATCCTGGCCACGCTGCTGCGCCCTGTGGTCAGGAAGCTGAAGCAGTGGCGCGTGCCGCAGGGCCTCAGCGTGGCCATCGCCGAGGGCGGGCTGATCCTGCTGGTTATCGGCGCCCTGGGGCTTGTGGGCCGGCAGCTGGTGGTGGGCTTCAGCGACCTCAGCGAACAGGCCATCACCGGCCTGATCCAAATCCAGGAGTGGCTGACCAACGGCCCCCTGGGGCTCAGCAACGACCAGATGACCAAGTACCTCAACGAGGCCCTGGCGGCGCTGCAAAACAACACGAATGCGATCCTCAGCAGCGCCCTCGGCGTGGGCACCAGCGTCACCCACTTCGGCGTGGGACTGCTGTTGACCTTGTTCATCCTGCTGTTCTTCCTGCTGGAAGGCCAGGACATCTGGGCGTTCGTGGTCAAGTTCTTCCCCAAGCGCTCCCGGCCCGCCATTGACGGCGCGGCCCGCAAAGGATGGACCTCGCTGGGCAACTACGCCCGCGTGCAGATTCTCGTGGCCGCCGTGGATGCCGTGGGCATCGGCGCCGGCGCCGCCATCATCCAGGTTCCCCTCGCACTGCCGCTCGGCGTGCTGGTGTTTGTGGGCTCCTTCATCCCCGTGGTGGGTGCGCTCGTGACGGGTGCCGTGGCCGTGCTGCTGGCACTCGTGGCCAACGGCTGGGTCAACGCCCTCATCATGCTCGCGATCGTGCTGGGCGTCCAACAGCTCGAAAGCCACGCCCTGCAGCCCTTCATCATGGGCCGGGCGGTGTCCCTGCACCCCGTCGCCGTGATCCTGGCCGTTGCCGCCGGCTCCGGCGTGGCGGGCATCCTCGGCGCCCTGTTCGCCGTGCCCATGCTGGCGGTGGCCAACTCCTTCATCCGCTACATTGCCACGCGCGGCTGGGAGAACGATCCTGAGCTGCCGGACATCTACGGGCTGCCGCAGGTGGTGCCCGACGGCGCTGCTGCCGCGGCTGCCGCTGCAGCTCCCGAAGCGGCGGCCGCACCCACAGCCGCCGCAACCGCCGGTGACGCGTCCGTCCCCGAGCCGGGCGGCAGCCAAGCCGCCGAAGGCCGCGAACCGGGTCCCGCCGTCGACCATTGACCCCGTACGCCCCCCTTACTCCCGCCGTGACTGGACGGGGAACTGCACCACCACTTCCTACGAGAAAGAGAAACAAATCGTGAACGCAACCAGCGATCTCCCCGTCACCCTTGCAGATGTTGAACAGGCTCGGGAGCTGCTGCAGGAGATTATTGCGCTCACCCCGATTGAGAGTTCGCGCGCGCTGGGGCGCATGACGGGCTCGGAGGTGTTTTTCAAATGCGAGAACCTGCAGCGCGCGGGCTCGTTCAAGGTGCGCGGCGCGTACGTGCGCATGGCCAGGCTCACGCCCGAGGAGCGTGCCCGCGGCGTGGTGGCGGCCTCGGCCGGCAACCATGCCCAGGGCGTGGCCGTGGCGGCGCGGGCGCTGGGCATCAAGGCCCGGATCTACATGCCCGTCGGCGTGGCGCTGCCCAAGCTGGCGGCAACGCGCGGACACGGCGCCGAGGTGGTGCTGCACGGCTACAACGTGGACGAGTCGCTCGCTGAGGCCGAACGCTACGCGAACGAGACCGGGGCCGTGTTTGTGCACCCGTTCAACAATGTTGACGTGGTGGCCGGGCAGGGGACCATCGGCCTGGAGATCCTGGACCAGGTGCCCAACGTGGACACGATCATCATGGGCGTCGGCGGCGGCGGGCTGCTGGCCGGCGTGGCCGTGGCCGTGAAGGCGCGCGCCAAGGAACTGGGCCGGGAGATCCGCGTCATCGGCGTGCAGGCTGAAAACGCCGCCGCCTACCCGCCCTCCCTGGCGGCCGATGCCCTGGTGCCGCTGAAGAAGGTCTCCACCATGGCCGACGGCATTGCCGTGGGACGTCCCGGACAGCTGCCGTTCTCCATCATCCGCGAGCTCGTGGACGACGTCATCACGGTCAGCGAGGACTCGCTCGCCCGCGCCCTGATCTTCCTGCTGGAACGCTCCAAGATGGTCGTGGAGCCGGCCGGAGCCGTGGGCGTGGCTGCGCTCATGGAGGGCAAGATCGAGAACCCGGGGACCACGGCAGTGATCCTGTCGGGCGGCAACATCGACCCCATGCTCATGCTGAAGGTGATCCAGCGCGGCCTCGCCGCTGCGGGGCGTTTTATGACGGTGCGCATGATGCTCAACGACCGCCCGGGTTCGCTGGCCACGATCTCGCGGATCATCGCCGAGAACGACGCCAATGTCACAGGCGTGGACCACACCCGCGTGGGCGGTTCCATCTCCATGGGCGACGTCTCCATCACCGTGAACCTGGAAACCAAGGGCCACGAACACTGCGAACTGGTGCTGACGGCGCTGCGGGCCGAAGGCTTCCAGCCGATCGTGGTGCACTAGCGGCGCCTGCAACCGCCGCTTAAAGCGCCCGGCCCTCCACACCTGGCGGTGCGGAGGGCCGGAAAACGCCTCGAGATTAGCTCTCGTACGGCTTGGCGGAGATGATCTCCACGGCAATTTCGTGGCCGTTGGGTGCCAGGTAGCTGAGCTTGTCGCCCACCTTGTGGCCGATGATGGCCGCACCCAGTGCGGAGCGGTCGCTGAAGACCTCGAGGTCTCCGGCGCCAACTTCGCGGCTGCCGAGGAGGAACTTGGTCTCGTCGCCTGCAATGGTGGCCACGACCAGCATGCCCTGCTCCACGATTCCGTCGTCGGCCGGGGCCTCGCCGACGCGCGCGTTGCGCAGCATCTCGCTGAGCTGGCGGATGCGGGCCTCGATCTTGCCCTGCTCGTCCTTGGCTGCGTGGTAGCCGCCGTTTTCCTTGAGGTCGCCTTCCTGGCGGGCCTGCTCGATCTTGCTGACGATTTCAGCGCGACCGGCGCCGGAAAGGCGGGTCAGTTCAGCCTGCAGGCGGTCGAAGGCTTCCTGCGTCAGCCATGCGGAAGGCGCACTGTTGGTGGTAGGCACGTAGTTCTCCTTGAGTGTACAAAAGCAAAGGCCCCGCAGCAGGCGGTCCGTTCAACATTCGCAGGCAGCGCACCGGGTTGCAGTGCGCACGCCACACGCTGAAGATTCAAGGACTGACCAAGCGGGGCAGGTGGTAATAGATTCCAGTTTAGTCAATAAGGTCGATAAACCCAAGAATTGACGTGGCGCGTGTTACTCCGGGGTGACGATCCAGCAACTTTCAACCACACCTGTCACGGCCAGCGAGTCGGTCCGCAGCGCCCCGCGGACGAGGGTGGTGTGGCCGTTTTCAATGCCGGCATCCTTGCCGTTGGGGCCGACGGTGATGACATTCCAACCCACGACGGCATAGGAATCGTTCATGGCCTTCAGGGCACACTTGGCGGTGTCGCCGGGGTTCTTGGTGACGGATAGGTCCACGGTGGTCATGGTCGCATCCACAACGTTGTAGCTGACGATCTTGTTGCTGACACCGTCGTGCCCGCCCACGGAAACCCACAAAACCCAGCCAAGGGACAGCACGGCAACCACGGCCAGGGCGATGACCTTTGTTTTTTTGGACACCTTGCGCTTGGGTGTGCCGTAGCGATTGGCTAGGCTGGGAGCTGCTGGAGAATCAGAAGTTGTCACTGCATCCACTTGTGTCTGTTCCGCGCAATGCCGCGGTCTGGCCGCCCCAGTCAACGGGGCGCTGGACTAACCACAAGTTTAGCCTTGATTTCGCGGCTGCTGTTCCTCCCTGGATTTTCACCATATGACAGTTTGACCAGAATCGAAGGTAGCCCCGTGAACATCAACGAGCACCCGGACGCGCAACCCCTGCGTCTTTTGGCGGTTCATGCCCACCCCGACGACGAGGCCAGCAAGGGTGCGGCCATGATGGCCTCCTATGCTGCGTCCGGCGTTGAGGTGATGGTTGCCACATGCACCGGTGGGGAACGCGGGGACATCCAGAACCCGGCGCTCGAGGGCGATCCGCATTCCGCCCGCGACATGGGCGGCGCCCGCCGCCTTGAAATGGCCAGGGCAGCCAAGATTTTGGGCATCCGGCAGCAGTGGCTGGGCTTCACCGACTCCGGCCTGCCCGAGGGCGACCCCCTGCCTCCGCTGCCGGTGAACTCCTTCGCCACCAAGCCCCTGGAGATCGCGGCGGCACCGCTGGTCCGCCTGGTGCGGCGCTTCCGGCCGCACGTCATTGTTTCCTACGATGAAAACGGCGGCTACCCGCACCCGGACCACATCATGGCGCACAAGATTGCCGTCGAGGCCTTCAACGCGGCCGGCGACCCGGAGAAGTACCCCGGCACCGGCGACGCCTGGGAACCGTCCAAGCTGTACTACGACCTCGCCTTCAACCCGCAGCGCTTCCGGGCGCTGCACTACGCACTGGAAGAGGCCGGTCTCGCCTCGCCCTATGCGGAACGCCTGGCCGCCTGGCTTGAAGCCGACACCGAGGGCCACACGCCGCCCATGAGCAAGCACCCCACCACCACGCAGGTTGACTGCGGCGACTACTTCGAGAGCCGCGACGACGCCCTGCGCGCCCACGCCACCCAGGTGGATCCGAACGGCTTCTTCTTCGCCGTCAGCCCCGCCATGCAGCGGAAGGTGTGGCCGTGGGAAGACTATTCGCTCATCGAGTCCCGCGTACCCACCACGCTCCCAGAGAACGACCTGTTTGCTGGCCTACGATAGACAATGGACCTTTTCCCGCAAGCACCCTTCCTGGCGGGGATGAATCGAAAGACGAATTGTGCACACACTGATTTTGCTGGCCACCACTGACCCCGCGGTCCCTTCACCTCCCGGGCTGCGCCCCGGCCTGTCCGAAGACCAGATCACCCCCGGCCTCCTGGGCTTTGTCGTGACCTTCGGCATTGTGGTGATCATGGTTTTCCTGATCCGCGACATGGTCAAGCGCATCCGCCGCGTCCGCTACCGGGCACAGGTGGAGGGCGAGCACGTGGGCGGTTCGCACGGTCCGGCCGCCGAGCACATGGGCATCCCCATGATGAGTGAGCAGGACATGAAGGAAGCCAGCTACCTGCACGACGGCGACAGCGAACCTTCCGCCGTCCCGCCGGCAGCCGCCTCCGGCACGGACGCGGACGGCCCCGCCGCGGACAACAAGTAGCAGGCATGAACAGGCTGGCGGGTGAGCCAAGTGCATACCTGCGCCAGCATGCAGCCAACCCCGTTGACTGGCAGCCCTATGACGCGGCTGCCTTCGCGGAGGCGGCGGCGCGCGACGTCCCCATCTTTTTGTCGGTGGGGTACGCCGCCTGCCACTGGTGCCACGTCATGGCGGGGGAGTCCTTTGCCGACCCCGCCGTGGCCGCGTACCTGAACGCGCACTTCGTCTCCATCAAGGTGGACCGCGAGGAACGCCCCGACGTCGACGACGCCTACATGGCTGCCACCCAGGCCCTGAGCGGTGAGGGCGGCTGGCCCATGAGCGTCTTCCTCACCCCGGACGGCCGCGCCTTCTACGCCGGCACCTACTTTCCGCCGCGCCCCGGCACGGGCCGGCCCTCGTTCCGGCAGGTCCTTGACGCCGTCACCGAGGCGTGGACGGAGCGCAGGGAACAGGTCAACGAAACAGCCGACTCCCTCGCCGAAGCCCTGGACCGGCCGCTGTGGCAGGTGCGCACCGGCGGGCTGCCGGCGGCGGGCGGGCCGAACGCCGTCGAACTCGGTGAGGCTGGCGGAACCGACTGGCTCGAAGCGGGCCGGGCTGCGCTGGCCGCCATGCTCCGGGCCGAGGACCCGGTCCACGGCGGGCTGGGCCAGGCGCCGAAGTTCCCGCCCACTCCCGGCCTGGAATTCCTGCTGCGGCTCGCGGCGCTGGACCCCTCCGGCGGGGCGCGCGGACTGGCCGGCCGGACGCTGGGCGCCATGACGCGCTCGGCGCTTTTTGACCGGCTCGGCGGCGGATTTGCGCGCTACAGCGTCACGGCCGACTGGTCGGAGCCGCACTACGAGAAAATGCTGTACGACAATGCCGGGCTGATGTCTGCCCTGGTCAGGTGGCTCCGGCAGTCCCCGGACGCCGCCGTTGCGCACGACGCCGGCGCCTCCCCGGGAGGTCCCGCGCCGCTGGGTGCCGCCGAGGCCGAGGACGCCGTGCGGGCCACCGTGGGCTGGCTGCTGGCGGAGATGCGGCTGGACGGCGGGGCGTTTGCGTCGTCCCTGGATGCCGACACCGTCATTGACGGCACCCACTTTGAGGGAGCCAGCTACAAGTGGACCGTTGCCGACGTCGAGGAAGCCGCCCTGGAAGCCGCGGCTGCCCAGGGCGCCGGTGCTGCCGCGGCGCAGCAGCTGGCCTCGTCCGTGGCCAGGTCCATGGGACTGGACGCCCGGGAGGCGCTGCCATTGAACCCGGGCCGGGAGCTGTCGCCGGAGGAGGCCGCCGACTGGGCGCGTGCCAAGCCCGGACTGCTGCGCCAGCGTGCGGTGCGCACCATGCCGGCACGGGACGAGAAGGTCGTGGCAGCCTGGAACGGCATGCTCATGGGCGCGCTGGCCGAAGCCGCCATGGTGCTGGGGGAGCGCGACTGGCTGGATGCCGCCGTCGAACTTGGCGAATACCTGCAGTCCGTGCACTGGGACGGGGTGCTGCACAGGGTCTCCCACGACGGGGCGGCCCGCGGCATTGAGGGGCTCCTTGAGGATTATGCGGCGTGCGCCGGCGGGTACCTATCGCTGTACGCCGCCACGGGTGACGCGCGCTGGTTTGCGTTTGCGGGGGAACTGCTTCAGGTGCTGGAGCGGGACTTCATTGCCGACGGCGTGCTCCTGAAGCAGGGTGCCGGGGACGGTGCCGGCGGTCCCGTGCCGGGGTCGCGCAGCGCGGATCCCTTCGACAACGCCACGGCGTCCGGGCCGGCGCTGGCTGCCGAGGCAATAATTGCCTGGTCGGCGTACACCGGTTCGGGCCGGCACCGTGCCCTGGCCGAAGCCATCATGGGCTCTGTCCCGGAGCTGGTCCGGCGTGCGCCGCGGGCGGCCGGTGGCCTGCTGGGTGCCGGGCTGGCGCTCGCTGCGGGCCCCCTGGAAACCGCTGTTGTGGGCCCGCCCGGGGCGGCGCGGGACGCATTGGTTGGCGCCGCCTGGCGGTCTTTCTCGCCGGGCATGGTGCTGGCCGTCTGGGACGGGGCGGGGGCTGCCCCGGTTCCGCTGCTGGAGGGCCGCTCGATTGCGGAGCGCTCCGGCACCACTGCCGGGCCGGGTTTCGCGGAGCCGCTGGCCTATGTGTGCCGGAACATGGTGTGTGCAAGGCCGGTCGGCACCGCAGCCGAATTGCTGCCCCTGCTGCATTGATTCTTCCCTGCATTGATTGGTCTCTGTACTGAATGTGTCGCGGCAATAACTGGCGAATGGAGTAAATCGGATAGATTGGTGGGGTGCATTTCTCCGTCCGGGGACTTGTGGGGAGAATCCGGAAGGAATCAGGCATGCGGGTCTTGCGTCGTATAGTTTTTCCAATCTTGTGGCTGCTGCTGATCGCCGTCATCGCGGCGGCACTGGTCAAGCTGGCCTTCTTTGACGGGCTTCAGCAGGAAAACACGCAGCTCGTGCCCGAAGCCCAGATCCAGACCCCCGTGGTGGAGACCGCCGTGGGCACCGTCACCAACACCGTCGAGCTTCAGGGAGCCGTCCAGGAGGACCCGGCCGTTCCCGTGCGCGCCACGGCAGCCGGCAAGGTGGTGTACTTCTTTGTCAACGAGGGCGCCCAGGTGGCGGCCGGGGACCAGTTGTTCCAGATTCGCACCGAAGTTCCGGCCGACCCCGCGGAAATCGTGCAGCCGGAAACCACGAAGGAAGGCGAGGAGGCTGCCCCGCCCGCAGCACCGCCCGCACCCGTCTACACGTACACGGACGTCGTGGCCCCGTCCGCCGGAACCTTGAATTCCCTGTCGATCCTGCTGAACCAGGAAGTCAGCGTCGGCGACCCCGCCGGCTCCGTGCTTCCCGGCACCTTCTCCATCGCCGGGACACTGACCACGGCCCAGCAGTTCCGCCTCCTGGACAAGCCGGCCACGGCCATCGGCACCGTGACAAACGGCCCCGCACCATTCAGCTGCCAGAACGTGACCTTGAGCAGCAAGGACACCACCACTGACACGCCCCAGTCGGATCCGCTGGGCGGCGCCACCGGCCCGCTTGGCCAGGCAGGGGAGGGCGGTGCGGGCCAGGTCAGCTGCGCCGTGCCCGCCGACGTCCGCGTGTTTTCCGGACTCGGCGCCACCATCACCCTGACGGCAGGCGAGTCGCAGAATGTGCTGACCCTGCCGCTGACCGCCGTGAAGGGCAGCGTCCAGAAGGGCCTGGTCTGGCTTCCCGCGGGCGAAGGAGCCGGAGCGCCCGAGGAGCGCGAGGTGGTCCTTGGCCTGAACGACGGCGTGAAGGTTGAGGTTGTCTCCGGCCTGGCCGAAGGCGAATCCGTCCTTGAATTCGTTCCCGGTGCCGACGCCGTGGTGCCGGACGGGCAGATGGCCGGCTACGGCACCATGATTGGCGGCTAGCCGTGAGCAGCATTTTTCACGACGAACCGGAGGAATCCGCCGTCGACCAAGACACGCAAGAAGGCGGGCCGCTGGACGGCGGCGGCCCCGCCGACCCGGGCACCCCGCCCCTGGTTGACCTGCGCGAGGTGACCCGGACGGTCCTGCTGCCCGACGACGAGCCGCTGCACATCCTGCGCGGCATCGACCTGCAGATCCGGGTGGGCGACCACACCGCGATCGTGGGCCGGTCCGGCTGCGGGAAGTCCACACTGCTGAACATCCTCGGCCTGCTCGATTCGCCCAGCACCGGCACCATGGCTTTTGAGGGCCGGCCGGTGGCGAAGCTGGGCAACAACGCCCGGGCCAAGATGCGCGGGGCCAGCATCGGCTTCGTGTTCCAGCAATTCAACCTGCTCCCCGGCCGCAGCGCCCTGGAAAACGTCATGACCCCGCTGATGTACGGCACCGCCAGGGAATTCTGGCAGCGCAACAAGATCGCCATGGAGATGCTGGACCGGGTGGGCCTGGCAGCCCGCGCCGCCACACAGCCCCACATGCTCTCCGGCGGCGAGCAGCAGCGCGTGGCGATCGCACGGGCCCTGGTGCGCCGTCCCCGGCTGATCCTCGCCGACGAGCCCACCGGCGCCCTTGACGTGGAAACCGGGCAGGCCGTCATGGACCTGCTGGACACCATCGCCACCGAGTCCGGGGCCGCGCTGGTCACCATCACGCACGACCTCAATGTCGCCGGCCGCGCCCGAACACGTTACCGGCTCGACGCCGGGGTGCTGAGCGCCGACGCCTCCGCCAATTCCGGCCTTCTGGGCGTGGTCGCATGACCGCGTTCATTTCCACCATGGTGGAGGCGTGGTCTGAGCTGCGCATCCACAAGACCCGCGTGCTGCTGGCGCTGGTGGGTGTGGCCCTCTCGGTTGCCGTGCTGACCTCCGTGGTGGGCATGGGCACGCTGGCCCGCGAAGGCATGCGACTGGACTCCGAGCGCAACGGCGGCCGTGAGGCAACCCTGTCCGTCACCGCCTACCCGAGCGGCCCCGAGACGTCGGGAACTGCCAGCCTGGATGAGGTGATGCAGGGGGCCGTGGAGCGCTACGGCTTCACCCACGCCTCGCGGCTGACGCAGACCCAGGCCGGCTTCCAGTTCCCCGACGGCGTCCAGAGGGTGGACCTCATGGCTGTTGACCCGGCCTATGGGGAAATCACCCGGGTGGACGTCTCCCAAGGTGCCTGGTTCGCAGCGGACGACGCCGAACGGCTGGCTCCCGCCGTCGTCGTCAACGAAGCGTTCTATGCGGCTGTGGGACGGCCGAACCTCACCACGAATCCGAAGGTCACCGTTGTTGGGGCGACACCGGTGACGGCGGTGATGATCGGCGTGATGCCCAACATGTACCCGGAAGAGCAGTCGAGGGCCATCATGCTGACCGAGGCCGTGGACGCGCTCGGGATCAACGGTGACATGTTTGGGCCGATGGGGCGCGAACTGCGCATCTGGGTGCCGCCGGGCATGGCGGACGAGCTGACGGAGGTGCTCACGCGCGAACTGGCCCCGCAACTGCCCGGCTACGAGGTGGGCGTCTACCGCAGCGACTATGCCGCGTGGGGAGACCCCTTTGCCCCGGTGCAGCTGGCGGTGTCCGGCATTGCCGCGCTGATTCTTCTGCTGGGTGCCGTGGGGCTGCTGAACATTTCCATGGTGACGGTGCGGTACCGGGTGCGTGAAATCGGCATCCGGCGCAGCTTCGGGGCCACCTCGGGACGCATCTTTACCGGCGTCATGATGGAGTCGGTGGTGGCCACGACCGTGGCAGGTGCGCTGGGCGTCATGCTGGCCGTGGCGGTGGTGAAGAGTCCGTGGGTGGAGGAGAAAATCGCCCCGGGCCTGGATGTCTATCCGGCATTTCCCGTGGAGGCTGCCCTGCTGGGCCTGGGCTCGGCAGTGGTGGTGGGTGCCCTCGCCGGTGCCATTCCCGCCCTCGTGGCGATCCGCGTCAAGGTCATCGACGCCATCCGTTTCTAGCCGGACCGCCGTCCGACATTCCGGACGGGAAGAGCGGTCCTCCCGGTGTTGTGGCAGGCAGGCTCAGGCGAAGACCACCAGCACCACGGCCAGGAAGTGTGTGGCGAAGGCAGCGACGGTGAGGGCGTGGAACAGTTCATGGAAGCCAAAGTGGCGGAGGCTGAAGTTGGGCTTCTTGATCCCGTAGATAACGGCGCCGGCGATGTACAGGGCCCCGCCCGCACAGATCAGGATGGTGGGCAGCGGCCCTGCAGCCCAAAACTGGGGCAGGAAGAACAATGCGGTGATGCCCAGCAGCACGTTGATGGGAACGTACAGCCAGCGCGGCGCCCCCACCCACAAGACCCGGAAGATGACACCGGCAATGGCACCGACCCAAATCATCCACAGCAGCAGGGCCGCCGTGGGGCGGGGGAGCATCAGGTAGGACAGCGGCGTGTAGGTGCCGGCAATCACCAGCATGATGTTGCTGTGGTCCAGCCGCTTCAGGGTGGCCTTGGCCGCCGGGGACCAGTTCCCGCGATGATATAGCGCGCTTGTGCCAAAAAGAAGGACGCCGGTGAAAGCGTAGATGGTGCAGGTGACCTTGGCGGCCGTTCCGGGTGCGAAAGCCACCAGCAGGATCCCGGCAATGAGTGCCAGCGGCGCCGTGCCGGCATGCAGCCAGCCACGCCAGGTGGGCTTGAGTTCGACGGTGCTCGTCATGCTCGCAGCCTACCGCAAATGGAACTAAGCTACTCACGGGTAATCAGTAGCAAGTGGACGCCTGATGAGAATTACGCGCCGGTGCGGGTAGTCTTGAGCTTGCAAGATTCGTAAGGCCGCAGGGCCATAATTCGCAAAGGTCCGGTGCACTTTCATGCGGTTGTCCACCGCGTCCATGCGGATGCCAAAGATTCTCTACAACTTCTACGAACGCCGCCTGGCCAATTCGATGGACCTCTCCAGCGTCCCCCGGCACATCGGCGTCATGGTGGACGGAAACCGGCGCTGGGCCAAGCAGTTCAACGCCCCCACGAGCCAGGGCCACCAGGCCGGCGCCGACAAGATCCTGGAGTTTCTCGGCTGGTGCCAGGACCTGGGCATCAAGGTGGTCACGCTCTACATGCTCTCCACAGACAACATGAGCCGCTCGCCGGAGGAACTCGACGAGCTCATGGGCATCATCGCCAACACCCTTGACCTGCTCGACGCCGACGCCGACATCAGTGTCCACGCCATGGGCGCCCCGGAACTGCTGCCGGACTACCTGGCTGCCCGGCTCTCCTCCCTCACCGCCCGCGTCCCGGCCAAGGAGCGCATCCACGTGAACATGGCCATCGGCTATGGCGGCCGGCGGGAAATTGTCGACGCCGTCCGGGAGCTCCTGCACGACGCGGACTCCGCGGGGCGCACCATGGCGGACGTCGCCGACAGCCTGACGGTGGATGACATCTCCAAGTTCCTGTACACCCGCGGCCAACCCGACCCAGACCTGGTCATCCGCACCTCGGGCGAGCAGCGCCTGTCCGGATTCCTCATGTGGCAGAGCGCGTACAGCGAGTTCTACTTCTGCGAGGCACTCTGGCCCGCCTTCAGAAAAATCGACTTCCTGCGCGCGCTCCGCGACTACGCCGGGCGCAGCCGCCGCTTCGGCAGTTAGCCGGCGCCCGTGCAGAACCACCGCCGGTCAGAGATGATCCTTGCCTGCGTGCTCTCCAGCGCGGCCGGATTCGTCGACGCCGTGGGCTTCATCCACCTCGGGGGCTACTTTGTCTCCTTCATGAGCGGCAACTCCACCCGTGGCGGCACCGCCCTGGCCGAGGGAAACTGGACGGGATTTGCCACCGCCTTCGGGCTGGTCGCCGCGTTCCTCTTTGGCGTGGTCTCCGCAGCGATCCTGCGCCGGCTGGTCCCGTCCCGCAAGCGGATGGCCGTCCTGCTGTACGTAAGCGCGTCGCTGGCCACCGCCGTCGTACTATTTGACTTGGGCGTGGCAGGATGGCTGGCCCCGGCGTTGATGGCGGTGGCGATGGGTGCCGAGAACGTCATTTTTGAACGCGACGGCGAGGTCAGCATCGGCCTGACCTACATGACCGGCACGCTGGTGAAGATGGGCCAGCACATCGCCAATGCGCTGACCGGCGGCGACAAGACACTGTGGCGGCGGTACGCGTTGTTGTGGCTGTCGCTGACGGTCGGCTCGATCATTGGCGGCGTGGCCTACCTGGCCCTGGACCTGAACGCGCTCTGGGTTGCCGTGGCGGTGTTGGTGGGCGGGGTGCTGTTCAACGACTGGATCCGCCGAAACCCGCCGCGCCCGCCCGCCCGGCGTGTCATCCTGTAAGGCCGCCCGGCGTTCACACAACGTTCACACGCCCGCATGGCGTGGCGCCCCCGCGCCCGGGCATTTCGGCGTAGTTTGGGCATAACGGAGGGCAACTCCGCCCGACGTACCGACTAGATTTCCGGTTGCGCCCAGCGGCCGGAAGGGCTGGAGCCGACGTGGTTGACACCTTGCACACTGAGCAGCATTCCACCAACCCGCACACCCCCGGAGCGCAGGCCGGCACGAAGCTGCGCACCTACGTCCTCGACACTTCTGTTTTGCTCTCCGACCCGCGCGCCATCATGCGCTTCGCCGAACACCACGTGGTGGTGCCGATCGTGGTGGTCTCCGAGCTGGAGGGCAAGCGGCACGACCCGGAACTGGGCTACTTCGCCCGCGCCGCCCTCCGGCTGCTGGATGAGCTGCGTGAGAACCACGGGGGGCTGGACAAGCCCGTTCCCCTGGGGCATGACGGCGGGACCTTGCGTGTGGAGCTCAACCACGTTTCACTTGAGGTGCTTCCGGCGGGCATGCGGGGTATGGACAACGATTCGCGCATCCTCGCGGTGGCGAAGAACCTGGCCAGTGAGGGGCTCGAGGTCAGCGTGGTCTCCAAGGATGTGCCCATGCGGGTCAAGGCTTCCGCCCTGGGCCTGGCCGCGGAGGAGTACCGCAACGAGCTTGTTCCCGACTCCGGATGGACCGGTGTGGCCGAGGTTGACGCCACCGAGGAAGAAGTCGCGGCGCTGTACAACCACGAGCCCGTGCCGATCCCCGACGCCTCAGTGCTCCCGGTCAACACTTCGCTGATCATCAGCAGCAACCGGGGCTCCGCCCTGGGCAGGGTGGGGGAGGACCGGCAGGTGCGGCTGGTGCGCGGGGACCGGGAGGTGTTTGGCCTGCACGGGCGCTCCGCCGAGCAGCGGCTGGCACTTGACCTGCTGCTGGACCCCGACGTTGGCATTGTGTCCCTGGGCGGACGGGCCGGCACGGGCAAGAGCGCGCTGGCGCTGTGCGCCGGACTGGAGGCTGTGCTGGAACGCAACGAGCACCGCAAGGTGGTGGTGTTCCGGCCGCTCTACGCGGTGGGCGGGCAGGAACTGGGCTACCTGCCGGGATCCGAGAGCGAAAAGATGAACCCGTGGGCGCAGGCCGTGTTCGACACACTGGGATCGGTGGTCTCCGAGACAGTCATGGACGAGATCATGGCCCGCGGCATGCTGGAGGTGCTGCCGCTGACGCACATCCGCGGCCGTTCGCTGCACGACTCCTTCGTGATTGTGGATGAGGCCCAGTCGCTGGAGAAGAACGTTTTGCTGACGGTCATGAGCAGGATCGGCCAGCGCTCCAAGATCGTGCTCACCCACGACGTCGCCCAGCGCGACAACCTCCGTGTGGGCCGGCACGACGGGGTGGCTGCCGTGGTGGAGACGCTCAAGGGCAACCCGCTGTTCGGGCACGTGACGCTGACCCGGTCCGAGCGTTCGCCGATTGCGGCGCTCGTGACGGAAATGCTGGAGCGGGCGGAAATCTAGACCACCCCTCCCGCTCACCCTCCCTCTCGTCTATGACGCGGTTGTTGTACCGATTTGGTCAAAGCAAGCGCTTTCCACTGCATCTACTGCGTCATAGACGGGAGGGAAGGGTGCGGGGCATGGGAACGGCAGGGGAACAGGCTGGCTAATGGTCCGGAGTGCGGCGCCAACCGCGGGAATGGAGGGCGTCTCGGATCTTCCGGACTGCTTCCTTGGCATCGTTGAGCATGTGCTTCTTCATGATGCGCACTTCGATCCACCCGGCCCGGTGATAGTCGTCGGCCCGTTCAACATCGCACACCACCTGGAGGGGGTCATTGTGTGTTTCTCCGTCGTATTCGGACGCGACCCTGTATTCCGGGTAGGACTGGTCCGGAGTTCTGGACACGCCGGGTAATAGCATGGTGGGGACGTTGAGTGCCGGTTCCGGCAGGCCCGCGCGGCCGCACGCCAGCCGCAGCTTGGTTTCCTGGGGTGAATCCGCCCCCACCCGGGCCAGCTGGAGGGCCTCACGGGCCTTGACGATGCCCGGAGTCCCCTTGTGCCGCTCGAGCATGGCAGCCAACTCGGGCAGGGTGGCGTATGGTTCCGTCCGGTCCTCGAACTCATTGCGCGGAATGCGGACCAAGTGATCTGCCACTACGACGAGTTCGTCCACACTCATCCTCCGGGCACAATCCAACCATGTCCTGGCGCGGGTGGTGATCCACAGCCCGTCGTGGAATTCAACCTCATCATCGCGGAACATGGCCCTGTGGGCCTCGACGCCGCGCCGCCGTGGGGAAGCATGCGGGTACTGGCGGGAAATGTGAATGCCGGGATCGTCCGCACCAGGCAGATATCCCGGAAATTCCCAGATCGTGAATGCCGTTGCATGGGATGCGGCGGAATACCCGGTCACCAGGGTGAAGGGCCGCGTCAAGAGCGCGAGCGGGACTTCGCCGTCGGACCTGACGGCCTTGATTCCCCGGCTGAGTGTCAGGACGTCCCGATGGCGCAACTTGCCGTAGCTCAGCCCCGACTCGACGGCCTCCGCCACGGTGAACGGCGAGGCCTGCAATCTCCGGGGCAATCCTTGAAAAGCAGCCATGGATCCAGCATGCCGTTTTTCTGGGAGGACTGCAGAAAGTTATCCACAGGCTGCCCGCCCCGTATTCTATGACGCGGCAGATGCAGTGGAAAGCGCTTGCTTCCGTCAAATCGGTACATCAAGTGCGTCACAGTCGAAAGAGGGGAGTCGAAGCGGGCGAATCGAAGGAGGGGGGGACGAAGGGTAACGGGGGCGGGCCCGTTCAGCCGGTCAGGAGTCCGGGCCCAGGTTCCAGGGGATGTGGGCGCGGACGTCCGTCAAGCCCATGCTGACCTCCTCGAAGAGGTCGTCCAGCATGTACTCGTTGATTCCCAGCAGCACCATCCAGTGGCCCGCCCCGGCAGTGTCGCCGTCCAGCGACTGCGACGCCACGCAAATGGACGTCTCCAGGTCGATGCGGACGGCGGTCCGTCCGGGAAACAGCAGCGGCGCATCGAGAAACAGCGGCTTGTAGCTGGGATTTGGCGTCAGCACGGCCTCAACGGCGGCCCGCCCATGGTGGTTCACGGCCGCGATGTCCTCGATCTCGGCCACATTGGCGAAGGGGGCCTCGAGCGGCACCGGGCGGTCCCCGGCCAGCTCCACCGGATCCAGGCAGGCGGAAGCCCGCCCCGTCCCATACGCTGGTTCACCGTAGCGCGCCTCCGGCCGGCGCACCACGTAGCCGTCGTCGTCCTTGACCGGATTCACCAGCGAAGGCTGCAGCAGCCACGGCTTCCGGTTGCCGCTGATGAAAAGCGAATCCCGCGACTCATTGATGCGCGTCGTGCTCGCCAGCAGCTTCCCGTCGAGGGTCTCAACACGCAGCGCCCCGGGCCGCCGCACCCAGCAGTTCAGGGCCAGGTCCGGCAGGGCGCCTCCCATCCCGGCCCCGCTCCCGCCCGACGGCACCCAGCTGCGCCCGGGTCCGCCGTCGGGCGCGTTGGGAAATTTCCGGTGCAGCTCAAACCGCACCGTGTCCCAGCGCCAGGGGGAGGATCGGGCGATGTGCCGGAAGGCGTCGGCGGTGTAGGCGGTCATATCCACAGCTTAGTCCCGGCATGCCGCATTGGACCGGGGCACTGGTAGCATCGCGCGTATGGTCACGCGGCTGCTCGATTTATGGGAAAACAGTACGACGGCGTTCCTCGCCGCCGCGGCTGCCTGCCTGTACCTGCTGTGGCTGGCTGTGCAATTGAGCGTGATCGACATCCGCACCCACACGCTGCCCAACCGCCTGGTGCTTCCCGCCTATCCCGTGGCCGGGGCGCTGCTGCTGGTGGCTGCGGTTGCGGGCGGGATGCCGGCGCTGGCCGTGGCTGCCGCGGCGGGTGCCCTGGCGGTGGCGGCGCTGTATTGGGTGCTGTGGGCTGTGCAGCCGGCAGGGATCGGCTTTGGCGATGTGAAGCTCGCCGGCGTGTTGGGCATGTTCCTGGGTTTCCTCAGCTGGCAGCACGTGGTGCTGGGGGCCGCCGCCGGCTTCGTGGTGGGCGGGGTCTGGGGGATCGTGCTCATTGCAAGCCGTCGCGGCACGGCCAAGTCAGCTATCCCGTTTGGACCGTCGATGCTGGCCGGGACGCTGGCTGTCATGCTCCTGCTTCCGGTATAGGCCGGCAGGCGGGCCCGGACTACCGCGGTGCCGCGTTGTAGCGGTGCTCCGGCCTGCCGGTGCTGCCATAGCGCAGGCTGATGGTGACGGCGCCTTCGTCGGCCAGGGACGACAGATAGCGTTGGGCGGTGGTCCTTGAGATGCCCACGGCGGCGGCCACCTCCGCCGTTGACTGGTCGGGGCGGGTGGCAAGGGCGGCGAGCACGGCGGTCTCTGTTGCTGACACCGACTTCGGGCCCGACGTTGCTGCGGCCGGGTGGAGGGCCTGCCAGGCGGTTTCGACCCTGTCCTGGGTGAGGCCTCCGGTGTCGGAGAGCAGACGCCGGTAGCGGGCATAGCCGCGCAGCCGCGATGCCAGCACTTCCGCCGTGAACGGCTTGATGAGGTACCCCAGGGCGCCGCGCCGCAGTGCCGAGCGTATGGTGGCCGGATCCGAGGCGGCACTGAGCATCATGGCGTCAACGTCGATGCTGCCGAGCAGGTCCAGGCCGGAGGCGTCGGGCAGGTACACGTCCAGCAGGACCAGGTCCGGAGCCGAGGCCCGGATGGCCTTGAGCCCGAATGCTGCGGTGGATGCCGGCGGCAGGGCCCGGAACCCGGGAACGGCGTCGACATAGCCGGCGTGCAGGCGGCCCACGTGGAAATCGTCCTCAACAATCAGGACGGTGAAAGTGCTGCTCATGGTCTCTCCTCAGCGGGGTCGGCCGGTGACACGACACCGGGAAGGCGGGCGCAGACGACTGCGCCGTGGGAGTGTGGCGAGCCGTCGTCGGCAAACCACACGTCGCCGCCGCGCCGCCGGGCCAGGTGCCTGACCAGGGCCAGGCCCACGCCGTGGCCGGAAGCGCTGCCGGGGTGGCTGCCGGGGCGGCCCGTTGCCGCGGTGGACAGCGCGCGTTCGTCAGGCGCAGTCACCGCCGTGGTGGACGCCGCGGGAGGCGGATGCGCGGTGGAAAACCCGTCCGTAAACACCAGTTCGCGCATTTGGACACCGCCGGCACCGTCCGGCCGCGGCAACCCGTCGCCGGAGTCGGCCACCACCATGTGGAGCGTCCCGCCGTCGGGCTGATCTTCATCAAGCAGTTCAACCTCCACCCAGCGGCTGTGCGAGGAGCCGGCGACGGCCGCCGAAATGGCGTTGTCCAACAGGTTGCCGAGCACGGCGGTGACATCCTGGGGATCGGTGATGCGGCCTCGGATGAGCGTTTCGGCGCCGATCCGCAACTCGACTCCGCGTTCATGTGCCTCGATGCTCTTGGCGCCGATGAACGCCTCCAGGTAGGGGTCGCGGAGCATCGCAAGATCTGCGGCCGGATATTGCAGCGGTCCGTTGGCCACCAGGGACGAGACGTACTCGTGGGCTTCCCCTGCCCGGTCAATCTGCAGCAGCCCCGCCACGGTGTGGAGCCTGTTCGCGAATTCGTGCCGCTGGGCCCGCAGCGCCGTGCCCAGGGCGTTGACGGCGTCGAGCTGGCGGGTCAGTGCCTGCACCTCGGTGCGGTCGCGGACCATGATGACCCGGCCCAGCCCCTGCCCGCCGGCGGCCCCCGGTCTGGCGGAGCCGCTGCCGAGCCGAACATCCCGGGCGCTGACAATGACAACGCGGTCGCCCAGCACGTGCTCGGCGGGACCGTACTCGCCGTCCCCGGCAGCCGCGGCGTCGGCAAGGAAGCGCGGCAGCCCGCTGTCAGCCAACGCCATGCCGCTGAACTCCACGGAAGACGAAGTGGCCAGCAGACGCCGGGCACCCTCATTGAAAACGGTGATTGTCCCATTCGCGGACACCCCGATCACGCCTTCGTCGACGCCCCGCAGCACGGCCTCCTGGTCCTGCGCCAGCCCGGCGATCTCCTCCGGCTCCAGCCCCAGGGTCAGCCGCCGCAGCCGAGACCCCAGCAGCACCGATGCCAGCACTGCCAGGGCCAGTGACAAGGCGGCCGTCAGTGCCAGGGGCACAATGTTGGCCAGTACGGCGGCCGAGATGTCGTCGCTGGAGAAGCCGACGCTGACCTCGCCCACGACGTCCGCGGCGGCCGTCCCGGAACCCGGTGCGTACACGGGAACCTTCGCCCTCGCCGACCTGCCCAGCGTCCCGTTCTCCTGGGAGGTCACCTCACCGCCGGCCAGGGCCACCGACGGGTCCGTCGAAACCTTCTGCCCCAGCAGGCCCGGCGTGGGATGCGCAAGCCGTAGTCCGGCATCGTCCGTGATCACCACAAACAGGGCGCCGGTGCGTTGCCGTGTGGTCTCGGCGTCGGCCTGCAAAATGCCGCCGGCGAGGGTTTCCGGCGTCAGTGCAGACTGCGGCGAGGCAGCGAGGGCGGCGGTTTCACGCCTGACATCGTCCGAGGAAGCCACCGTCCGGGCCACAGCCAGGGCCCGCGCCTCGGCCTGTTCACCCGCCCACTGGTAGCTGAGCGCCGCGAAGGTGCCGGCCGTGGCCAGCACGACGGCGGCCACCACCGCCAGCTGGACGAGCAGCACGCGCGTGGCAAACCGCAGCCTCGGCGCGGTTCGGGCCTGCTTCAACGTGAGGTCTCCTTGCTGTTGGCTGTATGGTGGCGGGTTTTATGGGCAAAACGTGTTCAAAGGGCACTACTTGGGTCAAGCCGGTTTAACGCGCCCCGTGATTCAGGTCACTATAACCTCGATTGAGCGGGCCACGATTGCGGCCTGGGTACAAAGGAGTTCTTATGTTGGTCATCTTAGGCTTTGCCATGATAGCGGTGTTTATGACACTGGTCATGACGAAGAAACTTACGCCCGTGGTGGCGCTCATTACCGTCCCCACCATCTTCGGCCTGTTTGCCGGTGCCGGGCTGGGCCTGGGTGACATGGTCATGGACTCCATGAAATCCCTGACGTCAACGGCCGCCCTGCTGATGTTCGCGATCGTCTTCTTCGGCATGATGATCGACGTCGGACTCTTCGACCCGCTCGTGAAGCTGATCCTGAAAATGCTGGGCAACGACCCCGCCAAGGTGGTCGTGGGCACCGCGGTGCTGGCCGCCGTCGTGTCCCTCGACGGCGACGGCTCCACCACCTTCATCCTCACCACCGCCGCGATGCTGCCGATCTACCTGCGCCTGGGCCTGAGCCCCGTGGTCCTGACCTGCGTGGCCGGCCTCGCCAACGGAACCATGAACATCCTGCCGTGGGGCGGGCCCACCGCACGTGCCGCCGCCGCACTGAAGGTCTCGCCCAGCGAGGTCTTTGTCCCCATGATCCCGTCTCTCGTCGCCGGCATGATTGTGATCTTCTTCTTCGCCTGGCACCTCGGCGTCCGTGAACGCCGCCGTCTGGCCCTGGCCGGCCGCCTGTGGACTTCTGCTGGAATGGACGACGCCGGAACCGCCTCCCCTGTCACCGGCACCCCGGGGGCGGCCCAGGCGGGCAACGGCCGCAGCGGCGCCCCGCGCGGCGGCGCCGGCGGCACCCTGCTGACCATGGAGAAGCCGCGCTCAGCAGCCCAGGAGCGCTTTGACGCCCAGGTGCTGGCCGTGGCCGAGCAGGCCGTGGCCTCCGTAAACACCGGCCTGGCGGATTCACAGCTGGACCCCAACCGGGCCACCCTGCGGCCGAAGCTGTTCTGGTTCAACCTGGCCCTGACAGTCTCCATCATGGTGACGCTGGTGCTGGACGTGCTGCCCCTGGCCTACGTGTTCATGGTGGGCTCCGCCATCGCCCTGATTGTGAACTTCCCCAATGTGAAGGACCAGGCCAAGGCGCTGGTCTCGCACGCCGGAAGCATTGTGGCCGTGGTCTCCATGGTCATGGCGGCCGCCGTCCTGACCGGCGTCCTGAGCGGAACCGGCATGGTGGACGCCATGGCAGCCTGGCTCGTCAGTGTCATCCCCACCTCAATGGGCCCGTACATGGCAGTCATCACCGGGTTGTTGAGCATCCCCATGACGTTCTTCATGAGCAACGACGCCTTCTACTTTGGCGTGCTCCCGGTCCTCAGTGAAACCGCCGCCCATTTTGGCATCGACCCCGCGGCCATGGCCCGCGCCTCGATCACCGGCCAGCCGGTCCACATGCAGAGCCCCCTGGTTCCTGCCATCTTGCTCCTGGTTTCCCTGTCCAAGGTGGAATTGGGTGACCACCACAAGAAGGTGCTCTGGCGTGCCTTTGTGGTCTCACTTGTCATGCTGGCTGTGGCCGTCGGCATCGGCGTCATCCCCTTCGGCTGATCGCCACGCACCACCTGAAGACTGCCGGCCCGGGGCAACCATGCACCGGGCCGGCTGCTTGCCAGGGATAGGCTGACTGCATGGGATCACCGGAATTCATCCTCAAGCTGCGCGAAAAGATCGGCCACGAGCCCCTCTGGCTCCCGGGCGTGCGGGCCGTGGTGTTTGACGACGCCGGCCGCGTCCTCCTGGGCGAGCGTTCCGACACCGGCGGCTGGGCGCTCATCACCGGCATCCTGGAGCCGGGGGAGGAACCCGGCCCCGGCATGGTCCGGGAGATCTTGGAGGAGACGGCCGTGGTGGCACGGATCGAGCACCTGCTCGGCGTGGCCGCCGTGGGCCCGGTGACGTTCCCCAACGGAGACGTCTGCGACTTCCTGAACATTGAATTCATCGCCCGGCACGTCAGCGGCGAGGCCCGGGTGAACGACGACGAATCCCTCGCCGTCGGCTGGTTTGCCGTCGACGAGCTGCCGCCCCTGCGCCCCGGCCACCTCGACTGCATCCAGCGCGCCCTCGCGTTCAATGGGGAACCCCACTTCCAGCGCTGACCCGCTCCCCATCCCGACGCTCTATCACCTTCCGGGGTCTTTCCGGCGACGCTCTGTCATCTTCCGGGGTTCGGCCGCGCAGCCCTGGGACGTTGAAGATACTGCCGGACAAGGTTGACTGTGCACAGGACCACAGACGTGACGATTCCCGCGAATCCGCCCAGCATGGCACCCAACACAATGATCATTCCCCGCAAGTCCAGGCCGCGGCCGCCAGCGAAATACTCGTCATACGGCGGCGGAAACAACTTCAGCGCCAACCCGCCAGCGAGCCATGCGAAGAGTACCGATCCCAGCGGTGCCAGAAAAAAGAACCACGGCAGGCGTCGTTCGCCCTTGGCCAGGCACCATGTCCCCATCGCAGAAATAGTCACTATTGGTACCAGCACGAGCACTGACGCAACGAGCAATTCAACGGTGTCGTAATCCATGGGTCCCCTGTCCGGGCCGTGCAGCCCACTGACGAGTCAAGCACGAACAGGCCGCACAAACGTAATATGGGCCGTCATCCTGTGCCGCAGCGGCCGCAATTTCGAATGCTGGGGTAGTGGTCCTGCCCGATCCCTGTCGACCTGCGGCAGTCACACATTCCAGTCGCTCAGGACCCCGTTTGGTGATGGAGGGATCGTCGAAACGCCCCGGAACGTGAAAGAGGGATGGTGGGAGTGAGCGGAGGGCAGGGGTGGCGGGCCAGACGCAAAAGGCGTGTGCCGACGTCGTACTTCACAAGTACGACGGCGGCACACGCCTTTTCAGCGAAGCCTTAGGGCTTGTCTGTGGTTTCCGAGGATTCCCCGGGGGTGAGCAGGAGCGTGTCGGCGCCTTCCACGTCAGGGTCCTGCAGGGACTTCGCTTCGACGCCATTCTTCGCAGCGGCGCGCTCGGCCTCCAGGCGCAGGGCCTCCTCGCCGCCGACGGCCTCGCCGCGGGCCACCATGCCGGAGGTGTCGGAGAGCGGGATGACCTTCATGAAGAGGGCCAGGATCAGAGCCACCACCATGAACGGGATGAGGTACCAGAACACCGGCGCGAGGGAGTCCGCGTAGGCGTTGATGATGCCGTCCTGAACGGCCTGCGGGAGCTGGTGGAGCGCCTGCGGGTCGAGGCTGGACATGGAGTTTCCGGCCTGCTCGGGGCTGGCGCCGGCCTCGGTGAAGACCTTTGTCAGCGACTCGGCCAGGCGCGTGGTGAACATGGCGCCGAAGACGGCCACGCCCAACGCCGAACCCACTTCACGGAAGTAGTTGTTGGTGCTGGTCGCGGTGCCCAGCTGGGCCGGCGGCACAGAGTTTTGCACCACGATGACCACGATCTGCATGATCAGGCCCAGGCCGGCACCGAACACGAACAGCTGGATGCAGATGATCCAGACCGGTGTCTCGGCGGACAAGGTGGTGAACCACAGCATGGCAATGGTGGTGATGATGGAACCGGCGATCGGGAAGGACTTGTACTTGCCGGTCTTGCTCATGCGGATACCGGACCAGATGGAGGTGCCCATCAGGCCTGCCATCATGGGCAGCATCAACAGGCCGGAGACGGCAGCCGAGGTGCCGGTGGACATCTGCAGGAAGGTCGGCACAAACGCGATGGCAGCAAACATGCCCATGCCCAACACGAAGCCAATGGCCGTGGAGTTCAGGAAGATCGGGTTCTTGAACAGTGAGAGCGGGATGATCGGGTCCTCGGCGCGGGCCTCGGTGAAGATGAACAGGGTGATGGCGGCAATCATGCCCGCGCCCCAGGTCCACGTTGTCAGCGAGGTCCAGCCGTCGGGCTTGCCGCCGAAGTCGGTGAAGAAGATCAGGCAGGTGGTGGCGATGGACAGGAAGACCACACCCATGAAGTCAATCTTCTGGGTTGCCTTCTTGCTCGGCAGGGTCAGCGCGAAGAATGCGACGACGAACGCGGCAATGCCGATCGGGATGTTGATGTAGAAGGCCCACTCCCAGGTCAGGTGGTCCACAAAGTAGCCACCCAAGAGGGGGCCGGCAACAGCGGAGAGACCGAAGATGGCGCCCAGCGGGCCCATGTACTTGCCACGCTCATTGGCGGGCACAATGTCGGCAATGATGGCCTGCGAGAGGATCATCAAACCGCCGCCGCCCAGGCCCTGAAGGGCGCGGAAGATCACGAAGCCCCAGAAATCGGTGGCAAAGGCGCAACCTACCGAGGCGAGGGTGAAGATGGCAATGGCGGCCAGGAACAGGTTTCGCCGCCCCAGGATGTCACCCAATTTCCCATAAATGGGCATCACGATGGTGGTGGCCAACAAATAGGCGGTGGTGATCCACGTCTGGTGTTCGACGCCGCCGAGCTTGCCCACGATGGTGGGCATGGCGGTGGAGACGATGGTCTGGTCGAGGCTGGAAAGCAACATGCCCGCAATGAGCGCGGAAAAGATGATCCAGATTCGCCTCTGGGTCAGCAGGAGCGGTTCGCCTGCCTTGAGTGCTGTACTCATTGGGGTCCTTCGAAGGTTAAGTGAGAAAAGTTGAAGATTTTTTGGGTGTTGAGCAGGTTTGCGGCCAGCAGCTCTTCGTAGGACTTTGTGTTGTCATCGGAGAAGAACACCTGGCTGGCCCGGTGGGAGCACATGCCGAACACGGCGGAAGCCATGTCCGCCAGGGGATCGTCCGGCGGGAGCTGCTCCCGCTGCGCAATCAGGTCCGTGAACTCCTGCTCCCGCACGTGTGCGCCGCCGACCAGCTTCATCATGAGCTGTGGTTCCTTTTTCATCACGGCCATCAGCTGGTTGATGTGGTCGCGGGTTAAATCCAGCTCCGCAACCATGGCGCTCATCAGCCGGTACAGGTCCCGCAGCAATGTGGTGCTCAGCCCGTGGGGTCCGCGTTCGACGCCTGGCTTCTGCGGGCCCCCGTCAAGGAAGGCTGCTGTCGCGTCCGCCGGGAACTCATCCAACAGGTGGCCGATGATGGCGTCTTCCTTGGAAGGGAAGTAGTTGAAAAATGTCCGGCGGGAGATGCCGACATGTTCACACAGCTGCCCGACAGTGAAGCCGTTCAAGCCGTTTTGGGCAGTGAAAGTCCTCGCGGCCGCCGTGATGGCGGAA
This sequence comes from Sporosarcina beigongshangi, assembly GCF_016820535.1. Classification (GTDB taxonomy): domain Bacteria; phylum Actinomycetota; class Actinomycetes; order Actinomycetales; family Micrococcaceae; genus Specibacter. The sequence goes on along the minus strand of NZ_JADHDY010000004.1, from coordinate 19,176 downwards.
CGCGTGGCCTCGCGTTTGCGGGCGCGCAGGCTGTGGGCCTGGCAGGATTTTGCACTTTCAGTCACAAAGTAAAAGTTTGCACTATTTAATCAAGAGTGCAAAATTGTCCGGGTGTGGTCTTGGCCACATGCCTTGGTGGGCAGTGTCGTTCCCCCGCAATCAGGGTGCGAGACGCAGGAAGGACGCCACGACTCCGGAATGCAGGATGGCGGTTGCCGCAGCGGTGAGGCCGGTTGCCACGAGCGCAGTCTGCCGGCGCGAGTCACTTCGTGCCTCCAATTACGAGGGTGCTCCGTCGGCTGCCCGGAGACCATGAGTGCCGGACCGGCCACCCACCACATGGTCAATGTCAGAAGGTCCAGTCACGTCCGGGACGGCATGCAGCACCGTCCATCCAGGTCCCAGTCTTGCCAGCAGCCGGTTCACACACGGAGCGGCCGGAATTCGCAGTCACGGGAAAACATTCGCTCGCTCATCCATGCGGGTGGTCCTAACCGCATCTCTGCGGGGGAGGCGGGCCGCTCCCCACGGTGCCGGCAGGCACACGTCTTAAAGCACGACGGCGGGAGGTGACCTTTTCCCGAAAAGGTCACCTCCCGCCGTCGTACTGGTGAGCGGTGTTACTGCGGTGCGCGGGTCATCGCCATGACGTCAAGGCCCTTGTCCAGCTGTTCGAGGGATAGTTCGCCGCGGTCAACGAAGCCGAGGGCGAGGACGGCTTCACGGATCGTGAGGCCTTCCTTGATGGCGTGCTTGGCGATCTTGGCAGCATTCTCGTAGCCGATGTGCTTGTTCAGCGGGGTCACGATGGACGGGGAAGCCTCGGCCAGGAAGCGGGCGCGCTCGACGTTGGCGGTGAGGCCGTCGATCATCTTGTCGGCCATGACACGGCTCGTGTTGGTGAGCAGGCGGATGGACTGCAGCAGGTTCGAGGCCATGACCGGGATGCCGACGTTCAGCTCGAAGGCGCCGTTCGTGGAGGACAGGGCGATCGTGGTGTCGTTGCCGATCACCTGGGCGGCAACCATGATGGAAGCCTCCGCGATGACGGGGTTGACCTTGCCAGGCATGATCGAGGAGCCGGGCTGCAGGTCGGGGATGTTGATTTCGCCCAGGCCGGTGTTGGGGCCGGAGCCCAGCCAGCGCAGGTCGTTGTTGATCTTCATGATGGAGTACGCGATGTTGCGCAGCTGGCCGGAAGCCTCGATGAGGCCGTCGCGGTTGGCCTGGGCCTCAAAGTGGTTGCGGGCCTCGGTCAGCGGCAGGCCGGTGTCCTCGGCGAGGATGGCGATCACGCGCTGCGGGAAGCCGGCCGGGGTGTTGATGCCGGTGCCGACGGCGGTGCCGCCCAGGGGGACCTCTGCCACGCGGGCAATCGAGGACTCGACGCGCTCAATGCCGTAGCGGATCTGAGCGGCGTAGCCGCCAAATTCCTGGCCCAGCGTGACGGGGGTGGCATCCATCAAGTGGGTGCGTCCGGACTTCACGACGTCGGCGAACTCGGCTTCCTTGCGCTCCAGCGACTCGGCCAGGTAGGCCAAGGCCGGGATCAGGTCGTTGATCAGGGCGGAGGTTGCGGCGACGTGGACCGAGGTCGGGAAGACGTCGTTGGAGGACTGTGAGGCGTTGACGTGGTCGTTCGGGTGGACAACCTTCTCGGAACCGGCGGCAACAAGTGCGCGGTTGGCCAGGGTCGCCAGGACCTCGTTCATGTTCATGTTCGAGGACGTGCCGGAGCCGGTCTGGAACACGTCGATCGGGAAATCGCCGTCAAACGCGCCGGTGGCGACCTGGTCGGCGGCACCCTCAATGGCGCGGGCCAGCTCAGCGTCGAGCACACCCAGTTCCGCGTTCGTGGTGGCGGCAGCCTTCTTGATGCGCGCCAGTGCTGCAATGTGGGCCGTCTCCAGCGTCATGCCGGAAATCGGGAAGTTCTCCACGGCGCGCTGGGTCTGTGCGCTGTACAGGGCGCTGGCCGGAACCCGGACGTCGCCCATCGTGTCATGTTCAATACGGAATTCTTGTGCGGAGGCCGCGGCAGTATCAGTCATGCCTTCTACCATATCGCCGCCGCGCCCCGAGCCGAAAACCGCCGGCCGCAGTCCGCCGGCCCAACCAACTTAAAAGCCAAGCACGACGGCGGAAGGCAAGTTCCGCCGTCGTGCTTGGCTTGGGCGCTGCCCGGCTTGGGCAGGCCGCGGGGAAGGGTCAGGCGCCGATGTGCCCGTTGCTGTAGACGAGGTCGGCGGTGCCGTCGGTGAGGCGGTAGGTCAGGCCCACCACGGCGGTGCGCTGGCGGGCCACGGCGCTGGCGATGATGGGGGAGTTTTCCACGAGGCGGGCGGCCGTCTGCTTGACGTGCTCCTCCACCATGTCGTTGACCGTGCTCGTCTTGTCCTTGCGCAGGGATGCGAGCACGGAGGGGGTGATGCGTTCGACGAGGTCGCGGACGAATCCGGCGGGCATCTTTCCGGTGTCGACGGCGCCCTTGGTGGCCGTGACGGCGCCGCAGGAGTCGTGGCCCAAGACAACGATGAGCGGCACGTCAAGGTACTCGACGCCGTATTCGAGGGAACCGAGGGCCGTGTTGTCAACGACGTGCCCGGCGGTGCGGACCACAAAGGCATCGCCCAGGCCAAGGTCAAAGATGATTTCCGCGGCCAGGCGGGAGTCGGAGCAGCCGAAGATCATGACGAAAGGGTGCTGGTTGGACAGCAGGGAGGCGCGTCGCGCGGCATCCTGGTTCGGGTGGTTGGACGCTCCGCCCACAAACCGTGCGTTGCCGGCCATCAGCGTCTGCCAGGCCTCCGCCGGCGACCTCAGGTGCTCCGAAACCGCGTTGATGTTGCCGTCTTCTCCGCCACCGCTCATTACTTGCTCTCCTTGTTCGTCGGTTCGGCCGTTGCCGCGTAGTCATCGAGCAACGCCGTTGCTCCGGCGGCCAGGATGTCGAAGTCCTCAAAGTCGGCCGCGCCTGTCAAAACAATAGTCGTCTCCCCGCTGGTGTACACCAGCGACCGTTCGCCCTTGGGGTTGTCACGGAGCTCCCAGCTTTTCCCGTCGATGGTGCGGGTCCCTGTTACAGGCGCCTGCTGGGCCTGTGCCGCAACCCAGGTGGGGTTCGCCGTGATGGATTCACGCAGCGCAATAAAGGTGTCATTTGCCGTCACATAGCCCACGTCCCAGTACGCCACGCCGTCCGTTCCCGGCGGGTTCCAGCGCGCGTAGTTGGCGCTCCAGCCTTCGGGCAGCACGGGGGCCACCGGGTGGAAACCTGCCGTGTCGGCCGCGTGGCCGGCAATCGTGGCCACGTCCACCTCGGTGCGATAGGCGCCGGCCTTGGGTTCCGGGTTGAGCCACACGATGGTCAGCACAATTGCCACGGTGGAAAACACGGCCAGCAGCATGCCGATGACCGAGGCGTTGGCACGCTTGGCCGCGCCTGCGGCAATGACGGGCTTGACGGCAGGGGTGGGGTTAGAGTCACTCACCCTTCCATCTTCCCAGATTTGCCGGCCCCAACTTTCCGTCGGGCGCTGAAGGTGGCGCAGCTCACCCCGGCTCGGGCGCGGCTGTCGCCTATGATTGGGAGAGTAGGCAAAAATACGTCAGTGGTGCGCGTCGGAGCGTGCCGTAAAACTGCGCCTACCTGAACAATGGGGTTTACACGTGGCTGAAAAAGCACAACTTGATTACTCGCAATTGTCCCGGTCGCTCGCCGTCGGCGACGACGAGCCGGACCGCAACCTGGCCCTTGAACTGGTCCGCGTCACCGAGGCCGCGGCCATCGCCGGCGGGCACTGGGTGGGCTTTGGCGAGAAGAACCTGGCCGACGGAGCCGCCGTGGATGCCATGCGCTCACTTCTTTCCACCGTTCATTTCAACGGCGTCGTGGTCATTGGCGAGGGCGAAAAGGACGAGGCCCCGATGCTGTTCAACGGCGAGGTGGTCGGTGACGGATCCGGTCCCGAGTGCGACGTCGCCGTGGACCCGATCGACGGCACCCGCCTGACCGCCATGGGCATCAACAACGCGCTGGCCGTGCTGGCCGTGGCCGAGCGCGGCACCATGTTCGACCCCTCCGCCGTGTTCTACATGGAGAAGCTCGTCACGGGCCCCGAAGCCGCCGACATGGTTGACCTGCGCCTGCCTGTCAAGCAGAACCTGCACCTGATTGCCAAGGCCAAGGGCGTGAAGATCAACCAGCTGACCGTTATGGTCCTGGACCGCGACCGCCACCAGCCGCTCATCCAGGAAATCCGCGACGCCGGAGCCCGCACCAAGATCATCCTCGACGGCGACGTGGCCGGCGCCATCGCCGCGGTCCGCCCCGGCACCGGCGTCGACGCGCTCATGGGCATCGGCGGCACCCCCGAGGGCATCGTGGCGGCCTGCGCCATCAAGACCCTCGGCGGCGTCATCCAGGGCCGCCTCTGGCCCACCGACGACGACGAAAAGCAAAAGGCCATCGACGCCGGGCACGACCTCACCCGCGTCCTGTCCACCAACGACCTCGTAACGAGCGACAACTGCTACTTCGCCGCCACCGGCATCACTGACGGCGACCTCCTCAAGGGCGTGCGCTACGACAAGGGCCGCGTCCTGACCCAGTCCATTGTGATGCGCTCCAAGTCCGGCACCATCCGCTTCGTGGAGGGCGAGCACCAGGCCCACAAGTGGGAGACATACGCCCGCCGCTCCTAAGCTGCCGGCCTGGCTGCCGTTGCCTGCGGCCGGCCGGACCTGACCGAGTCGGTAGAGCTGAGTTTGACTAAGCACGACGGCGTGAGGCCACCTTTTCGTGGAAGGTGGCCTCACGCCGTCGTGCTTCGTGCTCAAGAAGGACCTGCACATCATTGAATGCTGTCTGGAGCTGCGTTGGACACGTAAGCAAGCATGCCAAATGCAGCTCCACGCAGCATTCACGGGTCCACGTCCAGCGAGGCCGGCGCCATGGGGAGGAAGTTGGGCCCGTCCACGGGAACGCGGCGTGCCCGGGCGAGGTGCGGGGTTGAAATTCCGGTGCAGGGACTTTCCGGCCGGCTTTCGACGAAAAGCCTGGTTTCGCCAGCAGTCGGCGCGATTTCCGAAAGTGGCCACGTGCTGAGACAGCAGGTAACGCGATTTCCGAAAGTGGCCACGTGTTGAGACAGCAGGTAACGCGATTCTTCCGGCCCTCCCGGGGCTGATACAGCAGCTCCTGCGATTGCGGCAGGCCGCCACCGGTTGAAACTGCAGCACTTGCGATTAAATCGCGGATTTATCGCAGGTGCTGCAGTTTCGAACTGGGCAGTCGCAGGTGCTGCAGTTTCGAACTGGGCAGTCGCAGGTGCTGCAGTTTCGAAGTGGGCAATCGCAGGTGCTGCGGTTTCAACGTGCTGCGCTGCCAGGCTGGCGCCACACGACGGCCGACCCCCGACACCGGCTTATCCACAGCACCAGACCGGCAGGAACCAGCGCGGGGTGGCACTGGGGACAGAATTCAGGCGCGGAGCTGACGCCGGCTGGTCGGCCGTCAGCGGCTCCGGAGCTTCGCCTGGACCTTGCCGGCGGCGGTGCGGGCCGTTTTCAGGGCACCGCGCAGCAGCGTTCGCGCCTTCCGGCTGGCACCGTAAGCGTTGTACATGAGTGTGTTGACCGGCAGGTCCCAGGTGCCCGGGTATTCCACCTCGGCACCGCCGAACGAGCGCTTGAAGCGGGAGAACCCGGCCCACGGATGCTCGGGCTCGTCTTCGGGGCTGACGCCCCACATGTCGAACTCGCTGATCCCGGCCGCCTTGGCATCCAGCATCATGGTCACCAGCAGCGGGATGCCGGCGTTGAGCTTGCGGTGGGCGTCGTCGGCGGCTGCATGGGCGTAGACGCGGGTGTCCGCGGTGTCGTAGGACAGGGCGGCGGCGATGGGCTCACCGTCGAGGCGGGCGATGAAGAGCTTGCTGGCCCCCGCGGGCATGAGGACCTCGGCGGCACGGGCCAGATAGTTGTTGGACTGGGCGGTGAACTCGGCACGCCCCGCGACCTTCTCCAGGAAGCCCAACAGGATGGGCAGGTCCGCGGGGTCCGTGGAGATGTCAAAGGTGACACCCTTTTTGTGGATGTTCCGGAACAGGTTCCGGCTGGTGCTGCGCATGCCCTTCAGCAGTGACGCCTCGTCCTGGGTCAGGTCGACCTTCCAGGTCAGGTGCGGCTGGATGTCCTTGGGAGACCTGACCAGGCCCCGGGCAGAAAGTACCTGGGCTGCGTTGGCGCCGAGCCCAGCGGAGACCGGCTCCACGCGCACGTAGGCTGCCTTGGTGGTCCGGGCCAGCGCCGTCAGGGCGGCAAGGGCCTCGACCAGCGCCGATTCGCTCTCGGCAACAGGGCCGTAGGGCGTGTACAGGTATCGGCCCAGGGGGGTCTTTTCCTCAATGGCCAGGAAGCTCCAGCCGGGCCCGGTTTCCTCGTGGACGGTCTTGCCCAGGCGGCGCTGGAAGCGGGCCCAGACGGGTGTCTGCAAAATGGTGCTCACTGCTCAACTGCTCCACAGGTAATGGCGAATACTACGGACGGTGCACCGGCGGCATCGGCGTGAGGGTGGACCATGACGGGGTTCTCGGCTGCCGGGACAAACGCGGATCCACCGCGGCCCAGCTTCAGGTCCCCACGCGGCGAGTCCAGGAGCACGGCACCGGAAACGGCCAGCACGATCAGGGGTCCGTTCTGCACCAATGGGACGGGTTCGCCGTCGGCCGGGAGTTCAATCCGCTGCAGGGCAAACTCGGCGAAGGGCGGCTCCCACACCTTCTGGCCCAGGTCCGTGACCCGGGTGGGGACCACCGGCACCTCACTAGGTGCAAAGTCAACGGTCGCCAGCAGTTCCGGGACGTCCACGTGCTTGCCCGTCAAGCCTCCGCGCATCACGTTGTCCGAGGAAGCCATGACCTCAAGGCCCAATCCGTGCAGGTAGGCGTGGATGTTTCCGGCGGGCAGGTAGATGGCGTCGCCGGGGGAAAGGGACACCCGGTTCAGCAGCAGCGACACCAGCACGCCGGGGTCTCCCGGATACTGCTTGGCCAGTTCAATCACGGTGAGCAGGGCGGGCGGAAGCTCCGTGCCGGCGTCGGCCTGTGCCTGGAGGGCCGGCGCGGCCAGCTCCACCAGGGCGGTGGTTGCCGTGCCGCCGCCCAACAGGGTTTCAAAGGCCCGGCGCACCACCATGGGTGCGGCCATCCGCGAGTTGAGCGCCATCGCCACCGTACCCAGCAACTCCGGCACCTCGGCACCGGTTTCGGCAATGGCGTCCCCGACGGCGCGGAACAGCTCCCCGGCCTCGGCACAGGGGCGGAAGCCGCACAACGCCTCGAACGGTGTCAGGGCCAGGATCATTTCCGGCTTGTGGTTCTCGTCCTTGTAGTTGCGGTGCCCTGCCGTGCGCGGAACGCCGGCGGCCTCTTCGTCGGCGAAGCGTTCCCGGGCGCGCTCCTGCGTGGGGTGCACCTGGAGGGACAGTGCGGTCTCCGCGGCGAGCAGTTTCGCCAGGAACGGCAGGCGCGGCCCGAACGCGGCGTGCACGTCGGCGCCGAGCGTGGCATCAGGGTGTTCGGCAATCAACCGGTCCAGGGGGACAGGGCCGTCCGGGGTGGCGGCGATGGACGGGGAATCCGGGTGCCCGCCCATCCACAGCTCGGCTTCCGGCCCGCCGCTGGGGCTGGTGCCCAGCAGTTCCGCGATGGCCGTGGCGGAGCCCCACGCGTAGTCGCGGGTGACATTGCTCAGTGCAAACATTGAATAGGTTCCTTACTGGTTCACGTGAAACTGCCGGTGCAGCCGGGCGACAGCCGCGGCCGGCACCGCCGGGCAACACGGTCCGGAGGCCGCTAGCCGGGGGTGCAGCTGCCGTTGTTGGCCAGCAGCGTGCCCAGCGTCACGTCGTCGCCGTTGATGGCCAATTGTTGCAGGTATTCCGCCGTGATGTCGGCCGACGGCGCGGCTGGCGCGGCTGGTGCTTCCGGCGCCGGGGCCTCGGGTGCCGGGGCCTCGGGCGCCGGTGTGTCGGCCGGGGCGTCACCGGTTCCGGTGTCGGGTGCCGGGGCCGGTGCGGGATCGGCCGCCGGGGCAGGGTTCAACAGCTGCTTCACGCGTTCGTGGATGACGTCGAAGTCCGGGTAGGTGGAAAAGTACAGGTCAAAGTCCGGCGGCCCAATGGTCAGCCGGGCCAGGTCGTGGGACTTGGCCTTCAACGCCAGCGAGGCGAAGCTGCCCAGTTGCCCGGCAGGCAGGTCCGATTCCATCAACTTGGAGCCGGCCGCGGCCAGGGCGTTGAACTTGGTCAGGACCGTGGTCGGGTCCATCTGGGACAGGATGGCGGCCTGGATGCACTGCTGCCGCTCGCTTCGGGCGTAGTCGTTGACCCACTGCCGGGAACGGGCGTACCAGAGGGCATGGTAGCCGTCCAGCGTCTGCTCGCCGGGGGAGATCCAGCCGGTGGGCGGGAGGTGCTGGCCGTTGCCGTAGACGTCGTCGCCGCTGATCGGCACCCAGCCGCCCACGTTGACCTTCACGCCGCCCAGGGCGTCAATGAGGTCGGAGAAGCCGCCCATGTCGATGAGCACGTAGCCCTGGATGCTCAGCCCCAGGACGCCACCGGCGGCATCCATCATGGCCGCTGCCCCGGGATCCGGCGCGTTGGGGTAGAGGTCGGGGTGGTTGTTGGTCACGTCCGTGTAGAGAAAGTTGATGATGCAGTTGTCGCCGCAGTTGAACCCGTCCGGGTACACGCCCCACAGCGGTGAGTTGGGGGAGAACCGGGCGTTTTGCAGGTTGCGGGGGATGCTGATGGTGGCAGCCTGGCCCGTCTTGGCATCGATGCTGACCACGATGATCGAGTCGGGCCGCCGACCCGTGCGGTCCTCGCCGGCGTCGCCGCCCATGACCAGGAAGTTGTAGCGCCCGTCCACCGGCTTCATGTCCGGGCCGGAGGCGAAAATGCTGGTGATGGCGTTGCGGCCCGAGTTGATCAGGAAGGCGCCGTAGCCCAGGGTGCCGCTCGTGACCACCATGAGCACCACGAGCGCCCCGCCCACCAACGCACGCATCCCCGGCGCGAGCAGCGTGGGGCGGATGATTTTCAGCGTGTTCAGGAACATCGCGGCCCAGCCCACGGCGGCCGCAGCCATGGCCAGGATGATCGGCAGCGATGTCCAGGGGTTGGTGAACAGGTTCAGCAGCGCGTCCCGGTTGACCAGGGCAAGCACGACGGCGGCAATCACCAATGCCCAGGCCGCGAAGGTAAAGCGCAGGGCCAGCCGGCCAACGCGCTTGTTGCCCGCCACGATCTGCGCCGAACCCGGCAGTACAAGGGTCAGCAGCAACAGGAACCAGGCGCGCTTTGAACGCACGGGTGCCGACGCCGATTCCGGGTACCGGACCGGGTTGGTCAACACAGGCGGGCGGTTTGACGCCCGGCTCACCTTGGGGCTGCTGAAACTCATGCTGCTGCGATCACGCTCCGGCCGGGGTCGGCCGGGGCACGGCCAGGGGGTAGTTGGCGCCCGCTGCTGCGCGCAGCGCGGCTCCCTTGGCGGAGGCCTGGTCATTCAGGGACTGGGCAAAGCCGGCCAGCTGAGTGGCCAGCGAGGCTGCCAGCTCGTCGGTGCCCGAGGCCAGCATGCGCACGGCCAGCAGGCCGGCATTGCGGGCCCCTCCGATGGAGACGGTGGCGACCGGGACACCGGCGGGCATCTGCACGATCGACAGCAGCGAGTCCATGCCGTCCAGGGTTTTCAGCGGCACAGGGACGCCCACCACAGGCAGGGTGGTGACGGAGGCCAGCATGCCGGGCAGGTGGGCGGCGCCGCCGGCCCCGGCGATGATGACGCGGATGCCGCGTGCAGCCGCCTCGGTGCCGTACGCGATCATTTCGGTCGGCATGCGGTGTGCGGAGACCACGTCGGTCTCAAACGGGATGCCGAACTCGGACAGGGCGGCCGCGGCGGCTTCCATGACGGGCCAGTCGGAGTCGGACCCCATGACAATGCCCACCAGGGGGGTGATATTGGTGCTCACAGCTGGTTCCTACTTTCCGTCACGGATGATGTTGGCCACGGTGGTGGCGCGGGAGCGGGCGGCAGCAACGCCGTCGGCTTGGGAAGCGACCACGTTGACGTGGCCGATCTTCCGGCCCGGCCGCACCGACTTGCCGTAGCTGTGCACCTTGACGGTGGGCTCGGCGGCGAGGGCGGCGGGGTAGGCGCTGAACAGGTCCTGGTTGGCGCCGCCCAGGAAGTTTTTCATGACCACGATGTCGCCGAGGGCGGCGGTTGCGCCCAGCGGCAGGTCGAGAACGGCGCGCAGGTGCTGCTCGAACTGGCCGGTCACGGCCCCGTCCATGGTCCAGTGGCCGGTGTTGTGCGGGCGCATGGCCAGCTCGTTGATCAGGAAGCCGGGTGCGCGGCCGGGGGTCTCGAACATCTCCGCGGCCATGACACCGGTGACGCCGAGTTCGTTGGCGATCCGCAGCGCGGCGGCCTCGGCGGCGGCCTCAACGTCGGCCGGCAGTCCGGGGGCGGGGGCGATGACCTCGTCGCAGACGCCGTCGACCTGGATGGACTCGGCCACGGGCCAGGCCCGGGATTCGCCCGACGGCGTGCGGGCCACCAGGGCAGAGAGCTCGCGGGAGAAACCCACCATTTCCTCGACCAGGAGCGGGCTCATCGCCTCAAACCAGTCGGCGGCGGCATCAGCGTCGGCCTCTGAGCGGAGCACTTTCACGCCCTTGCCGTCGTAGCCGCCGCGCGGCATTTTCAGCACCACGGGCCACCCGTTGGCGGCACCGAACGCCGTGATGTCGGCCACGGAGCCGACGGCGGCCCAGGCCGGGTTGGGCAGGCCGAGGCGCTCGATGGCTGCGCGCATGACAAGCTTGTCCTGGGCGTTGACCAGGGCATCGGGGCGCGGCTGGACGTTGACGCCCTCGGCAATCAACGCCTGCAGGTGCTCGTTGGGGACGTGTTCGTGGTCAAAGGTGAGCACGTCGACGCCGCGCGCAAAGTCACGCAGGGTCTCCAGGTCCTTGTGGTCGCCGACGGGGGCGTGGCGCACAACGGGCACGGCACACACATCGGGCGATTCAGCCAGGACACGCAATTCAAAACCAAGGGCTACGGCTGCGGGGGCCATCATGCGGGCCAGCTGCCCGCCGCCCACCACACCGATTACAGGAAAAGTCACAGTCCCCAGCGTACCGAATGACGGCCCGCTTCTTGGCTTTTACGCGGCGGGACGGCCCACAATGGGCAAATTCGGAGGCGTTTGTCAGGCAAGTGGTGGCAAGTTCCCAGCCGCGGCGGGCGCAACAATGAACGAGGAGCCAGCTTGGGGGACTAGAATTTTTTGCACAGGAGGCGCCAGCGTGATTCGACCGTTCAGCCCCAAAAGCCAAACGGAGGACCATTGTTTCAATCGCTCATGACCCGCATCAGGGGGCTCGTTGGCCTGTTTTGGCGCGAAGTGGCCAAGTTCGGTGTGGTGGGCGGCGTGGCTTTCGTCATCGACTCCGGTATTTTCATCTGGCTCCTGAACGGCCCCATGGGCGCCCACCCGACCCGCGCCAAGATCCTGGCCGCGGCCGTGGCCACCGTGTTTTCCTGGCTGGCCAACCGCTACTGGACCTTCCGCAACCGCCGCCAGGCCAATGTTCTGCGCGAAGTGACCATGTTCATCATCATGAACGGGATCGGCCTGGCCATCGCCGCCGCGTGCGTGTACATCTCACACTGGGTGCTCGGCTTTGAGTCGACCACGGCGGACTTCATCGCCGGATCCGTGATCGGCCTGGTCCTGGGCACCATCTTCCGCTTCTTCGCCTACCGTTTTTGGGTATTCACCGACGAGCTCGACACGGACCCGGCCTTTGCCGGGGACCACGCCCTCATCGAGCCCGAGGCCCCGCCCGCCGGCCGCCAGTGACGCCCGGCCGGCGGTCCCGGCAGGACTTTATCCGGCGGTGATGTTCTCGCTGCTGCGCAGTGCATCGCTCGCCTCGACGCCGTCGCCCAGCAGAACCACGGATCCGCCCTCGGCCCAGGCCTTCAACGCCTGGGGCACGACGGCGCCCCAACCGTCCCGCGCCGCCAGCAGCACCCGCCGGGGTGCTTGGGCGGCCTCTGCTGCCGCCAGCAGCTGCCCATAGCCGGTTTCCTCCGCGGCACTCCCGGCACCGTTCAGCCAGGCCGTGTCGGCGCCGTCGGGTTCGGCGTCGGCAAAAAACACGTCACCGTGGGCGCGCACGTCGCCGCAGTAGTCCAGGGTGCGCGGGGGCAGCTCGCCCGTCCAGCGCATCGCCAGGGCGGGCAGCGCCACGGCCACGACCAGCGGTGCCGGCGAGGCGCCCGCCAGGCGCCCGTGGGCTGCGGCGGGGTCCGTGGTGGCCACAATCTCCGCCCCGGCCGGCAGTCCGCCTGTGGCAACCGTTGCCCCAACGGCCCAGCCGGCCAGCAGCCAAACCATCGAACGCCAGTGCAGCGGCAGGTCCAGCGCGACGACCTGGCCGGGTTCGGCCTCGAGCTCATCAACCAAATAATTGGCGGTTTTCGCCACCCAATTGTCCAGCACCCTGCCGGAAAACTCCACGCGTTCACCGTCCGGGCCGTACCAAGACAGGCGCGGGGACGTGGCATTTAGCGTGCGGAAGGCTTCGAGGAGGGCTGCGGGGGTGTCTGGAGGAAGGCTCATGCTTGCAATCTTTTCATGCGGGGGCCACATTCCGCTCGAGCCGGCCCCAAACGCCCATCGATTGGACAAATTGGCGGATTCCTATGATCTGCGTTACATTGCGAAATTGGAATATGTGAACCACGACGCACAAAAACCGCGTGTTACTCGGCAGTAGCCGCAATGTTCACCTTGTTGGGGTGGTTACATGCGTCTGCGGTGATATGCGGCACTGGGCGTGGCGTGCAGGAACTTCTTGCATCTTGGTGGTTATCATCCCCGCCGCTTGACGTGCGCGACTTACACGGATGTAATTAGACGCACGATCCGCTGTCAGAAGCGCTAACCCCGCACATTGCGGTATCCGATAATCCGGGTAGTGGTTTCGGCGGCAACATTCAGGAGGACGACTGTGGGGCAAGCTCAGCTGAGTGTGACAAATTTTCATGGCGATGAGACGGCGGCGCAGGCTGCCGCCAGCTACGGCACAAGGGGAGTGCCGAGCGATTGGTATGTCGACCCGGCAGATCCGGGTGCGGCGGTATTTTATGAGCAGTCCAACCGGGCCGCGCTGGAAGAAGCGGCCACGCTTTTCCTGACCACGCATGAGGCAGGCCAGCCAGCCATCGCCCATCCCGTGGCGGCGCCGGCCAATGAGGACGATGCGGTGTGGCTTGGATTGCGGCCGGGTCTTGAGGACTTTGGGGACGAAGGTGAACTAGGCTGGCAAACTGACGCCTTGTGCGCGCAGACCGATCCGGAGGCGTTCTTCCCTGAAAAGGGAGGCTCGACCCGGGACGCCAAAAAGGTTTGCGGCTCATGCAACGTCAAGGCGCAGTGCCTTGAATACGCTCTGGCCAATGACGAGCGGTTTGGAATCTGGGGTGGCCTGTCGGAGCGTGAGCGCCGGCGGCTGCGGAAACGAGCGGTCTAATTCTTGATGCAGTAAAAGTCACCGCCGTCGTGGTTGCCCACAACGGCGGTGCCTACCTCCCTAAAGTTTTGTCCGCACTGGCTGCACAGACCCGTCCGGCGGACCTGGTGCTGGCCGCCGACACGGCATCCACAGACAACTCGGGGGAGTTGCTGCGCAAGGAGCTCGGCGAACGCCAGGTGATTTCGCTCGACGGACGCAAGGGTTACGGAAGCGCCGTCGACGCCGTGCTGGAACACCAGGCGCGGATGCGTGCGGGTGCCTCGGCCCCGGCCGGGGTCCGCAGCGGCGGCGTTGGCTTGCTGGATGAGCCCGCAAGCGGCCGCAATGAGTGGATCTGGCTGCTGCAGGACGACGCCGAACCGGCACCGGACGCGCTTCAGCTGCTGCTCGAGGCCACGGAACGCGCCACCACCGCCACGGTTGTCGGCTGCAAGCAGCTCGACTGGGACAACCACCGGCGGCTGGTTGACGTGGGCCTGTGGGCCGACAAGTGGTTTGACCGCTTCACGCTCGTGGGCATCGACGAGCAGGACCAAGGCCAGTACGACGACCATGCGGACATGTTCGCCGTCAACACCGCCGGCATGCTGGTGCGCCGCGACGTCTATGAAAAACTGGGCGGCTTTGACCCGGCGCTGCCCGGGCCCGGCGACGACCTCGACTTTTGCGCCCGAGTCAGGCTGCAGGGCGACCGCGTGCTCGTGGTCCCCGACGCCCACATGTACCACGTGGCCCACCGCCCCGAGGGGATGGGATCCGCCGTCGCCGCCCGGAAGGCTGGCATCTTCCTGCGGCTCAAGCACGCGCCCGCCTGGGCCGTGCCGTTCCTGGCCGCCGGCACCTTTTTGGCTGCCCTGTACTGGCTGGTGGCCGGTTTTGTCCTGAAGGCGCCCGGGCATGCCGTGCGCATGTTTGCCGCCACCTGTGCCGGGCTGCTGCGCCCCATTACACTCTTCCGCAGCCGCCGGGCGCTGGCCGCACGTCGAACCAAGCCCCGGTCCAGCCACCGCGGGCTGCTCGTGAACGGCCGCGCGGCCAGGGCGCACCTGAAGATGCTGCGCGAAACCCTGGACCCCGACGAGGACCCCTCCCATGAGCAGGGGCCCGGCACGTCCATCCTGGAGCCCACGGGCGAGACGCACCAGCAGGCTGTGGCGCCGCTGGCCCCCGTCAAGACCTCGCCCATCGTCAGCGCCCTGGCACTAACCGTGCTGCTGGCCATCCTGTCTCTCCTGGCGCTCTCCCGCATCCTGGGGGCGCCGGCGCTTACGGGAGGGGCGATGCTGCCCGTCGCCGCGCAGCTCGGCCAGGTCTGGGCACATGCCACCAGCTGGTGGGTGTCGCTCGGTTCCGGCCTGCCCGGTGCAGCCAACCCCTTCAACATGGTGCTGTTCCTGTTGTCGGCCCTGGGCGGGGACGGCTCCAAGGCCGTGGTGTGGCTGGTGCTGCTGGCACTGCCGCTGTCCGCCTTCAGTGCCTGGCTCGGCGCCGGCGCCGTGACGCTGCGGCGCTGGCCGCGGGTCGTGGCAGGCCTGCTCTGGGCCGGCGTGCCCGTGCTGCTGGTCGGCCTGGGCCAGGGCCGGCTGGGTGCTGTCGTGGCGCACATTCTCATTCCGATTGTCATGCTGGGCCTGATCCGTGCCGTGGGTGCCGGCGCCGCACCGGAACCGCGGACCGTGCTGGTTCCCGGCGCCCTCGCCGGCTCCGACACCGTTGTCATCACCAAGCTGGGCCGTCCCGGCGTTGGCGGCAACCCCTCGTGGACCGCCGCGGCCGCTGCCGGACTGGCCCTCGCCGCGGCAACTGCCGCCGCCCCCAGCCTGTTCCCCGTGGCCGTGGTGGGCATCATGCTGACAGCAGTGTTCATGGGCCGCCGCGGCAAGACCGTCTGGTGGGCCCTCATTCCCCCGGCCGCCCTGTTTCTGCCGCTGGGCTGGTCCACCTGGCAGAACCCGCGCGCCCTGCTCGCCGATCCCGGCATGCCGCTGGTGTCCCTGCCCGGACCCGTGTGGCAGCAGCTGCTCGGCTTCCCGGACGAGGTGGACCCCAGCCTGGGCCTGAGCGGATTGGGCGATTTTGCCGGGGCACCATGGCTCGGCTGGCCGGCCGTCGTCGTCATTGGCGCCCCGCTGGTGCTCGCGGCGGCCGTGGCCCTGGTGCTGCCGCTGCGCCGCACCCGACTGGTCCGCGTGCTCTGGCTCGTGGCGCTCCTGGGCCTGGCCGCCGCCTTCGCCGGCAAGTTCATCGCGGTGGCGTTCGACGGCGTCAACCTGGTGACGCCGTTCAACGGACCCGCCGTCTCGCTCACCTTGTTTGCGCTGCTGGGTGCCGCCCTCCTTGGCTTTGACGCTTTGGCCCGGCGCGCCTGGGAATCAGGCAGCGACAGCAGCAGGCACAGGATGGCCAAGACCATGGCCACAGTGCTTTCCATTGTGCTGGTGGCAGCACCCGTGGCCAGCTTGGGGCTCTGGAGCACCCAGCAGTTCACGGGGCAACTGGGCGCGTCGTCGCTCACCGGGCCGTTCCTGCCGCAGGCCGCCAACGTGGGCATCGTCCCCGCCACGGCCGCCGACCGCGGCACCGGCCCCGAAGCCAGCCGCACCATTGTGCTCACAGTGCTTGCCGACGGCGGCGTGCACGCCTCGCTGATGCAGGGCGAGGGCACCACGCTCGACGCCACCAATGTTGTGGCCGGTGCAGCCAGGATCTCCGGGGCGCCCGGGGAGGAAAAGCTGGCCCCCGTGGATGCCGCAACCGCCGTCCTGGAGGGCAGCGTCGCCACCATCCTTTCCAAATCCGGCATCGATCCGCGGCCAGGGCTCATTGAGCTCGGCGTTGGCTTCGTAGTGCTCCGCCCCGGCGACACCGCCGCCGAACTCCTCGCCAGCGAGATGGAGGCAGTGCCCGGACTGGACACCGTGGGCCCCACGGAATCCGGCTGGCTCTGGCGCGTCAAGCCCAACTACAAGGACCCGGGCAGCAGCGACGTCATCAACCGCGTCCGGCTCGTCGACGCCGGCGGCACCGTGGTGGCGCCCGTTCCGTCCAACGGCCAGTCCGTGGACGCCGCAATTCCCGCCGCCGACGGAGCACGCCGGGTTGTCATGGCCGAGCGGTTCGACGCCGGCTGGCAGGCCACGCTCGACGGGGCACCGCTGAAGGCGGTCTCCGCCGGCTGGGCGCAGGCCTTTGAACTGCCTGCCGGCGCCGGGCAGCTGCAGATCCGCTTTGTGGAGCCCATGAACCTGGCCATCCGCGCCGTGCAGCTGGTGCTGTTTGGCCTGACATTGCTGCTGGCACTGCCCGTCCGGGCCCGCCGCGGCCGCACCGGTGCCTACCGGGACGAAGCATCATTGCAAAGGGTTGGTCGAGGTGCCTGACATGGACAACATCAGAAAGCCGAGCGTTCCCGGCGAGGTGCAGCGGCTCACCAATCAGTCTTCCACGGAGGAGGGGGCCGCCGCTGCCGGCAGTGCCACGCCGGTGCCGTCCGCTGCGGCCGGCAGTGCAACCACGGCCGACTCCGCCTACTCCATGCTGGGCAAGGGCACAGACCGGGGCGAGCAGGAAAAATCCACGGCTGACAGGGCTGTGCAGGACACCGCAGCGGATGGCGCCAAGGCGGCCACCGCGGCCGGAAAGTCCGGGCCCGATTCCGGGACCGGCAAGGCCACGAAGGGTGCCACGCCGGGAGCCAAACAGGACCCAGCTGCCGCTGAAGCCCCTGCCGAACCCCTGCAAACCCGGTCACGGCGGCGCAAGGCCCAGTCGGCGGCAGCCGTGCCTGCCAAGTCCGGACAGGGAAAGGCGAAGGCACAGGGCAAAGCCAAGGTCCGCCGTCGTTGGCCCGCCGTGGTGGCAGGAACCGCGACCCTGGCCGTGGTGGCAGCGGCCGTCGCGGCCGGGACGCTGTATCCCGGCGCCAACGCCACGGCACAGACGGAAATTCTGCCGCACCAGCTGCCGCTGGGAGACGCCACCGCCAACTGCCAGGGACCCACGCAGCTGCTGGCCGGCTCCGCCGAAGGCGCTGACCCGGAGTTTGCCGCGGGCTCGTCCAGCACGTCCACGAAACTGAGCACGGTGGTCCTGAGCAAGGCCGACGGCGGCCTGCCGGCAGCGGGCGTGCAGTCACTCGATGGCGCGTTCACGCCGCTGTTCACGCTGTCGGAGGAGGCTGCGGCCGACGCCAATGCGAAGGCCGTGACCGGCCAGCCGAAGATGCGGGCCAAGGTGCTGCGCGGGCAGGACGCCGGGGCTCCGTCCACGCTGCGCATCGCACCGCTTGGCAGCGAGGTGCCTCAGTCTGCCGGGGCCGTGGTGGTCAAGGCCGGCGACGGCGACCTCATGGGGCTCGCCGCCGCCACCTGCCAGGCACCGTCCAACGATTTGTGGCTGACGGGTGCCAGCACGGCGATCGGCCGCACCGCCGTGCTGTCGCTGTCCAATTCGTCGCCGAGCCCTGCCACGGTTTCCCTTGACCTGTTTTCCGGCCAGGGCCCCGTGCAGACAGCCGGCGGCAAGGGGCTCGTGGTGGCCCCGGGAACCGTGCGCCAGGTGGTACTTGCCGGCCTGGCCCCCGACCAGGACCTGCTGAGCGTCAATGTCAAGAGCACCGGCGGCGCCGTGGGTGCGGTCATCCAGCAGTCGGTCCTGCGTGGGCTCACGCCCGGCGGCGTGGACTACATTGCCCCGGTGCAGGCGCCCGCAACGGAGCTCGGCATCGCCGGCGTGCGGGTGCAGGCCCCCGATGCGGCTGCCAAGATTTCCGGGCAGGACGGCTACGCCGACGCCTCCACGGCATTGCTGGTCACGGTTCCAGGTGCCAGCGACGCCGTCGTTGAGGTCAAGGCCTACGGGCCCAAGGGCCAGGTTGCGCTGCCGGGGGGCGGGGTCGTCACGGCAACTGCCGGCTCCATCACGCCGCTGGAACTGAAGGGACTGCCGGCAGGCGACTACTCGTTCAGCCTCACCTCGGACGAATCCGTTTCGGCTGCGGTTCGCATGGTCAACTCCACCACGCCCGGGGAAGCCGTGGATGTGGCCTATGCACCCTCCACGGCGAGGCTCGGCAGCGCCCAGCTGATGCCCGTTCCCGCTGATGTTTCATCGTCGCTCGTCTTCACGGCGCCTTCCGGTGCAGCGACCCTGCGCCTGGTGCCCATTGCCGAAGACGGGACGCTGGGCACGGCCAAGGACCTCGACCTGAAGGCCGGCACCACGCTGTCCGTGGACCCGCTCAAGACCCTGGGCGGGCAAACCGCGGCCGTGCTGGTCTCCGTGGCCGGCGCGCCAACGTTTGGCTCGCAGCTGCTGACCACGGAGGATTCCGCCGATGTGGCCGTACTTCCCATCCCGGGCACCACGTCCGGTGGCGGGGCCATCACGATCATCACCGGCTGGTAGCCCGCCGGACTTGAGCATGCGCCGCCCCGGGGTCCGGGGTGGCGCATGGGCATGGCGGCGTGGGCTCGAAAATTGTCAAGCTGTGTTGAGTCACTTGGTTGTGGTTTGTGGTTTGGGGAGATTGATCCCGACGTGTTTGGCGG
>NZ_JADHDY010000039.1 GCF_016820535.1 Sporosarcina beigongshangi | reverse complement strand
GAACTGGGGGATGCTCAACCGCCGGAAGGCGCAAACCATCTCCGATGACGCCATCCAGTTGCTTAACATCCGCGTGCCGCACGCCCAGGTGCGCGCCGGCGGACTGTCCGGCGGCAACCAGCAGAAATTATTGATTTCACGCTGGGTGGCGATTGGCCCGCGCATTCTGATCCTCGATGAACCCACCCGCGGCGTCGACGTCGGCGCGAAAAGCGAGATTTACCGCATCATGANAGGGCGTCGCCATTCTGATGATCTCCAGCGAACTGCCCGAAGTGGTAGGCATGAGCGACAGGGTCTATGTGATGCGCGAGGGCGCTATCGCCGGCGAGTTACAGGCCGGCGATATCAGCCAGGAAAGTATCATGACGCTGGCCACCGGCGTGAACGATTCGCACCTTAAGGCAGGGCAACTATGAGCATACCGAAAGAGACCTCCGCGCCGGTCGCGAAATCCGCTTCGGCGAAAAAAATGTTGATGGGCGACCTGATGCAGACCGTCGGCATTCTGCCGATCCTCATCCTGATCGTCGCCGTTTTCGGCTTTATCGCCCCCAACTTTTTCACGGAAAGCAATCTGCTGAATATCACCCGCCAGGCCTCGATCAACATTGTGCTGGCGGCGGGAATGACCTTCATCATTCTTAC
>NZ_JADHDY010000038.1 GCF_016820535.1 Sporosarcina beigongshangi | reverse complement strand
GGGGTGTCCGTCCACGTGACGGGGCCGGCCGGTTTCACCGCCGACCTCATCGAGGGGTTTTCCGGCATTGACGGAATACTGCTCGGCGTGGCGCTGCTGGCCGTGTTCATCATCCTGATCTGTGTGTACCGTTCACTGCTGCTGCCGGTGGCGGTCCTTGCCACCAGCCTCTTTGCCCTTTGCGTGGCGTTGCTGAGTGTGTGGTGGCTGGCGAAGGCCGGGGTGCTCATGCTCAGCGGGCAGACCCAGGGCATCCTTTTCATCCTTGTCATTGGCGCCGCCACGGACTATTCGCTTCTGTATGTCTCCANGGGGGTACCGTGATCGCCGGGTTGTTGTGCCTGCTGTTCAGCGACTTGAAGTCCAACAGTTCGCTGGGTCCGGTGGCCTCCATTGGCATTGTGTTTGCCATGCTGTCAGCGCTGACCCTGCTGCCTGCAATTCTCTTTGCGTTTGGCCGGACCGCCTTCTGGCCCCGGCGGCCCAAATTCGAGCCGGAGCTCGTGGCAGCAGAGCACGGTGTGCACTCGACAGGTCTCTGGGCGTGGCTGGCCCGTGCGATCAAGCGCCGCCCGCGCCTGATCTGGACGGTCACCACCGCAGGGCTGCTGCTGGGCGTGTTCGGTGCAACCGCACTCAATGCCAGCGGGGTGCCGCAGTCTGACCTGGTGCTGGGCGCCT
>NZ_JADHDY010000037.1 GCF_016820535.1 Sporosarcina beigongshangi | reverse complement strand
ACGCCCAGGCCCCGGCAGCCGGCACCTGGCAGGCCCCGGCACCCGGCACCCGGCATCTGGCCGGCCGCGGAACAGCCGCCGGACCGGATCCACGGCCGCCACCCCGGCTCCCAGCCCGGCCTGCACCA
Organism: Sporosarcina beigongshangi; assembly: GCF_016820535.1. Lineage (GTDB taxonomy): Bacteria > Actinomycetota > Actinomycetes > Actinomycetales > Micrococcaceae > Specibacter. The sequence goes on along the minus strand of NZ_JADHDY010000037.1, from coordinate 583 downwards.
CACAACACAACAGCAGCACCCAAACCGGGCACCGTGATGAGTGCTCGCGGGGTGGTGGTTGTGTGGCTTGTGGTGGTTGTTGGTGTTGAAAGGCTCGAAGGCGGTGTCGCGGTGCAGGTTCCTGTGGTTGTTGTGGTTTCCGTGGGGGAGGTGCCGGTGCCGTGGTGGGCGGGGCATGATTGCCGGCGGCGCATGGCCGGGTGGGGTGGTTTTGGAACACTTTCTTTGTGGTGCGTGCCACGCCCTGGTGGGGTTTCGGGGTTGGTTGTGGGTGCTTTTGGGCGGTGTATCGTAGGTCTCATTGCCGTGGTTTGCGGGGTCAAATGTCGCGCCAATTCAACGAAGTTGTGGGTACCGGCTGGTGCTTTCGGGGTTGGCAGGATCCCTGGGGGTGCGGTGTGGTTTGCGTGTTCGGAAAAAGGTGTGTATTGTTTTTCGAGTTGCCCCGATTGATGGGGAAACGAAAAACCCCCACTTCGAAGCCGGTTCTGCTGGTGTTCTGGTGGGTTGCCCCGGTGCTGATCGTTGTGGACTGGAATGTTTTGTTTCTGGTTCGGGTGTGTGGCTGGGTGTGGTTGTTGTT
>NZ_JADHDY010000036.1 GCF_016820535.1 Sporosarcina beigongshangi | reverse complement strand
GGTGCTGGTGTTGGTGGTTGGTGGTGGTGTGGGGTTGTTGAGGCCGTGGTGGTAGGTGTTGCGTAGTGGTGTTTGGGTGGGGTCGATGGTGGGTGGGGGTGTGAAGTAGGGGGTGCCGGTGATGAGTTGGGTGGTCCATTGGCTGTTGTGGAGCAGGGTGTGGTGGTGGCTGCAGAGGAGTACGGCGTTGTTGAGGTTGGTTTCTCCGCCTTGGTGCCAGGGGGTGATGTGGTGGGCTTCGCAGTGGGTGGCGGGGGCTTGGCAGCCGGGGAAGGCGCAGCCGAGGTCGCGGGCGAAGAGGAGTTTGTGTTGGGTGGGGGTGAAGAGGCGTTGGGTGCGGCCGGCGTTGATGATGGTTTGGCCTTCGCTGTAGCTGAGGCGGGTGATGTCGGGGTCGCAGAGGGTGGTGCTGAACAGGGATAGGGGCATGGGTCCGCTGTGGGTGGTGTAGGCGGTGCCGGTGCCGTCGGTGCGGTGGAGGTCTGCTTCGCTGCAGGTGATGATGAGTTGGGATTTGAGGCCGCCGTTGACGGGCAGGGTGTTGGTGCGGGAGGCGAGTTTGAGGCAGGAGAGGAGTCCGTCGAGGAGTTTTTGTCCGTGGGTGCGTTGGTCCCTGGCTGCTGGTGTGGTGGTGTCGGGGTTGGTGGTGTCCAGGGAGGGGAGTTCGTCCCCGTTGCCGGGTTCCGGGATCGGGATGCCGTCCACCAGGTGTGGCCAGGGCGCGATGGGCTCTCGCCCGTCCGGGGTGTCGTCGGTGGGGCGGGTGTCATCGCCGAGCCGGCCGCT
>NZ_JADHDY010000035.1 GCF_016820535.1 Sporosarcina beigongshangi | reverse complement strand
CCTCCGCGTAGCCAGATACGTTGCCTCATTTGATTTCCTCCGCTTCGGCGTGGCTTGAAATCCGGGGTTGTGGTGTTGGGTACGCCAGTTTCTATGGAGCTGACAATGGTGCAAAGACAGGCAGTGGTGAAGAAGCGGGCCCTGACGTACAAGAGGGCGCCGCGGGCCGTGAAGAGCCGGATCTTGGATGAGCTGGTCGAGTTGACGGGCTGGCACCGGGACTACGCGCGGGCGGCGTTGCGGGCGGCGTTGGACCCTCCGGAACCGAAGCCGCGGACGGGCCGGCGCCCGCTGTACGGGCCGGACCTGGTACCTGCGCTGGTGTTGTGTTGGTCGGTGCTGCGGGCCCCGGCGGGGAAGCTGCTGGCCCCGATGATGCCGACCCTGGTGCCGCTGCTGCGCAAGGAAAAGGAACTGCTCGTCACGGATGCGCAGGCCGCCCTGCTGGTGCGTATGAGCGCGGCCACGATCGACCGTAAGCTCAAGGGCGCCCGGTCCACGATGCTCCCGCACGGGCGCACCCACACCAAGCCCGGGTCGCTGCTGAAGTCGCAGATTCCGATGCGGACCTGGGCCGAGTGGGATGACGCCGTGCCGGGTTTTGTAGAGATCGATCTGGTGGCCCATGATGGCGGGAACGCCTCCGGCGAGTACTGCTTTACCCTGACGGTGACGGACATTTCCACAGGGTGGACGGTCAACCGATCGGTGCGGAACAAGGCCGCCAAATGGGTGTTCGAGGCTCTGCAATACGTGATGGGGGTCTTCCCGTTCCCGATCATCGGGATTGACTCGGACAACGGCAGTGAGTTCATCAACGACCACCTCTTCAGGTACTGCGAAGAGCACAAGATCACGTTCACCAGGTCCCGGCCCTACAACAAAAATGACGGCGCCCATGTGGAACAAAAGAACTGGGCCCGGGTCCGCGAGCTCGTCGGATACCTGCGCTACGACACCCCGGAAGAACTGGCCACACTCAACGAAATCTGGGAGCTAGACCGGCTCTTCACGAACTACCTGCTGCCCCAGCAAAAGCTGGTCTCCAAGCAGCGCTACGGAGC
>NZ_JADHDY010000034.1 GCF_016820535.1 Sporosarcina beigongshangi | reverse complement strand
GTGGGGAACTCCTCCGCCAGCGGGGCATGCTGGACACGCTCACTCGGGGACTGCTGCTCCAAGTGGGCCAGGATGCGACGCGCCGCGTAGGGGCGCTGGGTCAATTGCGGAGGACATCTCCAGGGCGGTCTTCGCAGAAGATCGTCTGTTGGCAGCCGGCATGAACACGGAGAGCTAAACCAGAACGCATCCAGTGCCCGTGCTGGTCAACAGGATTGGCAAGGGCGGTGGACTGCTCGCCGTTCTCTGGGCAGGCGTCCAGCCTGATAGTTCAGGGCATGGAGCTGCCATGGTGGTCGGGGAGCATCAGCTTCGTTCCGTGGCCATTTCGGGATTGTTGTGCCGGCGTTTTTTGGGGACACGCGCCAGGCTGCCGACTTCGCGTGCGGCTGCCGGGGAAGATCTTGCCGAAGCTCGTTGTAGTTGGACGCCTCCGGCTGTAGCGGCCTTGCCGTGTGGGGGAGTGGGTGCCTGGCCGCCGACGGTCGTGCCTGTGGGTGGGGGCATGGCGGCAGCACGCCGTGAAAGCGAAGACGGGTTTCTGGTATGTCAGCAACACATCCGCCCTGCCTTAATGACGATGCTTCCTTGAGCGGTTCAGCAACTGGTGGGATGGGCGAGGTCTGTCGACTAGTCCATGGGGCATCAATCCGCTCGGTCGTACGAACGGCACGGCTGTCTCCTACAGTGCTTGTTGCGGCAATCGCGGGCATGAGCATGGGCATGGGTATGGTCACGGTTGAGTGCCCTGGCCTGGTTCTTGGAGATCCGTCTGATGGGAATGGCGCAGAGCTGGGCCGTCAGATTCCGGTACCACGTCTGACCAAGTTGGGGGGTGAGATGTGGCTTGGGCAGTTTTTCGAGTGTGGGATGCGGATCACAGAAGCATGTTTGTTTGTTGAATTGGCGGCGATTTTGTGGGTGTTTGGCGGCGGTTTGTGGGGCGACGGGTTGGTTGTGAGAGCGGCGGATGTGCTTTTGGGTGGAATTGCGTGTATTGTTTTTCGAGTTGCCCCGCTTGATGCGGAGGTCGACGGATCCCCTTTCTGGTAGTGATGGTGGCCGG
>NZ_JADHDY010000033.1 GCF_016820535.1 Sporosarcina beigongshangi | reverse complement strand
GCCTGCCGAGTTTTTGCTGTGATGGCGATGGACAGGGCGCGGCGGTCGGTGGGGTGGGGCTGGCGGGTGATGTGGCCTGCATTCTCCAGCCGGTCGAGCAGCTTGGTGGTGGACGCCGTCGAAATTTTCAGGTGGTTGGCAATGGCGCCGGGGGTGGCGATCTCGTGGGTGTTCGCCGCAACAATCAGGTAGTGCAGTGCGCGCATGTCCGACTGATTGAGTTTCATGTACTTCAATGACGCATCGGAGAGCTGCTGCTCGGCGTTGCGAAGCCTGCCCAGCGCTGCCATGAGCTCACCGATGTGGGACACGTCGGCGGCGGCCATGCTTGACCGGTCGACGAGCTCGCTATCCGGGTCCGCGGCATTCACGTCGTAGATGTTCGTCGGCAATGGTGTGGGGTTTGCCTCGATGCTTGCCATGCCAATAATTCTATCCCGACAGCAAAGAAATGAACCACACTTGTTGCAAGCTGAGATATTTGCTAGCTAAACTAGATTAAAATTCGATCAGGCAACGGAGATGGGTTCATGGCACGACGAGAGAGGGCGTCCGCGAAGGGCGCCGCATCGACTGGCGCGGCAGGCGGCGTCAAGAAGTGGTTGAGGGTTTTGCTGCCGGCCGTGATCATCATTGCCTGGCTGGTGGGCGGGGCCATTGGTGGGCCATATTTTGGCAGGGTCAGCGAGGTGTCCTCGAACGACCAGACCACCTATCTGCCATCCTCTTCAGATGCCACCCAGGTGCAGAAGCTGCTGGGCGATTTCCGCGACTCGGATGAGATCCCCGCAGTCATTGTGTTTTCGGCCGATGCTGCACTGGGCGAGGACGACATCGCTGCAGTGTCACAGGAGGTGGCAAAACTGCCGGAGATCCCCGGCGTCGGGGCCGGGGTTTCACCCGGCATTCCCTCTGAAGACGGCCGGGCTGTGCAGGCCTTCGTGCCGATCCAGTCCGATGCCGACATCGGCACGGTGGTTGACGCCATTGGCACGTCGTTGAGGGATGCTGCACCCGCGGGGGTGTCCGTCCACGTGACGGGGCCGGCCGGTTTCACCGCCGACCTCATCGAGGGGTTTTCCGGCATTGACGGAAT
>NZ_JADHDY010000032.1 GCF_016820535.1 Sporosarcina beigongshangi | reverse complement strand
CCGCAGCGTTGCTGATCTGCGATTACTAGCGACTCCGACTTCATGGGGTCGAGTTGCAGACCCCAATCCGAACTGAGACCGGCTTTTTGGGATTAGCTCCACCTCACAGTATCGCAACCCATTGTACCGGCCATTGTAGCATGCGTGAAGCCCAAGACATAAGGGGCATGATGATTTGACGTCGTCCTCACCTTCCTCCGAGTTGACCCCGGCAGTCTCCTATGAGTCCCCACCATCACGTGCTGGCAACATAGAACGAGGGTTGCGCTCGTTGCGGGACTTAACCCAACATCTCACGACACGAGCTGACGACAACCATGCACCACCTGTAAACCGACCGCAAGCGGGGCACCTGTTTCCAGGCGTTTCCAGTTCATGTCAAGCCTTGGTAAGGTTCTTCGCGTTGCATCGAATTAATCCGCATGCTCCGCCGCTTGTGCGGGCCCCCGTCAATTCCTTTGAGTTTTAGCCTTGCGGCCGTACTCCCCAGGCGGGGCACTTAATGCGTTAGCTACGGCGCGGAAAACGTGGAATGTCCCCCACACCTAGTGCCCAACGTTTACGGCATGGACTACCAGGGTATCTAATCCTGTTCGCTCCCCATGCTTTCGCTCCTCAGCGTCAGTTAATGCCCAGAGACCTGCCTTCGCCATCGGTGTTCCTCCTGATATCTGCGCATTTCACCGCTACACCAGGAATTCCAGTCTCCCCTACATCACTCTAGTCTGCCCGTACCCACCGCAGATCCGGGGTTGAGCCCCGGACTTTCACGGCAGACGCGACAAACCGCCTACGAGCTCTTTACGCCCAATAATTCCGGATAACGCTTGCGCCCTACGTATTACCGCGGCTGCTGGCACGTAGTTAGCCGGCGCTTCTTCTGCAAGTACCCTCAACCAGACAACGTCTGGCCTTGTTCCCTACTGAAAGAGGTTTACAACCCGAAGGCCGTCATCCCTCACGCGGCGTCGCTGCATCAGGCTTTCGCCCATTGTGCAATATTCCCCACTGCTGCCTCCCGTAGGAGTCTGGGCCGTGTCTCAGTCCCAGTGTGGCCGGTCACCCTCTCAGGCCGGCTACCCGTCGTCGCCTTGGTGAGCCATTACCTCACCAACAAGCTGATAGGCCGCGAG
>NZ_JADHDY010000031.1 GCF_016820535.1 Sporosarcina beigongshangi | reverse complement strand
GCCGCAACCGCCGCCGCTAGACCCGCCGTCAACCACCCGCCCCACTCTTCCTCGACGCTCTATCACCTTCCGGGGTGTTCGCGGCATCCCTCTATCACCTTCCGGGGTGCGCCGTACTGATGTCAGGGCGTGATGCCGGGGCCTGTGGATATCTTCTGCGGGAAATCGGATTTTCCGAAACAATTGACCATGGAGCCAGCACAAGAACCTCAGTCCATTGGCAGCACATTTACGTATGCCGAAGCATGTGACGTGGGACTGACCCCGGACCAATTGCGAACCGGCAGCCGCTTTGAACATGTCAGTCAAGGCATATATCGAGTGGCCAAACAGGATTTTGTTCTGCGCGACGCCGCAAGGGTGCTGTCGGCGGCATCGCCCGGCGCCTGGATTTCCCACACCACGGCAGCGCGGCTGCACGGGCTGCTGCTGCCTCCGTGGCTCACCGATTCCAACGAACTGCACCTCAGCAAGCCCCGCACACTGCCGCCGGTCCGGCGCAAGGGGATAGTGGGCCACACGCTGGTTGGCTACGCGGATGAGATTGAGGAAATTGACGGAATTTACATGAGCACCAAGGCGCGGACGTGGCTGGATTTGGCGAGGACGCTGCCACTGCGCGACCTCGTCTGCATCGGAGACCAGCTCATCCGCATTCCGCGCCCTGATCTTGAGGAAGGCCGCACGGAACCATTCGAGACGCTGGAAAATCTCCGGAAGATGCTCAAGCGGCATAGGAACTTGCAGGGTGTCGTACGGGCCCGGGAAGCACTGGAGCTGATGCGCGTGGGATCTGACTCCGGGCCCGAAACTGTCATGCGGCTGGCCATGCTCGACGCCGGGCTGCCGGAGCCGGACTTGCAGCTCACCCTGTGGGACGGGCCCGGTGCACCCTCGGCGGACGCCGGCTACCGCGACCGGAAAATTGCGCTGCAGTATGACGGCGCCCACCACAGGGATGAGCTCCAGGCGCACAAGGACGCCCGCCGCGACAAGGCCTTCGCCAGCGCCGGCTGGACGGTGCTGATTTTCACCCAGGAGGACTACGCCGACGGGTTTGGCAAGGCGGTCCTGCGCATCAAGCAAGCGTTGCGCAGGGCCTGGACGGACCCGTCCATCACAGCGGGATTCGCCTCCGGCGAGTAGCCGGTATCCACAGCAGCCGAGCCGCGACCCCGGAAGGTGACAGAGGGATGCCCAGATCACCCCGGAAGGTGATAGAGCGTCG
>NZ_JADHDY010000030.1 GCF_016820535.1 Sporosarcina beigongshangi | reverse complement strand
ACCACAAGGGCTAGCGGAGGTTTCTAAATGAGGCAACGACTCAGCTTCCCGGAGGTATTGCTATGAGGCAACAAGGGCCGAACTTCGGGATGGCGCAATGCTCGTCGGGCTGGTTGCGGACGGGATCGTGGCATTTGTGGTTCACATTGGCGGTTCGCTGCCGGCTGGGAAAGTTGCTCGGACTCCTTACCCATGCATCGTGATCTTTGCCCTGTGTTTTAGGGTTTCTGGCGGCTGGACCAGAATTCCATCAGCAGCTTTTGTCCCTGTTGCTCTGATATTTTGGAGATCTCTTCCGGGGCAAGGTTGAGTTGGTCGTGGAGGGCAGCTTGAAGCCAATCCGGCAGAGAAGACTCCTGTGCGGGTTCCGCGGCGGCTTCAATGGATTCATAGAGTCGACCCATCTGGGTGATGACGTCCTTGAGCGGTTGGAGTTTGGGGTCATCCCCTATCCGTGCGACGCGGGCCTTGAGTTCCTCGTAGATTTCGCTATCGGATCGGACACCGACGGCCCATACCTCGGAGATTTCAAGGATCGGTGTGCCGTCGGTGTCGTCGGTGACTCGCCAGACAATGCGCCAATGCCGGTCACCCACCACCAGTTTGCGGAATCCAATCAAGGCTCCCAGTAGAGGTTCACCGGCATTTGGCGACCGTTCCAGGAGCAGCATCTTTTTGAATACTGCACGGACGGCGTGGGGGTCTTTTTTGCCGAGTCGGTGAAGGTCGGCAACGGCATCCTCAGTGAGTCGAACCACGCAAGCGCGCTTCGGATGCGAGGTCACGCTCGCCCTGCGGCGATGTCGGCAGCAATCTCGGCTTCCAGCTCAGCGCGGGTGAAGCCGAAGGACTCCATGGCCTGGTCCAGGTCGGTGCGGACCCCGGTGTCGGTTGCGAAACGGGCCATGACGAGCGCTGCATCGCGAAGCGTGTCACGGTCACGCCTCAGGCTGGCGATTTCCTCGGCGGAGACAACTTCGGCGACGACTCTGCCATGGCGGGAAAGGGGAACATCGACTCCCGCTTCAGCCGAAGCAACAAGCGAGGACAATCCGGCACGGGAAGCTTCTGTAATTGTCATAGTGCTCATATGGAAACTATACAGATTTCTATGTAGATTCTCAAGGGCTCCTCCGGGCTGTCGGCTGCAACCCAGCACGTTGGCGGTCGGAATGCGTGACTATGCAGAGATCGGGAGATCGCTGCTGAAGAGTGGTCGTGATTCTGGAGTTTGGCGCTTTCATCCGGATACAAAGTGTAACGTTTCCAGAAATGACGAAGCCGCCGTGACCACGAGGGACTACGACGGCTTACCAAACCACCAATCGGCACATTGCCGGGGGACCTTGTTGCCTCATAGCAATACCTCCGGGAAGCTGAGTCGTTGCCTCATTTAGAAACCTCCGCTAGCCCTTGTGGTT
>NZ_JADHDY010000003.1 GCF_016820535.1 Sporosarcina beigongshangi | reverse complement strand
TTCGTAATGGATGACATGGCCGGCTCCTTCAAAAGAATTGAATGACTCACAACCAGCCTGACGTAGAGGGTTGCGCACCATTCGGAATTAACGGTGCGCAGGCGTGGTGGCTGGATGCCAATGCGTGGTGGCGGGCCACAGGACACAACAACTGAACCAAAAGAAAACGGCCCGGCCACCAAAAGGTGACCGGGCCGCCGCGTGGGGTCTAGCGCGAGCGCTGGCGCAGGCGGTTGACGTCCAGGATGACCACTGCACGGGCTTCAAGGCGGAGCCAGCCGCGCTGGACGAACTCGGCCAGGGCCTTGTTGACGGTTTCACGCGAGGCGCCGACCAGCTGGGCAAGTTCCTCCTGCGTGAGCTCGTGGGCCACGAGGATGCCGTCGGTGGCGGGACGGCCGAAGCGGTCTGCCAGATCCAGGATGGCCTTGGCAACGCGACCGGGGACGTCGGAGAAAACGAGGTCGGAGAGGTTGTCGTTGGTGCGGCGCAGGCGGCGGGCCAGGGCCTGCAACAGCTGCATGGAGACCTCGGGGCGGTTGCGCAGGAGAGAGTTCAGCGACTCGTTCTTCAGGCCTGCCAGGCGGGTCTCGGAAACGGCCGTGGCAGTGGTGCTGCGCGGCGCCGGATCGAACAGGGCCATCTCGCCGAAGAGCTCGCCCGGGCCGAGGATGGCGACGAGGGACTCGCGGCCGTCCGAGGAGGTGCGTCCCAGCTTCACCTTGCCCGAGACGATGAAGTAGAGCTGGTCGCCCTGGTCGCCCTCACGGAAGACCGAAGCTCCGCGGGAAAGATCCACCTCCGCCAGTTCGTCCGTCAACAGGCGGAAGGCCTCATCGTCGAGCGTGGCGAAAAGTGGGGCCCGTCGTAGTACCTCGATGTCCATGAAAACTCCTTGCAGTATGTAGCTAATCAGTAATGACCTATTACTGATTGTTTCAGAACTTTTTCCTTTTTGTGACCAATTTGGCATTCCGGGCGTTCGTTGTCAGCATATTGGCAGTTTCGGGGACCGAAAAGCACAGCCAGCACCCGGCTGGCCCCGGTAGCATGTGCATTTGGGTGCTGCCTGCGCCCGGCCTGCGTGTAATGCCGCGCCGGCGACCATGATCGGCTGAGGCCGGAGAGGGGCTTGCTCCGCAGTGTTTGGATTCTCCTGGCTCGATGTGCTGTTGGTCCTGTGGTTGCTGTGGCAGCTCATCTACGGCCTGAACGTGGGCCTGGTGGCGAGCCTGGGCGGGATCGCCGGATTCGCGGCAGGTGCCGTGGCGGCCTTCTTTGCGGCCCCGTTCGTCAGCCAGTTCGCCCCGAGTCCCGGCTGGCGCACAGTCATGGTCATCGCCGCCACCATTGTGCTTATGGGATTGGGCCATGCACTCGGCATGCGGTTGGGCAATGCAATTGGCGGCGGAGTCCGTTCAGGATCCATCAAGGCTGTCAACCGCGTCCTCGGCGGGGTGCTCAACGTTGTGGTGGGCGCCCTCATCGTCTCGATGCTGGCCTTTGGCGTCTCCAACCTGGGCATTCCGGCCGTGTCGTCACTGCTCGGCAAGTCTCAGGTGCTCTCGGCCATCGACACGTGGACGCCGGATCCCGTCAAGGCCGGGGTGGCCCAGATCCGGTCGCTCGTGCTGGAGGAGGGCATCCCTGCGTTGCTGGACCCCTCCGGCCCCAATGTTGAGGTGGCGGCCCCGGATGCCGACACCAACACTGACGCCTGGAACACCGCAGCCACGTCCGTCATGAAGATTTCCGGAACCGCGTTCCAGTGTGGGCAGAACCAGACCGGCACCGGTTTTGTGGTGTCCCCGGGGCGCGTACTGACAAACGCCCACGTGGTGTCCGGGGTGACCGAACCCGTGGTGCAGACCCAGCAGCAGGGTGCCCTGCCGGCACGGGTGGTGTACTTCGACCCGGTCAAGGACCTGGCGCTCCTGGCCGTGGACGGACTCGACGCCGCACCGCTGCCGGCCTCTGAAACCGTTCCGGCCAACACGCCGGCTGCCTTTGCGGGGTACCCGCTGGGCGGACCCCTGCAGGTGCGCCCCGCCGTCGTCCGCTCCTCCGGCCCCATGATGGTGCCGGACATTACCGGGAGCACACCGTCCCTGCTGGAGGTCTACCAGCTGGCCGGGAACGTGCAGTCGGGCAACTCCGGCGGGCCGCTGCTGGACACCGCAGGCAACGTGGTGGGTGTGGTCTTCGCCAAGTCCACCACCTCCGACAACGTGGGCTTTGCCCTCACCATGGAGGAAGCCGGCCCCGTCATTTCGGCCGCCCCGCATCTGGACAGCGCAGTGGCCTCCGGCGTCTGCAAGGTGGGCTGACGCCCGAGCCGCGGTTGTGCGCCGCGCCGCCGGTGCCGGATCTAGCCCAGCAGCGTGTCCAGGGCGCTGACCGCCAGGACATAGCCGTGCACGCCGGCGCCAACAATCACCGTGGTGCACACCGCCGACAGGTACGAGTGCTGCCGGAATTCCTCGCGCTGGTGGACATTTGAAATGTGCACCTCCACCGCAGGAAGCTCGACGGCGGAAATCGCGTCACGCAGCGCCACTGACGTGTGCGTGTACGCGCCTGCGTTGATGATGATGCCCACCGCCGTGCCGCGTGCCGCATGGATTGCGTCCACGAGCGCGCCCTCATGGTTGGACTGCAGGCAGGTGGTGCGGAACCCTGCCGCCCCGGCTGCCTCGCTGGTGAGAAGCTCGACGTCGGACAGGGTGGTTGAGCCGTAAATCTCCGGTTCGCGCGTGCCCAGCAGGTTGAGGTTGGGCCCGTTGAGGACCAGGATCGTGCCGCGGGTGGGTGCAGTGGAAGAAGTCATGGCTCAATAATGCCCTTAAACAATTCTGTGTCGCAGTTGTTGCATCGGAAAGCGCTTACTTTCAGTGTTTCGATGCAACAACTGCGACACAGATGTGGGTGGGGACTACTTGCGCAGGGACTCTGCGATCTGGTTCATGACCGTGTTGTCGGCCAGGGTTGAGGCGTCTCCCACGGCGCGGCCCTCGGCCACGTCCTTGAGCAGGCGGCGCATGATCTTGCCCGAGCGGGTCTTGGGCAGCTCGGGGACCACAAGGATGGTCTTGGGCTTGGCGATCGGGCCGATCTCGTGGCCCACGTGGTTGCGCAGGGTGGTGACGATGTCCGCGTCCTCCACGGCGGAGCCGCGCAGGATCACGAACGCCACAACGGCCTGTCCGGTGGTCTCGTCGGCGGCGCCCACCACGGCGGCCTCGGCCACGGAGGGGTGGCTGACCAGGGCCGACTCGATCTCCGTGGTGGAGAGGCGGTGGCCGGAGACGTTCATGACGTCATCCACGCGGCCCAGGAGCCAGACGTCGCCGTCCTCGTCCCACTTGGCGCCGTCGCCGGCAAAGTACATGCCGTCGAAACGCGACCAGTACGTGTCCTTGTAGCGCTCGTTGTCGCCCCAGATGCCGCGGAGCATGGCGGGCCAGGGCTCGCGGATCACGAGGTAGCCGCCGTGGCCGTGCTGCACGGACGCGCCGAGCTCGTCCACCACGTCAACGGCGATGCCGGGCAGGGGGACCTGGGCGGAGCCGGGCTTGGTGCTCGTGACGCCGGGCAGCGGGGCCACCATGATGGCCCCGGTTTCCGTCTGCCACCAGGTGTCCACGATGGGGGCCTTGTCGCCACCGATGACGCGGCGGTACCACATCCAGGCCTCGGGGTTGATGGGCTCGCCCACCGAACCGAGCAGGCGGATGGAGGAGAGGTCGTACTTGGCGGGGATGTCCTCGCCCCACTTCATGAACGTGCGGATCGCCGTCGGCGCCGTGTACAGGATGGAGACCTTGTACTTTTCCACGATCTCCCAGAAACGGCCCTGGTGTGGGGAGTCCGGGGTGCCTTCGTACATGACCTGGGTGGCGCCGTTGATGAGCGGCGCATAGGTGACGTAGGAGTGTCCGGTGACCCATCCGACGTCGGCCGTGCACCAGAAAACATCCGTTTCCGGGTGCAGGTCAAACACGGCGCGGTGCGTGTACGCGGTCTGGGTGAGGTAGCCGCCGGTGGTGTGCAGGATGCCCTTGGGCTTGCCCGTGGTGCCGGAGGTGTAAAGGATGAAGAGCGGGTGCTCGGAGGCATGGCCCACGGCGGTGTGCTCCGTTGATGCCTGGCCGACGGTGTCGTCCCACCAGACGTCGCGGCCCTCGGCCCAGTTCACGTCCTGGCCGTTGCGCTTGACGACGACGACGTGCTGCACCGAGTGCCCGGGGGCGGACAGCGCCTCGTCGACGGCGGGCTTGAGCGAGCTGGGCTTGCCGCGGCGGAACGTGCCGTCGGCGGTGATGACAAGCTTGGCCTCGGCGTCGTCGATGCGGCTGCGCAGGGCGTCCGCCGAGAAGCCGCCGAACACGACAGAGTGGATGGCGCCGATGCGGGCACACGCGAGGAGCGTGATGACGGCTTCGGGGATCATGGGCAGGTAGACGGCGACGCGGTCGCCCTTGGCCAGGCCCAGTGCCTCGAAGGCGTTGGCGGCCTTCTTGACCTCTTCGGTCAGCTGCGCGTAGGTGTACGTGCGGGTGTCGCCGGGCTCGCCTTCAAAGTAAATGGCCACGCGGTCGCCGTTCCCGGCCTCGACGTGGCGGTCCAGTGCGTTGTAGGCGGCGTTGATTTCACCGTCCTCGAACCAGGTGGCGAAGGGCGGGTTGGACCAGTCCAGGGTTTTGGTGAAGGGCTTGGACCAGGTCAGCAGCTCGCGGGACTTTTCACCCCAGAAGGCGGGACGGTCGGCGTTGGCCTTTGCGTATTCGCCGCCGTGGATGACCGCGTTGGCGGCAAACTCCACGCTCGGCGCGAACTGGCGGCTTTCCGTGAGCAGATTCTCCAGTGCATCGCCGGACTGGTCTGCTGCGGTTGTAACCTCAGACATCTAAAATCCCTTCATTCCTTACTTTGCTGCTGCCCCGGACCCGCCTGCGCAGCACAACAACACGTCCATTTGATGTGGTGGAGGTGCGCCGGCAGTGGATGCCAAGGACAGCGTTGTTCCTGCATTAACTGTAGCGCTTTTCACAGGTGGACGTGTTCGCCGTCACAGCGGCATGGGCCCAGTGGTGCCGGATCTGCGGTGAAGTGCAGCCCCGGGGTGTCCCACAGCTTGGGGCGCCACTGGGTGCCTGGGCCCCGCCCGCCGAGTGCACGCACACCGCCGCCCGCACAACAGCGCACCGCGGGCCGGACGCCGTCGTGCTGGCAGCTGGGCGGCGACTGTGAATCAGCGCCCATTTAATGGCCAATCGCTGTGCCTCGCTAGTCTTGCCGCGCTGCTGTTACTAGGCTGGGGAACAATCGTGACTATGAGGAGTATGACCATGACGGAGCAATACACGCCAGCAAGTCAGGGCACCGCAGATTCCGGCAGCACCGGCGGGACGGCCGTGGCAGGCCCGCTCACCATCAGGGACCTTGCCGTCCTTGGCTCGGTGGCGATCATTTTCATTGGCTCGCTGATCCCGCTGGTGGTGACCGATGTGGGCAGCTTCAACCTGTGGAGCACCACGAACCTGTTCTACGTGGGCATTGGCATGGTCCTGCCGCTGGCCGTCGGCGCGCTCTTCGCGATCCGCCGCTTCAGTCCCGGCACCCGGCTGCGGCTCGGCTCGCTCTCCCTTGACCAATTTGCGTCCGTGGTGGCGGTCTTTGCCGTGTTCTTCTTCTTCGCCGGCACGGCAACCAACTTCCGGATCGGCTACCTGGTGGGCCTGATCGGGGCCGTGCTGCTCATGGCCTCCACCACGTGCGCCACCTGGATTCCCGTGCTGGCCGCCGATTTTGCCGGCCGCACTGAGATCCCCGCCCACGTGACCGCGCGCGACGCCGTTGCTCCCCATGCGCGCCAGTCCTCGCCCAAGCCTGTGGGGGCCAAGGCGCCGGGGGCGTCCGCTGCCGCGTCCGGCGCCGCCACCGCTTCCGGATGGTCCGCCTCACGCCCCGCCGCAGCCAGCCACACTGCTGCCGGCCAGGTGTTCACCCCGGCCAAGGACGGCCGCACAGCAGGTGCGGGCCCCGACGCCGGCGCCACCGCCGTGTCCGGTGCGGCCGCCGGGGCAGCGGCTGTTGCTCCTTCCGCCGCCACAGCTGCTTCCTCTGCCTCGCCAGCCATCGACTCCGAGGCGCCGTCGGCCGAGGGACCGTCGGGTGCGGCAGCCGCCGCCGGCACCGCCACGCCGGCGCAGGGTGGCGGGTTCGCCGTCGGGCAGGCAACAGCAGCCGCACCCGCAGCGGCCCAAGCCTTGGATCCCGTCGAGGATCTGCCCACCTCGCTCAACCCACAGTTGCCGGACCAGCCCGCCGAGGAGGCGCCGGCCAAGACGAGCATTGCAGCCACCGTGGACCCCGCCGCCGTCAGTGCGGAGCCTTTCTGGTTTGCCGTGGACCGTCCGCAGAACGTGATCGACGAGACCACCCGGCAGTTCGTGTTCAAGCTGGCACCGGGCGCATGGATCCTGGCCCTCGAGGACCGCGGAACCAGCTTCCTGGTACAGGACAGCCACGGAAAGACGGGTGTGCTGCTGGACCTCGTGGGGATTGAGCGCGCCTCGGACAGTCAGTAGCCGTGCACAAAACGGGGCAGGAAACCGCGCTGGGGCTCAAGCGCCGGGCCAGGAAAATCAACCGCGAACTGGCGGAACTTTACCCCTACGCCCATGCGGAGCTGGATTTCCGCAACCCCTTCGAACTGCTCGTGGCCACGGTCCTGTCGGCCCAGACCACCGACGTGCGGGTCAACGCCATCACCCCGGCGCTGTTTGCCCGCTTCCCCACGCCGCTCGCCATGTCCCAGGCCCCCGTCATCGAGGTGGAGGAGCTGATCCGGACCACGGGCTTCTTCCGGGCCAAGGCGGCCAACCTGCTGGCCCTGGCCAACCGCCTGGTGGATGAGTACGACGGCGTGGTCCCCGGTTCCGTTGACGCCCTCGTCACGCTCCCGGGAGTTGGGCGGAAAACCGCGAACGTGGTCCTGGGCAATGCGTTTGGCGTCCCCGGGATCACGGTGGATACGCACTTCATCAGGCTTGCCCGGCGCTTTGGCTGGACCGATTCCACTGACCCGGTCCGGATCGAGTCCGACGTCGCCGCCCTGTTTGAGCGCAAGGACTGGACCATGGTCTCGCACCGCGTCGTGTTCCATGGCCGGCGGATCTGCCACGCCAAGAAGCCGGCGTGCGGGGCATGCCCCATCGCGCACCTGTGCCCCGCCTATGGCGACGGCGAGGTGGACCCCGTGAAGGCGGCCAAGCTGCTCAAGTACGAGCTGGCGCCGGGGCAGGAGGAACTGCTGGCGAAAATGCTGGCGGACTCCGCGCAGGCAGCGCAGTACCGGCAGGAGTCGCAGGCCGAGGACCGGCGTGAGGCGGCCGCCACCGGCCGGACCCTGCGGACGGGCACCGGCAAATGAGCGCCTATTCGGACCTTGCCGGGCTGCCGCTGCGGGCAGCCCGGACGGCTGCGCTGCCCGCAGCCATGCGTCTGGGCCGGGCAGCGCTGTGGCAGATGCCCATGGACCCCGCCACTGCCCGCAAGGCCGCGGTGCTCTTGCTGTTTGGCGCCCTGGACGATGTTCCTGCAGCCTCGCTGAAGCCGTTCGCCTCGGCCGACCTCGACGTGTTGCTGATTGAGCGGGCGGCAACACTGAACGACCACCCCGGCCAGGTTGCGTTCCCCGGCGGCGGCGTTGACCCCGAGGACACCGGGGTGGAGGCTGCGGCGCTGCGGGAGGCCAAGGAAGAGACCGGCCTTGACCCGCAGGGCGTGGAAGTTTTGGGCGTGCTGCCCGAGGTGCCGCTGCCGGTCAGCAACTTCCAGGTCACGCCCGTGGTGGGCTGGTGGACGCGGCCCACACCCGTGGACGTGGTGGACTATGGTGAATCCGCCCAGGTGTTCCGGGTCCCCGTGCGGGACCTGCTCGATCCGGACAACCGCTGCATGGCCGTGATGCGCCGCGGCGGACAAACCTACCGGGGGCCCGCCTTCGTGGTGGCCGGCACCGTGGTGTGGGGTTTCACGGCGGGGATCCTGAACTACGTGTTCGAGGAGCTTGGCTGGGCCGTTCCATGGGATGAGGCCCGGGAGATCCCGGCCCCGATCTGATCGCCTGTCTACGGCCTGCGGTAGACGGTGACGCACTCCTCGATGGTTTCCAGTATCTGGATATCCCGGACCGTCCCGTGGTCAGGATGCTGCCGTTGAAAATCAGCCGGCCCGGATGCACGCCGCGCGGGCCCCTGGGTGTCGGGACTGGGAGCCGTGTGCGGCGCGGGCTGGATTGCGGGGAGCCTGTCGGCGGCTTCAAGCAGACAAGGGGCCCTGGTCCGATCCGGCCCGCGCCCTACTTTGCGTCAGCGTAGCACTGGACGACGGTGGCCTTGACGGGAAATTCCAAGGGGATCGCGCCGAAAATCAGGTGGGTGGCCGTCCGTGAGGACTCATGGACGATCCGGGTCACTTCCTCCACCAGGTCCTGGGGGCAGTGCACCACCACTTCGTCATGCAGGAAGGCCACGAGCTGCGGTGTCCCGGTGCCGGGCGCGGCGGTGCCCGCCAAGGCCCGCAACCGCCGTCGCAATTCAGCCAGCCAGCACAGCGCCCATTCAGCGGCGGTCCCCTGCACCACAAAGTTGCGCGTGAAGCGGCCCCGGGACCGGGCGGCGGCTTCGGCGCGGCGCTGCTCCTCGGCGGTGGTGCTGCGCTGTCCCGCAAGCCATTCGGGGGAAACCGGTGGGGTGCTGCGGCCCAGGAAGGTGGTGAGCCGTTCACCCCGTTCACCGGCGCGGGCCGCCTCCTCCACGTAGTTAAGCGCTCTCGGGTACATGCGGGCCAGCTGCGGGACGAGACGCCCGGAATCGCCCGTGGTGGCACCGTAAATGGCGCCGAGGAGGGCGACTTTTGCCATGCTTCGGTCGCCGCCGAACCCCTCGGCGGCGATGCCGGCGTAGAGGTCCCTGTTGTGCCCGGCGTCGTCCTGCCCGGCGGCAGCCATGGCGGAATCCTGGGCCAGCGCGGCCAGGACGCGGGGCTCCAGCTGGGCGGCGTCGGCCACGATGAAGGTATAGCCGGGGTCGGCGACGGCTGCGCTGCGGATCTGGGCCGGGATCTGCATGGCACCTCCGCCCTTGGAAGCCCAGCGGCCCGAGACCACCCCGCCCACGACATACTCGGAATGGAAACGGTCGTCATGGACCCACTGCTCCAGCCAGTTCCAGCCGTTGGTGGTGAACAGGCGGCTCAGTTTCCGGTAGGCCAGCAGGGGACCGATGGCGGGGTGCTTGAACTCCATGAGTTCCCAGCTGCGTGTGGACTTGGCGTCGATCCCGGCACGGTGCAGCGCCTTGATGAGCTCCTGTGGGGAATCGGGGTTGAGCGACGGGGCATTGAGCGCGGCCCGCAGCTCTACGGCCAGTGCTTCAAGTTTTTCGGGGCGGGCGTGGCCGGCGGGTTCGGGGCCGAGCAGTTCATGGAGCAGGCGCCTGTGCAGTTGTTCCCGCCACGGGATCCCGGCATGCTGCATCTCCGCGGCGACCAGCGCGCCGGCAGATTCTGCAACCAGCAACAATGTGAGCCGGGACGGGTGCGTGGCGGCATTGATGGCCGACTTTTGCGCAGACAACTCCTTAAATACGGTGTCCAGGCCCCAGGCCTGCGGGGCATTCGCTGCGGCCGGGGCATCAAAGAGGCTGTCCTGACCGCTGGGGGCCGTGGCGGCGCCGTTCGGGGCCATCGCCTCCGGCGGCATCGGAACCGCCTGCTGGGCGTAGCCGGTTCCGGCGGCGAATTCGGAGAACAGCAGGATGCTTTGGCACAGGGCCAGGTCGTGGCATTTCTCCACCCTGGCCGAGCCGGCGAGCAGCTCGGGATACCAGTGTCCTGCCCGGTCCCACACCCAGCGCGGCCTGTGTGCCTCCTCCAGTTCCCGGACCGTCCCGGGCAACTGCGCGCGCGGCACGATCCGGGCTTCCGACGCCGGCGTGCCGTCGTCGTTGCGCAGCTGGACCGCGGCGGTGGTGCTGTCGGGGCCGGCGGCCAGCAATGCGTACATAAGTTCTATTGTCCACCGAAGTGACGTTTATTCCTCCACAGCCACAGCTGCCGGCCGGGTTGTCCACTTTTCGGCAAAAGGCTGTGGCAATGCGCCGGGGCCGGGTCCAGTGTTGCTTCATGAGAACTCGCACACGACAACCGCACACCGCGGAGCCCGGGGCGTGGCTGCCGCGCAGGGACACCACAGTCCTGCTGTTGTCCGAGACCGCAGAGTTGCAAGGCGCGGTGGGGCGCGTGTGCGCGGCAGCCGCCGTCGAACTTGTCATTGCAGGGAGCCTGGAGCAGATGGCGGGCCGGTGGGGAGACGTGGCCGCCGTCCTGGTGGACGCCGGCGCGGACTCCCCGCAGCTGGGACTGACCGGCTGGAAAGGGCCCACGGTGGTGGTGGGTTTTGCGCAGGACGGTGCACGGGTGTGGCAGCTCGCGGAGCAGCAACGGGCCGACCGGGTTGCCGTGCTGCCGGATTCGGCACCCTGGCTGGCGAACTACCTGGGCCGTCTGCGCAACCCCAGCCCGGGTGCTGCCGTGGTGGGTGTCATGGGTGCCAGCGGCGGCGTGGGCGCCTCCACCCTGGCGGTGCTGCTGGCGGCCGAGGCGGCGGCGCGCGGCACCCGGACACTCCTGGTGGACGGTGACCAGTGGGGCGGCGGGCTCAACGCGGCCCTGTCGGCCCAGCACCTTCCGGGGCTGCGCTGGCCGGACCTGTTGCGGGCCTCGGGCACCATCAACCCTGAACAGCTGGCCGCGTCGCTGCCCCGGCTCGGTGGCCTGGCCATGCTGTCCTGGCATTCCGGGCCGCAGCCGGATGCGCCCGTGCAAACACCGGAGGCGGTGGGCGAGGTGCTGCGGGCAGCCAGGGCCGCCTACGGGCTTGTGGTGGTGGACCTGGCCTGCAACCCGTCCGCTGTGGCGGCCCTGGCAACGCACTGCCAGGGATTGGCATTGGTGGTTCCGGCGCGGGCCCGTGCCGCCGCCGCGACCCTGGCACTTGTCCCGGCGCTGCCGCCCATGCCCCTTGTCGCTGTGGTGCGTGGGCCGCTCGGGGAAGGGCTTGATGCTGCCATCGTTGCCGACGCCGTCGAGCTTCCCCTGGCCGGGCAGTTCCCCCAGCTGCGCGGTGTGGCGCGTGCGTTGGAGGCGCAGCGGCCGGCAGACCTGTTGCGACGCCGTGCGGTGCGGACACTCCTTTCCAGCCTGTTGTTGTGGGCCGCCGGGGACCCCGCGCCGGGTGCCGTGCCGGGGATGCCTGCCGGACCTGCCGCCCGCCACGGGCGGAGGCGGCCGTGAGTGCCCAGCCGGTCCCGGACACCCCTGACGGGTGGGGCGGCATCGATGCGCAGCTGCTGGACGAGGTCCGGCGCAGCGTGCTGGCCCAGAACGGTCCGGTCACCGACCTTCAGGTGGCCGCGGCCGTGCGCGAAAGTGGGCGGCTGCTCGGAACGGCCGGCTCGCTCGTGGCCATGGAACGGATCTCGGCGGAACTAAACGGGCTGGGCCCGCTGCAGGGGCTGGCCAAGGACCCGGCCGTCACGGACATCTTCGTCAATGCCCCGGACTCCGTGTGGCAAGACCGCGGCGGGGGGCCGGAACGTGTGGCGGTGCGGTTCAACGGGGAAGCTGAACTGCGGGCGCTCGCCGTCCGGCTGGTTGCCAGCGGCGGTCGTCGGCTGGATGACAGCAGCCCCTGTGTCGACGTCAAGATTCACGGTGGATACCGGGTCCACGCGGTCCTGCCGCCCATTTCCTCAACAGGGACCCTGCTGTCCATACGCATCAAGCGCAAAACGTCCCTGTCCTTGGCGGACATGGTGGCGGACTGTGGCATGGACCCGAGAATGGCCCGGGTACTTGCAGCCATCATGGCCGGGCGGCTGAACTTCCTCATCAGCGGCGCCACGGGAGCTGGCAAGACCACCCTGCTCGCCACCCTGCTGGCGCTGTGCCCGCCAGCGGAACGGTTGGTGCTCATCGAGGACGCCGCCGAACTGGAACCGGCCCATCCTCACGTGGTCACGTTGGAGGCCCGGCATGAAAATGCGGAAGGCGCCGGCACTGTTGACCTGGCAGAGCTGGTCCGGCAGGCACTGCGCATGAACCCCGGCAGGCTGATCGTGGGGGAATGCCGGGGCAGCGAGGTGAGGGAACTGCTCATGGCGATGAACACCGGCCACAGTGGAGGCGGCGGGACCATCCACGCCAACGGTGCCGGTGACGTTCCGGCCAGGCTGGCAGCACTCGGTGCGCTCGCCGGGATGGGCCCGGAAGCTGTCGCCCTCCAGGGTGCCAGTGCGTTGGACGTTCTCATCCACTTGGCCAGGGTCGGCGGTCGGCGAACGGTCGCGGAGATCGCCGTGGTGGGGCTGCATGACGGGCGGCTCGTTTCTGAGCCTGCGCTGACTTTGGAAGGCCCCGCAGCCCCACCCCGTGGAAGCGACGGCGGCCCGCCGCCCAGCACGGGAAGGACTGCCGGTGGATTGCGTGCCGGTCCCGGGTGGCAGTTGCTGGCCCGCCGGCTGGGCCTGGACGCGGCATCCCTGGATGGTGTCCGCTACGGCTTCCCGGAGCAGCCATGAACGCGCTGCCGGTGTTGTTTCTCTCCGTTGCGGCTTGCCTCGTCATGTGCTTCCACGGCCGTCGGTGGTGGGACCCGGTCCACGGCAGCAAGACCGGGCAGCGGGGCACTGCCCGACGCCGGACGGCACCAACAGGCGATGAGCTGCCGCGGCTTGTGCGGCAATTGGCGTCTCTGCTGGCAGCCGGGCGGGCCGGGCCCATCCTCTGGCAGTCCATGGTCCATGTCCTTGCGATGGAGCAGAACCGGGCCGTGCCGCCCGGCCCTGCCGCGTCGAACCGGCACGGTCCGGCGCCCTCCGCGCGTCCGCAACTCGTGCCTGTCGGGAGGACTGATGAATACGGTGCAGGCAGGGGCAGTGTCGATGCCACCCTCTTGCTGGTGATAGCTGTGCAGCGGGCCAGCGAGCTGGGCCTGCCCACTGCGGCAGCCATACGCACCACCTGTCTGGAGGCGCCGGCGGCGAGCCGCCTGAAGGGCGCCGCGCCGAGGCCGGGCGCGCTCAGCCCGGAGCAGCGGCGGCTGTGGTTGGACATCGCCGCCTGCTTCGACGTGTGCGAGGCCAGCGGGGCTCCGGTTGCGGCCGTTTTGGGACGGCTGGCCGGCACGCTTGAAGCCGAGCAGGACGCCGCCGCACAACGTGAAACCGCGCTCGCAGGACCCCGCGCCACCGTGCGGCTGTTGACGTGGCTGCCGATGGTGGGCTTGGGCCTGGGCATGCTCATGGGTGTGGACCCTTTGGGCGTCCTGTTCGGCAGCCCGGTTGGCTGGACCGTGCTGGCGGCCGGGGCTGCCTTTGCCGTGGCGGGACGGGCCTGGTCGGCACGGATGATTGCCGGCGCGGCCGGCCCTTCCGTTCTCGAGAGTGGTAAATAGCAGTGGGCGCCTTCGTGGTTTTCGCGGTTGCTTCCCTGGCTGCGGTGCTCCTATGGGGAAGGAATCCGGTTCGCCGCGAGGTGCCGCGGGCGTCTCGCGGCGGGCCGGCGTCGGGCAGGTCCGGCGGCATTGCCTCGGTGCCGTTGCTGCTGGAGCTGTTGGGGACGGCACTGGATTCCGGGCTCACCATCCAGGGTGCTCTCCAGGTGGTAGCCGGCGTGGCGGGGGACGGAATGCGCAAGAGCCTGCTTCAGGTGGTGGCGGGGCTCAACATTGGTGCGTCGTGGGAGGACTCGTGGGCGGGCAGCCTGGTGGACGCAGACATGGCGCAGATCCACGACGCCCTCAGCTTTGGCGCCCTGACAGGTGCTTCGGCCGCGCCGCTGCTCTACGCCCAGGCGCAGCATTATCGGACGGAGGCCGCCCGCAGTGCGCAGAAGCGGGCGGCCGCACTGGGCGTGAAGCTGGTGCTGCCGCTGGGGCTGTGCTCCTTGCCGGCGTTCATCGCCGTGGGCGTGGTGCCCGTGGTGATGGCCATGATCCCGGCGATCTAGGCATGTTCATTCATCCACAGGCACACCTGGCTGCCGATTCATCCACTTATGGGAATTTGGGGGTTTCGGGCCCCTCCCGGCGGGCGGAGAGTGGATTGACCAGGCCTGGCGGCAACAGCCGGCAGGCACCGACAAATCAATCCAAGGAGTTGGCATGAGAAGCATTGAAGCGGCCGGGGGCACCGCCCCCGGCATGGCACGTGACCTGGCGGACCAGAACATCCGGGAGATCTTTCCCGGGGCAAGCCTGCAGGCGCCCGTGGAGAACCCGCCACTCGAAGGAGGCGCCGCCGGCACTCTGGGCAGGGGCCAGGACTGGGCCCGTGCCGGCATGGAAGCCGGGATGGCCACCGCAGAATACGCGATCGCAACCCTTGCCGCCGTGGGCTTTGCCGGGTTGCTGGTGGTGATCCTCAAGAGCGACGAGGTGCGCGGCTTCCTGTTGAACATCATTCGTACGGCCTTGAGCTTCTAGAACCCTGACGTGGCAGGGGAGGCAGACACCATGGGATCCACCGGCGAGGGGCACCGCCAGCGCGGTTCAGTGACGGCCGAGCTGGCAGTGGTCCTGCCTGCCGTCACGGCGTTGCTGGCCATCCTGCTGCTTGCCGTGTCCGTGGGACTGCTTCAGCTGCGGCTGGAGGAGGGCGCCCGAGCTGGGGCAAGGGCTGCTGCCCGGGGAGACTCGTCAGAACAGGTCATGGCCATCGTCCACCGGGTGGCGGGGTCGTCCGTCACGGTGTCTGTCGGCACGGCTGCGGACTTTGCCACTGTCACGGTGGAAGGCCGGGTGGGCGGGGCGCTGTCAGGGCTGGTTCCCTGGACGCAGCTTGCACAGGCCAGCGCCAAGGTGGAGCAATACCGTGCCCGGGGGCCGGCAGCAGCCACACCTCCAAGAGGGAAGGCGGCCGATGCAGACGGGTGAACGGG
Organism: Sporosarcina beigongshangi; assembly: GCF_016820535.1. Lineage (GTDB taxonomy): Bacteria > Actinomycetota > Actinomycetes > Actinomycetales > Micrococcaceae > Specibacter. Next base: position 362,053 of record NZ_JADHDY010000003.1, on the reverse strand, counting down.
GGGCGGGGACCGTGCTCAGCGCAGGACTGGCCCTGGCCATGTTGTTGCTCATGGCCCTGGTGGTGGGGCTGGGCCAGGCCGCCGTGGCAGCCGCGAAGGCAGCCACGGCGGCTGACCTGTCAGCGCTCGCCGCGGCCGACACCTACCGTGGCCTGATTGCCGGCGACCCCTGCCAGGCGGCGTCGGAAACTGCGCAGCGGCACAGTGCAGCACTGGTGGCCTGCATCCTCAACCCCGACATGTCTGTCAGTGTGGACGTGTCCGTCGCGACCACCCTGCCCTGGCCCGCCCGCGGGCTGGCACGGGCCGGACCGCCACCGGACGATGTCCCACCCGGGCAACCCTGACAGGGTGCGCGGCAATGTCAGGCCGTGCGGGAATGCCTGAGCAGGATCTTCAGGAGCAGCACAGCCCCTGCCTTGTCCAGGGGGTTGTTCTTGTTGCCGCACTTGGGAGACTGCACGCAGGACGGGCAGCCGCTGTTGCATTCACAGGATTCGATGGCCTCCAGTGTTGCCTTGAGCCACACACGGGCCATGTCGAACCCCCGCTCCGCGAATCCCGCCCCGCCGGGGTGGCCGTCGTATACAAAAATGGTGGGCTGGCCGGTATCGGCATGGATGGCCGTGGACACCCCGCCCACATCCCACCTGTCGCTCGACGCCACCAGTGGGAGGAGGCCGATTGCAGCATGTTCCGCGGCATGCAGGGCACCCGGGAACTGTGGCTCCACGAGCCCCCCGGCCAACAGGGTTGCGTTGTCCAGGGTGAACCAGACGGCTTTGGTGAACAAGTCGCGGGCTTCAAGCTCCAGCGGCTCTTCACCGAGAACCTCATTGGAGATGAGGGCCTTGCGCTGAAAGGAAACCACTTGTGTACGAACCTGGACGGGGCCAAAATGCATTTCCACGGGGCCCCACTGCTCGTGCCGGAGCGATTCCAACACCTCGATCTGGGTGACGTCCCGGGCCGTTGTGTAAAAATCCGGTGTTCCCCGGCGCACCAGCGCGCAGTGCTCGGCTTCATTGAGTTCAAGCACCACATAACTGGTGCCCTGGTGTACATACACCGCGCCTGTGTGTGCCTGGTAGTGGGATTGCGGGGATCCCATGGTGCCCAGAAGTGCGCCGGTGTCGGCTTCGATGATGTTGATCGGACCGCCGCCGTCTTCGCGCAGGTTCACCATGGCGGCGGCGCTTTGGGGATGGGTCCAGAACCATCCGGCGGGCCGCTTCCGCAGGTAGCCCTGGGCCACCAGCTGGTCCAGGAGGGCAGGGGTGCTTTCATCAAAAATCGCCAGGTCCTGGTGCGTGATGGGAAGTTCCGCAGCAGCGGCGCACAAATGGGGGCCCAGGACGTAAGGGTTGGCCGGATCAAACACCGTGGCCTCCACGGCACGGTCGAAAATGGCGTCGGGGTGGTGGACCAGAAAGGTGTCCAAGGGATCGTCGCTGGCCACAAAGGCCGCCAGTGCGTCCTGCCCGGCACGGCCCGCCCGCCCGATTTGCTGAAAGAAAGAGGCGCGGGTGCCGGGCCAGCCGGCCACCAGGACAGCGTCGAGGCCGGAGATGTCGATCCCCAGCTCCAGTGCGGAGGTGCTCGACACCCCCAGGAGCTGACCGGATCGCAAGGCCTTTTCCAGCTCCCGGCGTTCCTCCGGCAGGTAGCCGGAGCGATAGGCGGCCACGCGGGGCGGAAGGCTCGGGTCGACGTCGTCAAGCAAACGCTTCGTGACGGTGGCAATGGTTTCGGCCCCGCGCCGGGACTTGATGAAGGCGATCGTGCGGACGTGGGAGGACACCAGGTTTGCCATGAGATCCGAGGTTTCGGCAATCGCGGTCCGGCGGGTCTTGGCCCCGTTTTCACCCTGGAACTCGGTCAGTTCCGGCTCCCACAGGGCCACCGTCGTGGCTCCGTGCGGGGAAAAGTCCTCAGTGACGGTTGTGACGGGCGCGCCAATCAGCCGGGCGAAGGAACTGCCGGGGTCCGAGGAGGTGGCGGAGGCTCCGAGGAACACCGGATGGGAGCCGTAGTGCGCACAGATCCGCCGCAAGCGGCGCAACAGCACCGCCACGTGGGAACCAAAGACGCCACGGTAACTGTGCGCCTCGTCGATGATGACGTAGCGCAGGCGCCGGAAGAACCGGGCCCACCACGTGTGGTTGGGCAGCACACCAAAATGCAGCATGTCCGGATTGCACAGGATGAAATTGCTGTGGTCGCGGATCCAGCGCCTGTCCCCGGGTGCGGTGTCGCCGTCGTAGGTGGCAGCCCGCAGGGTGGGCAGGTGCAAGGACACCAGTGCGGCGAGCTGGTCCGCAGCCAGTGCCTTCGTCGGGGCCAGGTACAGGGCCACCGCTCCGTCGTCTTCCAGCTTTCCCGGATTCGCGGCAAGTTCCAAGGCCGCCCGGTGGACGGCGTCCAGGGCGGGCAGCTGGTAGGCCAGCGACTTTCCGGAGGCAGTTCCCGTGGCAATGATGGTGTGCTCGCTGTTGTGCGCGGCGTCGGCCCCGGCAACCTGGTGGCGCCACGGTTCGACAATGCCGAGGTTGGCATAGGCGGTAACCAGGTCGGGGTGGACCCACGCCGGCCACGGCTCCGTCACTTCCTGCCGCGCGGGGATCCGGCGGACATGCTGAAGCTGCGGGGGATTCCCGCCACCGCCAAGCAGCGGGATCAGCGGTTCATTGGTAGGCACCCCATCATTGTGCCACCGCAAGCCCGTGGCAGGGCCAGTCCTGGCGGGGCTGTCGTGGCAGTTCGGGCCGCCCCGCCGGCGTCTCCCGGCCGGGAACAACGCAAGGTGCCGGTGGCGGCCGGGAAGACGGCCGCCGTCGTGCGCGCCCTCCCCAAGCGGTCCTTGCCGCAGCGAAATGGCTAGAGCCGGGCCAGCTGCGCCAGGCGTTCCCTCGGAACCAGGACGGTCATGGGGCTGAGGCTGCGCCACCCGAGCTTGTGGTAAAGCCTCTGGCCGCCAGTGCTTGCCAGGACCAGGCCCGTGGTGACGGGGTAGTCGAGAGCCCGTGCCGTCAGGGATTTCATCATCATCATGCCCAGTCCCTGGCGGCGGTGCCCGGGGTGGGTTTCCAGGCGGTCGAAAACGGCATATTCGCCATTGACGCCCACGCTGCCGTGGGCGAGGACGGAGTCGCCCCGCAGGATGGCTCCGGTGAACCTGGCCTGGCACGCGGAGGCGCTGCTCCGGGCACCCAGCTGCTTCACCACGAGGCGGAGGTCCGGATCAACCAGGAAGGGGTCCTCATTGTCCTGGGTTTCCATGGCGCACACCATCAGGTGCTCGGAGGTGGAGACCATGCCCATGCCGGCGGCGTGCGCCCACTTCACATAGTCGTGGATGTGGGGGCCAACGATGCACAGGGAGCGGTTGGCTTCGACAGTAACCTCGGCGGCAAGGGCGGCGAAGGCCTCATGTGTGGGATCTGCACAGACATACTCCCAACCGTCGTTGAGGTCCGGGCGCAGCGCGGCCCAGTATCCTGGCCCCGTGCGGCCCTCATAGCCGCGTACTGCACTCCAGCCGGCGAACCACGCAGCCGTATGCTCATCAAGTTCCATGGAACCAAACTTCATGCCTACAGCCTATGCGGGAATCAGCCTACGATCCCCACCGGCCGCAATTTGTCGCCGCAACGTAGGATTTAACCCGTGGCTTTGAACAAAATTGTGCTCTTTTACGGCTTTACTCCGCTCAGCGATCCGGAAGCGATCCGGCTCTGGCAGCGTGCCCTGTGCGAAAAGTTGTCGCTCAAGGGACGCATCATCATCTCCGGGGACGGCATCAACGCCACTGTCGGCGGGGACATCAAGGACCTCAAACAGTATTTGAAGACCACCCGCGAATACCCCGGGTTCAAGAACATGGACATCAAGTGGTCCGACGGCACCGGTGACGACTTCCCCCGCCTGAGCGTGAAGGCACGTGAGGAGATCGTCAGCTTCGGCGCCCCCGGCGAGCTTAAAGTGGATGAAAATGGAGTGGTCGGCGGAGGCACGCACCTTAAACCCGAGGAACTCCACGAACTGGTCGCGGAGAAGGAATCCAAAGGTGAGGAAGTTGTGTTCTTCGACGGCAGGAACGCCTTCGAGGCGCAGATCGGCAAATTCAAGAACGCCATCGTCCCCGACGTCGACACCACCCACGACTTCATCAAGGAACTCGATTCCGGCAAGTATGACGACCTCAAGGACAAGCCCGTCGTCACCTACTGCACCGGCGGAATCCGCTGCGAGGTCCTCAGCTCCCTCATGGTCAACCGCGGCTTTAAAGAGGTCTACCAAATGGACGGCGGGATCGTCCGCTACGGAGAAACCTTCAAGGACAAGGGCCTTTGGGAAGGCTCGCTCTACGTCTTCGACAAGCGCATGCACATGGAATTCAGCGACGAGGCCAAGGAAATCGGCCACTGCATCCGCTGCAACACCCCCAGCAACAAGTTTGAAAACTGCTCCAACCCCAGCTGCCGCAACCTGAACCTGTACTGCGCCGAGTGCGCCAGCGCGCCCGAAACCCTGCTTTGCCCCCAGGGCTGCACCGACTGACGCGCCACCAAGTCCTTGGTTTGACGCACGACGGCGGCACCCGCCTCCCGCTGCCGGCCCGCCGAACGGGCAGCCTCCGACTCGCTAGGCTTGTCCAATGACTGATTTTGCCTCCGTGCCGGACGCCCCGCGCAGCGACAACCTTCCCGCCTTGCAGGCCCTTGCCACGGACCTGGCCGCCATCAACTACACGGTCGACGGCGTGGCGGAGCTTTTGGGCGGCGACGCCAACCAGGCACTGGGCCGGGACCAGACCGTCCCTGCCGCGCTGCTGCTGCGCGGGAACACCGAGCCGCTCGCCACTGTTGTCAGGCTGTGGCTGCTGGCCCAGGACGTGCCGGCCGAGGACCTTGCCCGGGCCCTGCCAACCGCCGGCCTGGCAGGCGCGACGGAATTAGGTGTCACCGAAGCGGCGGACCGGCCCGGGATGGTCCGCGCCGCCGTCGACCTCCGGCCCTACGGCTGGCCCGCGGAGAACGAACAGGAAAAGGACACCAACCTCTGGGTGGCCAGCGACCTCGGCGCCCACCAGCGTCCCGGAGTCCTGCGCAAGGACCACGTTTTGGGCATTGGCCAGGCGTCGCTGACGCTCGCCCAGGGCACCATCCGCAGGCCCGTCGGCAGGGCGCTGGACCTGGGCACCGGCTGCGGAATCCAGCTTTTCCACCTGCTGCACCACGCCGAAACCGTTGTGGCGACTGACATTTCGGAGCGCGCGCTGGCGTTCACCCGCTTCAACCTGGCGCTCAATGCGCCCGCGCTCCGGCTGGGCGAGGCAGACCTCGACCCCGCCAACCAGGACGCCCGCGTGTCCCTGCGCCTGGGCAGCCTCCTGGAACCCGTGGCCGGGGAGTGCTTTGACCTGGTGGTGTCCAACCCGCCGTTTGTCATCACCCCGCGCCACCGCGGCGAGCAGAGCGCCGACCAGTACACCTACCGTGACGGCGGCCTGGCGGGCGACGCCATCGTGGAGCAACTGGTCCGGGACCTTCCCGGCGTGCTGAACCCGGGCGGCCTGGCACAGATGCTGGGGAACTGGGAGGTTGCCCGTGCCGCTTCAGGGGCCGACGGGACCGGCACCGGCGGACCTGACTCCAACGCAACTGGCGCTGACAACGGGGTGGAGGAATGGCACGCCCGCCCGGCGCAGTGGCTGGCACCGGGAACCGAAGCGTGGTTTATCCAGCGCGAGCAGGTTTCGCCGGGCGGCTACGCCGAGACGTGGCTGCAGGACGCCTCCCAGGGCCGGGACTCCGCCGCCTACGCCAGCGCCTACGAGGACTACCTGCTGGACTTTGCCTCGCGCAACGTCGCCGGAATCGGATTCGGCTACATCCTGCTGCGCCGTCCGGCCGAGGGCGAAACTCCCGAGGCCCCGCGCTTTGAGGAGATCCTGTACCCCATCGAGCAGCCCGTCGGCCCGCACCTCTCCGACGCCCTCGACCGCACCCAGTGGCTCAAGGCGCACCCGGACCTCACCTTTGAATATTTGGTGGCGGCCCCCGACGTCACCGAGGAACGCCACCAAAAGCCCGGCGCCGAACACCCCGGGGTGATCCTGCTGCGCCAAGGTGCCGGGCTGCGCCGCACAAATCTGCTGAGCACGGAGCTGGCCGGCTTTGTGTCCGCTTCCGACGGCGAACTCACGGTTGGGCAGATCATCGGCGCCTTGGCGGTGCTGCTGGAAAGGGACGACCCTGAGTTCACGGCCTCCCTGGCCGGGGAGGTTCGCAACCTGGTCCGCGACGGCTTCCTCCTCCCCGCCGGGTAGGACCGGTTCCCCGGCCGGTGCTGCCGGTGTGTTGCACATGACATGTGGGGGCAGGATCTGCTACCCGCTGCAGAACAGGAAATAGTGCACGGGGCCGGGAATTGCGAACCCGTGCTTCGCCACGGAGGTTTTGGAACGTGGCGGCAGGGGCTTAGCCGGCCGTGCGCTGAACGCCGCGACCGCGCAAGTACGCGCCAATCCGGTGGAAACGGGGCCGAAAATCGAGGAGCCCGGCACCTTCCGCGGGCATCCCTGCGCGCCGGCCTGGCTGCCCTCAGGACAGGTTGTTTCCTTCGGTGGCGAGAGTGAAAAACAGGCCGCGAGCCGCCCCTGAAAGCGGGGATTTTTGGGGCGGAGTTTCACAAGCAATGCGCGTTCGCGGTAAAAATATGGTGAACTAGGCTCTTGGGGACGCCGTTCGTCCACCTTTCATTCCCCGTAGGAGTACCGTGCCCAGCAAGGCAGCAGCCAGCAAGCCAAAGACCGGCAAAAAGCTCGTAATTGTAGAGTCCCCTGCCAAGAGCAAGACCATCGCCAAGTACTTGGGCGAGGGTTTCGTCGTGGAGGCCTCGATCGGTCACATCCGTGACCTGCCGCAGCCCTCCGAGCTGCCCGCCGAGCTGAAAAAGTCCTCGATCGGCAAGTTTGCCGTGGACCTGGACAACAACTTCAAGCCGTACTACGTGGTCTCTTCCGACAAGAAGAAAAAGGTGGCAGAGCTTAAGGCGCAGCTCAAGGACGCCGACGAACTTTACCTCGCAACTGATGGGGATCGCGAGGGCGAGGCCATCGCGTGGCACCTGCTCGAGGTGCTCAAGCCCAAGGTGCCCGTGCACCGCCTGACGTTCGCGGAAATCACCAAGGAGTCGCTGCAGCGTGCCATGGGCAACCTGCGCGAGCTGGACACCGACCTTGTGGACGCCCAGGAAACCCGCCGCGTGGTGGACCGGCTGTTCGGCTACGAGCTCTCCCCGGTGCTGTGGCGCAAGGTGGCCCCGAAGCTTTCCGCCGGCCGGGTGCAATCCGTTGTGACCCGCATGGTGGTGGAGCGTGAGCGCGAGCGCATGGCATTCCGCTCCGCCAGCTACTGGGACCTGGCCGGCACCTTCACCCCCGAAACCGGCGAGAACTTCGTCGCCAAGCTTTCCGCCGTGGACGGCCTGCGCGTGGCTTCCGGCCGCGACTTCAACGACCAGGGCGTGCTGACCGGCAAGAACGTGGCCCACCTGGACGAGGTCGCCGCCAAGGCGCTCGCCGGCGCCCTGCAGGACGCCCCGTTCACGGTCCGCTCTGTTGAGCACAAGCCCTACACCCGCCGTCCCGCCCCGCCATTTACGACGTCGACCCTTCAGCAGGAGGCCGGGCGGAAGTTGCGCTTCACCTCCAAGTCGACCATGTCAACCGCGCAGCGCCTGTATGAAAACGGCTATATCACCTATATGCGTACGGACTCCTCCTCGCTGAGCGACGAGGCCGTCAACGCTGCCCGCAAGCAGGCCTCGGAGCTGTACGGCCCCGAATACGTGCCCGCCTCCAAGCGCGTCTACGCCAACAAGAGCTCCAACGCGCAGGAAGCCCACGAGGCCATCCGCCCCGCCGGCGACTCCTTCCGCACGCCCGCCCAGGTGGCCAGCGCCCTGCGCGGCGACGAATTCAAGCTGTACGAGCTGATCTGGAAGCGCACCGTCGCTTCCCAGATGGCTGACGCCAAGGGTTCGACGGCGACCATCAAGTTGGGTGCCAAGGCCTCCGGCGGCGCTGCTGACGGGAAGGACGCCGAGTTCTCCGCCTCCGGCACCGTCATCACCTTCCGCGGCTTCCTCGCCGCCTACGAGGAAGGCCGGGACGAGTCCCGCAACGCCTCCGACGATTCAGACCGCCGCCTGCCCAACGTCAAGGAAGACGACTCCCTGAGCGCTTCCGAGGTCAAGGCCAGCGGCCATGAAACCTCCCCGCCGCCGCGCTTCACGGAAGCGTCGCTGACGAAGGAAATGGAAGAGCGCGGCATCGGCCGGCCTTCCACCTATGCATCAACGCTGTCCACCATCATGGACCGCGGCTACGTCCGCAAGCAGGGCTCCGCACTGGTGCCGAGCTGGATCGCGTTCTCAGTGGTGCGCCTGCTGGAGCTGCACTTCACGGACTACGTGGACTATGAGTTCACGGCAGACATGGAAAAGGGTCTTGACCGGATCGCGAACGGCCAGGAGGAAGGGGCCGACTGGCTCAAGCACTTCTACTTTGGCGGCGACGAAAACCGCGGCCTGCAGGACATCGTGAACAACCTGGGAGACATTGACGCCCGGGAGATCAACTCGATGCCGATCACCGACACCCTGGTCCTGCGCGTGGGCAAGTTTGGCCCGTACCTGGAATCCTCGGTGCCCACGGTTGATGCCAAGACCGGCGAGATCATCGAGGCCGCCCGCGCCAACGTCCCCGAGGACCTCGCTCCGGATGAGCTCACGCCCGAAAAGGCGCAGGAGCTCATGGAAACGGCTGCCCCCGAGGAGCGCGTCCTGGGCGTGGATCCGGAAACCGGGCACACCGTGGTGGCCAAGAACGGCCGCTACGGCCCGTACGTCACCGAGGTCATCCCGGAAATGACGGAGGAGGAGATCGCCAACCAGCCCGTCGAGTACTACAAGAACGGCAAGCCGAAGCCGCCGAAGAAGCCTGTCAAGGCCAAGCCGCGCACGGGGTCGATCTTCAAGTCCATGACAGTCGACACTGTCACCCTTGACGAGGCGCTGGCCATCATGAGCCTGCCCCGCGTGCTGGGCGCCGACGCCGAAGGAACGGAAATCACTGTCCAGAACGGACGCTTCGGCCCGTACCTGAAGAAGGGCTCAGACTCGCGTTCCATTGGAACCGAGGAAGAAATCTTCACCATCACGCTGGAACAGGCCCTGGAGATCTACTCCCAACCCAAGCAGCGCGGCGCCCGGGCCGCAGTGCCCCCGCTGGCCGAGTTCGGCGACGACCCCGTCTCCGAGAAGAAGATCGTGGTGAAGGAGGGCCGCTTTGGCCCGTACATAACCGACGGCATCACCAACATCACCGTCCCCCGCGGCACGGAGATTGAGGAGCTGACCCGGGAGACCGCCATCGCCCTGCTCGCCGACAAGCGCGAGCGCGGCCCGGTCAAGCGGACGGCCAAGTCGGCCCCGGCCAGGAAGCCCGCCGCCAAAAAGGCGCCGGCCAAGAAGGCCGCACCGAAGAAGTAGGCGGCGCGCCCGCCGAAAGCCCCGCACATCGACTCGATCTGCGGGGCTTTTGCGTTCCGTGGCAACGAACCCTGGATCTGGCGGGCCTGTTTGGGATTGTTGGAGCGGGACGTAACAATCCATCCGACCCATGGATTTTCCATGATGTTATCCGTAACATGAATTTTGAAGCCCAAGGTTGTGCTGCAAGTCACGTTTTTCGTTGTGATGAGGAAGCTTGGGCCCACGTCCGTCCAACCATTTCAACCCCATGGGGAGACATGAAAATTCGACACCACTCCGGCCGGAAGGCAGTTGTTTCTGCCCTGACGGCTGCCTCGCTGGCACTGGCCTCCACGGCCATCGTCCTGCCAGGCGCCCAAGCTGCCCCCTCGCCGGCGCTGGCCCCGGCTGTCCTGGCCGCTGCAGCCCCGTCGGGCGCCGTTCCCCTGACACCCGAAGGCGCCCCGCAGACCATTCCGGGCCTTTCCTCCTGGACCGCTGCTGACGGCGAGTTCATGCTGGGTGCCGGGGCAAAGGTCATCGGCGCCGACGCCGTGCTGACCGGTGACCTCGCCGCCCAGCTCTCGGAAGTCCTCGGCCGCTCGGTGGGCACAGCGGCCACGGGCGCCCTCGCAGGCGACGTGGTGGTCGCCGTCGACGCCTCACGCAGCCCGGAACTGGGCCAGGAAGGCTACGAACTCACGGTGGGGGAGACCATCAAGGTCACCGGCGCCACGGACACTGGCGCGTTCTACGGCGCCCAGACCGTCACCCAGCTGCTAACACAGGGCAACCAGGTCGCGAAGGGCACCTCGGTCGATGTCCCCGAGTATGCCGAACGCGGCGTGGGCCTGTGTGCCTGCCAGGTCACGATCTCCCTGGAGTCGCTGGAGCGCACCATGAAGGACATGGCCTATAACAAGCTGAACCAGTTGTGGCTGGAGACGAAGCTGAAGTCGGAGGCCTACCCCAAGGCCAACTTCTGGGCCTATTACACCAAGGAGGAGGCCGCGCAGATCACCGCGTGGGCCAAGAAATACCACGTCGAGCTGGTCCTCGAAGTCAACAGCCCCGGCCACATGCGGCCCTGGCTGTACAACTACCCCGAGCTGCAGCTGGTCAACAAGAGCGGCCAGAAAAAGGTGGAGCAGCTGGACATCAGCAAGCCTGAAGCATTTGAAATGGTTACAAAGCTGGCCGACGAATACGCCGCCGCGTTCCCGGACCAGCCCTACTGGCACATGGGCGGCGACGAGTACATGATGGGCGACAGCTACGCCAACTACCCGCAGTTCGCAGCCTTCGTGGCCGCCCATCCGGAGATTTTCCCGGCAGGCTCCGGCCCCGGCGACGTCTTCATCTGGTTCATGAACAAGGTCAATGCCCATGTGAAGTCCACGGGCAAGACACTGCGCATCTGGAACGACGGCGTCCCCTCCTCAAGCAAGATCCAGCTCGACAAGGACATTGTCGTGGAGCACTGGCTCAACTCCGGTCTCAAGCCGCAAGCTCTCCTGGATGCCGGGCATGATGTCCAGAACTCCTCCCAGGCCCTGTACTTCAACCGTCCCGGCAACTACAGGGTCAACCTCCAGGGCCTGTGGAACTCCGGCTGGACGCCCCGCACCTTCGACGGCGGCACAACAGTTGTTGACGTGCCCGGAAAGGGCAAGGTCATCGGTGCCAAGCTTTCGGCCTGGCCCGACGACACCCCGGCCGCTACCGAGGCCCAGGTCGAAGAGCAGATCTTCGCCACAACGCGCTTCCTCGCCCAGGCAACCTGGGGCGGGCCCAAGCCTGCCGCGGACTACCCCTCATTCGCCGCGCTGACCAATAAACTGGGGCGCGCCCCGGGCTACGAGAGCTACGACCGGACGCCCATCGGTGACGGCGCCTACCGCCTCTCGACCGCCGGATTGTCCGTCAATGCGGCCGGAACAGGAGTGACGGTCTCCGATGCTGCCGCCGAAAAATGGACGTTCACGGCCACGAGCGACCACTACTACAAGATTGCTGCTGAAAACGGCCAGTGCCTGGCCATGGCCGGCGGTGTCCTGTGGCTCCAGGCACCCATGCAGCAGGACCTGGCCCCCTCCCTGTCCGAGTGCACCACGAGCAACCGCAACGTGAACAACCTGCAGAAATGGGAAATCCTCAAGAAAGCCGACGGCTACCTCATCCGCAACGCCATCACCCAGCTGCCGCTGAGCGTCAACACTTCAGGAGCCCTGACCCAGGAAGCATCCGATGTCCGCGCTGCCGCCTCCTTTGCCCTGGCCGGTGAGGTGGCCGCGTCCATCGAGACCCCGGACCGCCTGGTCCCTGGCACGCCTGCCACCGTCACCGTGACCGTGGACAACCGCACCAGCGAGCGCCTGAAGGGCGTCAAGGTCACCCCGTCTGTCCCCGAGGGCTGGACCCTTGACCGCAAGCAGTTTGTCCCCGGCAACATTCCGGCGGGCGAACAGGTGGTGGCGACATTTACAGCAACTCCTCCCTCTGGTGCCACCTACGGTGATTCCACCATCACGGCAAAAACCACCTACCAGGTGGGGACGGAAAAGCTCTCCATCACGTCCACGGCGACGTCGGTGCTGAGCTGCTCCGCCGCACCGGTGCGCCCCGTGGCTGCCGTCGTGGACAGCTACAACAACGGCGGCGGCGAGGTCACCCCGGGCAGCAACGCCATCGACGGCGACCCGAACACGTTCTGGGGCACCGCCTGGACGCCGTCCAACGCGCCCATGCCGCACACCATCACGGTGGACCTGGGCGGTGCCATGGACATTTGCGCCGTGAACCTGCTGCCGCGCCAGGGCAACTCCTCTGGAGCCGCCAACGGCCGCATCCTGGGTTGGGAGCTGTACGTCGGCGACACCGCCGACGCCCCGGGAACCAAGGTCGCGGAGGGAAGCTTCCCCGATGTGGCTGCCCTGCAGACGGTGGCCCTGCCGGAGCTTGCCACCGGCCGGTTCATAACGCTCAAGGCCCTGACCGAGCAAAAGGGGAACCCGTGGACCACGCTCGCGGAGTTCACCGTTGACGCCGCCGCTGCCGGCTAGGAGCCGCTCGGAGGCGTAGCTGGCCGGCCGCCGGCAGCGCACCTCGCTGCCGTTGCATGCACCCCAGGCCGCCCGGCCGACGAATCAACGAAACTGTTGCTTCGCCGTCGGGCGGCCTTTCGCGTCCCGGCGCCCGGAGGGTCAATAATGGGCTCATGAGATTAGGCGTGCTCGACATCGGCTCCAACACTGTCCACCTGCTGCTTGTTGACGCGCGCCCCGGGGCCAACCCGGTTCCGTACGCCTCGCACAAGCGTGCCCTGAGCCTGGTGAAATACCTGGACGAGGCCGGCAACATCAACGACGAGGGCCAGCACGAGCTGATCGAGTTCATCCTTGAAGCGTGGGAATTTGCGGCCATGCACAAGGCGAAGGACCTGCTGGCATTTTGCACCTCTGCCATCCGCGAGTCCACCAACGGCGCGGCAGTGCTGGACAGGGTGCAGCATGAAACCACCGTCCGGCTGACTGAGCTCACGGGCGAGGAAGAGTCGGCCATGACCTTCTTCGCTGTGCGCCGCTGGCACGGCTGGGGCGCCGGCACCATCCTGAACCTGGACATCGGCGGCGGGTCCTTTGAAATTTCCCAGGGTGCCAACGAGCTGCCCGACCTGGCGCATTCGGTGCCGCTGGGTGCCGGCCGGCTCACGCGCGAGTGGCTGGACGAGGACCCGCCCACGGCCAAGAGCATCAAGGCGCTGCGCAAGTACATCAAGGCCACCCTCAAGGGCCCCATCGCCGAGACAATGGCGCTCGGTGCGCCCAACATTGTCACCGGCTCCTCCAAGACCTTCCGGGCGCTCGCCCGCATCACCGGGGCTGCGCCGTCGTCCATGGGACCGTATGTGCGCCGCGAACTGCACCTGAGCGACCTGGGGCTGTGGAGCCAGCGGCTGTCGGCGATGTCGTCGGCGGACCGGCTGCACCTGCCCGGGGTTTCCGCGGCGCGGGCCAAGCAGGTGCTGGCAGGGGCCATGGTGGCGCAGGGAGCGCTGGAACAGTTCAACGTCACGAGCATGCAGATCAGCCCGTGGGCCCTGCGCGAAGGGCTCATTTTACGCAGGCTCGACCAGCTGGTGTTCGACGGGCCGCTGGACCCGCCGGCGCATGTTGCTAGGCTGAAGAATTCGGAAGAGCTGAGGTAGGCGGACATGACGGAACACACCACGCAAAACCAAGGCACGGACGCAACACCCGGTCCGGCCCGCCACATTCCGGTGGCGCTGTCCACGGCGTCGGTGTATCCGCTCTCGGTCCACGACGGCTTTGCCGTGGCCGCCGACCTTGGCTACGACGGCGTCGAGGTTCTGGTGACGCACAACGGCGACAGCCAGGATGCCGCCGCCCTGAACCGGCTGGCGGAACGCTACGAGCAGCCCATTGTGGCCATCCACGCGCCCACGCTGCTGCTGACCCAGCAAGTGTGGGGCAGCGCGTGGAACAAGATCCAGCGTTCGGCGCAGTTGGCCGTGGATGTGGGCGCCGACGTGGTGGTGGTGCACCCGCCGTTCCGCTGGCAGAACGACTACGCTGAAACCTTTTCCCACGGTGTTCGCGACATTGCCGACGCCTTCGGGGTGCGGATTGCCGTGGAGAACATGTACCCGTGGCGCGTGCGCGGGCGTGAGGCCCTCGCCTATCTGCCGCACTGGGACCCGGTGCCGCTGGACTACGCCGACGTCACGTGGGACTTCTCCCACGCGGCCTCGGCCGGCGCGTCCAGCCTTGACGCGGCCAAGGCGCTGGGATCCCGCTTGCGGCACATCCACCTCACGGACGGGGTCTCGCCCTCGACCAAGGACCAGCACCTGATTCCGGGGCATGGAACGCAGGAGTGCGTTGAGGTCCTGCAGCACATTTCGCAAAACGGGTTCGACGGCGCTGTGGTCGCCGAGATCTCCACGCGCAAGGCCAAGGGTGCTGGCCAGCGCGAAGAATGGCTGGCCGAGACGCTGGAGTTTGCCCGGGTGCACCTGGGGCAGACGCTGGCGTAGGACGGTGCGTCGTTACCGGCGTTAAATGCGAAATCGCCGGAGGTACAGGCCAGTGGATGGGGGGAAACACTGGCGAGATCTCCGGCGATTTGACTGGTCTTCAGGACAGGACCAGTCCGATCATCACTCGCACCCTTATGAGGTAATTAAGAGACTACGGGCCGCGGTTGAGAATAGCCGGGGCGCCAGCTGTGCGTTTGCCCTTAATGGTTCCGGGAACTTCCCCCGGGGCATCCGCCGCTGCCGGACGGGCCTGCCGAGACCTTGCAAGCCGCCGTTGTGGGGTACGTTTCTTGCATGCCGTGGTGCGGCCAACAAAGATGGGGACATGATGAAAAAGATAGTATTTCTAGGCTGCGGTTCCATGGGCGAGGCCATCCTGTCCGGCATGCTGGCGGCAGGAACCTCGCCGAGCACCGTCACGGTGACGGTGCGCCGGCCCGAGCGGGCCCATGAACTGGCCACCCGGCACGGGGTCACGGCACTGGCCTCCAACGAAGAACCCGGAGCAAATGCCGAGGCTGTTGCCGGTGCCTCCGTTGTGATCCTCGGGGTCAAGCCCGTTGGCATCATTGACTTGTGCCGCGAGATCGCAGACTCGCTCGCCGGGGACGCCGTGGTGGTCAGCGTTGCCGCCGCGGTCTCGCTGGCGCAGATGGAGGCCGCCCTGCATCCGGGCCAGCCGGTGGTCCGGTCCATGCCCAACACCCCGCTCAAGGTCGGCCGTGGCGTGGTTGCCCTGTCCGCCGGCACCTCGGCGGATGAACACCACCTCGCCGCCGCCCATGAGATTTTTGACGGTTCCGGCGTGGTCCTGGATGTCCCCGAGGACCAGCAGAATGCGGTCTCCGCCATCAGCGGCTCCGGCCCGGCCTACGCGTTTTACCTGGCAGAGGCCATGGCCGCCGCTGCAGAGGGATTCGGGCTGTCGCCCCAGATCGCCCAGATCCTCGCCCGCGAAACGGTGGCAGGTGCGGGGATCATGCTGGCCGAGCCCGGCGCCAACGCCACCGAGCTGCGCCGCGCAGTGACCAGCCCCAACGGCACCACGGAACAAGCCATTGCCAGCTTTGACCGCGACGGCCTCCCGGCGATCATAGAAACGGGGGCGCAGGCGGCAGCCGCCCGTGCCGCCCAGATCACGGCAGAGCTCTCCGCCACCAACTGACCCCCGCCCCCACCCAACGCTCTCGCAGCAATGGCTGGATTTGGACGAACCCTCTCGCACCGGACTGCGATAGCGTTCGCCAAGAAGGCACCATTGCTGCGATAGCGTGTGGGGGTGGGTCTCAGGCGGCCGCCGCGGATGCCTCGAGGGCCAGGAGCCAGGCCTTGGCCTCCGTGCCGCCGAGGTATGCGCCCTGGCTGCCGTCGGAACGGACCACCCGGTGGCAGGGGACGACAAGCGGCAGCGGATTCCGTGCACACGCCGTCCCCACTGCCCGCACCGCCCGCGGGCTCGACGTCAGGGCCGCCACCGCCGCATAACTGGCCGTGTGCCCGTAGCCGATCTCCGGCAGGTGGGCCAGCACCTCGCGCCGGAAGCCGCCGGCCAGGCGGAGGTCCAGGGGCAGGTCAAAGGTCCTCCGACGGCCGGCGAAGTACTCGTCAAGTTCCCGTGCAATCCCATCCAGCCGCGCAGGTGCCCGCAGCACCCGCGGGCTGACCGACGCGGACAGCTGTTGAAGCACGGCATCGTGCCCCTCGCGGGCAAATGCCACCCGCACCAGCCCCGCATCGGTGCCCGCCAGCAGCAGCGGCCCCACGGGCGAGTCGACCACCCGGTACGCCACATCCAGCAGGCCGTCCTCCGCCGCGGCGCGGGCCAGTGCAGCAGCGAGCCGTTCCGTGGCGGCTTCCTCGCCGTCGGCCAGCGAGGCCAGCTCATCCGGCAGTTTTAGTTCAGTCATCACGTCCACTCCTCAAACCTTTTCCACCGGGCACCAGCAGCGCCCGCAGTGATTTCATGCCTTCCGACGACGCCCGCCTCGCCGCCGCCTCCGAATTCCCCAGCAGCCGGGCCACCTCCGCATGCCGCAGGCCGGCCAAGTGGTGGTACACCACGGCCTCGCGCTGCATGCGCGGCAGCTGCCCCAGCGCGGCCCACACCCGCCCTGCCGTGTCCCCCGCCTCCACGGAACGTACGACGTCGTCCCCTCCTGCCGGCGTGCCGTCGCCGGTGTTTTCCACGGGCTCCGGGACGCGGGCGTTGCGGCGGTGGTGGTCCACCGCCTTGTTGCGGGCGATCGTGACCAGCCACGCCTCCCGGTTGCGCACGCCGCCGGATGAGGGGTAGCTGCGCAGGGCGGCCAGAAACGTTTCCTGCCAGACGTCGTCCGCGTCGGTTACACCAACCAGGGCCCGGCACACCCGCAGCACCGCGGCACCGTGCCGCGACACCAAGACCTCGAAGGGCGGCAGCGGCGCATCCGGAGTGGGGGAGTCCACTAAAACAGCGCCTCGGTGTGCGTCCACGACGGGTTTTCCAGCTCCAGCAGGAACTGCTTGCGCTCCAGCCCGCCCGCATAGCCGACCAGCGCACCGTCAGCACCGACCACCCGGTGGCAGGGCACGATGATGCTGATGGGGTTGCGGCCGTTCGCAGCACCCACGGCCTGCGCCATGGAAGGGTCGCCCAGCATGGCTGCCAGTTCTCCGTACGTGCGCAGCTCGCCATACGGGATCTCGCGCAGGGCGGCCCAGACGCGCTGCTGAAAAGGCGTCCCGGCGGGCGCCAGCGGCACGGAAAACTCACGCCGTTCGCGGGCAAAGTACTCGCCCAGCTGCTCAACTACAGCGGACAGAACCGGCGACGCAGACGGAACCACAGCGGAACCAAGCGTCTCCGGGGCCGGGAGCCGCTTGTGCGCCGTCATGTACACGGCCGCCAGCCCGGCGTCGTTCTCCACAGTCGTCAGGGGGCCGATGGGCGAATCGAAAATGATGTGTTGAACCATGTGAATAACACCTCCTGCCCTGTAGACGCACGGCACCGCAAAAACGTGAGTTTAAGGCCGTGCGGCGAAGCGTTCCAGCAGGTCCACATAGCCGGACACGATCAGCATGTCGCGGCTGGAGACACGCGTGTGCGGCTGTGCGTAGGTGAAATCCTCGCCCGGCGACTTCACACCCACCACCGTCACGCCGTACTTGGAGCGGACCTTGGATTCCTCCAACGTGAAGCCCTGGGTCTCCTTCGGCGGGTACATTTTCACGATCGCGAAGTCGTCGTCGAACTCGATGAAGTCCAGCATGCGCCCGCCCACCAGGTGCGCGGCCCGGACACCGGCGTCGGCCTCGGGATAGATGACGTGGTTGGCGCCGATGCGGGTCAGGATCTTGCCGTGCGACTGCGTGATGGCCTTGACCCACAGGTGCGCGATGCCCAGGTCCACCAGGTTCACCGTGATGAGCACGCTGGATTCAATGGACGTGCCCACACCCACGACGGCGGAGCTGAAGTCCTGTGCCCCGAGCTGGCGCAGCGCGTCAATGTTGGTGGCGTCGGCCTCGACCACGTGGGTGAGCACGCCGGCCCACTTCTGGACCAGGGCGGGGTCGCGCTCGATCGCGAGGACCTCGCGGCCCTGCTTGACCAACTGGTGGGCGGTGGCGGCGCCGAAGCGGCCCAGGCCGATGACCAGCACGGGCGCATTGTGCGGCGGGCGGTTGCTGGAGTCGATCTTGTCAGCCAATGATGGGCCTCTCTTCCGGGTAGTGGAACAGCTGGCGGCGCTGGCGCAGGGCCAGGGCAGCCGCAAGGGTGATGGAGCCGACGCGGCCAAAGAACATCATGGCACTCAAGACATAGACGCCCGACGGCGGAAGCTCGCTTGAGAGCCCCGTGCTCAGTCCCACGGTGGCAAAAGCGGAGATGGTCTCGAACAAGACCCGGTCCAGGCTTTCGCCGGAGATGGCAAGGAGCAGCCCGCACGCGATCATGACGAACGTGGCGCCCATCATGATGACCGAAATGGCCACGCGCATGGTGCCCTGGGGGATGGTGCGGCCGTAGATTTTTACGTCGTTGTCGCCGCGGGCCTCGGCCACGATGGCCAGGAACATGACGGCCAGGGTGGTGACCTTGATGCCGCCTGCCGTTGAGGCGGAGCCGCCGCCCACAAACATGAGCGCGTCGGTGAGCAGCATGGTGGAGGAGTTCATGGCATTCATGTCCACGAGGTTGAAACCCAGGGACCGGGTCATGACGGAAGCAAAGACGGAGTGCGTGATTTTGTCGCCCACGCTCATGTCCCCGATGGTGTTCGGGTTGGTCCACTCCATGGCACCCCACAGGATGGTGCCGGCCGCCAGCAGCATGAGTGAGACCTGGATGGTCAGCTTCGCGTGCAGCGTCCACTTCTTGAAGCGGAAGCCGACGGCCAGCAGCACCATCAGCACGGGGAAGCCGAGGCTGCCGATGAAGCCGCCGATCATCAGCGGGGTCAGGATCCAGAGATCGGCCTCATAGGGGACAACGCCGTCGGAATGGGGTGTGAAGCCGGCGTTGTTAAAGGAGGAGATGGAGTAAAACGTGGCATGCCAGATCGCCTGGGGGAGGGATTCGCCCAGGATCAGGAAACGGGGTGCCAGTGCCAGCGCCAGGATGACCTCAATGGCCACAGAGGTGCTGATGACGATGCGCAGCAAGGTGCCGACCTCGCCGAGGCGCCCGGCGTTCATGGCCTCCTGGGCAATGAGCTTGCCGCGCACACCCAGGCGCTTGCTCACCATGAGGGACATCAGGGAGGCCAGGGTCAGGATGCCCAAACCACCCACGAAGATGCCAATCAGGATGACCAGCTGGCCAAAGAATGACCAGTGCAGCGCCGTTGACACCGTGGTCAGCCCGGTGACGCAGACGGCTGAGACCGCCGTGAACAGGGCGTCGTGGAAGGCAGTGGGTTGGCCGTCGCGTGCCGCCGCGGGCAGGCACAGCGTCAGGGTGAACGCCATGATGACAAGGGCAAAAACTATGAGTGCCAGGCGGGCGGGGGAGCTGTTGGCCACCTTGTCCACGAAGTCGCGGATCGCCACCACCACGCGCAGGGGCCACTGCGGCAGCCGTTGCAGAAGTGTCGAATTGGCGCTCAACGCGGTGCTGCCCCTTCTGCCTTGAACTGTCGTGGTGCCGCGGATACGGCAATTGTGGCCGGACTTCGATAGCCTGTGATGGATGTCATCATTTGCCAGCTCAGGGCCAGCGGCCGTCCCGACAAGCATAGTCTGCGATGCAGCCATGTCTGCATACAATTTCGGCCCCAACCACCCCATGTCGCCCAAGCGCCTGGACCTCACCGCAGGCCTGGCCCGGGAGCTGGGAATCCTTGAGCTGCCCCAGGTTAAAGTGGTGGGGGCCCATGTGGCGTCCGACGACGAACTCGCCACGGTGCACACGCGCGACTACATCTCCGCCGTGCGCAAGGTGGCGGACGACCCCACGCTGAGCGATCCGGGCCGCGGACTCGGCACGGAGGATGACCCTGTCTTCGCCGGAATGCATGAGGCCGGCGCCCGGCTCGCAGGAGGTTCACTGCGTGCCGCGGAAGCGCTGATCAGCGGCGCCACGCCCCGGGCAGTGAATTTTGGCGGGGGCATGCACCACGCCTTCGCGGACAAGGCCAGCGGTTTCTGCATCTACAACGACACCGCCCTGGCCATCCAACGGCTGCTGGACTCGGGCGTGTCAAAGGTTGCCTATATCGACATAGATGCACATCACGGCGACGGGACCGAGAAGATCTTTTGGGACGACCCCCGGGTCCTGACCATCTCCCTGCATGAAACAGGAATTTCGCTGTTCCCCGGCACCGGATTCTCCAACGACATTGGCGGGCCGGGCGCCTTGGGGTCCGCCGTCAACGTTGCCCTGCCGGCCGGCACCTCGGATGCCGGTTGGCTGAGAGCCTTCCACGCCGTCGTGCCTCAATTGGTGGAAGCCTTCGATCCGGATGTCATTGTCAGCCAGCACGGCTGCGATTCGCACCGCGACGACGAACTGACGCACCTGAACACCTCGGTGGACGGCCAGCGGGAGGCAGCCCTGAGCATTGCGGCGCTGGCGGACAAGGTCTGCGGCGGGCACTGGATCGCCACGGGCGGCGGCGGGTACAACATTGTCTCCGTGGTTCCGCGCGTGTGGAGCCACCTCATGGCCATTGCGGCCGGGCGGCCCGTTCCGCTGCGCACGGCCGTGCCGGAAAAGTGGCGGGAATACGTGGCCGAGAAATACGGGATGGTTGCGCCGCTGTTCATGGGCGAGGACGCCGACACCTGGTGGCGCTCATGGGAGGTGGGGTACAACCCGTCGGACGCGCTGGACCGCACCGTCATGGCCACCCGCAAGATGGTTTTCCCGCTGTACGGGCTGGACCCGTGGTTTGACTAGTGCATTGCAACCGGCACGCAAACCGCCGGCAGTATTCAGGGACCTGCAAACGCCGGCCCATCATTTTCGAGTCCACCGGGGCGTCTCAAGATGCCCCGGTGGGCATATGTCGTTAGGGTAGTGGAATGGTTGTTGAAAAAGTCTTCGCGGTGATTGCCGAAAGCACACGGCGGGACATCCTTGAAGCGTTGGTGCAGGAGAGCAAGGCTGTGGGCCAGCTGGTGGACGAGCTGGGGGTATCGCAGCCGACCGTCTCCAAACATCTGCGCGTGTTGCGCGAGGCCGGTGTCGTGACCATGCGCGCCCAGGGGCAGAAGCGCTTCTACGCCATCAACACGGCCCCGCTGGCGATGGTGTCCATCTGGCTTGAGTCGCTGGGTGCCGGCATTGCTAACGACGGCGCACGGCCCGCCAAGGCGCCTGCCGCGACTGTCGTGGAACCTGTTGCGGCTCCCGAGCGGAAACATGCGGCCGTTCCGCAGCGCGCCGCCGCGCCCGCCGATGTTCCCGGTTCCGGTGCCGCCAAAAACGCCGAGTCTGCTGCCGCCGGCCCTGCCGGCGCTGCCGCCGCACGTCCAGTCCGCGCTCCCGGGGTGCCGGCGCGCGGGACCGTCCCGGCCGCCACCCCGGAGCTGGTGCCGGCCTCCGGTACAACCGCAGAAAAGGCCGCAGAGACACGTCCCGCCCCGGCACATCCGGCAGATGCACGCCAGGCCGCGGTGCGCACGGGCGCCCAGGGACCCGTGCGCGGTGCCGGAACGACCGCCACGCATGGTGCGGCCAGCGTTCCGGACAAGGCCGTCCGCGGCCCGCAGCCGGTTCTGGCCACCGCGACGGACGTGGACACCGCCGTGCAGGGGCCGCTGAGCAGGAGTGTTGGACGCGCGGCCAAGAAGGGTGCCGGGCTGCTGGCGTCCTTTAAGCGCAAAAAGGACTAGTACGGGTTCCTCCACGCCCGCTGAGGCGCCCAAATCTGCAGGTTCCTGCACACCGTATCGCTCCATGAGAAAAATTAGTCTCAGCGCCCAAGTGGTTGGAAAATTGCCGATGAGCATATTTATGCGCCGCAGCTCGGCGCCTCACCCTTTTCAGGAGACTCATGGATACCAGGCTGGAAGCCATCCGGGAGCAAGTTTTAGCCCGTAACCCCGGGGAAAAAGAATTTCACCAGGCAGTTTTGGAAGTGTTTGAAAGCCTCGGCCCGGTTTTGGATAAGCATCCAGAATTCGTTGATGCCGCCGTGCTGCAGCGCCTCTGCGAGCCCGAGCGCCAGATCATCTTCCGTGTGCCGTGGGTCGACGATGCCGGACGCGTCCAGATCAACCGTGGCTTCCGCGTTGAGTTCAACTCCGCACTTGGCCCGTACAAGGGCGGCCTGCGCTTCCACCCCTCGGTGTACCTGGGCATTGTGAAGTTCCTGGGCTTCGAGCAGATCTTCAAGAACGCCCTGACCGGCATGCCCATCGGCGGCGGCAAGGGCGGTTCTGACTTTGACCCGCGCGGCAAGTCCGACGGTGAAGTCATGCGCTTCTGCCAGTCCTTCATGACCGAGCTGTACCGCCACATTGGCGAATACACCGACGTTCCCGCCGGTGACATCGGCGTGGGCGGCCGCGAAATCGGCTACCTCTTCGGCCAGTACAAGCGCATCACCAACCGCTACGAGTCCGGTGTGCTGACCGGCAAGGGCATCGGCTGGGGCGGATCCCTGGTGCGTCCCGAGGCCACCGGCTTCGGCACCGTCATGTTCACGCAGGAAATGCTGAAGACCCGCGGCACCAGCCTCGACGGCCAGCGCGTGGTTGTTTCCGGTTCCGGAAACGTTGCCACTTTCGCCATCGCCAAGGCCCAGCAGCTCGGCGCCAAGGTTGTTGCCTGCTCCGACTCCTCCGGCTACATCGTGGACGAGAACGGCATTGACGTTCCGCTGCTGCGCCAGATCAAGGAAAAGGAGCGCGGACGCCTCAAGGAATACGCCGTCCGCCGCGGCGCCTCCGTCAGCTACGTTGAGGGCGGCTCCGTCTGGGACGTCAACGCCTCCGTCGCGCTGCCGTGTGCAACACAGAACGAGCTCAACACCGAAGCTGCCACACGCATGGTGAAGAACGGCCTCGTCGCCGTCGCCGAAGGCGCCAACATGCCTTCCACCAGCGGCGCCGTTGCCGTCTTCCAGGAAGCCGGCATCCTGTTCGCACCGGGCAAGGCAGCCAACGCCGGCGGCGTGGCAACCTCAGCCCTGGAAATGCAGCAGAACGCCAGCCGCGATGCCTGGTCCTTCGAGCACACCGAGGCGCGCCTGCAGAACATCATGGTCGGCATTCACGACCGCTGCGCCGAGACGGCCGAAACGTACGGCTCGCCCGGCAACTACGTGGTCGGCGCCAACATCGCCGGCTTCGTCAAGGTCGCCGACGCCATGCTGGCACAAGGCCTGATCTAGCCAGACCGTCACCTGACCCGCAGCAAACACCGAAAATTCCCGGTGTTTGCTGCGGGTCAGTTGTTTAAGGCACGACGGCGCGTTCCCGGACAGGCTGGTCGGCGCCGGCGCCGCGGGTGGGTGCCGCAGGTGGGTGCGGCACGGCCGGCCCGAGCCCCTGAAAGGTTTCAATGCACCCTTGACATGCCCGGTGTTAGCGATCACAATTATGGGTGCATGCGCGCCGGCCCAAGAGCTGCGCGGCATGCTGACCAACCCGAGCTGACACACCAAGGAGCCACCCGCCATGTCCCGTGCACGGATCAGCATTGATCGAGAGTTCACCGTCTCCGAAGTGCCGCACCGGCTCTTTGGTTCCTTTGTGGAGCACATGGGCCGGTGTGTTTACACCGGAATTTATGAGCCCGGGCATACGGAGGCTGATGAGCAGGGCTTCCGCAAGGATGTGCTGGCGCTGACGAAGGAGCTGGGCGCGACGGTGATCCGGTACCCCGGTGGCAACTTCGTCTCCGGCTACAACTGGGAGGATGGGATCGGCCCGGTTGCCGGCCGGCCCCGGCGCCTCGACGGTGCCTGGCACACCGTGGAATCCAACGCGTTTGGCCTGCACGAGTTTGTGGACTGGTCCAGGAAGGCCGGCACCGAAATCATGGAGGCCATCAACCTTGGCACCCGCGGCGTTGATGCGGCCCGCGAAATCGTTGAGTACGCCAACCACCCGGGAGGCACCTACTGGTCGGATTTGCGCGCCAAGAACGGGCACACGGACCCCTTCGACATCAAGCTGTGGTGCCTGGGCAACGAGATGGACGGCCCGTGGCAGATCGGGCACAAGACCGCGCATGAATACGGCCGCCTGGCGCAGGAAGCCGCCAAGGCAATGCGCCTCGTGGACCCGGACATCGAACTCGTGGCCTGCGGCAGCTCCAACTCCGGCATGCCCACCTTCGGCGACTGGGAGCACACCGTGCTGACCCACGCCTACGAGGAAGTCGACTACCTCTCCCTCCATGCCTACTACCAGGAGCAGGACGGCGACGCCGCAAGTTTCCTGGCCAGCGCCGTGGACATGGACTACTTCATCGAGTCCGTGGTTGCCACCGCCGATGCCGTCCGCGCCAAGGGCCGCCACAAGAAGCACATCAACCTCTCCTTTGATGAATGGAACGTCTGGTACAGCCGTCCGGGCGATGTAGACAGCCCGGATCAGGTTTCCCAGCAGCCCTGGCAGGAGCACCCGCGCGTCATCGAGGACAAGTACAACGTCACCGACGCCGTGGTGGTCGGGACCCTGCTGAACTCGCTGCTGCGCCACGGGGATCGGGTGAAGATCGCGAACCAGGCCCAGCTGGTCAACGTCATTGCCCCGATCCTTGCCGAGCCCAACGGCCCGGCCTGGCGCCAGACCATCTTCCACCCGTTCGCGCGCATGGCCGAGCTCGCCAAGGGCCAGGTCATGCGCACCGTCGTGGATTCCAGCCAGCTGGAGACCTCCCGGTTCGGCGGCGTGGACGCGGTGGACGCCAGCATCACGTGGAACGAGGAAACGGGGCGGATGGCATTGTTCCTGGCCAACCGCGGACTGGACAGCGAGGCAGAGGTTGAGGTCCGCCTGGGCGGGTTCGACGCCGGAGCGCTCACCAGGGCTGAGGTGCTTGACGTGCCGGCGGGGCTGGACAGGTTCAGCAAGAACACCCTCGACCGGCCCGACCAGGTGGGCATGCGCCCCCTCTCGGGCGTCACGGCAGCCGGGGACCAGCTCAAGCTGACGCTGCCCGCACTGTCCTGGGCCGTCGTCGAACTCAACGTGAAAAAGGCATAGTGGGCAACCGCGGAGGGCGGGGCGGGGAGACGCCGTCGCCCATTGCCGGCCATTTTGCAGACCCCAACCTCGCTGTTGTGGACGGGAGGTACCTGCTTTTTGCCACGACGGACGGCTCGCCGGAGTGGGGCTCCACCGCCTTTCATGCCTTCACCTCCACTGACCTGCGGGAGTGGCGGGACCACGGGGAGGTCTTCGACGTCCGGGACGCCTCCTGGGCCTCCGGCCATGCCTGGGCGCCGGCCTACGCGCAGGCGAACGGCAGGCACTACCTCTATTTCACGGCGGACCGGGGCTCGATCGGCGTGGCTGTTGCGGATTCGCCGACCGGCCCGTACGTGGACTCGGGGCGGGCGCTGGTGTTGCCGGGGGACTTTGACGGCGTCGCGATCGATCCCGCGACCTTCACGGACGCCGACGGGGGCGCCTACCTCTACTGGGGCAACGGCACGGCCCACGGCGTCAGGCTGGCCCCGGACATGGTCTCCTTCGCGCCGTCGGATGTGGTGTCCTGGGTGCCGGAGGACTTCTGCGAAGCGGCGTGGGTGCACCGGCGGGGCACGGACTACTTCCTGTCGTGGTCCGTGGACGACACCCGCAGTGAGGATTACCAGGTGCACTACGCCACGGGACCGGGCCCGCTTGGCCCGTGGCGCAGCCGGGGCGTGGTGCTGCGCAAGGACACGGAACGGGGCATTTTGGCCACAGGCCACCACTCCATCGCGGCCGTGCCCGGCACCGACGACTGGGTCATTGCCTACCACCGTTTCGCCATTCCCGACGGCAACGGCTACCACCGCGAGCTGCGCTTCGACCGCCTCCATCACGGGCCGGACGGGCTCCTGGAACGGGTGGTTCCCGCCGCTGAGCAGCTGTGCCTGCCGCTGCCGGCAGCGGTGTCGGAGGTGCCGGTGTGACCGGCGGTTTTCTGCTCTCCTATTTCCTCGGCGAAGAGGAGCACGACGGCGAACAGGTGCGGTTTGCGCTTAGCGACGGCCCGTCGCCGGTGGCCTGGACGGCGCTCCATGGCGGGCGGCCCGTGCTGCGCTCGAACGTGGGGGAGTGCGGTGTCCGGGATCCGTTCCTGGTCCGCGACGAAGCGGCCGGCCGCTTTGTGTTGATTGCGACCGACCTGAAAATCGGCGCCGGGCAGGACTGGCACCGGGCCACCCGGCACGGCAGCGACGCCATCCTGGTGTGGGAATCCGTCGACCTGGTGCATTGGGACGGGCCGGTGAGGCACCGCGTGTCCGGTCCGGGGGCCGGCAACACCTGGGCACCGAAGGCCTTTTGGTCCGCCGAGCGCGGGGCATGGCTGGTGTTTTGGGCCTCTGCGCTCTTCGATGCGGGTGAGGATCGCGAACCGGGAACGCACCAGCGCATGATGGTGGCGCAGACCGCCGACTTCCGCTCCTTTGGGGAGCCGGAGGTCTACCTGGACCAGGGGCATGACGTCATTGATGCAACGTTCCTGGAGGAGGGCGGTCGGTGGTACCGTTTTTCCGCCAACGAACAGGGTGGGAAACCAGGCCGGGGCCGGCACATTTTTGGCGAGGCGGGTTCGTCCCTGGACGACCCGGCATTCGAGCCGCTGGCCGAGGACATCGGCAAGGGTGACATGGCCCGGGCCGAGGGGCCGGCGGTTGCCGCCGACCCCGCCGGCGGCCGGTGGTACCTGCTGGCGGACGAGTTCGGCCTCAGGGGGTACCAGCTGTTCACCACGACGTCACTGGCGGGAGCCGCCTGGGAGCATGTGCCGGAGGCCGTCCTGCCGCCGGGGGCGCGGCACGGTTCGCTGCTGGCCATCACGGCGGACGAGCGGGCCCGGCTGCTGAACCACGATCGGTCCACGTCCTAGCAGGGCCTGCCGCCACCTCCCGCCCCGGGGTCTGTCGTAACCAAATTGTTACCGCTAACAATACTTTCTGCCATGTGACGGCCTTTTTGTGGAATGCGCTTGCCAAGGCGCCCCATCACGGATATTGTATCGTTTCATAAGGTGTAATTGACATCACAGATGCCGTGATGAAATTCACCGAATCAATCGTTGTCGCAGCCGTCACCAGGACGTCGGACGAACTTATGAGCGAGGGAGCTCCAATGATCAGCAGAAGGAATTTCATCACCACCATTGCCACCGGCGTCGCTGCCACGGCGCTGCTTACGGCGTGCGGTGGATCCGACGGCGGTTCCGCCGGCACCAAGGAAAACCCCACGGTGCTCAACTACACGTGGTGGGGCAACGATGACCGTGCCGAGCGCACGAACAAGGCCATTGCACTCTTCAACGAGCAGAACCCCACCATCAAGGTTGTCGGCACGTTCAGTGACTGGGCCGGCTACTGGCAGAAGCGCGCCACGGAGGCTGCGGGCGGCGGCTTGCCGGATGTCATGCAGTGGGACCTGTCCTACCTGCGCGACTATGCCCAGCGCAACCAACTGCTGGACCTGGGCGACGTCGGCATCGACCTGTCAGGTTTTGAAAAAACACTGCTGCCTTCCGGCCGGGTCAACGACAAGCAGTTCGGCATCCCGACCAGCACGAACGCCTTTGCTGTCTACTACGACCCGGCCAAGCTGAAGGAAATCGGCGTTGCCGAGCCGACAGGTGAGTGGACCTATGCCGAGTACCAGCAGTTCCTGACCGATGCCGGCACCAAGAGCGGTGGAAAGTACTACGGTTCCACCGACTTCACCGGCATCTGGTGGCAGTTCAACATCTGGCTGCGCCAGAACAACATCACCGACTTCACCCCGGAGGGCAAGCTTGGCTTCACCAAGGCCGACCTGACCACGTGGTGGAACCTGAACAAGGACCTGCGCGGCACCCCGGCCATCATTCCGGCCGACAAGGTCACCCAGCTGCTGCCCAAGTCCCCGTTCGGCTCCAACAAAACTGTCTCGGAGCCCACCTGGGACAACTTCATGGCCGGGTACATCGGTGATTCCGGTGCCCAGGAATTGAAGATGGTTGCCGTCCCCTCTGATGACCCCAAGAACCTGGGCCTGTTCCTGAAGCCGTCCATGCTCATGGTGGCCAGTGCCAAGACGAAGAGCAAGGACGCGGCAGCGAAGTTTATCGACTTCATGGTCAACTCGCCCGAGGTCGGTGAGATCTTCAAGACCTCCCGCGGCGTCCCGGCGTCGAAGACCCAGCGTGACGGTACAACCTTTGAAGGTGTTGACGCCCAGGTTGTGGCCTACGAGGAGTCCATCGCCAAGTACCTGACCGACGCACCCGAGCCGCCGATCGTCGGATTCGGCACACTGGAGTCCGAGTTCCTGCGCATCCAGGAAGAGCTGAACTACGGCAAGGTTACCGTTGACCAGGCCGTTGACCAGTGGTTCACCTCGGCCGAAGACGTCATCAGCCAGAACTCGTAGTCGACGAAAGCAACGCATTGACGCAAACATCAGCCCCGACCCGTCGGGCGAAGTCCGGCCCTCCGCTGCGAGATGAGAAACTCAAGCAGCGGAGGGCGGAGACCCGCACCGGCTACATCTTTCTTTTGCCCTGGCTCCTGGGATTCATCCTCCTGACCGCAGGGCCCATGATCTCCTCCCTGTACCTCTCCTTCACCAACTACAACCTCTTCGAGGCGCCGAAGTGGATTGGTTTCGAGAACTACACCAAGCTGTTCCAGGATGAGCGTTTCCTCCAGTCCGTGAAGGTGACACTGACCTATGTGGTCTTTGGCACCCCGGCCAAGTTGATTGCGGCACTGGCCATCGCCATGCTGCTCAACAGCAAGCGCCGCGGACGCGGCTTCTACCGCTCCGCGTTCTACGTGCCGTCCCTGATCGGTGCCAGCGTGTCCGTCGCGATCGTCTGGAAGGCCATGTTCGGCGACGCCGGCCCGGTGGACCAGATCCTGAGCTTCTTCGGCATCGGGCTGGGCGGCTGGGTGGGCAACCCGAACATGACCATGCCCATGATGGTCCTGCTCACGGTGTGGCAATTCGGCGCCCCCATGATCATCTTCCTGGCAGGCCTGAAGCAGGTCCCTGCTGAAATGTATGAAGCAGCCGAAATGGACGGCGCCGGTCCGGTGCGGAAGTTCCTGAGCATCACCCTTCCGCTGCTCTCCCCGGTCATCTTCTTCAACCTGCTGATGGAGACCATCCACGCCTTCCAGATCTTCGCCTCGGCATTCATCATTTCCAACGGCACCGGCGGACCCGCAGGATCCACGATGTTCTACACCCTCTACCTGTACCTGCGCGGCTTCGGCGACTTCCGCATGGGCTATGCCTCTGCCATGGCCTGGCTGCTGCTCATCGTTATCGGCATTATTACGCTGATCTTCTTCAAGACCTCCAACAACTGGGTCCACTACAGCGGAGATGAAAAATGACCTCCACAGCCCTGAAAACCCCGGCCGCCGGGACCGCCCCCGCGGAACCGGCCGCCCGCGACCCCAAAAGCCGGACCATCCTGGGCAGGAGCCTGAAAACCCTCCTGTTCCACGGCGTGACCCTCGCACTGGTCATCGTGGTCTTGTACCCGGCCGTGTGGATGGTCTCATCCTCGTTCAAACCCAGCAGCGAAATTGTCGGCAACGCCGCCATCTGGTCCGAGAACTTCAGCCTCAACAACTTCGTCAAGGCCATGGACGGCATCGGCGGCGTCAGCACCCTGCAGTTCTTCGGCAACTCGCTGATCCTCGCCATCGGCTCTGTCATCGGCGTCGTGCTCTCCTCCACCGTGACCGCCTACGCGTTCACACGCATCAACTTCCCCGGCCGGAAACTGTTCTTCACCCTCATGATCGTGACACTGCTGCTGCCCTTCCACGTGGTCATCATCCCGCAGTACATCATCTTCCAACAGCTGGGCCTGGTGGACACCTTCATCCCGCTGCTGCTGGGCAAATTCCTCGGAGCCGAAGCGTTCTTCGTCTTCCTCATGGTCCAATTCATGCGCAACCTGCCCCGGGAACTCGACGAAGCCGCACGCATCGACGGTGCCGGACACGTGCGGATCTTTCGCAGCATCATGCTCCCACTCATGAAACCCTCCATCATCACCGCCTCCATCTTCGCCTTCATCTGGAGCTGGAACGACTTCCTCGGCCCCCTCCTCTACCTCAACAGCCCCGAGAAATACCCCCTGCCGCTGGCACTGCGCCTCTTCGTGGACCAGACACAAAGCTCAGACTACGGCGCCATGATCGCCATGTCCGTCCTCGCCCTGCTCCCCGTGCTGCTGTTCTTCCTGATCTTCCAACGCCACATCGTCGAAGGCGTCTCCACCCAAGGACTGAAAGGATAGGCATGTCATCCGCCAGCCACCCTGCCAGGGAGAGCCGCCAGGCCCGCAACGCCCGGCTCGCCGCCACGGACGCGCCGAAGGTCGGCAAGTTTGCCCTGCTGAGCGAGGCGCTGCTCCTGGGCGTGTGCCTGTTTGTCCTGGCGCTGCCCGTCGTGACCGCGCCGGCGGCCTATGCTGCCGGCGCGGCCCACATGGAACGCCACATCTCGGGGCGCCCGGACACCGTCGCCTCCCTTTGGGCCGACTTCAGGGCGGCGCTTCCGGGCAGCTGGAAGTTCGGGTTGGCGATGCTGGGAGCGGGCATCGCCGCCGTCGTCAATCTTCTGCTGGCCGGCTCGGAGCAGTTGCCCGGCGGCCGCGTGGTCCTGGTGGCCACCGTGCTTCTGGCCGGCGGGCTCGCCGTGCTGCTGTTGCGGGCGGCCGGCGTGTGGCATGAGTTTGCCGAACGGAAGGGTTCGACGGCGGACGCCGCACCTTCCGCGTGGGCCGGCGCCTGGGCGCAGGCCAAGCACGATGCTGTCGGCGACTGGGCGGGCACCGCGCTGCTCGTCGTGGGTATCGCCATGTGCCTGACATTCGTGTGGATGCTGGCGCCCCTGGTCTTTATTGTCCCCGGGGCCATGACCCTGGCAGTGGTCTCGGTGAACCACCGGTTGAAGGGGTTGCGGGCCTAGACCCCATGCCGTGAACTTAAGCGGCGGGTGTCGGACGGGAAAACCGGACGGCGTTGGCGAGAAGGGACGGTGTTGTACAACCGTCCCTTCTCGCCAACGCCGTCCATTTTGCTGTCCGGGGTCAGGGCCCTGCCGTCCGGTGCCCCTTGTCGCGGGGCCGTGGGGCTGCGCACGGCCGGAGTCGTCCGTGCACAGCCCCCCGTTCCAGGGCTTCAGGCTGCGGGTTCAGCAGCGGGGCTCAGGCCTCGGCGATGACTGCCACGGAGCCGGCCGCCACCACGCCCGTGAACTGCGTGCCGCTGATGAGCTCCGTGCCGGATGCGCCGACGGAGGCGTCGGCCGTGCCGTGGTTGATGGCAAAAAGGAAGGACGTGCCGTCTGCCGCGCGGCGGCGCGTCAGCTCCACCCCGGCAGCGGCGGCAGCGGGCGCCGCCACCCCGGACTCCTCCAGGAGCCGGCCCAGGACCGCGTCCAGCGCCGCCGCCTCCGGCAAGGTCGCGAGGTACCAGGCGGAGCCGGAACCCGCATCTTTTCGGGTCAGGGCCGGGACCCCTTCCAGCGGATACTCCGTGAAGGTTGCCAGCGCCTCGGCGCCCGCCAGGTGCACGTGCTCGCTCCAGACCCGCCCCGACCAGCCGGCACCGCCGGGACCGGCAACTGCGGCCGCGGCGCCTTCCGGC
This sequence comes from Sporosarcina beigongshangi, assembly GCF_016820535.1. GTDB lineage: Bacteria > Actinomycetota > Actinomycetes > Actinomycetales > Micrococcaceae > Specibacter. Next base: position 330,181 of record NZ_JADHDY010000003.1, on the reverse strand, counting down.
AGCGGGTGGAACTCCTCTACGTTGATCCCCAGCAGTTCGCGGAAGGCCCCTGGATACCCGCCCAGCCGGACGGCGTCGTTCTCGTCAACGATGCCGCTGAAGTAGCTGACCAGGACGGTTGCGCCGCGGTGGGCAGCGGCCGCAATGTTGGCGGCATCGGCGTCGTTCACGGCATACAGGGTGCAGGTCAGGATCAGGTCATAGCCGTCCAGGTTGGCGGACGGGTGGACAAAGTCGGCCGTGATGCCGCGCAGGAACAGGGCGCGGTGGAAGGCGCGCAGGAGGTCCAGGTATTTCACGTCGGCGCTGGGGTGGGAGTCCAGCTCGCTGGCCCACCATGACTCGTAGTCGAAGATGATGGCCGTGCGCGACTCCACCCGGGAGCCGTGCACAGCGCCCATCGCCTGCAGGGACGCACCGAGCTCCACCACTTCCCGCCAGACCCGCGTGCCGGTCCCGCCGTGGGGCACCATGGCCGAGTGGAACTTTTCCGAGCCGGCCCGGCTTTGGCGCCATTGGAAGAACATGACGGCGTCGGCGCCGCGGGCCACGTGCGAGAGCGAATTGCGGGCCATCTCGCCCGGGAGCTTGGGCAGGTTGCGCGGCTGCCAGTTGACGGCCGAGGTGGAATGCTCCATCAGCATCCACGGCTTGCCGCCGGCCACGCCGCGGGTCAGATCGGCGCCGAAGGCCAGCTCGATGTGCCGTTCGGGGTCCGCGGCCACCAGGTAGTGGTCGTTGGCGACGACGTCCATGCGCCCGGCCCAGTCAAAGTAGTCCAGGTCCTTCGTGGCGCTGGAGGCCATGAAGTTCGTGGTGGTGGGGATGTCCGGCGTGACTTCGCGGATGACGCCCACCAGCATGGTGTAGAAATCGACCAGGGCCCACGAATTGAAGCGGGCAAAGTCCAGCTGCTGCGTCGGGTTGAGGGTGGTGGGGGCCGGGCCGGGCGTGCGGATCTCCTCGAAGCTGCCGTAGCGCTGCGACCAGAACGCCGTGCCCCAGGCCTTGTTGAGGGCCTCGACGCTCCCGTAGCGCCGGGCCAGCCAGGCCTGGAATGCCGCGGTGTCTTCCTGGCCGTGGAATTCGCTGACGTGGCAGCCCAGTTCGTTGTCCACGTGCCACAGCACGAGGGCGGGGTGGTTCTTGTACCGTTCGGCAAGCGCTCGCGTGATGCCGGCGGCGTACGTGCGGTAGACGGACGACGACGGTGAGTAGTGCCGCCGCGAGCCCGGTCCCAGCACGGTTCCGTCGGCAGCGACCGGAAGGATCTGCGGGTGCTTGCGGACCAGCCAGGCCGGCGGTGCCGCCGTGGCCGTGGCGAGCGCGACCTTGATGCCGGCCGCGGCGAGGTTGTCCATGACCTCGTCGAGCCAGCCGAAGTCGTAGACTCCCTCGGACGGTTCCAGCCACGACCAGGAGAAGATGCCAACGCTGAGGGCGTTGACGCCGGCCTGTTTCATGAGTCCGATGTCTTCCAGGCGGATGTCCCGGGGCCACTGTTCGGGGTTGTAGTCCCCGCCGTAGGACATTCCCGGCAGCGACTCCCACAGGCGGGCGGTGCGCAGCTCCTGCGCGGACGGGGATGCAGGGGCCGGACTGGTGGAATCAACAGGGGAGGGGGACGGCATGGAACTCCTTTGGTCGAATGCTCTCAGGGAAAATTGAAAGGTTTCACAAATACCCAGTCTAGCCTTGGCCGCACTCCCAAATCCACTGTTTCGCCACCGTTGACCGCGGTGTTTTGCCTTGCCGGCGGTCCGGGCGCCGCTCGCCGGTGGGCGCCCGGACACGCGGCCGCCCCGGACGGCGCTTGGGGCGTCGTCCGGGGCGGCTGTTTGCGGCCGTGCCGCAAGGCTTGGTTACTTTGTGAAGGTGTGTTGCCACTGGGCGGTGGCGCCCTCCGCGATCGAAACAAACGGCTTCGGCACCGCTGCAACGGTGACGGATGGCGCGGAGACCTTGGTCGAACCGTTCTTCACCTTGACGCCGTCGACGTAGTAGTCCATCGTGTCGCTGTTGGGGGTGATGACAATCCCGTGCGCAGACTTTCCTGCGTCCACAAACTTGGGTGCCGCGGGGGTTGCCGGACGGGTCTGCAGGGGCACCTTGGAGAAGTCCATGTCGCTGGCCAGGTAGTAGCTGGTGTAGGAGGGCTGGTTGTACGTGGTGTTCTGCCGCGCCACCTCCGCCCGGTACTGGGGATCTTGCATCAACGTGGTCAGCTTGTGGTTGGTGACTTCGGTGTTGGTGAAGATCCGCAGGGCGCTGGAATCAGCGGTGCGGAGCAACAGTTCCTCGCGCCAGTCGCCCAGGACGTCCGCGACCAGCGACGCCGTGCCCTTGGTCCCGTTGTTCGTCAGGGTGCCGGTGGCGGTCAGCGCATTGCCCTGCTCCCACGAGTCAATCGTGGGTGTGGCGGTCCCGCTGCCGTTGACGATTGCGGTGGTGAGGTTGGCGGACCAGCGGATCGACTGGTTCGTGCCAGGTGTTGCCGCCGAGAGTATGGAGCCGGTGGAGCCCAACAGGCCGCTGGCCTCCGTGCCGCCCGGCATGCTCGACCAGACTTCCAGTCCGGGAACGTCGCTTCGCACGTCGCCAACCATGCCGCGGCCGGTGTCCTTGCCGGAGTATGCGCCGAACAGGATTTCTCCCGTGGCGGCGTCGCGCAGGGCAGAGCCGTAGGGCGCCCACGTCGCACCTTCATGAACCGTGAAAATCTCCAGGCCGGGGCGGGACGGGTCGATGTCCGCCACGTGCATGGCATCGCCGTGGCCCAGGCGGGCGTCTGCTCCGGGGTCCGCGCTTTGCTGTGGCATGACGTCGGAAGAGCTGTAGAGCACTGAACCGTCGTCGTCGATCGTGGCGGAACCGTAGACGATCTCCTGCCGCCCGTCGCCGTCGACATCAGCCGCGCTGAGCGAGTGGAAGCCCTGCGTGGTGATCTTCCCATACGTGGGATCCGTGCCGTCGCGGCCGTGCGGGGAATCGTTGAAGGGGTTGCTCATGGGGGCATGGCCGCTGTCAATCATCCAGCGCTGGGTCAGGGACTTGCCGTTCCAGTCGTAGGTGGCCATGGTGGTGCGCGTGTAGTAGCCGCGGGCAAACACGGCCGAGGGGTGTTCGCCGTCGAGATAGGCCACGCCGGCCAGGAAGCGGTCCACCCGGTTGCCGGGCTCGATCCTGGCCATGGCGTAGTCGCCCCACATCAGGCCGTCGTCGCCGCGGCCCGGCTCGTAGGGCACCGTCTGAAGTTCCTTGCCGGTGGCGCTGTCGAAAACGGTCAGGTATTCCGGCCCGTCAACGATAAAGCCTTCAAAATTGCGCAGCTGGTTGCGGGCGCTGCGCGAGGGGGCGTAAACGTCCATGAAGTAGTCCACCAGCTCGACGGCGCCGGCACGCGACAGCGGATAGCTGTGCGTGACCGGGATGCCAAAGGCCTCCTCCAAGGTGGCGGGCCAGTTGCCCGCCTTCACTTCGGGGTGTTCGGTCCAGCCCTGGAACATGCCAACCAGGTGCTCGTGATAGTCGGCGGCGCTCATGCGGTAGTCGTCGCTGTTGCTCCAGCCTGCCTTCACATCCGCCTTTGGCAGCGTCACAAACGCTTCGTTGCTGACGGCCCCATCGGCGGTGAAGCCGGTGGACTTGGTGCCGGGGGCGGTCTTGAGGATGGTTTCGGATCGACCGTCGCCGTCAAAGTCGTAAACCATGAACTGGGTGTAATGGGCGCCGGCGCGAATGTTCACGCCGAGGTCGATGCGGTTGAGCAGGGTCCCGTCCAGCTTGTAGGTGTCGATGAAGACGGGGCCCGTGTAGCCCACCTGAGAGACGTCCTTTGAATTGGAGGGGTCCCATTTCACAATGAACTCGTAGGCGCCGTCGCCGTCCACGTCGCCCACCGACACGTCGTTGGCCGAGTAGGTGTAGGCCTCGCCTGCTGGAGTGACGCCATCGGCCGGGCGCGTCAGGGGGATGTCGTGGAAGCCCTGCTCCCATGCCGTGGCGGCGCCGCTTGCTGCCAGCTCGACGCCGTTGACCACCGGGGACACGGTGTACTGGTCCGTGGCCGTGCCGGCGGCGTCGGCATAGTTGGTGCTGTCGGTGACAGTGGCAATCTTGGTGCCGTTCCGGTAGACCGCGAAATCCGGTCCGGCCAGTCCTGTCGCGGTGGCGCCGGTGGCCTCGGGCGCGAGAAGCCGCCAGCTGAGGAAAATGCCGTCCGAGGTGGAGGCGGCCACGAGCCCCCTGTCCAGGGCTTCAAGTTGGATGCCGCCTGGCGGGGCCTTGTCGGATGCGGCCCCGGCTGGCAGCGCCACGCCAAAAACCAGGGCTGTGGACGCGGCAAGGGCCACGGCTGTGCGGATCGGATGGGTGCTGAGATTCATCGTTGAATCCATCTCTGGGCGGTTCGCCCCTCAGTGGGATAACGCTTTCCGTGCACGGCTGAGCGTATCCACTCCCAAAGTGGCGGGTCAAGGCATTTTGAAAAGATTGACACGATTCATTTTGTATGTGAAGGCACCGCCCGGAGGGCGGCGCCGGCGGCGGAAGACGCCCGGGCCGCCTTCCTGGAATCAGCTTCCGGTGCTGGCCCGGACCACGAGCTCGGGCTTAAAAACCACTGAACGGGGTGCGGCGGAAGGTGACTCCAACTGCTCGGTAAGCAGTTCGATCGCCGTGCGCCCGATGAGCGTGGTGGGCTGGCGGACCGACGTCAGCGGCACCACGGCCGAGGCGGCAAAGTCGATGTCGTCGTAGCCCACCAGGGCAACATCCTCAGGGATCCGCAGCGTGTGCAGCATCGTCAATGACTGCATGACACCCAGTGCGAGCAGGTCGTTGGCGCAAAACAGTCCGTCGGGCAGGAGGCTGCGTTCGCGCTCAACCAGCGCATCGCCCACGCCGCGACCGGCCAGCACCGTCAGGTCTGCTGCCTGCAGGACCTCTAGGGTGGCGCCGGGAACTTCTGCCACCGCGCGCATGGCGCCCGAGAGCCGGTCAGCCACCTGGTGAAACTGCTGCGGCCCCGCCACGAACGCAATCCTGCGGCGCCCAATGTCCAGCAAATGTTTGGTGGCCATATAGCCGCCGGAGACGTCGTCGACCGAGACGGAACTGAACTCGTCTTCACTGGAGGGGCTGTCCACGAGGACCACCTTTGTGCCGCGTGCCGTGAGCGCTGCCAGACGCTTGGAATTCTCGGCGACGGGCGAGATGAGCACGCCCTGGACGCGCTGTTCCTCGAAGAGGTCGATGTAGTGCAGCTCTCGCCCGGCGTCGTGCCCGCTGTTGCCCAGCACGACGGCGTTTCCACCTTCCGCGGCGGCATCCTCCGCCGCCCTGGCCAGGGAGGAGAAGAAGGGGTTTCCGATGTCCAGCACCACCAGCCCGATGGTGCGGCTGTGCCCGGCCCGGAGCTGGCGCGCCACGTCGTTGCGGACAAAGCCAAGTTCGGCGATGGACGCCTGGACCCGTTCCCGGGTCTTTGAGGCGACCCGTTCCGGGTAGTTCAGGACGTTGGACACCGTGCCCACGGCCACGCCGGCATGGTTGGCAACGTCCTTGATGCTTGCGGTCCGCATGAAACTCCTCCACTGTGCCGCCAACCGCCTGCTGCCCGTCTTCGTTGTGGGCCGTGGTTGACATTGATTTGTGAACAAGTGTACTTTGAATCGTAACAATGAATCGTTTCAAGATTGAGGTTCGGCCATGCGGGTTTGTTTTCGTTCTGCCGTTGATCCCCGGCACCTTTCCGCGTACCGGGAGGCGCACGCAAGAGTGTGGCCCGAGATGCTCCGGGAGCTCAAGGCGGCAGGCTGGAATGACTACACCCTGCACCTCGGAGACGACGGACTGTTGATCGGCATCGTCGAATGCGACGACCTGGACGCAGCCCGGGCACGCATGGCGCTGACCGAGGTCAATGACAGGTGGCAGGCCGAAATGGCCAGTCTCTTCCCGCCGTCGGACGGCAACCCGGATGAGGGGTTTATTGTGCTCGACGAAGTTTTCAATCTTGAGGAACAGTTGGCTGCCGCCAGCACAACAACTAAGGATGCACACAATGAGTGACATGGCAGCGGCCCTGGGCCGCCTCGACGACCTGGCCATCGAGGTACCCTCGTGGGCCTACGGCAACTCCGGCACGCGCTTCAAGGTGTTTGGCACGCCGGGCACGCCCCGCACGGTGCAGGAGAAGATCGCGGACGCTGCCAAGGTCAACGAGCTGACCGGGTTGGCGCCGCTGGTCGCGCTGCACATCCCGTGGGACAAGGTGGATGACTATGATGCGCTGAACACCTACGCGAAGGACCTCGGCGTCGGCCTGGGCACGGTCAACTCCAACACCTTCCAGGACGACATCTACAAGTTCGGTTCCCTGACCCATGTGGACGCAGCGGTCCGCCGTCAGGCGATTGACCACCACTTTGAGTGCATCGACGTCATGGACGCCACCGGCTCCCGCGACCTGAAAATCTGGCTTGCCGACGGCACCAACTACCCCGGCCAGGGCGACATCCGCGGCCGCCAGGACCGCCTCGCCGAGTCGCTGCAGGAGATTTACGCCCGCCTGGGCGAGAACCAGCGCATGGTCCTGGAGTACAAGTTCTTCGAGCCGGCCTTCTACCACACGGACGTCCCGGACTGGGGCACCTCCTACGCCCACACCCTCGCCCTCGGCGAGAAGGCGCTGGTCTGCCTGGACACCGGCCACCACGCCCCCGGCACCAACATCGAGTTCATCGTGGCGCAGCTGCTGCGCCTGGGCAAGTTGGGGTCCTTCGACTTCAACTCCCGCTTCTACGCCGACGACGACCTGATCGTCGGTGCGGCCGATCCCTACCAGCTGTTCCGCATCATGTACGAGGTCATCCGCGGCGACGGCCTCGGCGCCGACTCCGGCGTGGCACTCATGCTCGACCAGTGCCACAACCTGGAAGAAAAGATCCCCGGCCAGATCCGCTCCGTTTTGAACGTGCAGGAAATGACGGCCCGCGCCCTCCTCGTGGACCGGGCAGCCCTCACCGAGGCGCAGAACGCCGGCGACGTCCTCGGCGCCAACGACATCTTCTCCAACGCCTTCTACACCGACGTCCGCCCGGCACTCGCCGAATGGCGCGAATCCCGCGGCCTGCCAGCGGACCCGCTGGCCGCCTTTGCCGCCAGCGGCTACCAGAAGCAAATCAACGACGAGCGCGTGGGTGGAACCCAGGCCGGATGGGGCGCCTAACAATGAGCGAGCAGAGCAACGTGACTGATACACCCAGCACGACGGCGGCACCCGCCACCGCGCCTACCGGCACCGACACGGTCGCTGAGCTGATCACCCGCTCCAACCGGTTGGGTGCCGACAAGCGCAACACCAATTATGCAGGCGGCAACACCTCCGCCAAGGGCACCGCCAAGGACCCCGTGACAGGGGATGACGTGGAACTGCTGTGGGTCAAGGGCTCCGGCGGAGACCTCGGCACCCTCAATGAAGCAGGCCTTGCGGTGCTGCGTCTGGACCGCATGCGGGCCCTGGTCAACAGCTACCCGGGAGTTGAGCGGGAAGATGAAATGGTCGCTGCCTTCGACTACTGCCTGCATGGCAAGGGCGGAGCGGCGCCGTCGATCGACACGGCCATGCACGGCCTGGTCGACGCGGCCCACGTGGACCACCTGCACCCGGACTCCGGCATTGCCATCGCCACGGCGGCGGACGGCGGGGAGCTGACCGCGGCGATCTTCGGCAACAAGGTGGCCTGGGTGCCGTGGCGCCGTCCCGGCTTCCAGCTGGGCCTGGACATTGCCGCGATCAAGGACAACAACCCGGAGGCGATCGGCACCATCCTGGGCGGCCACGGCATCACCGCCTGGGGTGCCACCAGCGAGGAAGCCGAAGCAAACTCGCTGTGGATCATTGAAACCGCCGAGGCTTACATCCGTGACAACGGCCGCAAGGATCCGTTCGGCGCGGCACTGCCCGGCTACGGCGCCCTGCCCGAGGCCGAACGCCGCGCCAAGGCGGCCGCACTGGCCCCGACCATCCGCGGACTCGCCTCCACGGACAAGGCCGCCGTTGGCCACTTCAGCGACGACGCCGCCGTGCTGGATTTCCTGGGTTCGGCCGAACACCCGCGCCTGGGCGCCCTGGGCACCAGCTGCCCCGACCACTTCCTGCGCACCAAGGTCAAGCCGCTCATTCTGGACCTGCCGGCGGACGCCTCGGTGGAAGAGTCCATCGCGCGCCTGAAGGAACTCCACGCCGAATACCGCACGGACTACGCCGCCTACTACGAGCGCAACGCGCTGCCCGATTCGCCCGCCATGCGCGGCGCGGACCCGGCCATCGTGCTGGTCCCCGGTGTGGGCATGTTCTCCTACGGCGCCAACAAGCAGACAGCTCGGGTTGCCGGGGAGTTCTACCTCAACGCCATCAACGTCATGCGCGGCGCCGAGTCACTGTCCACGTATGCCCCCATCGATGAGGCGGAGAAGTTCCGCATCGAATACTGGGCGCTGGAAGAGGCCAAGCTGGCCCGCCTGCCCAAGCCCAAGTCGCACGCCACCCGGATCGCCCTGGTGACAGGTTCGGCGTCGGGCATTGGCAAGGCCATCGCCACCCGGCTGGCGGCTGAAGGCGCCTGCGTCGTCATCGCCGACCTGAACCTGGAAGCCGCCCAGGCCGTCGCGCTGGAACTCGGCGGGCCCGACGTGGCCATCGGCATCCAAGCAGACGTCACGGACGACGCCGCCGTGCGCGCCGCCGTCGACGCCGCCGTGCTGGCCTTTGGCGGGCTGGACCTGGTGGTCAACAACGCCGGGCTGTCCATCTCCAAGCCGCTGCTGGAAACCAGCGAAAAGGACTGGGACCTGCAGCACGACGTCATGGCCAAGGGCTCCTTCCTGGTCTCCAAGGCCGCCGCGAAGGTGCTCATCGACCAGGACATGGGCGGGGACATCATCTACATCTCCTCCAAGAACTCCGTGTTTGCCGGGCCGAACAACATCGCCTACTCCGCAACCAAGGCAGACCAGGCCCACCAGGTGCGCCTGCTCGCCGCCGAGCTGGGAGAGTATGGGGTGCGCGTCAACGGCATCAACCCTGACGGCGTGGTCCGCGGCTCCGGCATCTTCGCCGGCGGCTGGGGCGCCAAGCGTGCCGCCGTGTACGGGGTGGATGAGGAAAAGCTGGGCGAATACTATGCCCAGCGCACCCTGCTCAAGCGCGAGGTGCTGCCGGAAAACGTGGCCAACGCCGCCGCCGTGCTCACCAGCGCCGAGCTCTCGCACACCACGGGCCTGCACATCCCCGTCGACGCCGGCGTGGCAGCGGCCTTCCTGCGATGACCGGCGCTGAATCCGCAGGCCCTGCAGCCAGGCTGTTCGCCGCCGTCGACATTGGCGCGTCCTCCGGGCGCGTCATCGTCGGCGGCGTTGGGGGCGGAAAAGCCGAACTGCACGTGGTGCACCGCTTCCCCAACGGGGTTGTTGAGCGGGACGGCAGCCTGCACTGGGACTTCGACGGGCTCCTCGCCGAGGTTCTCACCGGCCTGGGCGCCGCCGCGGACCACGCGGCGGCCGTTGGCGGCACCATCGAGAGCATCGGCATCGACAGCTGGGCTGTGGACTACGGCCTGGTTGACGACTCCGGCGCACTGGCGAACCCTCCGTTCAGCTACCGGGATTCCCGCGGCGCCGCGCAGGTGGAGGCCGTCCACGGCGTCGTCGGCCCGGATCGCCTCTATGAAACCACGGGGCTGCAGCACCTGCCGTTCAACACGATTTTCCAGCTGGCCGCGGAAAAGGCTGCCGGCCTGGACTTCGTCGGGCTGCAGGCCCTGCTGATCCCGGACCTCATCGCGTTCAGGCTCACCGGCAGCCGCCGCACGGAGTCCACAAACGCCTCCACCACGGGTCTGTACGACGCCGTCGCGGGGGAGTGGGCCACCGAACTCCTGGCGGCGCTGGACCTGCCGGCCGGGCTTTTCCCGCCGCTCGTCGAGCCCGGGGAAACCATCGGCACGCTGCTGCCGGACGTCGCCGTGCGGACAGGGATCCCGGCAGCCACCCCTGTGGTGGCCGTCGGCTCGCACGACACCGCCTCCGCCGTCGCGGCCGTCCCCGCGGACGGACACAACTTCGCCTACATCTCCTCCGGCACCTGGTCGCTGGTGGGGGTGGAGTTGGACACCCCGGTCCTGACTGAGGCCAGCCGGACGGCAAACTTCACCAACGAGCGCGGCGTGGACGGCACCACCCGCTACCTGCGCAACGTGGGCGGGCTGTGGCTGCTGAGCGAATCGATCCGGACGTGGGAGCAGGAAGCGGACGACGCCGGGTCCCCGGCTTCTGCGGCCCCGTCACCGGCGCTGGACCTCCCCGGGCTGCTGGCTGCCGCGGCGGCCGAACCGGCCGGCGGTCCGCTCATCGATGTTGATTCCGAGGACTTCATCGCCCCCGGAAAGATGCCCGAACGCATCCGTGCCGCCGCCGGCGCAGCGGGAGGGGTGCTGGAAAGCCGGGCACCCGCCGTCGTGCGCTGCATTCTGGACAGCCTCGCCGCTTCCTACGCGACGACTGTCCGCCAGGCGGCCCAGCTGTCAGGCCGGCAGGTGGATGTCATCCACATTGTGGGCGGCGGATCCCAGAACCAACTGCTGTGCCAGCTCACCGCCAACGCCACCGGGCTGCCCGTTGTGGCAGGACCCGTGGAAGCGACGGCGCTGGGCAATGTGCTGCTCCAGGCGCGGGCGGCCGGGGCTGCGCCCGCCGTGCTGCAAGACTTGCGGACCATTGTTGCCGCCAGCCACCCGGGAACCAGATACGTTCCCGGAGGCTGACGGCGTCGCGGGGCGTCAGTTCGCCGTCAGGCTGATCGAGTGGCGGTGCAGGACGCGCGCATCTGAAATTTCCAGTGTTGTGCGCGCCGGCCGGATGGACTCGTCCACGTAAATCGGTGCGTCGGGGTTGAACGGGAAGGCCCGGATCTGCAGTCCGCCGCGCAGCAGCGCGTCCCGGTGCGGCGCCAAGTCTATGTCCCAGGCCAGCCCGTTCCAGTAGTTGTCCGAGACCAGCACTCCGTCGATGAAGGCCCGTGCGGCATCTCCGGTCCAGCTGATCCGCAACAGGCTTTGCCCGCCCTCCGGCAGTTGTTCGGGAGTGAAGTCCATCTGGAAAAGCGCGGCCCGTTCGTAGTCGTGGTCCAGCGGTGCGGCGGCGCGCCCGTGCACCCCGCCCGAGCGCAGCGGAGCGGGTCCCGCAGCCTCCTGCAGCAGCTCGGCGGAGGCGGCCGTTGCCAGCGCCGCGGCGGGGACCCGCACCTCGAACCGGGCCAGCGGCCCGCCGTCATGCAGCCGTGTGACGGCAGCGCCGGGAGGTCCCGTCACGGCCTCCAACCGGTTCAGGGGAGGATAGACGGCAATCTCCTCCCGGGCCGCCGCGGCGTCCAGTCGCAGCGTGCCGTCCGAGGCGAGGAGCGAGTCGGCCAGGATGATGCGGGGTGCACCCGCAAGGTCGGCCTTCCACAGGCGCAGGGCGTCTGGACCGTCCACCAGAAGAATGGACACACTCTCTGTCACGGGCAGTTCAACGGGTGTCGGCGCCGACGGAACCGCCAGCTGCAGCGTTCGGCGGGTGCCGCCGTCGTCCGCGGGAAGGGCAACCTCAAACTCGGTGTCCACGCCGTCGGTCCGGGAAAACACGAAGCAGGTCCGCTGGCCCGCCGGCAGGCTCGTGACCAGCTGCGCGGTGGTGTGCAGCAGCGTGGCGCCGTTGCCCAGGGGCAGGTTGAACGGCCACACGAAATGCGCGCCGGCGGCGATGGTTGCAGGTCGCCGCGGAATGGTGAGCCGGGCGCCGTCGGCCAAGGTGAGAGCGAACTGGACGCCTTCCTTGGCGCCGAGCGCATCGGTGGATGGCTGGTGGTTGTTGACGAAGATGAAGCCCGCGCGGCCGTCGCTGCGCACGGACCAGCGGACGGTTTCGGTGTCGTCCAGGCCGGAGGGGACGGCGTCCGGCAGCGTCATTGGCATCCGGGCCAGGTCGGGGCCCGCCTCGGCGAGGAAGAGGTGCTGCGCGCGCAGCCGGTGGTAGGACTCCCGGACCTGGCCGTGCTCGCCCAGCGGTGCCTGGAAGTCGTAGCTCATGGCGGGCAGGTCGTTGGGGTAGCCGGTGGCCTGGGACTCCTGCAAGGTGGAGTGCTCGCCGAGGCCCTGGGTGGCGCCGTGGAACATGTAGTAGCCCTGCCACACTGAGCCGCTGCCGATCTTGGCCAGCGCCAGTGCGGAAACGTCAGCGGCGGGAATGACGGGCCTGCGGTGGTATGCCGAGGGCATGCCGCCGCCCAGCTCGCAGGTGGCAAAGGGTTTCGCCGGCTCCGTCACGGGCCCGGCGGCGGTCGTGGGCCGCAGGTCGGCGCCGATGGAATGGTCGTCGCGGATGTGACTGAAAAAGTAGTGCTTCCTGCTGCCGCGCGCCCAGCCAGGGTGGGCGTCCTCCCAGAACGCCTCCGGGTAGCCGCCATAGAGCGGCAGCACCTCCCCGGCCGGCAGTTGGGCGCCGCCCCACGCCGTGGCCGTCCACAAGGGCGCATTCATGCCGAGCTCCCGGGCCATGGTCTTCAGTGTCAGGATGTGCCCGGGCTGGTCATAGAGTTCGTTCTCCAACTGGAGTGCCACAATGGGGCCGCCGTCGCCGTGGAACAGGCCGCTGAGCTGCTGCGCAATCTCGGCGAGGTAGGGGCGCACGTGGTCGAGGTATTGGGGATCGTCGCTGCGGTGGTTGACGGGAAGCGCCTGCAGCCAGTCTGGGAAGCCGCCGTTGCGGGACTCGCCGTGGGCCCACGGGCCAATGCGCACGGCGGCGTCCAGTCCCAAGCTGCCGCAGAGCTCCACGAAGGCGCGCAGGTCGCGGTTGCCGGACCAGCGGAAGTCGCCCTTGCTTTCCTCGTGGTGGTTCCAGAAGACATAGGTGGAGACAACCGTGATGCCGCCCTGTTTCATGCGTTCCAGCCCCGTCCGCCACTGCCCTGGATCCTGGCGGCTGAAGTGGTATTCGCCCATGATCGGAAACCAGGGCCTGCCGTTTCGACTCAGGTGCCGGCTGTTGGCGGTGATGGCGCCGGGTCCCGGCAGGTTGGCGGCACCCGTTTCCGGGGGGACGGCAGCACCTGCGTGGCCGGCGGCCCGGCCACCATCGGCAGTGCCGGGGCGGGGCGTGGTCTTGGCTGGCGGTTCGGGCAGGCGAAGGGTGGCGTGGAGCATGGGAATCCTTTGGTGGTGCGGGCGGGCGGGGTCCGTCATACGGAAACTTGGCAAGAAAAAACCTTGTGAACGCTAACAAAATGTGGTTGTATCGATTCAGATGTGGGCCACCCCACATTATGCCTCAGGGATCCGCCGTGTGCAGCGGCCGCCGCATTCAAGGCGTCCCACGGCAGGCAAACACTGCTTGGACTCACCAAATTCTGGCCGGGATCGTGCCGGGCCAGAATTTGAATCGATACATAGCCAGTCTTTGGATCGAGAGCAGTCCGTGTCCGGGCAGTCCTTCGAACCAAGGAGTGACGCATGCAAGCCCCACCCAAACATAAATATCCCGCGAGGGCGGCCATCGCCGTAACCGCGGCCTGCGGAATGGCCCTGTTGGGCCTGCCCGCCGTATCGGCGGCAGAAGCCGAGCGCTGGTCCTTCGACTTCGGCACCCCGTCCAGCCCCGTGGGTGCCGGATGGACCGGAGTCAACCAGGAAACCCTGTACACGGCAGCTTCCGGATTCGGGATCATTCCCGTTGACGGTGCCGTGCCCGTCTCCCGCCACCGCGGCATGAGCCCGGCCGATGACGTCAATGACGATTTTGTCCTCGGCACAGCGTGGGGCTTTGCCGTGGACGTGCCCAACGGCAGTTATGACGTGGAGATCCGCTCCGGCGACCAGTTGGCGGGAACCTCCACCACCAAGACCAGGATTTCCCTTGAAGGGGTCCCGGCAGGCACCATTTCGGCCCGCCAGGCGGTCACCACGGAGAAGTGGCAGGCCACGGTTGCCGACGGCCAGCTGACGATCGACGTCACGGGCGATGGCGCCGGCGGCTACGTCAACGCGATCATCGTCACCCCCGCCGAGGATGCCCCGCCCACGACCGAACCCACGGATCCGCCCACCACGGAGCCGACCGACCCACCCGCATCCGCCATTGGCGCGCCGACGGCGGTGCGCATGGCCCATGTGAACGAACAGGGCGTCACGCTGCGTTGGAACGAGGTGGCGAATGCCACCGGATACCTGGTATCACGTGCCGACACGGTTGACGGCAGCTACACCAAGGTTGCCGAAACCACCGGCGATGTCTTCATCACGGACACCGTGGACACCACCAAGGTCCACTTCTACAAGGTCCAGGCCAGGGATGCCAACGGGTTGTCCGTTCCCTCGGCTGCCGCCGTCTCCTCCCTCCCGGCTTCTCCCGCAGAATTTCCGACGGCGGGATCCCTCACCTTTGACTTCGGCAACGGCGCCGTCGCAGCCAACGCGGTCGGCATCGGAGCCGACACGGCGTATACGGCCGAAAGCCGGGCCGGATTTGTGAACCCTGAGGCCGCCACGGCCACCGACAGGGGCGGCAGTGACGCCCTCCGCAGCGATTTCGCCACCGTCGGCGACACCGAATTCGTGGTGGATGTGCCCAACGCCGACTACACCGTCGACGTGATTGCCGGGGACGCCGCAGGCGCAACCGACATTTCCATCACGGCTGAGCAGATGGCCAAGGTCCAGCAGACAGCCAAGACGGCCGGACAGTACCTGGAGATGTCCTTCGACATCGCCGTGGTGGACGGCCAGCTCAACCTGGACTTCGGCGGCACGGCAGCCAACATCAACGCACTGGTGCTGACCCAAAAGTCGCCCCGCCAGGCCGGGGCCAAGCCCACCGTTTGGGTCACGGGCGACTCCACGGTGCAAAGCTACACCTCCGACTATGCGCCACAGGCCGGCTGGGGGCAGATGATCGACCGTTACCTCTCCGACGGCGTCGTGGTGGAGAACAAGGCCATCGGCGGGCGCAGCTCCAAGAACTTCATCAGCCAGGGCCGCCTCGACGAGGTGCTGCGCGGCATCCGCCCAGGGGACTACCTCTTCGTGCAGTTTGGCCACAACGACAACAGCAAGGGTGTTGACGACCGATACGCCGCACCTGACGACTACGCCGAATACCTGCGCACCTACGTTGACGGCGCCGTCCAGCGCGGGGCCACCCCGATCCTGGTGACCCCTGTGTCACGGCGCTCCTTCAACGCCGACACCGGCACGTTCAACGTCTCATTCCCTGAATACGTTGCTGCCGCCAGCCAGCTGGCCACGGAAACCGGCACCGGGCTCGTGGATCTCTCCGCGTCATCCCGGGCCTACCTTGACAGCATCGGGCCGGAGGCGGCGCTGTCCGTCTTCCTCCATGTGCCCGCAGGCGTCTACCCCTCGCGCCCGGCCGGAACCGCGGATGACACACACTTCCAGGAATACGGGGCCATCCAGATGGCCCGCCTGGTCGCCGCAGACGTGGCAAAGCTGGACATTCCGTTGGCCGCCCAGGTGGTCGAGGCGGAAGCCCCCGCCGATGTCCCCGCTGCACCCGCGAACCTGGTGGCAGGCTCCATCTCCAACGCCGGGGCCCAGCTGAGCTGGCCGGCCGTCGACGGGGCCGACATCTACAAGGTGTTCCGCAAGGACGCCGACGCCGCAGACACCGCCTGGGCCATGGTGACAACCTCAACACTGCCCCAGGCAACCGTGGGGAACCTGGCCGAAGGCGCCTCCTATGACTTCCGGGTGGTGGCCGTCAACGCCAAGGGCGACTCGGCGCCGTCGAACACGGTGCGGGTGCTGACCAAGGCTCCGCTGTACAAGTTCGACGTGCAACTGGCCGGCAACCCGCTCATGCCCGGATACCTTGAGGCCAGCGAGAAGTCGCTGTACAGCAAGGAGCAGGGCTGGGGCTTCCTGAACGTCACCGGACTGGGCGGGCGCGACCGGGGAACCGGCTTTACCCCACCCCCGAACGACCTGGAGCGCGACTTCCTGCTGCCGACGGCGGCGCATGAGTTTGCCGTGGACGTCCCCAACGGCAGCTACGCCGTCAAGACGTACAACGGCGACTGGATCGGCACGTCCAAGTCGGACGTCATCATCGAGGGCAAGGACTTTGGTGCCTCCAACGCCGGCAAGGGTTCGGTCTCGGCCAAGCTCAGCCAGCCCGTGCAGGTCGTTGACGGGCAGCT
This sequence comes from Sporosarcina beigongshangi, assembly GCF_016820535.1. Classification (GTDB taxonomy): domain Bacteria; phylum Actinomycetota; class Actinomycetes; order Actinomycetales; family Micrococcaceae; genus Specibacter. Next base: position 313,923 of record NZ_JADHDY010000003.1, on the reverse strand, counting down.
GAACATCGTCATGGGCGGCAGTTCGTCGCGCCTGAACGGCATTGAGATCACGCCGCTGCTGCTGGCACCGTCCGCGCTCGCAGCCACGAATGTCTCCATCGGCGGCGCATCGGCCACCGTCTCGCTGGCCTGGACCGGCACCGACGCGGGCAGCTACCGCGTCTACCGCAAGTCCAGCACCGCGGAGGCGGCCGAACCGCTCGGGGAGGCAACGGCGTCGGAATTCCTTGACTCCACCGCCGAGATCGGCCTGGACTACAGCTATTACGTGGTGGCCCTTGACGTCTCCGGCACCGAATCCGTGCCGTCCAACACGATCAAGGTGGCAACCGTCGACCCGTCCGTGGCGAAGGCTGCCGTTCCCGGCAAGCCGGTCCTGGGCTCCGTCAACAAGAACGATGTGTCCCTGTCCTGGCCTGCAGTGGACGGGGCCCTGTTCTACCAGGTGTTCCGTGCCGACGCGAAGGCCGACGGCAGCTTCGGCGACTTCAAGCTGCTGGGGCGTGCCGGGGGAGCGGAGTACAAGGACGAGACCGTGCTGACCACCATTGCGTACAAATACGCGGTGGCATCCGTGAATGGCGGAGGCGTCTCGGAAAAGTCCGAGCCGGCCACCACCGAGGCCGTCACCACCCTGGTCCGCCAGGCCGAGCGCCTGGACCGGGCCCCCGTGGCAGTGGCCACCGCAGGCGGCGTCTACGTGGGCTGGCGCATGCTGGGCCTTGACCCGGAAGCGATCGCGTTCAACGTCTACCGCGACGGCGTGCTGGTCACCGGCACGCCCGTCACCGGCAGCACCAACATGCTGGATGCCGGCGGTGCGGCAGGTGCCAGCTACCGGATTTCCACGGTGCGCAACGGCGCCGAGCTCTGGGCCACCGAGCCCTTCACGGTGTGGGATTCGCAGACACTCGACGTGCAGCTGGACAAGCCCGCCGACGATTACACCAAGGACGGCCAGCCCTACACCTACCGGGCCTCGGATGCCTCCATCGGCGACGTGGACGGCGACGGCAGCTACGAGATCATCCTGAAATGGGATCCGTCCATTTCCAAGGACAACTCGCAGGCCGGCTACACCGGCATCGTCTACGTGGATGCCTACAAGCTGGACGGCACCCGGCTGTGGCGCATCGACCTGGGGAAGAACATCAGGGCCGGCGCGCACTACACCCAGTTCCAGGTTTACGACCTGGACGGCGACGGCAAGGCCGAGGTCACCATGAAGACCGGCGACGGCACCGTCGACGGGGCTGGTGCAGTGATTGGCGACGCCCGGGCGGACTACCGCAACTCCAGCGGCTACGTGCTCACCGGTCCCGAATACCTGACGGTGTTCAACGGCGCGACCGGCGCAGCCGTAGACACGATCGACTACACCCCCGAACGCGGGGATGTGGGGGCGTGGGGCGACGGCTATGGCAACCGCGTGGACCGCTTCCTCGCCGGGGTGGCCCACCTCGACGGCGAACACCCCAGCGTCATCTTCAGCCGGGGCTACTACACCCGCACCGTCGTTGCCGCCTACGACTTCGACGGCACCTCGTTGAACAAGCGCTGGGTGTTTGACTCCAACCAGGCCGGCGACGAGTACCGCGGCCAGGGCAACCACCAGTTCTCGGTGGCCGACGTCGACGGGGACCAGAAAGACGAGATTGTCTTCGGCTCCATGACCCTCGACGACGACGGCACGGTGCTGTACAACACGAAGCTGGGCCACGGCGACGCGCTCCATGTCTCCGACTTTGACCCGTCACGTCCCGGCCTTGAGGTGTTCGCCACCCACGAGGAGGCACCCTCGAAGCAGGGCATCGGCGCCACCTACCGCGACGCCGCCACCGGCGAGGTGCTCTGGTCGATTCCGGCTGTCAAGGACACCGGCCGCGGCGCCATGGCCGACATCGACCCGACGCACCCCGGTGCCGAAGGCTGGGCCATCGGCGGCGACGCTGCCTGGAACTCTCCCGTGGGACAGCTGGTGGCCGCCAACGGCGAGCTCATCAGCACCAGCATCCCGGCCGCCAACTTCCTCACGTGGTGGGACGGGGACCTCCTGCGGGAGATCACCGACCATGACTGGACGGAGGCCACCCGCACCGGCGTGCCGACCATCTCCAAGTGGGACTGGACCACCAACACCAGCAAGGAGGTCTACCGCGCCGAAGGAACGCTGTCCAACAACGACACGAAGGGCAACCCCTCGCTGCAGGCCGACCTCTTCGGCGACTGGCGCGAGGAAATCGTGACGCGTTTGGACGACTCCTCGGCCCTGCGCATCGCCACCACCGTGGACCTGACCGAGACCAGGCTGCGCACCCTGCAGTCCGACCCGGTCTACCGCATGGGCGTGGCTTGGCAGAACACCGCCTACAACCAGCCGCCCCACACCTCGTACTTCCTGGGTGAGGGCATGGAGAAGCCGGCAGCGCCGAGCATCGCCTACACGGGCGCCGAACCGGCACCTGGGGAAGCGGTCAACCCGGAGCCGGCACCCGCGCCGGAACCGGCTGACGCCAAGACGCTGAAGAAGGACACCCAGCTCGATCTCGGCCTGGGCAAGGAGCAATTCCCGCGCGGAGCTTCCGAGGTGGTGCTCGCCAACCTGGCAGCCGGCGAACCGTTCTACGTCTACCTCAACGAGACCGGCCTCGGCTGGCACGAGGCATCCGCCGACGGCACCATCACGGTGACCACCCCGGACAGCACCCGGCCCGGCAACAACAAGCTGATCCTGTTCAACGGGGACGGAACCCTCCACGGCTGGACCGGCATCAAGGTGACGGGGCCGCCCGTCAACTAACCCGCCCCAAGCACGACGGCGCGTTCCCCACCCAAGCGGGGGACGCGCCGTCGTGCTTTGCAGTGACAGCCATTTGGGGGAAATGGCAAACATGATTATGTTGGGAATAGCGTCGGCAGCAGGCCGGCCAATCGCGCGAGGAGTGTGAATCGTGGTCAGTGCAAAGGCGCCTGGGCATGTGGTTGTAGTTGGTGCGGGAATCATTGGCCTGTCGACGGCCTGGTACCTGCAGGAGCAGGGCATCCAGGTCACCGTGGTGGACCGCGGCGAGGTGGCGTCGGGCTCGTCCTGGGGCAACGCGGGCTGGCTGACGCCAGCCCTGACCCTGCCGCTGAGCGAGCCGTCCGTGTTGACGTACGGGGTCAAGGCGATGCTGGATCCGGCCTCGCCGCTGTACATCCCGGTCTCCACCGACCCCGCCCTGCTGAAGTTCCTGCTGGGCTTTGCCCGCAACTGCACGCCCGGCAAGTGGCGGGCCGCCATGGCGATCTTCGCCGAGATCGGCCGCAGCGGCATCGACGCCTTCGACGAGATTGCCGCAGGCACGCCCGCGGTCGCCGAACCCACACATCCCGCCGAACCGTTCCTGACAGGCTTCGCCTCGCTCAAGGACCGCGACGCCCTGGTCAAGGAATTCCACGTCATCCGGGAAACCGGCGGAGACGTCGACTTCAACCTCATGAGCGGGGAGGAGATCCGCGCCATGGAGCCAACCCTGGGCACCGGCGTGGTTGCCGGCATCCAGATCCAAAAGCAGCGCTTCATCCACCCTCCGGCATTCATGCGCTCGCTCGCCGAGACCGTGGTTGCCCGCGGCGCCACGCTGACCACCGCCTTCACCGTGTTCGATGTCCGCGACACCGGCAGCGGTGTGGACGTGATCGGCTCCGAGGGCCGGCTCATCAAGGCCGACGCCGTTGTCCTCGCCACGGGTGCGTGGCTGGGGACGCTCGCCCGCAAGTTTGGCGTCAAGCGCGTGGTCCAGGCAGGCCGCGGCTACAGCTTCACAGTGGTTCCCGACGAAATGCCCACCCGCCCCATCTATTTCCCGGCGCAGCGGGTCGCCTGCACGCCGTTGGGCGACAGGCTCCGGGTGGCCGGCATGATGGAGTTCCGCGCCGCCGACGCGCCCCTCGACCCGCGCCGCATCAAGGCGATCGTGGACGCTGCCTCGCCCATGTTCACCGGCATCAACTGGGAGGACCGGACAGAGGAATGGGTGGGTTCGCGCCCCTGCACCACCGACGGCTTCCCGCTGGTTGGTGCCACGAAGTCACCGCGCGTGCACGTGGCCGGCGGCCACGGCATGTGGGGGATTGCGCTGGGACCGCTGACCGGCAAGATGGTGGCGGCCGGGCTCACGGGCAACACCCCGCCGGCCACCATGCGCCACTTCGACCCGCTGCGCTGACAGCGCGTTGGGGCTGCCCCTCACGGTGGGGGTTGCCCTGCTTGGCCGGGGGTTGGGCGACCCCGGCAGGGCGGGGAAACCCTCGGAATTGCTCGGTGTGGTCAGTCTGAGGCAGGTGCCCCGGTGCTGCCGCGTGAAACCACGTGGGGTTGAAAAACCTCCACAGACTCCGTGGTTGACGTGCCGTTGAGCAGGTCTCGCATCTGCGCCCAGGCATGCTCGCCAACCGCGGTGATCGGCACTGCCGCCGTCGTCAGGGGAGGAGTGGTGTACCTGGCGAACGGGATGTCGTCGAAACCCGTGACCGAGAGGTCTTCCGGGACCTTGATGCCGAGCTCGTTCAGGCTGCTGAGCAGGCCCATGGCGGTGAGGTCGTTGAAGGCCAGGATGCCCGTGGCTCCAGACTCGACCACATCGCCGGCGGATTCATAACCGTCTTCAAAGGTGGATCCGCTGTGCAGGATGGTCAGCTCAATATGGGGGTTGGTCCGCGTGAATTTTTCCAGGCCGGCCAGGCGCAATGCGTTGGATGCACTGCTCTCAGGTCCCGAGACGTAGGCGATCCGCGTGTGCCCGAGGCCGGACAGGTGCGCGGCAAGGTCCTGGATCCCCTGCCCGTAGTCAACAATGACGCTGGGGCTGTCGTCGGCGTCGGTGGTGCGGTTGACCAGCACCAGCGGATGCAGGCTCGGTGCCAGCTCCTCCAATTCGGAGGAGCTCATGCGCGGTGCACACAGCACCACGCCGTCGCACCTGCGGCGGGCCTCCCCGGCCAGAATTGACTCCTCGCTGGAAACTTCGGAGGAGTCGGCGATGAGCACCCGGTAGCCGTCGTGGGCCGCTGCCCGGCTGACCCCGCGCAGCACACCCTGGAACGTGGGGTTGCCGAGGTCCGGCACGACCACCCCGATCGTGTCGGTCTTCCCCCGGGCCAGGTTGCGGCCCATGGGATTCGGCTGGTATTTGAGCTCCGTCGCCGCCTCGCGCACCCTCGCGGCGATCTCCGGATCAACGCGGAAGTTCCCGTTCATGACCCGCGAAACCGTCGCCAGCGAGACTCCCGCCTTCGAGGCAACGTCGGATATTCCTATGCGGGCGGGTCTGACTCGCTTGGCCATGGAGATTCCTTCTTACTGTGGGACGGGATCAAATCGGTGGACGTGCTGCCTGCCCTTGACGGGACGCCCGGACTGTTGATACAAATCATATATGGGATTGAGAAAACGCTTTCTCAAAATCTACCCCAATACACCCAGCCACTCAAAAGGCAGCCGTGAAAAGCGGGGGCATGAATCCACTACAGCGTTGTGAAAGGTCATCCAAACTCATGAGTACCGCAGTGGCATCCGCCGGAACGGACACAGCAGCGCCGTTGAACAAGAAGACCCGTTTTGCCCTCGTAGGTGCCGGATCACGTGCCGAAATGTATGTGAACGCCATCATGGGCGCCCACGCCGACGTTGCCGACCTAGTGGCGATCGGGGACGTCAACCCCGGCCGCACCGACTACTACACGGCCCTGGCCGGCCGTCTCCGCGCCGAGCACGGCAACGCCGCACAAATCCCGTCGTCCTTTGACCCGACAGAGCTGACAGCGTTCATCAAGGACAACGGCATCGACCGCGTCATTGTCACGACGCCGGACTTTACCCACGCGGACTACATCGTCGAGGCACTCAACGCAGGCGCCGACGTCGTGGTGGAAAAGCCGCTCACCATCGATGTTGAGGGCTGCCGCCGCATCACCGAGGCCATCGAGGCAACGGGCCGCAACGTGGTGGTCACCTTCAACTACCGCTATTCCCCGCGAAACAGCGCCCTGAAGCAGATCATCCAGAGCGGCGTGATCGGCAAGGTCACCAGCATCGACTTCAGCTGGATGCTGGACACCGTCCACGGCGCCGACTACTTCCGCCGCTGGCACCGCGAGAAGAAGAATTCCGGCGGCCTGCTCATCCACAAGGCCTCCCATCACTTTGACCTGGTCAACTGGTGGATCAACGATTCGCCGGCCCGCGTCTACGCCTCTGGCGGGCTGCGCTTCTACGGCTCGGACAACGCAGCCGCCCGCGGACTCGTCGACCGCCCCGCGCGCGGCACGGTCGACGGCGTCACGGACCCCTTCGCACTGGACATGCGCGAGGACGAAAAGCTGGCGGCCCTGTACCTGGCCAACGAAAAGCATGACGGATACATCCGGGACCAGGACGTGTTCTCCGACGGAATCACGATCGAGGACAACCTCGCGCTGACGGTGGATTACGACGGCGGCCCCACCCTGAACTATTCCCTGAACGCCCACAGCCCCTGGGAAGGCTACCGGGTCAGCGTCAACGGCACCGAAGGCCGCGCAGAGCTGGACGTGGTGGAGCGGGCGGCCGTCCACGACAGCAACGACAAGAAGAACGTCCTGGACCCCAGCGCCACGCCCATCGACGAGGACGACGCCGTGCGCCGCAACGGGGAGCGCCTCGTGGTCCAACGCCACTGGGAGACCGCCCGCGAAGTGGAGATTGTCAACGGTGAAGGCGGCCACGGCGGCGGCGACATACTACTGCTCGCCGACCTGTTCAACGGACCCGGCGATGACCCGCTGGGCCGCCCCTCCGGCTACATGGACGGGCTGCGCGCCGTGTCCGTGGGCATCGCCGGCAACGAGTCACTGGCCACGGGACTGCCCGTGCGGATCCCCGAGCTGGGCCTCGGTGCCGACCTTTCACGCACTGCTGCAACCACCAGGGAAGGCTGATTCATGAGCACTGTTCTCATCACCGGCGGTTCCGGCCGCCTTGGCCGCAGCGTCGTCGCGGGTTTCGCGGCGGCAGGGCACACCGTGGTCTCCGTGGACCGCGGCGCACTGCCCGAGGACCCGGCGCTGGCCGGCGTCGTGCAGGAATCGATCGACCTGCTTGACGCGGTGGCGCTGCAGGGCGTCATGGCCCGGCACGCGCCGGACGCCGTCATTCACCTGGCCGCCATTGCCGTCCCCTTCAGCGCGCCCGAAGACGTGATCCTCAAGACCAACACCATGCTGGCGTACAACGTCTTCCATGCGGCCACCGACAGCGGCGTTGCCCGCATCGTGACCGCCTCCAGCCCCACCGTCCTGGGCTACGGAAACCCGGCCGGCTGGCTTCCCGAGGGCTTCCCGCTGGATGAAAAAACCACCCCGAGGCCCTGGAACGCCTACGCGCTGTCCAAGCTGGTGGCCGAGCAGGTCATGGCGATGTTTGCGACGGCGCACGGCCACACCACGCGGTATGCCGCCTTCCGCCCGTGCTACGTCATCTCCCCGGAGGAATGGGAGGGCGCCCCCACCCAGCAGGGCCACACCCTCGTGGAGCGGCTGGCCGATCCGGCCTTGTCCGCCCCCGCCCTTTTCAACTACGTTGACGCCCGGGACGTGGCCGACTTCCTCGCCGTCCTGCTGGAAAAGATGGACACGATCGAGAACGCCCAGACGTTCTTTGTGGGCGCTGCCGACGCGCTCGCCAGGGAACCGCTGGACAAGCTCATGCCGCAATTCCTGCCCGGCAGCGAAGAGTTGGCCGCCGGCCTCACCGGCACCAGCCCTGCCTTTTCCATCGCCAAGGCACAACAAGTTTTGGGCTGGACGCCCCAGCGAAGCTGGCGCACCGAGCTCACCGACACCAACCGCGCGGACCTGGCGTCCGCCGCCTCACACTAGGAGAAACCATGAAGTTCGAAGGCGTCCTTTTCTTCCCCGTCACACCCTTCAACGAGGCCGGCAGCGTCGACGTGGCCCTGCTCAAGGAACACATCGCCTCCCGCCTGCCGTTCAGCCCGGGCGGTATCTTCCCGGCCTGCGGCACCGGTGAATTCCATGCCCTCAGCATTGCCGAGGTGCGCACCGTGGTGCAGGCCGCCGTCGAGGTTGTCAACGGCGCCGTTCCCGTCATCGCCGGTGCCGGGGGCCCCCTCGGCCACGCCCTGGATTCGGCCCGTGCCGCCGCCGACGCAGGTGCCGACGCGCTGCTGGTGCTCCCGCCCTACCTCGTGGGTGCGCCGCAGGACGGGCTCGTGGCTTACATCGAGGCCATCGCCGCCGCCAGCGAACTTCCCGTGATCGTCTACCACCGCGCCAACGCCAAGTTCACCGCCGCCTCCATGGTGAAGCTGGCCGCGAACCCGAAGGTAATCGGCTTCAAGGACGGCGTGGGCGACGTCGGCCTGGCCCAGGAAATCGTCTCCGCCGTGCGTGCCACGGGACGCGAAGACTTCCAGTTCTTCAACGGCCTGCTGACCGCGGAGCTGACCCAGGGCGCCTACCGCGGACTGGGCATGCCGCTGTACTCCTCGGCCGCCTTCGCCATGGCGCCGGAGATCGCCTCCGCCTACTACCGCGCCTACGTGGACGGCAACGAGGAACGCCGCGCCGAACTGATCGAGGGCTTCTACGCACCCCTGGTCCGCCTGCGCGACGAGGTTCCCGGATTTGGCGTCTCGCTCATCAAGGCCGGCATCCGCCAATCCGGGCTGCCCGTGGGCCCCGTCCGCCCGCCCCTGGTCAACCCCACCGCCGAGCAGGAAGCCCGACTGGCATCCATCCTGGCCCGGGGGCACGAGCTGGCCGCCAGCCACGCGCTGGCCAACGCCTGACACGGCCGCCCATGACAGCCAAGATCACGGCCCTCCACACCCGCCTGCTGACGGTGCCCCTGCGCCGCAGCTGGGGTGTGGAGGCGCCGGAAAACCACATCATCGCCACCACCGTGGAAACGGACGACGGCGGCACCGGTCACGGGTTTTCCTGGACACCGACCATTGGCCCCCAGGCAGTCAAGGCGCTGCTGGACCATGACATTGCGCGTTTCGCCGTTGGCCTTCCCGCCGACGCGGAACCGCTGTGGGACGCGCTGTGGCTGCGCCTGCATGAGGCCGGCGGCGGCGGTCTGACCACCATCGCCATGGCCGGGCTGGACTTGGCGCTCTGGGACCTTGCCGCCCGCAACGCCGGCACGTCCGTGCCGGGGCTGCTGGGGCAGCGGCACGATTCCGTGGAAGTCTACGGCTCCGGCGTGAACCTGCACTACACGCTCGAGGAGCTGGTGGCGCAGGCCAAACGCTGGGTCGCCGCAGGCCATTCCGCCGTCAAGATCAAGGTGGGCAAGCCCGACATCGCCGAGGACGTGGAGCGCGTGGCCGCGGTTCGCAGCGTCATCGGCCCGGACCGTGCCCTCATGGTCGACGCCAACCAGCGCTGGGACCTGCCCACCACCATCCGGGCACTGTCCCGGCTGGAGCAGTTCAACCTGCACTGGCTGGAGGAACCCATCCGCGCCGACGACCTGTGGGCCTACAAACGGCTGCGCAAGCACTCACCGGTTCCCATCGCGCTCGGAGAAAACGTGCACACCATCCAGCGCTTCCGCGACTTCATCGACGCGGAAGCCGTGGACGTCATCCAGCCCAACATTGTGCGGGTCGGCGGCATCACCCCGTTCCGGCGGATCGTGGAGCTGGCCCGCACCAACAGCATCGCCGTGGCCCCGCACCTCCTGCCGGAGCTGTCCGGGCAGCTGGCGCTGACCCTGGCCAACCCGGTTGCCGTCGAGGACGTTGAGGATGCGTCCTTTGAACGGCTCGGCATCCTGGCAGGTCCGTCTCCGGTCACTGTCAGCGGCAGCAGGCTCTCCGGCACAGGTGTCCCCGGCCTGGGCCTGCAGTTCGCCTCCGGCATCCCCGCCCGCTAGGGCATCCCGGTGGGGCCCGCCGCCCGCGGGCCCCACCGGCGCCACCCGTCAACAACCGCCAACGCCCACCGGCAACAACCGGCACCGTCCGTCGGCAGCACCCCACCGAAGCAGAGGAACCCTCCGTGCAGACAGCAACGCAAGAACTTCAAGACCTGACCGCCGCAGCCCACGCAGCCGCCGGCCCCGCTGCGGCCGCCAGCGACGCCGTGCGCGCCTCCTGGCTGCTGGCCGTCGCCGACGCCCTCGACGCCAACGTGGCCGAACTCGTGGAAGTCGCGGATTCCGAAACCCGCCTCGGCACCGTCCGCCTCACGGGGGAGGTGGCCCGCACCACCGGGCAGCTGCGCCTGTTCGCCCGCGTCATCACGGAGGGCTCCTACCTGGAAGCCGTGATCGACCACGCCAACCCCGGCGCCACGCCGCCGTCACCCGAGCTGCGCCGCATCCTGCGCCCCGTTGGCCCGGTGGCCGTGTTCTCGGCGTCGAACTTCCCCTTCGCCTTCTCCGTGGCTGGCGGCGACACCGCCTCCGCCCTGGCCGTGGGCTGCCCCGTCATCGTCAAGGCGCACTCCGGCCACCTGGGACTGTCCAGGCGCACGGCGGAGATTGTCTCCCAGGCATTGTCCGACGCCGGTGCTCCCGCCGGTTTGTTCGCGCTGGTTGCCGGCCGCGACGCCGGGACTGCGCTGGTCCAGGACCCGCTCATCAAGGCCGTCGGCTTCACCGGGTCCATCCCCGGCGGCCGCGCACTGTTTGACCTCGCCGTGTCGCGCCCGGAACCCATTCCGTTCTACGGCGAACTCGGCAGCCTGAACCCCGTGGTCATCACCCCGGCCGCGCTGGCCGCCCGCAGCAGCCAGCTCGCGGCGGGGCTCGCAGCGTCCTTCACGATGGGTGCGGGGCAGTTCTGCACCAAACCCGGACTCGTCTTTGTTCCGGCCGGCGCCTCCTTTGGTGCCGAGGTGGCGGCCGAATGCATCGGCAAGGGGGCGGCACCCATGCTGACAGACCGCATTGCCGCGGCGTACCCGGCAGGACTCGCCGGCCTGGCCACACAGCCGGGCGTCGAAGTGCTCAGCGGCAGCACGGCACAGGATGCGGAGGCCGACGGCGCCGCCCCCGTGGTCTTCTCCACCACCGCGGCCGGAGTCATCGCCCGCCCGGCGGAACTGCTGGAGGAATGCTTTGGTCCCACCACGCTGCTCATTGAATACAGCTCGGACGAGGAACTCGCGCAGGCACTGGCCCTTGTCCCCGGCAGCCTGACGGCCACCGTGCATGCGGAGGACGGCGAGGAAATCGCCGCCCTCGTCGAGCAGCTCACCGGCCTGGCCGGGCGGGTGCTGTTTGGCGGCTGGCCCACGGGCGTTGCCGTGAATTGGGCACAGCAGCACGGCGGCCCCTACCCGGCAACGACCTCACTGTTCACCTCGGTCGGCGCGACGGCGGTGCGCCGCTTCCAGCGACCCGTCGCCTACCAGGATGCGCCGGAAGCGCTGCTCCCGGAGGCCCTGCGCGATTCCAACCCGCTGGGCATTCCCCGCCGCGTGGACGGCGTCCTCACCCTCGGCTAGGAATCGCTGAGGGCGTGCCAAAACGGCGGCTCCGGTCCTGAAGGCATGCCAAAGGTGCGTTCCCTGTCCCGAGGGCGTGCCAAAGATGCGTTCCCTGTCCCGAGGGCGTGCCAAAGCGGCGGGGGCGTGCTAAATTTCGCACGCCCCCGCCGCTTTGGCACGCCCTCGAATGGAGCAGGGCCAGCGGCAGCTGCCGGGTCCAAACGTGCAGCTCCGGACCCAACAGCATGCCGGCCTGCTAGAGCTGGAGCGTCACCGGGCGCAGGATTCCGTTGACGGCCGTTGACGGCCAACGTGCGTCCGCGCTGAGGGGGCGGATGCCGTCGGCGGAGAGAAGCACGGTGTCCTCGATTTTCACGCCGGGCCCGGAGGGGTTCCAGGTGAAGGGCTGGTTCACCACCACGGTGTCCGTGACGGCATCCGTGGCCCGGGGGTCGCGGCCGGCATACCCGGCCGGCCCTCCCTGGTGGTGCAGGCTCCACTGGTCCGGGCCGAAGCCGTGGCGGTCATAGGCCGTGCGGATTTCTGCGAAGACCTCCGCAACCGTTGCGCCGGGCACGGTGGCGTCGAAGATGTCCGCTTCGACGGCGGCAATGCGGGCTTCCGCGTCGAGCTCGGCCGGGGTGCCGGCGTCGAACCTCACCCACCGGGTCACATTGGCGATCATGCCGTCGCGGCGCGCGCACACCACAGCCATGGCCCGGCGCCCCAGCACGGCATCCGTGGGCAGGGGGTGGCGGAACGCCTCGCGGGAGGCGCCGTTTGCCAGCAGGACCAGCGGGTCGGCACCGGCTGCAACAAGGTGGCCGGCCAGGGACGCCGCCACGTCGCGCTCGGTGGTCGCGGGAGATACATGGGACAGCACCTCCGTCAGGGCTTCCGCGGCGTCGCGGCACAGCGCCTCATAGCGAAACAGCTCGCCCGGCAGCAGTGAGCGGCGGGCCAGGCGCAGCCCGTCGGCCAACTCCGTCTCGGCCGCCGGTGCAACACCGGCGCCGAACCATGTGGAAACATCCGTCAGGGAACCGTGCCAGGGCACTTCGTGGAGGGTGACATCCGCAGGAATCTCCTCGGCCGCCAGCCGTTCGGCCTCGTTGTTGAACGTCACCACGTGGTCGCCGCCGGCCGTGACCAGTACAGCGGCGATGGGGTCGCCGGCCAGGCTGACGCCCACGCGGCTGCCGTCCAGGTACCAGCTGACGGCACTCTGGCTGGTCAGGAGCACCGAGTCGCGTCCCGCAGCGGCCAGGATGTCCAGGACGCGGGCGCGCTTGGCGGCGCGGTCGGCGGCCGCCGTGCCAAAGGGGGCAGCGGAGGCGCCGGTGTCGGTGAGGGTCGTTGAGGGGCTCATGCTCGGTCCGTCCAATTCTTGATCTGTTCGTCAGTGGCCAGGCCGTCGGCAATTGTCACGCTCAGGCTCCGGGTGAGTGATTCGCCCGGTGCGAGCACCACGGGGGTGTCCCAGGCCAGGGACGACCCGACGCCCGGGTAGCCGGACACCCGGACGAACCAGGGGTCGTTGGCCTCGGGAGGGACGGTGAATACAAGGGTGGCGGGCCGGCCGGCGAAGTCTGCGGACCAGGCGAGCCAGGGAGCAGTGCTGCCGTGCACGTCCTCTTCGCCGGAGGCCAGCGGCGTGCGGACGGTGATGTTGGCCGCCTCGGGCAGGCGCCAGAAGAAGCCGCCATAGCCGCCGGACTCCCGGCCGTTGGAGGCGGGGCTGCCGAGGCTGACGGACCGGTTGCCGGCAGGGGACAGCGTGAAGGACAGCGACAGGACCCAGGCGCCGGCGTCGGCCGGGCCCCAGCTCCAGGTGCGTTCCTCGTGCAGGAGCTCCGCCCCGTCCGGGCCGAACCAGGTCAGCCGCTCCGTCCGCGAGGCGCCGTCGTCAACGGACGAGATCCGTTCGATCCGGCCGTGGTCCGGGCGCCACACATAGCCGGCCTCTTCGCGCCGGTACGTCCGTCCGCCCCAAAAGTTCACGCCGTTGACGTCCTGGAGCGCCACGCCGGCGCCGAGATGCCACACGTGGTCCAGCGGCATGGCGTCGGTCACGACCGTGCCGCCCAAGGTGGTGACGGGGTGCAGGTAAGGGCGCGGCGACAGTGTCGGGGCAACCGTGCCGCCGCTGGCCGCGCGCGCAACCTCGATGCCGCCAACCTCCATGGTGTCGGTCGCCGCAGCCGGCCGCGCCCAGGGTGCGCCCAGCTCGGAGAAGGTGGCCTGCGCCTCCGTCGCACGCGCAATCCAGTCCCCAATGTCGGCCACCACGGGGTGTGCGGCCAGGTCCTCGCCCACCCATTCAATGTGGGCCGGATCGATCGGGTGCGGATCCTCGGCGGTCCGCACTGCCTCCAGCACGCTCATGAACGCGCCGCTGTTTTCCAGCGAGCTCAGCAGCGGCGTGCCGTCGGCGCGGTGGGCCAGCAGGTTCTCGAGCAGGTCGGTCCGGCCGTAGCCCTGGCTCGAGGCGCCCGACTCCGTGGTGATATCCAGGATGTCCTGCGTGTAGTGGAAAACGGCGGTGCCTGCGGTGCCGTGGACGGTGACAAACGGCTCCGTCTGCTCTGCCGCGCACACGGTCAGGGCGCTGACGACGGCGGGCCCTTCCTTGGGAGTGATGCGCACCGCTGAGGTGTCGTCGCCTTCGATGTCATGCGCCCGGTACAGGTCTGTTTCCACGGTCTCGATGGCGTCGGCGGAGCGGATTCCGGCAATGTGCAGGGCCGTGGCCACCGCGTGGGCCAGGGGATTGGTGGTCACCCCGTCCACGACGTCGACGCCGTTGATGGTGCGCTTTCCCGCCCAGCGCGAGCGCTGGTAGTAGGCCTTGTCGCGCAACCACGTGCCTGTGGCGGAGTAGCCGCGGATGGTGCCCAGTCCGCCGTCGGAAATCATGGCGGCAAGGGCCGGCAGGGCCAGGGAGCCCAGGGACTGGAAACCGATCTGGACGGCCTTGCCGGCGGCATCGGCGGCCTGGCGGAGCTCGTGGAACTGGGCCATGGATGCGGCCGTGGGCTTCTCCAGGTAGACGTCCGCGCCGGCGGCCAGTGCGGCCATGCCCAGGGCGGCGTGCGTCTGGATCGGGGTGGCGATGATGACGACGTCGGGGGCGGTGCCGGCGGCGAGCAGGTCCTCGAGATTGTGGAACACCGCAACCGAGTCCGCCAGGCGGCCGGCCTCCGGCGGGTTGGGGTCCGCGACCGCAACCAGGTCCAGGGCGCCTTCGGCCTGCAGCCTGTCAAGGTTGATGAGGTGGTGGGCGCCAAATCCGTGCACGCCAACCAGTGCGATGCGGGGAAGGGGCGTGCCGGTGGCGGCTGTTTGGTCCGTGGTGGTCAAGGGTGGATCCGTTCTATCAGTTTGATGCAGGGCAGGTGTGCACACCAAGTTACTGTCCACACTATCCGGTAAGCGCTTTCCAAGGGAAGGGGGTGCGCCCCGCCGCGGCCGTTGGGCCACGGCGGGGCGCCGGTTGCTAGCTTCCCAGGGCGGCGTTCATTTCCCCGACGGCGCCGGTGGCCGCGTCGGCGGGGGACTGGCGCTTGAACATGACCTCGGAGGCGTAGCGCTTGATGATGTCCTCCATGGCGCCGGCGCCCTTGGGGACGGCCGGGGGAACGGGGCCAAGCTTGTCCTTGATGCCGTCAATGAACTCAATGACGCGCACGTCCGCCGGGGTCATCTTGTCCGCCACGGCGGCCCGGACCACGGTGCTGGTGGGCACGCCGCGGTCCGCCAGCAGGGCTTCGCCGGCCGCGGTGCTGTTGGCAAGGAAGTTGATGAGCTTGCCGGCCGCCTCCGGGTTCTTCGTGCGCGATGACGCAGACCAGAACTGGGAGGGCTTGTACCAAAGCTTGGCGTCCGCGGAGGAACCTGTCTTGGACGGGTAGTTGAGAATGACAAGTTCCGTGCCGGCCGCGTTCTCCAGCGCAGGCAGCTGGTTCGACCACCAAAAGGACATGGCCGCCTTGTGTGTGGCCGTGGCGCTTTGGTCCAGCGAGGAGGCCTGCTCCTCGATGACGCTGGAGGCCGGGGGAATGGCCTTCACCTGCGCCAGGTCGATCAGGAACGCCAGCCAGCCTTCCATGTCCGCCGGTTCAAAGCCCAGCCCGCCATCGGTGGAGTAGAACTCCTTGCCGCCCTGGCGCAGCCACACGTTCAGGGAGGCCTGGTCGGCGCTGTACGCCGTGGAGCCGAATACTCCGTCGGGGGAGCCGGCCGTCACCTTGGCGGCAATGTCCTTGTAGTCGTCCCACGTCCAGGTCTGGTCATCCGGCAGCTCCACTCCAGCATCCTTGAAGACGTTCGGATTGGCAATGATGGTGGCGGCGTTGATGCCGGCGGGAATGCCCGTCAGGCCGGCATCGCTCTGGCCGGCCTTCAGCACATCCTGTACCAGGTTGGTGGTGTCCACGCCGTACTTGGACAGGTCCAGCAGGGCGCCGCGTGAGGAGTATTCGGCAATGTACTTTTCATCCATCTGGATCACGTCCGGGGCATCGTTGCCTGCCGTCTGGGTGGCCAGCTTGTCCCAGTATCCGCTCCAGTCGCCGTACTCCGGCCTGATCTTGATGTCGGTGAACTCGGCTTCAAACGCTGAAATGGCCGCAGTCGTGACCTTGACCCTGCCGTCCGACCCCCACCAGCTGAACCGCAGTTCTGCCTGCCCGGCGGCGTTGGTTGCCGGGGCGCCGGAGCCACACGCGGCCAGCGCCAGCGAAACAGTGGTGGCTGCTGCGGCGGCGCCGAAGAGCCGGTGGAAGCCGCGGCGGGACAGCTCAGGGCGGGCCGGTGGCTGCGGGGTGGTGTTTTCAAACAAGGACATGGTTGGCTCCAATCGCCGTTGATGCGTGTGGGGAAGTTGTTCGGGGATGCTGCAGGGGGATGAATGGCTTGGGAAGGACGTGCGGGGAAGGAATGCGTGGGCGGTCCGGGGGTCGGCCTATCCTTTCGACTGGCCACCGAATTCCGCCGTGGACACCGTCCACGCGCGGGCTTGTTCGGTGAGCGTGATGCCCAGGCCCGGGCGGTCCGGAACGAGCATGCGTCCGTTCCTGGTCTCCAGCCTCTCGTTGAACAGCGGCTCCAGCCAGTCGAAATGCTCCACCCAGGGTTCGCGGGGGTACGCCGCGGCAAGGTGCAGGTGGATCTCCATGGCAAAGTGCGGTGCCAGGTCGAGCCCGGCATGGTCGGCCAGGGCTGCGAGCTTCAGGAATTGGGTGATGCCGCCAATCCGCGGGGCGTCCGGCTGGATGATGTCGGCCGACTTGTTCCGGATCAGCTCCCAGTGCTCGGACACGCTGGCCAGCATTTCACCCGTTGCAATGGGGGTGTCAATGGCGGCTGCCAGATCGGCGTGGCCCTCGGCGTCGTACGCGTCGAGAGGTTCCTCGATCCAGGCGAGGTTGTACGGCTCCAGGATCCGGCCCATACGCCTGGCGGTGGCCCGGTCCCATTGCTGGTTGGCGTCGACCATGAGCGGCACCGACCCGCCCAGCCGTTCGTGGACGGCGGCCACGCGGGCCAGGTCCACGGCGGAGTCGGGATGGCCCACCTTGATCTTGATGCCGCCGATGCCGTTGGCCACTGTGGCGTCGGCATTGTCCAGCACCTGTTCCAGCGGAGTGTGCAGGAACCCGCCGGAGGTGTTGTAGCAGCGGACGGAATCCCGGTGTGCGCCCAGCAGCTTCGCCAGCGGAAGGTTCGCGCGCTTGGCTTTCAAGTCCCACAGGGCGATGTCCATGGATGCGATGGCCTGGGTGGCCAGTCCGGACCTGCCGACCGAGGCGCCGGCCCACGCCAGCTTCGTCCACAGGCGCTGAATGTCGTTGGCATCCTCGCCCAGCAGCTCCCCTGCAATTTCCTTGGCATGGGCGAATTGGCCGGGTCCGCCGGCACGCTTTGAATAGCTGAATCCAATCCCTTCGGCGCCGTCGGCGGTGCGCAGTTCAGTGAACAGGAAAATGACCTCCGTCATGGGCTTCTGCCGGCCGGTGAAGACCTTGGCGTCGCTGACGGGCACTGCCAGCGGCAGTGCCACGGAGGACAGCTTGAGCCATTCAATCCGGCTGCCGGTTAAGGTGCCGGAGGGTTGTGTAGGTGGTGCGGTGAGCAGTGACATCGTTGTTCTTTCACTTGGCGGGGCAATTCCCCGATAGCCGGCGACGTGCCGGCCGGCGGCTACTTTCGGGCAGAATCCAGCATGGCCTGGGCTTCGGAGGTGAACGCCGCGGCGGCCTGTTGCGGCGTGACCTTGTCAAAGAGCACGTCCGTTGTGGCACGGATGATTGCATCCTGGATGCCGCTGGCCCCCACAGGCGGGATGGGCGGCGCCTGGTTGATGTCGGGCTTTATGTCCGCCAGGAATTCCACCACGGCAGTGTCCGCGGGTTTCAGGTCCGGCGTGATGGCGGCCAGCACCTCGCTGTTGGTGGGTATGCCGCGATCGGTCATGAGGATCTTTCCGGCGTCTACATTGTTCAGCAGGTAGTCCACAAACTTCCCGGCCGCCTCGGCATTCTTTGACTGGGAGGAGACGGACCAGTACATGGTGGGCTTGTAGTACATGCCATTGGCCGCAGCGGAGCCGTCCAGGCTCGGTGCGCGGAGCATCTTGATTTCATTTCCTGTGGCACTTTCCAGTGATGCCAGCTGGTTGGTCCAGCTCCACCCCATGGCCAGGCGGTTCGTCCCAAAGAGGCTGTTTTCGACGCTTGCCGAGGCGTCCTCGCTCTGGATGCTGGCCGGCGGGCTGGCGCCCTTGTCACGTTGCAGTTTGAGCTGTTCCCAGAACTTGGCCGCCGTCTGCTCCTTATAGCCGAGCGTCCCGTCCGCGGTGTATAGCTGTTCGCCGTGCTGGCCCAGCCAGATGATGAGGCTTGACTCGTTGTTTCCGTAGGACGCCCCATAAAGCTTTCCCTTGGCAGACTCGGAGATTGCGGCGGCAAGTTTTGTGTAGTCGTCCCAGGTCCACGTCAGGTCGTCGGGGAGTTCCACCCCGGCCTCCTTGAAGACGGCCGTGTTCGCCATGACCACCAGGGCGTTTTGGCCGGTGCTGAATCCGTATTGCTTGCCGGAGTACTGCCCCGTGGCCAGTGCCTCCTTGTCGATCTTGGAAGTGTCCACCCCTAGGGTGGACAGGTCCATCAGGGCGCCGCGGCCGCCATATTCTGCAATGTATTTTTGGTCCATCTGGATGACATCGGGGGAGTCCTTGCCTGCCGTGACGGTTGCAAGCTTGTCCCAGTAGCTGCCCCATTCCCCGGGGCGTGGGTCGATGGCGATCGTGGAGCTTGCTTTTTCAAAGGCGGCATTGACCTCGTTCGTCTGGGCGTTGAGAAAGTCGTTGCCCCACCACGCAAAGGACAACTTGGTGCTGCCGTCGGCTGATGCGCCCGAATTGCTGCCGCATGCGGTTGCGAACAGGCTCAACGCCGTGGTTCCCAGCAAAAGCTGGCCGAACTGGCGTCGGTTGATTGTGGATTTCATGGTGCCTTCTTCCAATGCAGTGGTGGTGATGGAAAGTGGGAAATGCTGAAGTCGAATGCGGGTGGGAGCCGACGGTGACGGGCGGGAACCGTCGGCCCGGGTTGGTGGTTTAGGCCGGGCCGTCCAGCCAGCCCTGGGCGGCCAGCCAGTTCCGGCACAGCCGGGCCCAGTCGGCGGCCGGATGGCGGCCGTCGGGTTCATTGACGGCCAGGCCCAGGCCGTGCCTGCCGTGGGGAAAGACATGCAGCTCAAATGGCACGCCGTGGCGGGCCAGGGCCGCTGCGTGGGACAGCGAGTTTTCCACGGGGACGGCACCGTCGTCGGCGGTGTGCCAGAGAAATGTTGGCGGCGTGGCACTGTCCACGGCGAGTTCCGCCGACAGCGCCTGCCTCCGCTCCGGGGTGGCGTCCGGTCCCAGCAGCGCCGCAACGGAGCCTTCGTGGGTGTGCGACACCATTGAAACAACTGGATAGCCGAGCACCGCCAGGTCGGGACGCCCGGCGGCAGCGCCGGTTCCGCCGTCGGTCCCCGTCGACAGCGTGGCGGCAAGGTGGCCGCCAGCGGAGAATCCCATGACCCCGATCCGGGAGCTGTCCACGCCCAGGCCGGAGTCCCCGCTGCGCAGCCAGGCCAGGACGGCCCGGGCATCCTGCAACGGTGCAGGATGCAGTGCCTCGACGTGGGATTCCCCCGCGATGCTGTATTTCACGACAACGGCATTGATCCCCGAGGTGTTCAGCCACTGCGCCACGTCACGGCCCTCGTGGTCGGCGTGGTGCTGGTAGGCGCCGCCGGGAAGCACCATGAAGATGGGGCGGCCGGCAAGCTCGGCCGGGCAGAACGCCTCGACATGGCGGATGTTGCGGCCCTGCCGCACTTTTTCAGGCACGACGCCGGAGTCGGTCACCGTGAAGTTCCGGGCTGCACCCGCGGGTGCAGGGATCTGCTGTTGCATCATGCGGAAATCCTTGTAGTGGTGGTGGACAGGGGCGCAAGGGTGCTGCGGAGAAAGGCAAAGGCCTCCTCCTGCATGGGGACGGTGAATTCGTGCCCACCGGGCCAAAAGCTGCCCATGTAGCGTCCCGATGGGTGGAGGTCATCCAGCACTTTGTTGGCTGCGCGCATGCCGGCGGCCGGGAACAGGGCATCCTCGAGTGCGTATTGGACCAGGAAGCGGGCGGCGTCAGGGAGGGCGGTGAATTCAGGCCAGTCGCCCAGGCGTGCCAGCCCCGGTGTCTGAAGGAGCCAGGAATGGGCATCCAGATAGGCGGGAAAGAGCGAATCAAAGGTCGTCATCATGGCGGTCACCGAGTAGCTTCGGATTGCCGGGGACAACGCGGCCAGCACGATGGCGCGCCCGCCGCCGCCTGAAAACCCGAGGCAGCCCAGCCGCTCCGGGTCGATCCCGGGTAGGGACGCCAGGACGCCCACTGCGGCCAGGTCGTCGTGGGCCACCATGCCGGCCAAGCTGGTTCCGGCCAGCCCGGCCGCCTTGGCCACGGTGTCCTCGTGGAAGGCGGCCGCAGCATTGTAGGCCTCGGCTGCACCGGGTGTGCGGCCCTGCTCCCGCCATTGGGCCGCGCGCCCGGCGACGGCATCGGCCGTACGCCAGGGAAGAGCATCAAGGTTGAAGCGGCGGCTGCCCCATGAAAATGTGTCATGCGCAAGGACGGCAAAACCCTCACGGGCCAGCTCCGCCGCCAGGGCTCGGCCGCCGTACAAGTCGTGGCGCCGTGGATCGCTTTCAACGCCGGGCTCGGTGCGGCCCGGCGGGAACTCCACCAACCTGCTGGCGCCCGTGTATTTGTCTCCTGCGTGGCAGTGCAGGGCCAACACCCCTGGCAGAGGGCCGTCGGCCCCGGCGGGCTTCACCAGCCACCCCCGCGTGCGCGGCCCAAAGCCCAACTGCCAGCTGAGCGCGGTGGTGGTGACGCCGTCGTGCGTCCCCTCCCAGTCCACGGCGGGCAAAATCTTCGCCGGGGGAGCGGGCACGCCCAGCGTGCCGGCCAGCGCCTGCGACCGGGGCGGCACGTCCGCTGTCGGACGGTTCCGGACATAGGCGGGCCAGTCCTCATAGCCGGGGATGGCGCTGGGCCGTTCGGGGATAGCCACGGAGGTGCCTTTCAAGAGTGGGAGGGCCGGGCGCCTGGTGGCAGGAGCCCGGTCCCGGTGGTCGCGCTACTTGGTGAGGTTCAGGTTGACTTCTTCGACAAATTTCGCCGCGCCCTGGTCAGGGGTGGCCTTCTCAAAGAGGACATCCGTCATGTTGCGGTTCAGGATCTCCATGGTGGCGGAGGAGCCAGCCGGGAACGGCGTGGGCGGTGTCAGCTTCATCTCTGCAATCCGCTCCAGGTAGGCGGCTTCCTTGACCTGGTTTTCGTTGAGCAGCGGCTTCACGGCTTCGCGGACATCGAGGTTGGCGGGCATGCCGCGGTCGCTCTTGATCAGTGTTCCCGCCTCCGTGCTGTTCACCAGGAAGTCAATGAACTTTGCCGCGGCGGCCGTGTTCTTGGACTTGGCGGAGATGGCATATTCCATTGACGAACGCAGCCATGCACCGCCCTGGACGGACTCGCCGGGGAGCTTGGCGATGATCAAGTCCTTGGAGGAGTAGGAGTTGAGCTGGTTGCTCCAGGAGACCTTCATGCCCTGCTTTCCCTGGCCCAGGAGCGTCTGCTCGGGCTGGGCCGAAGTGTCTTCCACGACCTGGGAGGCGCTGGGGGAACCGCCCGACTTCTGCAGTTCCAGGTTCATCTGCAGCCAGTCCGCGACGCGTGCATCGCTGATGCCCAGCTTTGAGCCGTCTGCCGTGTACAGCGGCTCGCCGCCCTGCCGGGCCCAGACGGCCAGGAAGGAGTCGTTGGCCATGGGCGTGGTGCCAAAGGTGCCGGCCGGGGAACCCTCGGTGATCTTGGCGGCGATGTCCTTGTAGTCGTCCCAGGTCCAGGTGTCGTCCTGGGGAAGCTCGACGCCGGCCGCCTCGAACACTGCAGGGTCAAGAACCATGGACATCGAGTTCACGCCGGCGGTGATGGTGTACTGCTTGTCGTTGATCCGGCCCAGTTCCACGGTGCCGGGAGCGAACTTGGAGGTGTCGATGGGCTCCTTGAGCGTGCCCAGGTCCAAAAGGACCCCGCGGCTGGAATACTCGCTGGGGTAGGAGCCGCTCATGGTGATGACATCCGGGGTGTCGCCGCCGGCCACCTGGGTGGCCATCTTGTCCCAGTATGAGCTGAACTCGGAGTTCTCGCCCTTGACCTTGATGCCGGGGTTCTCCGCCTCAAATGCCTTGATGACCTCGAATGTCGTCTTGGCACGGGCGTCATTGCCCCACCAGGCGAAACGGATGGTCACCGGATCATCTGCCGTTCCGGCCTTTTCGGGGGAACTTGATGCTCCGCAACCTGTGAGCAGGAGGGCAACTGCCGCCAGCGCCGACGTCGCAAGGGTGGCCTGTCTCTTGAGCTGAAACTTCATTGTTCAACCTCTCGTGGGTGCGAATCTGCACTCTTGGGGCCCTTGTGGCGCCGGTCACAGAAAACGCTTTCTCGAAATTTATCAAACGGGCTGTACAGACGTCAAGAAAACGTTTACTTTGGAATGAGTCACTTCGATCTTGTGGCGTGGGTCTCGTTCATTTGGGGCCATCCGGCTGGGCCGGCCGCCATCGCACAAACGCCAAGTCTAGTGAAAATCTGTCAAAAATTCCCCGCCCAAGTAACAAAGGAGGTTCGCATGCTGGTCCACGACCGAAGCGTTGCTGCCCGCACCGCAGGCATGTTTGATGCCGGGACACTGCCGAAGGGGGCCCGGCCGTGAGCGCCCTGGGCGAACTTTCCAAGATCAAGCGCCGCACCGCTCCCAAGACCGCGGAGGAGAAGAAGGCCGACCGCCGCGACAACAAGGCCGCGTACATCTTCTTGTTGCCCTGGCTCGTCGGTCTGGCTTTCATCACCGTGGGGCCGATGCTGGCATCGTTGTACCTGTCCTTTACGGACTACAACCTGCTGCAGTCGCCCAACTGGATCGGGCTGGACAACTTCGCCCGGATGCTCAAGGACACGCGGCTGCACAATTCCCTTGGCGTGACATTCACCTATGTCCTGGTGGGTGTTCCCATCCAGCTGGGAGTGGCCTTGCTGATTGCCCTGGTCCTGGACAAAGGCATCAGGGGGCTGCCGTTCTACCGGTCGGTGTTCTACCTGCCGTCGCTGCTGGGCGGATCCGTCGCCATCGCAATTCTGTGGAAGCAGATCTTCGGCACCACGGGCCTGGTCAACCAGCTGCTGGCGTTGATCGGGATCCAGGGGCCCGGCTGGATCTCCGATCCCAGCACCGCGCTTGGCTCCATCATCCTGCTGCACGTGTGGACGTTTGGCGCACCGATGATCATCTTCCTGGCCGGCCTGCGCCAGATTCCGGCCATGTACTACGAGGCGGCCGATGTCGACGGGGCCTCAACGTGGCAGAAATTCATCAAGATCACCATCCCGCTGCTCAGCCCCATCATCTTCTTCAACCTGGTGTTGCAGATCATCGGCGCCTTCCAGTCCTTCACCCAGGCGTTTATCGTCTCCGGAGGCAGCGGAGGCCCGTCGGATTCAACCATGTTCTTCACGCTCTACCTCTATCAAAAGGGCTTCGGCCAGTTCGACATGGGCTACGCATCCGCCATGGCATGGGTGCTGCTGGTCATTATCGGAGCCTTCACCGCCATCAACTTCGTCGCGTCTAAGTATTGGGTGTTTTACGATGACTAACCTGCCAACCATGTCCAAGGAAACCCCGGCCTCAACCGCTGCGCCCGAGGCTGCGCGCAAGAAGCGTCGGGTCCGTGAGTCCAGGGGCACCCTGGCCTTCAGCCGGAAGGCGCGCAGTCGGGCCTTTCTCAAGCATGTCCTGCTGATCATCAGCGGTTCGGTCATGATCTACCCCCTGCTCTGGATGGTGGTCTCATCCCTGCGCCCGGACGACCTCATCTTCAAGGACCCGGGACTGTGGCTCAACACCCTTGACATGAGCAACTACACCGACGGCTGGAATGCACTGACGCATCCCTTCGGCCACTACATGATCAACTCCGCGATCGTCGTCATTGGCAGCATCCTGGGAAACCTGATCTCCTGCTCCATGGCCGCCTACGCCTTTGCGCGGCTGAAGTTCACGGCCAGCACCGTGCTCTTTGGTGTCATGCTGTTGACGATCATGCTCCCGTTCCACGTGGTGATCGTTCCCCAGTACGTGCTGTTCTCGCAGATCGGCTGGGTCAACACCTTCTGGCCGTTGATCGTGCCGAAGCTGCTGGCGACGGATGCGTTCTTCGTGTTCCTTATGGTGCAGTTCATCCGCGGCATCCCCAAGGACCTGGACGAGGCTGCCCGCATTGACGGGGCGGGCCATCCGCGCATTTTCCTGCGCGTGATCCTTCCTCTCATGGTCCCGGCCCTGGCCACCACCACGATCTTCACGTTCATCTGGACTTGGAACGACTTCTTTGGCGCCCTGATCTACCTGACGGACCCGGACATGTTCACGGTTCCCGTGGCCCTGCGTGCCTTTGTTGACTCCCAGGCCGGCACCAGCTGGGGTTCCCTGTTTGCCATGTCGATCGTGTCCCTGCTGCCGGTGTTCCTGATCTTCCTGTTCGGGCAGCGCTACCTCATCAAGGGCATCGCAACCACCGGCATCAAATAGTGCAGCGGCGGGGCCTCATGGCCCCGTCCGCAGCACTCCGGGCTCCGACAGCGGCGTGGCGGATGTCCGGGCATCCGCGAACCCGCAATTTCCGCCCCTGTGGGAGAGCCAAAGGGGCGGAAACTGCGGGCTGGCGGCGGCGTGCAGGGGTACAGGGAAGACGTAGGATGTTCAAAACTTAACAGTGTGCCCGCCACCGGCCGGGCCTACGAGAAACGGACATCTACGCAATGCCTCTTTTTGACCTCCCCCCGGCCCAACTCCGCAGCCACCGGGCGGACGTCGCCGAGCCTGCAGACTTTGACGCATTCTGGGACGCCACGATCTCGGAAGCCCGCGAGTTCCCCCTCGGAGCCACGTTCACGCCGGTCGAGAACCTGCTCACGGTCATCGACAGCTACGACGTCACCTTCGCGGGTTTCGGCGGCGACCCTGTCAAGGGCTGGCTGCACCTGCCCGCCAACCGAGCCCGCGGTGAAAAGTTGCCCGTCGTGGTTCAGTACATCGGCTACTCCGGCGGCCGCGGACTCGTCCAGCAGGACACCGGCTGGGCCCAGGCCGGCTATGCACATTTCATCATGGACACCCGCGGCCAGGGCTACGGCGGCCTCCTCGGCGACACCCCGGACCCCCACGCCTCCGCCGGAGGCACGGCCCATCCTGGACTCATGACCCGCGGCATCGGAAGCCGCGAGGACTACTACTACCGCCGCGCCTACGTGGACTCGTTCCGCGCCATCGAGGCGGCGCAGGCCCACCCGGAAATTGAACCCGGAAAGGTCATCGTCACGGGCATCAGCCAGGGCGGCGGCCTGGCCATTGCGGCAGCCGGACTGGCCGCAGGCCGGCTCGACGGCGTCATCGCCGCCATGCCCGACGTCCCCTTCCTGCAGGACTTCCCCCGCGCCATCGACATCGCCGCCCGCGGCCCCTACCCGGAAATTGCCGCCTTCCTCAACCGCCGCCGCCACGGCTACGGGGCAGCCCTTGAGGTGTTGAACTATTTCGACGGCGTCCACCTCGCCCGCCGCTGCACGGCCCCCGCACTCTACTCCGCCGCAGGCCAGGACGACGTCTGCCCGCCGTCCACCGTGTACGGCTCCTTCAACGCCTACGGCGGCGCCGCAGCCGCGCAGCCGGCCAAGGAGCTGGAGTACTACCGCTTCAACAACCATGAGGGCGGGCAGGAGCACCAGCGGATCCGGCAGCTGCATTACGTGGCCGATTTGCTCGCCGGATAAGTCCGGGCATATGGTGATGGCATGACAAACCGTTGGTATGCGTATTTTTCGTTGGCTCTGGAGGGGCCCGCGTCTAACTGACACGCATCCAACTTCCTTCAGAGCCAACAGGACAGAGAAAATCTTTCTCTGTCCTTCGCCATATCCGGCGGGTTTCTGACAAGGGGCTCGCTGCCACCCCACCAGAGGAAAATCTTCCCATGAGCATCACCGCAGCCACCGAAAACACCGCCACGGCACAGGCAAAAGCCACCGCCAACCTGCGCGTCAGCCAGTTCACCGAACTCCCGTCACCTGCCCAGTTGGCAGAAAAGCTGCCGCTCGACGCCGCCACAAGCAACGTCGTCGAACGGGGCCGGGACCAGGTCCGCGCCATCATGGACGGACTCGACGACAGGCTCCTGGTGGTGGTGGGCCCCTGCTCCATCCACGATCCCGAGGCGGGCCTGGAATACGCCCGCCGGCTGGCCTCCACGGCCAAGGAGCACGAGGAAGACCTGCTCGTGGTGATGCGCGCATACTTCGAGAAGCCGCGCACCACGGTGGGCTGGAAGGGCCTGATCAACGACCCCAACCTCGACGGCAGCCACGACGTGGCAAAGGGCCTGGAAATGGCCCGCAAGTTCCTGCTGGAGGTGGCTGAACTTGGTATGCCCACCGGCACCGAATTCCTGGAGCCCATCAGCCCCCAGTACACGGCGGACCTGATCTCCTGGGGAGCCATCGGTGCGCGCACCACGGAAAGCCAGATCCACCGCCAGCTCAGCTCCGGGCTGTCGATGCCCATTGGCTTCAAGAACGGCACGGACGGCGACCTCCAGGTGGCGCTCGACGCCTGCAACGCGGCCAGCGCTCCGCAGTCGTTCCTGGGAATTGACGGCGAAGGCCGCGCCTCGCTGGTGGCCACGGCCGGAAACCAGGACACGCACGTGATCCTGCGCGGCGGCCGCAAGGGCCCGAACTACAAGGCCCCCGACGTCGCCGAAGCGTCCGCGAAGGCCGCCGCTGGAGGCGTCAACCCGCGCCTGATCGTGGACGCCAGCCATGCCAACTCAGGCAAGAGCCACCACCGCCAGGCAGAGGTTGCTCTGGAAATCGGCGCCCAGCTCGAAGCCGGCGACGCCTCCGCGCACACCATCGCCGGAGTCATGCTCGAAAGCTTCCTGGTGGGCGGCGCGCAAAAGCTGGACGTGGACGAGGTAGCCGCCGGCCGGGCCGAGCTGGTCTACGGCCAGTCCGTCACGGATGCCTGCATGGATTGGGGCGTCACTGCCGATGTCCTGGCCAATCTGGCCCGCAGCTCGCGCGCCCGCCGGTCCACGTCACACTAGGGTACAACTTTCACATGGGCACCTTCTGCCCCTACAGTATCCTTAGGAGCAGAAGGTGCCGTGCGCCGAGGCCGGCCTTTTCCGAGTGAAATGAATATCGAGGACAGCCATGACCCAGGAGCAAGAATTCTCCAACGTTAATTTCCTGACCGTGCAGGAAGTCGCTGAGCTCATGCGCGTGTCCAAGATGACCGTCTACCGCATGGTGCATGCCGGCGAGCTCCCGGCCGTCCGGTTCGGTCGGTCCTACCGGGTGCCGGCCAACGCCGTCGAGAGCTATTTGCGCGGTGCCGTGGTGGATGGCACAGGGACCCAGGGGAACCCCGGTTCGGCGCATACAGGGTAAAGGCGGTACCCTAGGAAAGATCCATTTTCGGCTTTGACCGATTCCTGAGATCGGTCAACCTAATCGTTTACGGCCTCAACCGAGGTTGTTCTATGCAGTTTGTGAGGAACTTTCATGGGTTCAGTAGTTAAGAAGCGCCGCAAGCGGATGTCCAAGAAGAAGCACCGCAAGCAGCTTCGCAAGACGCGTCACCAGCGTCGCAACAAGAAGTAGAGTTCGTTCTTCTTCTCAGCGTTGTTCTTCAAAGAGCGCCCGTTCACCGTTTGGTGGGCGGGTGTTTTTTATGCCCGACGGCGGGCACGGCCCGGGTGCCCTGGGCTGCGGTCAGCGCTTGCGCACCATGGCGATGCCCTTCCACAGTCCGTACACCACGCCGGCGCCCGTGGCGGCCTTGAGCCCCAGGGTGGCGGCGCGGCGGCCCGATCGGTAGTCGTAGACGGGCCAGTTGTTCTCGCGGGCATGCCTTCTCAGCCTGGCATCAGGGTTGATCGCCACCGGGTTGCCCACGGCGGTGAGCAGCGGGATGTCGTTGTAGGAGTCGCTGTACGCCCAGCACGCGCCCAGATCCAGGCCCTCCGCCTTGGCCAGTTCACGGATCGCATGCCCCTTGGCGGCCCCGTGCAGGATTTCACCGACGATGCGGCCGGTGTAGACGCCGTCCTTGATCTCGGCGACGGTGCCGAGCGCGCCTGTCAGGTTCAGCCGTTCGGCAATGACAGATGCAACCTCCACAGGGGTGGCTGTCACGAGCCACACCTGCCGGCCGGACTTTAGGTGCTCCTCGGCGAGGGCGCGCGTGCCGGGCCAGATCTTGGAGACGATCATCTCGTCATAGACTTCCTCGCCGAGCTGGTGGACAAACTCGGCCGTGATGCCGGCGGCCA
This sequence comes from Sporosarcina beigongshangi, assembly GCF_016820535.1. Lineage (GTDB taxonomy): Bacteria > Actinomycetota > Actinomycetes > Actinomycetales > Micrococcaceae > Specibacter. Next base: position 285,434 of record NZ_JADHDY010000003.1, on the reverse strand, counting down.
GCTTCTGGGCTGAGTCCTGCACGGAGTGCACATCCGACATGTTCTCGCCGCGCAGGATGAACTTGGCCTGCTTCCAGGCAAAACCCGCGGCGTCGCGGAGCGTGAAAGCGCGTTTTTGATACATCTTCCGGGCCACGTGGAACAGGCTGGCACCCTTCATCATGGTGTTGTCCACGTCAAAGAAAGCGGCCTCGCCCTGGTGCTGCGCAACGGTCGAGGCGGCCTCGGCACTGTTGATATTCACGTCGGGCATGGAACGAGTCTAGTCAATCCTTCATGCGTCCGCCTTCCCGCCGGATTAACTGTGGGCAAAGTTTCAGTCAGGTGCCGCGATGCACCGGCATTGAGTACGGTTGTAGGCATGGACACCTCTCCCGATACCAACGTTCCGGTTCTGGAACTGATTACCAAGACCAGCTGCCACCTGTGCGACGACGCCCGTGCGGTGGTCGGCGGCGTGGCCGCGGAACTGGGGCTGCCGTGGACGGAGCGAAAGATCGACGGCGACGCGGAGCTCACTGCGCGGTTCGGAGAGGAGATCCCCGTGGTCCTGGTGGACGGCGTGCAGCGCGATTTCTGGCACATTGACCCCGTGCGGCTCGAGGGTGTTCTGCGTCGTGCCATGACTGGAGGATAGGCGCCGCTTTTGGCAGGGGACGAGGCAGGTCCTACAGTTGAATCAGGCTTCCACACCGCCTGCGCTGCGAAGCGCAGTGGTGGCTTTGGGCCCGAATTTTTCAATTGTGGAGTGACACCGTGATCCCAGCGCAGACCCCGGAGGACCAGCCGGCCGGCCAGGCCAGGCAGCTGCCGCCTGCCACGGTGTCGCGCCTGACGTTGTACCTGCGCACGCTCAACGCGCTGCTGGCCGACGGTGTGGAAAACGTCTCTTCGGATGCCCTGGCTGAATCCGCGGGCGTGGGGGCTGCCAACGTCCGCAAGGACCTTTCCCACCTGGGCTCCTACGGCACACGCGGCGTGGGCTACGACGTGGCCAACCTCAGCCGGCAGATTGCGCAGGCACTTGGCCTCACCCACGAATGGCGCGTGGCCATTGTCGGAGCCGGCAACCTGGGCCGTGCCCTGGCCCGCTACGCCGGGTTTGAATCCCGCGGCTTTGACGTGGTGGCGCTGCTTGACGCCGACCAGATGGTCATCGGCACGGAGATTGGCTGGCTGCGCGTCAGCGATGCAGCCAACCTGGAGTCCGTGCTGGCATCCACACGGGCCAACATGGTGGTGCTGGCCCTGCCGGCGCCGGTGGCCCAGTCTGTGTGCGACCGCGTGGTGGACGCCGGCGTGCACAGCATCCTCAGCTTTGCCCCGGTGCCCCTGAGCGTGCCCGAGTACGTCAACCTGCGCAAGGTGGACATGGCCACCGAGCTGCAGATCCTGGCCTACCACGCACAGCGGCTCCAGGAGCCGGGCCTGGAACAGGACCGCCCGGGCGCCTAGCGGGTCCTCCAGGTGGCAGGCCTGCCCTGCAGGGCGCTGCCGATCCCGTGCCCGAGCCCGCCGGCCCGTCAGCGCTTCAGTGCGTCCTTGGCATCCTTGCGGGCGCGGAAGAACGCTGCACCCGGGCCCTGGTACATCAGGTACACCGCAATGATTCCCAGCAACACCTGAATGACGGTCAGGGGATTCGGCGGGATGAGGAACAGCAGGGAGATTGCTGCCAGGACCAGCGAGGTGGTGCGGGCCCAGCCGGCACCCTTGCGCACATTCCGCGAGATCCAGAAGTAGCAGGCTGTCATGGCAATGCTCAGGACAAACGCCGCGAACAGGGCCGTGTCCACCAGGGACGGGTCCGAATATACAGTGGCCAGCTCGGGGCTGGATGAGAAGGTGCTCTGAAGCACGTCAATGACCGACGCCTTGATGGACGGGACAAACAGCACCACCAGCAGTGCCACCACGGAAAGTGCCTGCATGATGCCGGCGGCCAGGATCAGCCGGGACGCCAGCAGCACCTTGGCCGGCGGTGCCAGGTGTTCATCAGGTGCACCCGGCCCGCCGCCGCTGAATCCCTGGGGGGTCGCCTTGAAGCCGGGGTAGGAGGAGGCCGGGGGCAGCTGGCCGGAGGCGCTGCGGGTGTCGGGCTGCTCCTGCGGCGGCTGCCAGCCTTCCGGGGCGTACTGGCCGTACCGGGGGACGCCGGGGGCAATCTCGCCATAGCTTCCGGGGCGGGAAGCGGGGCGCTCTTGGGGCTCTTCGCCGGGGGTGCTCATGATGGGCTGCTCTTTCACTTGCGTGCCGTGGCCCGGCGGCTGCTCCGCGCGGGCTGCTGCGCCGTCGGCGGCCTCATTAAACAGGGAAGGGGCCGCGTCTGGTTTGCTATAAACCCTACGCGACCCCGCCACCGCCAACTACCCGCCCACGCAACTTGTCCGGGCGATCAGCCGGCCGCAGACGGGACAGGCCCGTCAGGCAAGTCCCTTGGCCCGGGCGTTGAGCCAGGCCGTGGATTCGGGCAGCCACATCAGCACCGCGGCCGCCACACCCAGCAGGCTGCCGCCGTTGGAGCCGAGGGCCATCAACACAAAGCCAATCAGCACAATGGCCGACAGGGCCATGCGCGCCCACTGCCTGCCTTCCTTGAGCTTCATGGCGCACACAACAACCGCGGCAATCAACGCCACTGCCACGAAGGAAGTGATGATTCCCATGATCGCCTCACCCCGCCAGTGGCGCGAGCCGAGCATGAACAGGGAGCCAATGAAGCCGAAGAATGTGAAGAACAGCCACAGTCCGGCCGTCGCGAGCCACAGGAAGTAGGAGACCTTCAGCAGCTGCGGCAGTCCGTCGGCCCGGAAGATCCCGCCCAGGCCGTCCACTGGCAAGACGTCCTGGAACGACTTCGGGAGGTCCTGCGGCATCCTTACCGAGAAGTCGTCCGCAGGCTGCTGTTGGTAGCCGGGCTGCCCCGGGTAGAGAGGCGGCTGCTGCTGGTATCCGGGCTGTTGGTGCGGCTGCCCCTGGTAGGACGGCGGTGCGGGCTGCTCGTAGCCTGGCGGCGGTGCCGGCGGCTGGCCGGGCAGGGGCGAATCCGGCTGGGAACCATAGCCGGGCGGGGGAGGTGTTGCCGGCTGGCCGGCACCCTGTTCGGGACGTGGTGTCTCATTCGGTGTGCTCATGGTGTGAACCTTAGTCGTCGCACGCTGCCGTGTCATCGAAATGTGGCGGGTGCGCCTTGTGAGAAGCGCCGCATGCCTCAGCCAGCGGCCAGGAGCCTTCACAAGCCACCGCCCGGAGACGCGAAAAATGCCGGTCCGCCATTGTGGCGGACCGGCATTTGGTCCCTCGTTGGCCGCGGGCCTGGCCCGGGCGCAGAAGGCAGGTAATCCGGGGTTACGCGGCCTTCACGAAGGCGACGTCCAAGGTGATGGTGACCTTGTCGGACACCAGCACGCCGCCGGCTTCCAGGGCTGCGTTCCAGGTCAGGCCGAATTCCTTGCGGCTGATGACGGTCTTGGCTTCGAAGCCTGCGCGTGTGGCGCCGAACGGGTCAACAGCCACGCCGTTGAACTCGCCCTTGAAGGTGACGGTCTTGGTGATGCCGTGGATGGTCAGCTCGCCCGTCAGCTCAAAGTCCTCGGTGTCGCCGGAGATGGCGGAGGATGCAAACGTCAGGGTGGGGAATTCCTCGACGTCGAGGAAATCGGCGCTCTTGACGTGGCCGTCGCGGCCTTCGTCGCCTGAGGTGAAGCTGGCGGCCTGGATGGTTGCGGTCACGGAGGAATCGTTGAGGGTTTCGCCGAGGGTCAGTTCGCCGGCGACTTCGGTGAACTGGCCGCGGACCTTTGAGATTCCGGCGTGGCGGACAACGAAGCCAACCGTGCTGTGTGATGCGTCGAGGTTCCAGAGACCCTGGGCAAGACCGGTTGATTCGATGGTGGTTACTGACATGGGGAGCTCCTTGAATTTTGCTTTGTACACAATGGCAGGATCGCCGTTGTGGTGACCCTTCACATGGCATAAGCATGCGTTTGCATCTAATATTCCCGTGATCCAAAAAAACTTTAGCCGCACCGGATTAACCCCTGGCCAACTAACTTTGAGAAACTGGGAAACATGTCCCGAGTAACTGTTCACCTTTTGCGCCACGGCGAGGTTTTCAACCCCGATGGCGTCCTCTACGGCCGGCTCCCCGAGTTCCACCTCTCTGAGCGTGGCCGTGCCATGGCGGACATGGTGGCGGAGCACTTTGCGGCTTTGAAGAACGACGGCGCGGCGCCGGTCTACCTGGTTGCCTCACCGCTGACCCGGGCCCAGGAAACCGCCCAGCCCACCGCCAAGGCCCTCGGCCTGGAGATTGTGACCGACCCCCGCATCATCGAGGCGGAGAACCACTTCGAGGGTCTCGTCATGAGCAAGGCCGAACTGCTCAAGCCCAAGCACTGGCCTTATTTCGTCAACCCCTTCCGCCCGTCCTGGGGGGAGGCCTACTCGGCTCAGGCGGAACGCATGCTGGAAGCGGCGCGGGATGCCCGCCGTCGTGCCTTTGAGATTGGCGGCGACGGGGCGCAGGCCGTCATGGTCAGCCACCAGCTGCCCATCTGGTCCACGCGGCGCAGCGCTGAGGGCAGGCGGCTGTGGCATGACCCCCGGAACCGCGAATGCACGCTCGCGTCATTGACTTCATTGACGTTTGAAGGCGATGACATTGTGGGCGTGGACTACAGCGAACCGGCGGCCGTCCTGCTCCCGGGCGCGGCCACCACCCCCGGGGCCTGACACACAGCTGGCAGTCAGCTTTTCGACGTACTGTAGAGCAAAATGCCACCTCTGCGACTGTGCAATGGCTTAACCGTGAAATGAAAGAATTGCGTCGTGACTTCTTTGATGAGCCGTAGGGCACTTTTTGCTGCCGGAGGGGCAGCGCTGACTGTGGCCCTGGCCGCCTGCACCAGCGAGGACCCTCTGGCCAAGCAGGCCAATGCCGGCGACAACAAGAATTACATTGCCGGCGACGGTTCCGTCAGCGAATACGGCGCCGCCGACCGCAAGGACCCCGTGGAGTTCACCGGCACGCTGTTTGACGGCAAGACCGTGAATGCGGCGGACTACCGCGGTCAGGTGGCTGTGCTGAACTTTTGGTACGCCGCGTGCGCGCCATGCCGCATCGAGGCGCCGGACCTCCAGGCCCTGTACACCGAATTCAAGGCCGACGGCGTCGAGTTCCTCGGCGTGAACGTGCGGGATGAGAAGGCCACGGCCGAGGCGTTTGAACGCAACTTCGAACTTGGCTACCCCAGCGTCGTGGACAAGGACGGCGGGGTGCTGCTGGCCATGACCCAGTACGTGCCGCCGTCGTCCGTACCCACGACCCTGGTGCTGGACAAGAAGGGCCGCGTCTCCGCGCGCGTCCTGGGCGTTGCCGAAAAGGGCACCCTCAAGGCACTCATCACCAGCGCGTTGGCTGAGAGCTAGCGCGCCTGCCTTCATGACGAACAATCCATTTGCCGAGGCAATCCTCAGCGGCTCCATGCTGCTTGCCATGCCTGTTGCGCTCCTCGCCGGCCTGGTCTCTTTCCTGTCCCCCTGCGTCCTTCCGCTGGTGCCCGGCTACCTGGGCTACGTCAGCGGCCTGACCGGAGCCGACCTGGAGAACCAGAAACGCGGGCGCATGTTTGCCGGCATTGGGCTGTTCGTGCTCGGCTTCTCCGTGGTGTTTATGCTCATCGGGGCGATGTTTGGACAGTTGGGCGCGTGGTTACTGGGGCCCGACGCCGCCTGGGTCACCCGGGTGCTCGGCATCGTCGTGATGATCATGGGTGTCGTGTTCCTTGGTGGGTTCAGCTGGTTCCAGAGCGAGGCCAAGATCCATGCCAAGCCCCCCTCCGGACTGTGGGGTGCACCCATTTTGGGCGTAACCTTTGGTTTGGGCTGGGCGCCGTGCATCGGACCCACATTCAGTGCCGTGCAGATGCTCGCCTTTGATGAGGGCGCCAACGCAGCCAAGGGTGCATTCTTGACCTTTGTGTATTGCCTGGGGCTGGGGCTGCCGTTCCTGCTCATCGCTCTCGGTGTCCGCCGCGGCATGGGAGCACTGGCGTTCTTCCGCAAGCACCGGCGGGGTCTTCAGTACTTCGGCGGAGGCATGCTCATTGTCCTGGGCCTGCTGATGGTTTCGGGGCTGTGGGGAACCTGGATCAATGAACTGCAATATTGGCTCAGGAATGACGTGAGGTTGCCAATCTAATGAAAGAGACAGTGGTGGAAGATCCCAAGGGCACGGAGCCCCGGGCCGGGGCCAAGGGGCGCAAAGCCGGTGGCGACATTGCGGTGCCGCAGCTGGGCCTTGTCGGCATGCTCCGGTGGGCCTGGCGGCAGCTGACCAGCATGCGCACGGCCCTGCTGCTGCTCCTCCTGCTGGCCGTCGCAGCAGTGCCGGGGTCGCTGTTTCCGCAGCGGTCCTCTGCGCCGTCGGAAGTGACCCAGTACCTGAAGGACAACCCCGCCTCGGGGCCCGTCATGGACTGGTTCAAGCTCTTTGACGTCTACTCCTCGCCCTGGTTTGCGGCCATCTACCTGCTGCTCTTCACCTCCCTGATCGGTTGTGTGCTGCCGCGCGCCAAGATCCATTGGAAGGCCATGCGCTCCGCGCCGCCCCGCACGCCTAAGCGTCTCTCGCGGCTGGCAGAATACGGCACCGTCACGATCCCGGCCGGCAGCGGCATCGATGCCGCGACGGCCGTCAAGGACGCCGCCGCAATCCTCAAGTCCCGCCGCTACCGTGTGGACCTCCGCGATCTCGACACGGACCGTCCCTCCGTGGGAGCCGAGATCGGCTTCATGAAAGAAGTCGGCAACCTGCTGTTCCACACGGCCATGATCGGTGTCCTGGCAGCCATCGCCTTCAGCGGCCTGTTTGGCTACAGCGGCCAGCGCGTGCTGGTTGAAGGCGAGACCTTCGTCAACACCCTGACCAGCTATGACACCTTCACTCCCGGGGCCAACTTCTCCGACGACCGGCTCGTGCCCTACTCGGCGCAGCTGGACCGGCTGGTAGTCAAGTACGACCGCTCCACGGAAGCCCACTACGGGCAGCCGCTGGACTTCAACGCCACCCTGACCGTCAAGGACGGGCCCGGCGCAGAAGCCGAGACCAAGACGCTGAAGGTCAACGAGCCCGTGTCCATCGGCGGCACCAACATGTACCTGGTCGGCAACGGCTACGCACCAGTGGTGACCGTCAAGGACGGCGACGGCAACATTGCCTTCCAGGGGCCCGTCATCACGATCCCCACCGACGGCGCCTACACGTCGTTGATGGTCATCAAGGTCCCGGATGCCCAGCCCAACCAGCTCGGCTTTGTGGGCTTCTTCCTGCCCACCGCCCTGATCGACGACAAGGGCGTGGCCTTCGGCTCCGACCCCGACCCCTTCAACCCGCAGCTGAACCTGAACGCCTACACCGGTGATCTCGGCCTGGACAACGGCGTGCCCCGCAACGTGTACACGCTGGACACCTCGGCGATGAAGGAGATCAACTCCCGCAACGTTGATGCCGGCGGCATCGTGCTGGCACCCGGGCAGAGCTACACGCTGCCGGGAAACAACGGCACCATCAGCTTCGACGGCATCAAGCGTTTTGCCGCCCTCGACATCAGGCACGATCCCGGCCAGGGCATGGTCCTGGTCTTCGCGCTCCTGGCCCTGGCCGGGCTCATGGCCTCCCTCTTCCTGAACCGCCGCCGTGTCTGGATCCGCACCGGAAACCATCCGGACGGCCGCACGATGGTGGAATTTGGCCTGCTGGCACGCGGTGAAGACCACCGCCTCGCCGGCGAATACGACGCCCTCAACAAGGCACTGCACGCTAAATGGCTGGTGCCAATGGAAGCTGACGGGCAAAATGGGGAACAAACATCAACCACCGACTCCGCACTGGGCGTCACCGCGGCAAGTAAGGACCAGTAATGTCAGAGATCAATGAAGGCTTTGCGCTACTCAGTGAACAGCTCATGCTGGTGGCCGGCATGGCGTATGCCGTGGCCGTCTGCGCCTATGTCTGGGACCTGGTGACCTTCAGCAGCGCCGTCAAGAAGGGCCTCGCCACCGCACCGGGAACCGCACAGCAGGGTGGTTCCCCGGAAAACGGCGCCGTGCTGGCCGGCGTCGGCGCCCGCAGCGCCGCCGGACAGGACCTGGGAGTCGGGCCGCAGGACCGCGGAGTGCGCCCCAGCAGCAAGACCCATGAGGGATCCGACGGAGTCACCGCCGGCGACTCCATGCGCTACGGCAAGGAAAAGCGCGTCGTGGCCAGGGTGGCCGTCGCACTTACCGTTGTGGCCGCCGTCGTACAGGGCATTGCCGTGGTCCTGCGCGGGCTGGCGGCAGGGCGCGTGCCGTGGGGCAACATGTACGAATTCTGCACCACTGGCTCCTTCGCCGTGGCCGTGGTATTCCTGCTGGTGCTCACCCGCCGCGACCTGCGCTTCCTCGGCACCTTTGTGATCGGTCTGGTACTGGTCATGATCGTTGCCGCGCACGTCTCCTTCTGGACTCCCGTTGGCCACCTGGTGCCGGCGCTGCAGAGCTACTGGCTGATCATCCACGTCTCCATTGCAGTGCTGTCGTCCGCGTTCTTCACCATCACCTTCGCGATGTCGGTGCTGCAGCTTTTCCAGGCCCGGCGCGAGGCGTCGATCGCGCTGGGCAAGCCGGACAAGGCCCCTGTCATGCGCCTCGTGCCGAACGCACTGAGCCTGGAGAACCTGTCCTACCGCATCAACGGCATTGCCTTTGTGGGCTGGACCCTGACGCTGATGTTCGGTTCCATCTGGGCCGAAAAGGCGTGGGGCCGCTTCTGGGGCTGGGACACCAAGGAAGTGTGGACGTTCGTGATTTGGGTGGTCTACGCCGGATACCTGCACGCCCGCGCCACCAAGGGCTGGACCGGAACACGCGCAGCCTGGCTGTCGATCGTGGGCTACCTCTGCGTGGTCTTCAACTTCACCATTGTCAACGTGTACTTCTCCGGCCTGCACTCGTACGCCGGGGTGGGCGGCTGACCGCTTCCGGCACTCAAGCCCCTGCGTTGTGGCGTTGCGCGGCCCGCCCATGCTGTGCCCCTTGGCGTGACGCATGGGTGGGCCTGACGGATGAGGCGCGGGACCGGCGTCGTGCTTGGGCAAAGAAATGGGCCGACGGCGCGGGCTCCGGTGCGCCGTCAGCCCATGTCAGGGGTCGTGGGCTAGTTCATGCCGCCCTTGCGGATGCCCGGTTTCGTGTAGGTCCGGGCCAGCAGGCCAAGCGCCACGGCTGCGACCATGAGCCCGAAGTCGCGCAGGGCCACGTCGTAGAATCCGGAGTAGGTCAGCAGGTTCACAACGATGCCAAGCAGCCAGATCGACACGACCCAAGCCGCGTAGCGGGGCCGCAACACCATCATGACGGCGGCGACCACCTCGACGATGCCAATGGCGATCATGGTTCCGTGCGCGCTGAACGGTGAGATGTTCGCGATCCACGGTGCCAGGTAGTTCTCCCATGTGGTCAAGACGTTGAAGAACTTGTCGAGACCCATGACCAACGGGACGGCGATGAAACCGACCCACAACAGGACGAATGCGCCGTAGGCGGGGTCGGTCTTCGCGCGCGCCAGTGCGTGGGATGTCCAACCAGCGGATGCTGCGGGAATTGAATGCGTTGCCATGACTCCTCCATCTAAAAACGGAACTTATGTTTTTAGAATGCGCGCAATTTGCCGGGCTGTCAATGGCTGAGCGCCCGTTGGCCCGCAGGCGCCCCCGCACTGCTGTGCGGGGGCGTACTGTATGGGCAGCAATGGCTGCGGAGGCGCCGCCGGCCGTTGTCGCTGCCGGGTGTGCACTTCGCGGTTTTAGTTGCTGGCGACCGTGCCGTCGCCGGTCAGTGTGGCCAGCGTGCCGGTGTCCACGTCCTGCGACGGGCCGTTGAGGTAGCGCTCCAGCGAGTCGTCCATGGCGTTGAGCCAGCGGGTGTGGTGGCGGGAGGCCAAGGTGCCGGTGACCACGGAGCGGTGGACCATGTCGCGGTAGCCCAGAATGTCGCTTTCCTTGTGGCCCATCCAGTCTTTGAGCAGCTGCGACACGGCGTCGAGGTCGAACGGCGGGTAGTCCGTGGCCTCGATCAGCTCGCGGAGGTAGTCCGACTGAAAATCGGCCTCCGCATTGTGGTCCGGCAGCGCAGCCTGGCGTTCGAGCCACCGCTGGATGTCGGCGTCGCGCGCCTCAAGGGACGGCAGTTCGATCTCCCCGGTCATCACGTCGCGGGCAAACCAGGCCTGGCCGTCAAACATGTTGAACGTGTAGTACTGGTCCTGTGCGCCAAGGTAGAACAGATTGGTGTTCTGCTGCCACACCACGCCCTTGTACAGGTTCCCCGGGTAGAGCACGTTGTTGGACTTCAGGCTCATCTCGCTCGGCAGGAACGGGTACTTGTGCTGGTACCCGGTGCAGAGCACGACGGCGTCAAACTCGCCTCGGGTGCCGTCGGCGAAATGCGCAGTGCTTCCCTCGAAGTGCGTGACGAGCGGGCGCTCCACGGTGTTCTCGGGCCAGTCGAAGCCCATGGGGGCGCTGCGGTAGCTGAAGGTGATGGAGCGGGCGCCCATTTTGTGGGCCTGCATGCCGATGTCTTCAGCGGAGTAGCTGCTGCCGATCATGAGCAGGTTCTTGCCGCCAAAGCGCTCTGCGCCGCGGAAGTCGTGGGCGTGCAGGACCTCGCCGGGGAAGCTGTTGATGCCCTTGAACTCGGGGACCGTCGGTGTGGAGAAGTGGCCAGTGGCCACAACAAGCTTGTCGAAGATGTGGTCAGTGGTGGTGCCAGTGGCCAGGTCCTCGACCGTCAGGGTAAATTCCTGGGTGTCTTCGTCGTACGAGGTGTGGCGTGCCACGGTGTTGAACTGGACGTACTTGCGCACATCCGACTTTTCGGCGCGGCCCTTGATGTAGTCAAAGAGGACTTCGCGCGGCGGGAAGGATGAAATGGGGCGGCCGAAGTGCTCGTCGAACGAGTAGTCGGTGAATTCCAGGCACTCCTTGGGGCCGTTGGACCACAGGTGGCGGTACATGCTCGAGTGCACGGGCTCGCCGTGCTGGTCCAGGCCGGTGCGCCAGCTGCTGTTCCACTGGCCGCCCCAGTCGGATTGCTTTTCAAAGCACGTGATCTCGGGGATGTCCGCGCCGTTCCGGCGTGCTGATTCAAAGGCGCGCAACTGTGCCATGCCGCTGGGGCCCGCTCCAATGATTCCGACTCGCAATGTCATGCTGTTCTCCTCATCACTTGGATCATGTGTGCCGCCTGAGTGCGGCGCTTCGAATCCACAGCCCTGCGGGAACAAGCGGATGGACCGGTGAACGGTGCGTCCGTGGCAGAACTACAAGGCGCACGGTGCAAGTCAAGCAAACAGTGCGCGGCGGCAGGCATTGCTGCGGCCAAAACAGGCGGATGGCCGCCCGCGGTTCATACGGAACGAGTGCATCCGCGGCCTCACGCCTGCGGTGCCGTCCGGAACCTGGTGGGGTGCAGGTGCACCAAGATTCAACGAAGCGGCTTCGCTGCGGATCCAAGAAGAGCAGCAAGGCTGTTACTCATTGCAACATTTTAGAGATATTAAGTCAAAATCCGCTGATTCGTAAGTGGGGCTAATGCATTGGCTCGGTGATGGCGTTTTTGATGCAAGAGGGCCTGCAAGATCCATTGGTCTTGCAGGCCCCGGCACGTCGCGGACGAATGGTTACAGCTCGCGGAGCTGCCCGTCCGACACAGCCCACCTGGTGTCAAGGCGCACGTGTTCCAGCAGCCGGCGGTCATGGGTGACCAGCAGCAGCGTGCCCTCGTAGCTTTCCAGTGCCTCTTCCAGTTGCTCGATCGCGGGCAGGTCCAAGTGGTTGGTCGGCTCGTCGAGCACCAGCACGTTCACGCCGCGCGCCTGCAGCAGCGCCAGCGACGCACGGGTGCGTTCGCCGGGGGACAGGGCGCCCACCGGGCTTGTCACCTGGTCCGCCTTCAGCCCGAACTTGGCCAGCAGCGTGCGCACCTCGCCCTGGTTCATCTCCGGCACCAGCGCCTCAAAGGCATCGCCCAGCGGCGTGCCTTCGGGGAACTGGCTGCGTGCCTGGTCGACCTCGCCAACGGCGACGTTCGCACCCAGGGAGGCAACGCCGTCGTCCGGGGAAAGGCGGCCCAGCAGCAGCTTCAGCAGCGTGGACTTCCCGGCGCCGTTGGGGCCCGTGATGCCGATCCGCTCCCCGGCGTTGACCTGAGCGGACACCGGACCCAGCGTGAAATCACCCTGCCGGACCACAGCCGCATTGAGGGTGGAGACCACGGTGCTGGAGCGCGGGGCGGCGCCGATGCTGAACTGCAGCGCCCACTCCTTGCGCGGCTCCTCCACCTCGTCGAGGCGGGCGATCCGGGACTCCATCTGCCGCACCTTCTGCGCCTGCTTCTCGGAGGATTCAGAGGCGGCCCTGCGGCGGATCTTGTCATTGTCGGGACTCTTTTTCATGGCGTTGCGCACGCCCTGGGAGCTCCATTCGCGCTGCACGCGGGCACGCCCCACGAGGTCCGCCTTCTTCTCGGCAAACTCGTCGTAGGCCTCGCGGGCATGGCGCTTGGCGATGGCGCGCTCCTCGAGGAAGGAGTCGTAGCCGCCGTCGTACACGGCCACCTTGTTTTGCGCCAGGTCCAGCTCCACGACCGAGGTGATGGTGCGGGCCAGGAACTCGCGGTCGTGCGAGACGAGAACCACGCCGCCGCGCAGCCCCTTCACGAATTCCTCCAGGCGCGCCAGGCCTGCCAGGTCCAGGTCGTTGGTGGGTTCGTCCAGAAGCACGACGTCGAACCGGCTCAGCAGGAGCGCGGCCAGCGCCACCCGGGCGGCCTGTCCGCCGGAGAGCCCGGTCATGGGTGCCTCGGGGCTGAGGTCCAGGCCGAGCTCGGCGAGCGTTGCGGGGATGCGTTCGTCAAGGTCCGCGGCGCCGCAGGCCAGCCAGTGGTCCAGGGCTGCGGCGTAGCGGTCGTCGTCTGCGGAGTTGCCGGATCCCAGCGCCTCCGCGGAGCTTTCCATGTCGACGGTGGCCTGGGTGCAGCCGGTGCGGCGGCCGATGTAGCCGGCGATGGATTCGCCCTCGACCCGCTCGTGCTCCTGCGGCAGCCAGCCCACGAACGCGTCCTGCGGTGCCGTGCTGACACTGCCGCCCTGCGGGGTGGCAGCGCCGGCCAGAAGGCTCAAAAGTGTTGACTTGCCGGCGCCGTTGGCTCCGACCACGCCAATCACATCGCCCGGGGCGACGGTGAAGGAGAGGTTGCTGAACAGGGTGCGGTGTGCGTGGCCTCCGGAGAGGTCCTTTGCCACAAGTGTTGCGCTCATTAGTCCATCTTAAGTTGCCCTGCGGACGGCCGGGGACGGGCGTGGCGGGCGTCTCGCCACGCGCCCGCTGTTGCTGTGCCCGGGCCGCCCGCCGGCTGGGACTGGCGCGCCGCCGTCGGGCAGGCCATGTTGCCGCATGTGACGGAAAGCTTGGGTGCGAGGCGGCTGGGGGCCAGACTGGAATGCAGAATCAAGAGTTTCGAGCGAAGGCCCTGGCTGCTCGAGCGGCAACCCTCCCAACCATAGTGGGGTGCCCCAGGTGAGGATTCGACGCCAGGCAACGGCCGCGGCGTAAGTATGGCGGGCGTACGGTGCCCGCAAGGACCCGAAGGAACATCATGACTGAAACAGCACTTGTTGACGAGGTGGCGCAGCGTTCGGCCAGGCTCGGCGAGGCCGGCGCCGCATGGAGCAGGCGGATCGCCGCCAACCCGGATAGCGCGAGGCTGACATATACGGCGGCGGGGGTGGGCGTCGGCTCCGTGGCGACGCGGATCAGCGCCGGGAAGCACCTGTTCACGGTGGACGAGCCCGCGGCCCTGGCCGGGGACGACACGGCAGCGAGCCCCGTGGAGTATGCGCTCGGGGCCATCATCGCCTGCCAGGTGGTGGTGTACCGGCTCTACGCCGAACTGCTGGGCACCCGGGTCGATGACATCCAGATCGACGCAGAAGGCGACCTGGACGTGCGCGGCCTGTTCGGGATCGACCCCAGTGTCCGTCCCGGCTTCACTGATATCAGGCTGTCGGTGCGGATCTCAGGCCCGGAATCGCAGGAAAGCTACGAGGAGCTGGGCCGCTTTGTCGAGTCGCGCTGCCCCGTGCAAGACCTTTTCAGCAACGCGACGCCGGTCAGCTCGGTCGTCACAAAGGCCTGACGGAGGGCCCATGGGGCCGCGTGGCGCCCGGCGGGGTCAGTGCACCGGTGAGAGTGCCAGTTCCTCGCCGGCGGCAGAGGCTGCGTGGGCCAGCAGTTCCGACTGCAACCCTGCCTGGTCGTAGGAGCCGGTGAAGATCGGCGTCCCCGGTTCAAACGCGGCACCGTTGGAGAGCCGTCCGCCGTCGACCGCGTCAAAGCCAAGGCGTTCCACAAAGCCCAGCGCCAATGCAAGGGTCTCCGCGTCGTCCGACGTGACGGCCAGTGCGCGGCGGTCCGGGGCACCGGCGGGCCGGGCGTCCAGTTCGAGCTCGTGGTAGCCGATGTGGTTCAGTGACTTCGCCAGCCGGGCCTCGGGAATGTGCGCGTGGACCATTTCGGAGCTCGACGGCGCTTCGTCCAGCTCGGGCATGTCGCCATTGGTGTCCCGCCAGTAGTTCATGGTGTCCAGCACGTGCTTGCCGGCCAGGCCCGCCGGATCCAGCGTACGGAACTTGTGCAGCGGCACGGACAGGACCACGAGGTCGGCCTCGGACATGACATCCGCTGCGCTGGCCGCGACTGCTCCCGGGGCCATGACGGAGATGATCAACGAGATGTCCTTGGGGTCGCCGGAGGCCGCGATCAGCACGCGGTAGCCGGCCTTCAGTGCCTGTCGCGCCACACCCGTGCCGACCTTGCCGGCGCCGAGAATGCCGATGGTCGTGGTGGCGGGATCGTGCTGGAGTATCTGGTTCATGCTGCTGCCTTTTCCTGGTTGCGCAGTTCGGCGTCGATGAGGGGCTTGACCTCGGTGCCGAGAAGTTCGATGGATTTCAGGACGTCTTTTTGTGGAACGGAGGCCAGGTCCATTTGCAGGATGTGGCGGTCGTGGCCCATGTGCTCCCGGGTCAGCAGGATCTTTTCGGCAACCTGCTCCGGGGTGCCCGCATAGATGGCGCCCTTGGGTGCCGTCTGCATGTCGTAGCTGATGCGGTTCGGCTGGGAGAAGCCGCGCTCGCGGGAAAGGCCGTCCATGAGGTGGCGCCAATAGGGGTAGAAGGTCTCCTGCGCACCGCTTTTGGCCACAAGTCCGACGGCGCTGACCCCCACCTTGAGTGCGTTGGCGTCGTGCCCGGCCTGCTCTGCCTCCGCCCGGAACAGCTGTGCATGGCGGGCGAAGTTGCTGACCGCCCCGCCCAGCAGTGCGTAGATGACGTTCGTGCCGAGGCGGGCTGCGCGCACCGAAGACGCCGGGGTGCCGCCGGTGGCGATCCAGATGTCCAGGTTGTTGTCCACGGGGCGGGGATAGATCGTGGCGTCGTCCAACGCCGGGCGGAACTTGCCGCGCCACGTGATGGGTTCCTCCCTGCGGCCGGCGTCGTTGAGCGCCAGCAGAAGCTGGATCTTTTCCTCGTAGAGGGCCTCGTAGTCATTCAGGTCAGCGCCAAAGAGCGGGTAGGACTCGATGAACGAACCGCGGCCGGCTGTCAGTTCCGCACGTCCGCCGGACAGCAGGTCAAGGGTGGCGAACTGCTGGTAGACGCGGACGGGGTCCTCTGTGCTGAGCACCGTGACGGCGGAGCCGACCTTGATGTTCCTGGTCTGTGCGGCGGCCGCGGCGAGCACGGGAACGATGGACGAGACGGCAAAGTCCGCCCGGTGGTGTTCGCCGATGCCAAAGTAGTCAAGGCCCACATCATCGGCCAGCCGTGCGCGCTCGAGGAGGTCTGCCATGCGCTGCTGGCCGCTGACCTCGGCGCCCGTGACGGGGTTCCGGTGGACATCTCCAAAGCTGTAAACGCCTAGTTCCACGGGGACTCCTTCTTCCTTGGCGGCTGTTGCGCTGGCCGGCCGTCAGCCAATATATTCTGCTTTACAGATCATCTTACTCAAATATTATCTGTTGTAAAGCGCAATAATCCGTTATGATGAATGGCATGAGCAACAGCACAACCGCCGCGCAGCCGAACACCAGCCCCCAGGAGGACTTTGGGTGGACGCTGGGCGTGCTGGTGCGGAATTACCAGAACGCATCAACCGCGGCCATGGGCGCATTCCCGCACGGTGCCCGCGGCTACCAGGTCCTGGTGGCGGTTGCCAGCGGCGAACAGCCGAACCAACTGGCCCTGGCCCAGCACCTGGGCATCGACCGAACCGTCATGACGTACCTGGTGGACGACTTCGTCCGGGCCGGCCTCGTGGAGCGGCAACTCAACCCTGCCGATCGCCGTGCCCGCATGGTTGTGGCCACCGATGCCGGATTGGCGCGGTTGGCCGATCTTCAGGCGCATGTGCGCGAGGCCGAAGATGACATTCTTGGTGCTCTTGATGCCGATGAGCGCACACTTTTCCGAAGTCTTTTGCGCCGCATCGCCTGCGAGACCCCCGAGCCCATGGACCACAGCCTTGGTGCTTGCGAAGCCGTCGAAGAGATGATCGGCACCCAGTAACCCCTCAATGGGCAGGTGCGGGGCCCAATGTTGATCCCTTCGAGAAGGTGCACTTGATGAGGCGCTGGGGGAGGGCCTTGTTCGGCTCGTCGAGGCGGTCTATGAGGGCATCGACACCGAGGCGTCCAAGCGTGTCTGCGGGGGAGACGAGGACGCTCAGTTCGGGCTCGGCCATGGTTGCCGTGTCGATCGATGAGCCGATGGCGATGACGGACAAGTCGTCCGGAAGGCGTTTGCCGGCCTTTTGCAGACCGGCAACAAATCCGGGGCCCGCGGGTTCGTTCATGAGCAGAATGCCTGTAGTTTCGGGGTGCTCCGCCAAGAATTCGGCGGCAAGTGTCCGGCCTCCTTCCGAGGATGCGCCGCCACTCATGATGATGCCTGTAAGACCGCGCTGTGCCGTTATCTCGCCGAACGTTGTTCGAGTCCGGGCCACCGGGCCGTAGCCGCCCAGAAGTTGGTCGCCCGTGCCGCCGTCGATCAGTGCGAGGTTCGTGTGCCCCAGCTTGATGAGCCGGTCGATGGCGTTTTCCACAGCGTGCTCGAAGTTGACGTCGACGTAGGGGATGCCGGTGGTGTCTCGCGTGCGGCCGATGAGGGAAAAGGGCGTGGTGCCGCCGGAAAGTTCTTCGACGCGCGGGTCGTCGAGCTGGACTTCCATCAGCACCACGCCGTCCACGAGGCCCGACGAGGTGAGTTCCGAAATGGCGTCAGCTTCGTTGCTCATGGGCCAGAGTACAAGGTTGTAGCCACGCAATCGGGCCTGATCTGCGGCGCTTGTGAAGAAGAGGACGGAGGTGGCGGAGAAGCGGTGCTGCAGGGCCGGATAGAGCAGGGCCAAGACGTGGGTTCGCCCGCGTGCCAAAGCGCTGCCGACGGCGTTGCGTCGATAGCCGAGTTCCTTCATGGCCAACTCCACTTTGGCGCGAGTTCTGGCCGAAACGGGTTTGGAGTTGTTGATGGTGAAGGAAACCGTGGCCAGGGAGACGTTGGCCCGGTTGGCCACATCCTGCATGGTCGCCATGATTTCTCCCTCCGCCATGTTTGATCATCAAACTACAGCACTTGCCGTCGACACATCGTCGCCCACGCCGACAAAAAAGTAAAGCGCTTTAAATAGGTCTTGACACGGCCACCAAGGCGCGGCATGATCTAACTCACAAGCCAAAGTAAAGCGCTTTACTTTTTTATGTGGGCCGCCCAATTCGTATCGTCCGGGAGGCTCCACGGCAGGAGCAGCGATGCCGCCCAAAGAGGGGCAGGCGTCGAACTACCAATTGAGCAAGGGAGCTACAGTGAAAAACCATGCCAAGAAGCACTTGACCAAGGCACTAGCAGTTGCGGCGCTCGTCCCGTTGGCCCTGACGGCCTGCGGCGGCGGGGGTGGCGGCAACAGCGGCGGCGACGCCTCCACGCTGACGCTCATGGATTACTACAACAACGAGCCTGACAACCTGGCCATCAAGAAGGAAATTGAAAGCTGCGCCTCCGAAATCGGCGTCAAGATCGAGCGCGAGGCGGTTCCCGGCAAGGATCTCATTCAGAAGGTTCTGCAGAAGTCCTCCTCCAAGACCCTGCCCGACATTTTGATGCTGGACAACCCGGATCTGCAGGAAATTGCTTCGACGGGCGGCCTGGTGCCGCTGGAGGAATTCAATGTCAACACCGACGGCTTCGCCCAAGGCATGCTCGACGCCGGTACCTACGAGGGCAAGGTCTACGGGCTCGCTCCCACCGCCAACACCCTGGGCATTTTCTACAACAAGAAGCTCCTGGCGGATGCCGGTTTGACGCCGCCGACCACCTGGGATGAGCTCAAATCCACCGCCAAGGCGCTGACGAGCGGCGACCAGTACGGCGTGGCCTTCTCTGCCATCGCAACGTACGAAGGCGCCTGGCAGTTCCTGCCCTTCATGTGGACCAACGGCGGTGACGAGACGAATCTTGATTCGCCCGAAAACAAGGAAGCCCTGCAGTTGTGGAAAGACCTCGTGGACAGCGGCTCCGCCTCAAAGAGCGTCATTAACTGGTCGCAGGGCGATGTGAAGGACCAGTTTGCGGCCGGAAAAGCCGCCATGATGGTCAACGGGCCGTGGCAGATCAACGCCCTGAATGAGAACAAGGATCTGGAGTGGGATACCGTGCTGATCCCAGTGAAGGAAGCCGGCCAGAAACCCGTGGCCCCGCTCGGCGGCGAAGTGTGGACGATCCCCGAAACCGGAAACAAGGAAAAGCAGGCCAAGGCCGCCGAGTTCATCAGCTGCTTCACGAGGGACAGCACACAGCTCTCGCTCGCCACCCAGCGCAACACCATTCCGACCAAGCCCGAGCTGGCCGATGAATTCATTGCCGAAAAACCTGACATGAAGGCCTTCACGGAGCAGGTGGCGGATGCGCGCTCCCGCACCGGAAAGCTCGGCGACGGGTGGCCCAAGGCTGCCACGACCATTTACACGGCGATCCAGCTGGCGCTGACGGGCCAGGCCAGTGTGGATGACGCCTTCAAACAGGCAGCCAAGGGCTGACGCCACTGATTCCATCGCGGGTTCCGTCTCTGGCCTCCAGGGACGGTACCCGCCGAAAGGCACCCATGACTTCCCAATCGTTGCACTCCAAAGACGTGGTGATCCAGACGCCCCGTCAAAAGCCGACAGCCCGCAAGCGCTCCCGTTTCGACAAGGAGACCATCACCAAGATTCTCTTCGTTGTTCCGGCCGGTCTTTTCATGGTGCTCTATTTTGGCTACCCCGTGGTCAAGAACATCACTATGAGTTTGCAGGACTACACCACCAAGACCTTCTTCACCGGTGAAGCGCCGTGGGTGGGTCTGCAAAACTACGCCACGGTGATCAGTTCCAACCTTTTCGGCCCGGCCATGCTCAACACGGCACTGTTCACTGTGGGCTCCATTATTGGCCAATTTGTTATCGGCCTGGGCCTGGCGGTGTTCTTCAACCGCCGGTTCCCACTCAGCGGCTTCCTCCGGGCCATGCTCCTGCTGCCCTGGTTGCTGCCGCTCATCGTGGCCAGCGCCACGTGGCGATCCATTTTGGACCAGGACTCCGGCATCCTCAACCAGTTCCTCGGGACGTTCGGCATCCCCGCCATCCCGTGGCTGACCAGCCCCTCGGTGGCACTCATCGCCGTCATCATCGTCAACATTTGGGTGGGCATACCCTTCAACGTGACCTTGCTGTATGGCGGCCTGCAGGACATCCCCGAGGAACTCTATGAGGCCGGCTCGCTTGACGGGGCCACCGGGTGGAAAGCCTTCTGGCACATCACCTGGCCCAATCTGCGCCCGGTGGTCAGCGTGGTCCTGGTGCTTGGCGTGGTCTACACGATCAAGGTGCTGGACATCATCCTCGGCTTGACCAACGGCGGCCCCGCCAACGCGACGCAAACCATTGCCGTCCGCTCATACCAAGAATCGTTTGTGAACTTCCAATTCGGTGTCGGCGCAGCATTCTCCAACATACTGATTCTGATTTCACTGGTCTTTGCCATCATCTACCTGCGCGCCAACCGCCGCGCCGTGGACGAGTAGGAGCATCCCATGACAACCGCACCCGTCATCAACCACGCCGCCGCGCAGCGCAACAAGCAACTGCGCAGCAAGGGCTTCACCGTCCTAGGCATCATCTTCCTTGCCGTGATGCTGTTCCCCATCTACTGGATGATCAACGCCTCCCTGCAACCCTCAGGCAACACCCTGAACGCCAGCTTGCTGCCGCTGAACCCCAGTTTCGCGGGCTACGAAAAAGCCATTGCTGACCAGGGCGCCAACCTGGTCAGCAGCCTGATCATCTCGCTGGGAACCGTGGTGGTCACTCTGGTCATTGCCGCCCCGGCCGCCTACGCCTTGGCACAGTTCAAGTTCCGATGGATCAGCGCCGGGCTGCTGGCCATCCTGATCGCTCAGATGATTCCCGGGGTCGTGATCGCCAATGCGCTCTACGCCGCCTACAACGATTTGGGACTCTTGAACTCCTATGTTGGTCTCATCCTGGCCGACTCCACCCACGCCATACCCTTCGCCATCCTCATCATGCGTGCCTTCATGACGAGCATCCCGGCCTCCGTGATTGAGGCGGCGCGTGTGGATGGTGCCGGGCAGGTCAGGGCGTTCTTCTCAATAGCCTTGCCCATTGCGAAGAACGCGCTCATCACGGCCGGGCTCTTTGCCTTCCTCTTCTCTTGGAGCGACTTCCTCTTCGCCCTGACCCTGACCACCACGGATGATATCCGGCCTGTGACGTTAGGCATTTACCAATACCTCGGCACTCAAGTCTCCAACTGGAGCGCCGTCATGGCCACGGCCGTTCTGTCCTCACTGCCGGCCATTGTGTTGCTGGTCATCGCCCAAAAGTACATTGCAGCCGGTGCCACCGGCGGCGCCGTCAAATAGAACCCAAAAGAAAGTGCAAATCATGACAACCCAGCCAATCAACGTCGTCGTCTGGGGCGAGAACCGCCACGAACAGGTCGAGCAGAAAGTGCGCGACATTTACCCCGACGGCATGCACACCACCATTAAAGAAGGGATCGAAGAGAATCTCGGCAATAACGTCAATGTCACCACTGTGACCCTCGACGATCCCGAGCACGGCCTCACGGAGGAAGTCCTCGCCGCCACCGACGTCCTGGTCTGGTGGGGGCACGCCGCCCACGCGGAGGTGAGTGACGACGTCGTCGAACGCGTCCACCGCCATGTACTGGCCGGGATGGGGCTGGTGGTGCTGCATTCCGCGCACTGGTCCAAGATCTTCGGCAAGCTTATGGGCACCTCCTGCACGCTGCGCTGGCGCTCTGAGGAAGACCGGGAAATCGTCTGGACGGTCGACCCCACCCACCCCATCGCCCAGGGAATCCCGCACCCGTTCATCATTCCGGCCCAGGAGATGTACGGTGAGTTCTTCGACGTGCCTGCTCCCGACGAACTGGTCTTCCTCTCCACCTTCACCGGCGGAGAAGTGTTCCGCAGCGGCATGACGTACAAGCGCGGCTACGGCAAGATCTTCTTCTTCAGCCCGGGCGATCAGGACTACCCCGTTTACCATCAGAAGGAGGTTCGCCAGGTCATCGCCAACGGTGTTGAATGGGCCAGGACTTTGCGTCCCGAGCGTACGGATCCGGTGCTGTTGCGTTACAACACGGAAGATTTCTACAACGGCCACGGTTACCAGGGAGCCATTGCAAATTGAGCACTTTCGCCACGATTGACAACAACGGCCCGCTGCGCCTGGTCCAGGTCGGCGCCGGCGGCATGGGGCAGGCCTGGCTGGACACGATCATCGCCAACCCCGACGTTGAACTGGTTGGCCTCGTCGACCTCAACACGGACGCCGCCCATGCCGCACTCGCAGACCGAGGGCTCCAGGGCGTCGCCGTGGGTACCAGCGTCGGCGAAGTGGCCGCGGCGACGGGGGCACACGCCGTCGTCAATGTCACGGTTCCCGTGGCACACCATCCCGTCAATGTTGAGGCCATGTTTGCGGGGCTGCCGGTGCTGTGCGAGAAGCCGGCTGCGCCCACCGTGGCGCAGGCACTGTCCCTCGCAGCCAGTGCCGAGGCGAGTGGCCAGCTGCTGATGATCAGCCAGTCGCGCCGCTACTTCAACTCCCTCACCCAGCTCAAGGCCATGGCGGGGGAGCTTGGCGACATTGGCGTCATCACGACCGAGTTCTTCAAGGCGCCGCATTTTGGCGGTTTCCGTGAGGAGATGGACCATGTGCTCCTGCTGGACATGGCCATCCACCCCTTCGACGCCGTCCGCCACCTGACCGGCCAGGATCCGGTGAGCGTGTATTGCGAGGAATTCAACCCACCGTGGAGCTGGTACAGGGCCGACGCCGCGGCCACCGCCGTCTTTGAGTTCGCCGGCGGGCTCCGCTACGTGTACTCGGGGTCATGGTGTGCGGACGGCAAGGAAACATCCTGGAACGGGAGCTGGCGCGTGAACGGTGCGCGGGGGACGGCGCTGTGGGACGGCGACAACGCCCCCACGGCGGAAGGACTCGAGGGCGCGGTGCTGGACATCCCAGTTTCCGACGGCGGCCCCGAGCAGATCGCCGGGTCGCTGGCCGAATTTGTTGCCGCCGTGCGCAGCGGCCGGGTGCCCAACGGCGAAATCCACTCCAACGTTTATTCCCTGGCGATGGTGGAGGCCGCCGTACAATCAGCCGGGACGGGAAAGCGGGTGCGGATCGACGATGTCATCACGGCGGCCTACGCCCAGGCCCTGGACGCCGAGAGGAATGCGGAGGTGAAGGCCGTGCTGTCCGGATGGGGATCGCCGCTCGGGGCGTTGTCCGGTGCCAGTCGGGGCGTGTCTGCGTAATACCGCATGATGCGCGGCTTGGGTGCAGTGCGGTGGCGCGCTGTGCCCCGTCCTCGCTGGCGCGGCAGTGACCGGCGTGCGGCACCGGCCGTGTCACATCCCGTCCTGTGCGTCCGTCCGTTCAACGCTCTGGAGTGGATCCCAATGAAAGCCAGTTCTCCCGTGTGGCCAGGGCTGCGCCGTCGGCATCTCCCGCGGCGGCCAGCCGGATGATATCCGCATGGGCAGCCACCGAATGCTGGGCTTCGTGGGAGCTGAAGCGCTGGCGCTCAACCCGCCGCAGCACGGGCATGGCCTGCTCCAGCATGACGGGCACCATCTCATTTCCGCAGGCGCCCACCAGGAGGCCGTGGAACTCGTCGTCGGCGGCGAGGGCGGCATCGGCGTCGTTCTTCTTGACCGCCGCGGCAAAACGCGAGTTCGCCGCGGTCATCTCCGCCAGCTCGGCCTTGCCCAACAGCGGCACGGCCAGCCGGGCGGCGAGTTCATGCATCGCGGCCACCACCTGCTGAGCACCCACCGTCGAGGCGGGATCCAGCGGCGCCACAATGGTGGCCCGGCCCGGCTGGGACACAATCAGCCCCGCCCGCTCCAGCCGCAGCAGCGCCTCCCGGATCGGCGTCCGACTCACGCCCAGCCATGCCTCCAGCTCGGGATCGCGCAGGCGCTCGCCGGGAGCAAAGGTGCCGTCGACGATGGCGTCGCGGATGGATTCATAGACGTCGTTGCGCAGCAGTGAACGCTTGTGGATTCCGTGGGGCAGGGGAGTGGGCATGCAACATAGGATATATCGCCACGCCCGGCTGGCCGGCGCGATTGCCGGTGTGCGACCTGGCCGGCTGGCAAGACATCGGCAAACACCGCCCCTTGACAGTTGCCCAAGATCGGTATGCAATATATCGCATACGCTAAACGGCAACGCATGAGACAAGGACGTCATGGCACTCTCGGATTTTGAACGCTACCCGCTCACCTTCGGCCCCAGCCCCATCCACGACCTCCCCCGTCTCAGCCAGCACCTCGGCGGCGCCAAGATCTGGGCCAAGCGCGAGGATGTCAACTCCGGATTGGCCTTCGGCGGCAACAAGACCCGGAAGCTGGAATACATCGTCCCGGACGCCATCGCCCAGGGCGCCGACACGCTCGTCTCCATCGGCGGCTACCAGTCCAACCACACCCGGCAAGTGGCCGCCGTCGCCGCCAAACTGGGCATGAAGGCCCGCCTCGTCCAGGAAAACTGGGTCGACTGGCCCGACCCGCTCAGTGACCGCGTCGGCAACATCCAGCTCTCCCGCATCATGGGCGCCGACGTAAGGCTGGACAAGGCCGGCTTCGACATTGGCATCCGCAGCAGCTGGGAACAGGCCATCAAGGAGGTCGAGGACGCCGGCGGCAAGCCCTACCCGATCCCGGCCGGTGCATCCGAACACCACCTCGGCGGCCTCGGCTTCGCCAACTGGGCCTATGAAGTCCAGCAACAGGAGCAAGAGCTCGGCATCTTCTTCGACACCATCATCGTCTGCACCGTAACCGGTTCCACCCACGCCGGCATGATCGCAGGCTTCGCCGGGCAGGACCGCCCCCGCCGCGTCATCGGCATCGACGCCTCCGCCACGATCGAGAAAACCCGAGCGCAGGTGGCACGGATCGCCCGCCACACTGCGGACCTGATCGATCTGGGCCGCGAGCTGAACGACGAGGAAATCGACGTGCGCGAAGGCTGGGCCGGCGACTTCTACGGCATCCCCGTCCAGTCCACCCTCGACGCCATCCACCTCACCGGCTCCCTCGAAGGCATGATCATCGACCCCGTCTACGAGGGAAAATCCATGGCCGGCCTCATCGACCTGGTCGCGTCCAAGGACATTCCTGCGGACAGCAACGTCCTGTATGCGCACCTCGGCGGCCAGCTCGCACTCAACGCCTACAGCGGTTTGTTCCGCTAACCACTCCTGTGGTGCGGATCCGCAGGCTAACCGCCAAACGGCAGCCGCGGATCCACTGCGGCCGGGTCCCAGGTCTGGCGGATCCAGCCGTGGTGGGGGTCGTCACTGATGAGCCAGTCGCGGACCGGCCCCGGCCCGGCCATGACGTTGAGGTAGTAGAGGTCGTAGCCGGGGGCAGCCATGGCTGGACCGTGCCAGCCGTAGGGCACCAGGATGGTGTCGCCGCTGCGGACCTCGGCGTTGATGTCGATGGGGCGGTCGTCGGAGGCATAGACGCGCTGGTAGCCGATCGCGTCGCTGTCCAAGGGCGCGGGGGAGCCGGCCGCCACCTGCGTTTCGAAGTAGTAGATTTCCTCGAGCGCCGTCTCGCCGTCCTTTTCCTCGTCGTGCTTGTGTGGCGGGTAGGAGGACCAATTGCCGGCCGGGGTGAGGACTTCGCAGACAATGAACCTGTCCGCCTCCAGCGCCGAGGGCGTGCCGAAGTTGTGGACCTGCCGGGAGCAATTGCCTGCGCCGCGAAGTTCCACCGGAATTTCGGCGGCGGTGACGTGGCGGGTGGGATGGCCGATGCGCGCGGGCGCCGTCGCAATGGCGACCCGTCCGCCGTCGACCGAGCTGACGGTGACGGCTTTCCGGGTGCCCGTGTACAGCACATCCGTTGGCCCGCTGAAGACGCTGGACCGCCCGGCCAGCCGATAGCTCGTACCGTCCACCAGGGCCGTGAAGCTGCCGCTGAGCGGGACCACAATGCGTTCCTCGCCCGCTGCGGGAAGTTCGACGGCGGCACCCGGCTTGAGCGTGGCGACCTTCAGTCCCGTGTGGGCCCAGCCGTCAATGGCGGTGGTGGAGTCCGAGGTTCCCAGGGAAATGTCCCAGGGCCCTTCGCCGGCCGAACCGGCCGGGTACACCCAGTTGTTCATGAAGTTCCTTTGCGTGGAAGGGGTTAGCGCTGGACAAGCGTCATTTCGAAGGTGTATTGGTCGGCGCGGTAGACGTGGCGGCCCGTTTCGACGAGGCGGCCGGTGTCATCCACCGCGGTGCGCTCCATGGTGACCAGGGCGGCGCCGGGGGTGGTCTCCAACAGCTTTGCCTGGAGTTCCGTGGCGATGGCCGCCCCGATGCTCTGGGTGGCGAGGCGGAAGTTCACGCCGCCCTTGCGCAGGATGCTGTAAAGGCCCTGTTGGCTGAGCCCGGCCTCGTCAATGTCCACGATGTCGTTGCGGACCCAATTCTCCATCAGGGCCAGCGGCTTCCCGGCAACCTTGCGCAGCCGGGTGAAGTGGTACACCTTGGCACCTGCCGCCAGGCCAAGCTTGGTGCAGATCTCCGCGTCGGCCTCGACGTGGGAGAAGGTGAGGATGTCTGTCGTCGGCTTGCTGCCCTGTGCCGTGAGGTCGTCAAAGAGGCTGGAGAGTTCCAGGGGCCGGCGCACTTGGCTGGACACCACCTGCGTCCCCACTCCGCGTTTGCGGACCAGAAGTCCAGCGCGGACCAGTTCATCCATGGCCTTGCGCATCGTGGGGCGGGAGAGGTTCAGGGCGGCGGCGAGGTCAATTTCGTTCTCCAGCTTGTGTCCGGGCTCCAGCTCCCCGGAGGTGATGGCGTCCTGGATGCCCTGCACCACCTGGTGGTAGAGGGGGACGGGTGATGAACGGTCGATGGTGAGATTCAACGAATTGGCCATGGCCTGCTCCTGGAGGGTGTCGGGCGGTCGGGGCGCCACATGGCAGGACCGTCAGCTTTACACATCTTATTGACAGGACAAAGTATTTACAAGATGCATCGTGAATTGACGGAGCCCGCCGCTTAAATGGATCCATGTAGTATTGTCAGTACAAACATTTGACAGGACAATTGTTTTCCTGCACAGTATGATGTGTGACGGTCGTCATCCTGAACTGTCCTGCGGCGGGCCCCGGCACCGTCCAGATTCTTTGCCACCGGCTTGTTCCCGTTGAAAGGTTCAATGATTGTTGTGAGTCATGACTTGATTACCATGGGGCGCATCAGCGTCGACATCTATCCCAACGACATCGGGGTGGACCTGGAGGATGTGGCGTCCTTCGGGAAGTACCTGGGCGGTTCTGCCACGAACGTTGCCGTGGCCGCTGCCCGCCATGGGCGGAAGTCCGCGGTCATCACGCGGACCGGGGATGACTCCTTTGGCCGCTACCTGCACCGGGAACTGGGCAAGTTCAACGTCGACGCCGACTTCGTGCAGTCCGTCGCCGGGCTGCAGACGCCGGTCACCTTTTGCGCCATCAATCCGCCGGAAGACTTCCCCTTGTACTTTTACGGACGCCTGCCCACCGCCCCCGACTGGCAGATTGCAGCACACGAGCTGGACACGGACGCCATCAGGACGGCCAGGGTTTTCTGGTCCACCGTGACAGGCCTGTGCCAGGAACCCAGCGGCGAGGCACACGTGGCAGCCCACCTGGCACGTCCCCGCGCCGGGCTGGAAGCAGGGCAGTTCACGATTCTTGACCTCGACTACCGGCCCATGTTCTGGGACTCCGAAGAAGCCGCCCGGGCGCAGATTGCCACGATCCTGCCGCATGTCACCGTGGCCATCGGCAATGACACCGAATGCACCGTCGCCGTTGGCGCGGGCACCCCGGACGAACAGGCCGACCGCCTGCTGGCAGCGGGCGTCGAGATCGCCGTCGTCAAGCTCGGCCCGGACGGCGTCATGGCCAAGACCGCCACCGAGCGGGTGGTCTCCGCACCCGTTCCCGTCGAGACCCTCAACGGCCTCGGCGCGGGAGACTCCTTTGGCGGGGCCTTTGTCCATGGACTCCTGTCCGGCTGGCCCCTGGCCCAGGTCCTTGACTACGCCAATGCGGCCGGCGCCATTGTCGCCTCCCGCCTCTCCTGCGCCGATGCCATGCCGACGCCGGACGAGGTCACCGCGCTGCTGTCCGAACGCGGCCGCCCGGTCCCGGACCCGGCACCCCACGTGAACAAGGAAGGTGCCCTCGGATGAGCGCCCCCATCATTGCCACAGGCCTGGCTGCCGATCCGCGCCGCTACGCACACCTGACAACCCTGCGCCTGGAAGATCCGGCGGCCGTTGCCCGTGCGGCCCAGGCGCGCCGCCGCCACCCGGGCGTAAAGACCGGTGTGCAGAACTTCATTGTTGCCGCGGACCACCCGGCGCGGGGGGCCATCGCAGTGGGCAACAACCCCACGGCCATGGCGGACCGGCTGGACCTGCTGGACCGCCTGCAGACCGCCCTGGCCAACCCTGCCGTGGACGGCGTCCTTGCATCGCCCGACATACTGGATGACCTCCTGCTGCTCGGCGCCTTGGAAGGCAAGCTCATATTCGGTTCCATGAACCGCGGCGGGCTGGCCGGGCTCGTCAATGAAATTGATGACAGGTTTACCGCCCACACAGCCCAGGCCCTTGCGGACCTTGGTGCCGACGGAGGCAAGATGCTCACCCGCATCGCCCTGGACGACCCCGCCACCGTCGCGGCCATGGAAGCCTGCGCCAAGGCCATCGACGCCCTGGCCGAACGCAAGCTGATCGCCATGGTGGAGCCGTTCCTGTCGGTGCACGAAAACGGCAAAGTTTGCAACGACCTCTCCACCGATGCCGTCATCAAGTCGGTGGCCATCGCCTCCGGGCTGGGCTCCACCAGCGCCTATACCTGGATGAAACTGCCCGTCGTGGCGGAGATGGAGCGAGTCATGGCCGCCACCACCATGCCCACGGTGCTGTTGGGCGGTGATCCGTCCGGCAGCCAGGAAGAAGTCTTGGCCGGCTGGGGCGCAGCCCTGGCATTGCCCGGCGTGCAGGGACTGACCGTCGGCCGCACCCTCCTGTACCCGCAGGATGGCGACGTGGCCGGGGCCGTGGCCTCCGCAGCATCCCTATTGAACAAGCAACCGTCGAACACCCAGGAGTAGCCCAATGTCGACACGCACCATGACCGTCGCCCAGGCCCTGGTGGAATTCCTGGGAAACCAATACACCGTCGACAAGGTCGGCACCCAGGAGTACCGGGGCCGGCTGATCCCGGGCACCTTCGGCATTTTCGGCCATGGCAACGTGGCCGGGGTGGGCCAGGCCCTGAAGCAGTCCCAGGCCTTGGACCCAACGCTCATGCCTTATTACCAGGGCCGCAACGAGCAGGCCCAGTCGCACCAGGCCGTCGGCTATGCCCGGCACACGCGCCGCCGCGCCACCTACGCCGTCAGCACCTCGGTGGGTCCCGGCTCAACCAACCTGCTCACGGGTGCCGCACTGGCCACGACCAACAGGCTGCCGGTCCTGCTGTTGCCCAGCGACGTCTTCGCAACCCGCGCCGCCGACCCTGTCCTGCAGCAGCTGGAACGCCCGGACGCCTACGACGTCTCCGTCAACGATGCCTTCCGCCCCCTCTCGCGCTACTTTGACCGGGTTTCCCGCCCCGAGCAGCTCTTCTCGGCCCTCTTCAACGGCCTGCGTGTGCTGACCGATCCGGCGGACACCGGCGCCGTGACGATCTCCCTGCCACAGGACGTCCAGGCCGAGCTGCTTGAGGTTCCTGACGAGTTCCTGGCCCCGCGCGAGTGGCGCATCCGCCGCCCGGACGCCGACGACGAGGACATCCGCCGCGCGGCAGCCGCCATCAAAGCAGCCAAGAACCCGCTCATCATCGCCGGCGGCGGCGTCCTCTATGCCTTCGCCGAAGGCGAGTTGGCCCGGCTCGCGGATGCCACCGGCATCCCCGTGGGCAACACGCAGGCCGGGGTCGGCGTCCTGCCCTGGGACCACCCGCAGTCCGTGGGCGCCGTCGGCTCAACAGGGACGACGGCGGCCAACGCGCTCGCTGCCAACGCCGACCTGGTCATTGGGATCGGCACCCGCTACGAGGACTTCACCACGGCCTCCCGCACCGCCTTCCAAAACCCGGGCGTGCGCTTCATCAACATCAACGTGGCACCACTGGACGCCTACAAGCACGGCACCGCGCTGCCCATCGTTGCCGACGCCCGCAAGGCACTCGTGAAGCTGAACGCTGCACTGGGCGGCTACCGGGCCGGAGGCGGACTGGAGTCCCTCCTCGCCACGGAGAAGGCGCGCTGGAACGCGATCGTGGATGACGTCTTTGACACCCGACACACCCCGCTGCCCTCCCAAAATGAGATCATCGGCGCCACCAACCGGGCCATGGACCCGCAGGACGTGGTGGTGTGCGCCGCCGGGTCCCTGCCGGGCGACCTGCACAAGATGTGGCGGATCCGGGACTCGTTCGGCTACCACGTGGAGTACGCGTTCTCCTGCATGGGCTATGAAATCCCCGGCGGCCTCGGCGTGAAGCGCGCAGCCATCGCCGAGGCGGCCGGCGGCGGAGTCCAGCGCGACGTGGTCGTCATGGTCGGCGACGGCTCCTATCTGATGATGCACACCGAACTGGTCACCGCGGTGGCCGAGGGCCTCAAGCTGATCGTGGTGCTTATCCAAAACCACGGTTACGCGTCCATCGGCGCCCTGTCCGAGTCCCTCGGCTCTCAGCGCTTTGGCACAAAGTACCGCACTCACGACGCCGAACGCCAGACATTCGACGACGGTGAGAAGCTGCCGATCGACCTGGCCCTGAACGCCGAGAGCCTGGGTGTGAAGGTCATCCGCATTGCCCCGGGCGAGAACGTCGTCGCGGATCTGGAAGCGGCGGTTGCCGTGGCAAAGGCCGCCCCGGAAGGCGGCGGCCCCGTGTTGATCCACGTCGAAACCGACCCGCTGCTGGACGCGCCGGACTCCGAATCCTGGTGGGACGTTCCCGTCTCCCAAACCTCCGAACTTGAGTCCACGCAACAGGCCTTCAGCACGTACACCGAAAACAAGGCCCGCCAGCGTCCACTGCTTGGCTGACCCGCCCGCCGGCTCCATCAAATTTTCACAGAAAGAAACTGCCATGACTGAAACCGCAACATTGACCACCATCAAGCACTTCATCAACGGCGCCGAGTCCCCGGGCACCGGCGGGGCCACCCAGCCGGTGTACAACCCGGCCACCGGTGCCGTCAGCGCCCGGCTGCACCTGGCCAGCCGGGAGGACCTGGACCACGCCGTGGCCGTCGCGAAGGCAGCCAGCGAAGTGTGGGGTGATTACTCCCTGGCCAAGCGGACCGCCGTTCTGTTCAAGTTCCGCGAACTTGTCGCCTCCCACGTGGACGAGCTGGCGGCCCTGGTCACCGCCGAACACGGCAAGGTCCTCTCAGACGCCGCCGGTGAAATCGGCCGCGGCCTGGAAGTCATCGAGTTCGCCTGCGGCATCAACCAACTGCTCAAGGGAGCCTACTCCGACCAGGCTTCCACAGGCATCGACGTGTTCTCCTTCCGCCAGCCAGTGGGAGTGGTGGCAGGCATCACCCCGTTCAACTTCCCCGTCATGGTGCCGCTGTGGATGTGCCCCATCGCCATCGCCACGGGCAACGCCTTCATCCTCAAGCCCTCCGAGCGCGACCCTTCCGCCCCCATGCTTCTGGCCAAGCTGTGGCAGGAGGCCGGGCTGCCCGACGGTGTGTTCCAGGTCCTGCACGGCGGCAAGGAAACCGTGGACGGGCTGCTGACCCACCCGGACGTGGACGCCATCTCGTTCGTGGGCTCCACCCCGATCGCCAAGTACGTCCACGAGACCGCAACTGCCCACGGCAAGCGCGTCCAGGCCCTGGGCGGGGCCAAGAACCACGCCATCATCCTGCCCGACGCCGACATGGACAACGCCGCCGACCACCTCTCCGCCGCCGCCTTCGGCTCCGCGGGGGAGCGGTGCATGGCGATCTCCGTCGCCGTCGCCGTCGGCGGGGCCGCCGACACGCTGCTGGAGAAGGTCCGCGAACGGGCCGAGGCCATCAAGGTCGCCGACGGCACCGAGCCCGACGCCGACATGGGCCCGCTCATCACGGCAGCCTCCAAGGCGCGGGTGCTGAAGATTGTGGGTGAAGCAGCCGACGCCGGTGCCTCCCTCGTGGTCGACGGCCGGGACTACACCGTCCCCGGCAAGGAAGACGGATACTGGGTGGGACCCACCCTCGTGGACGGCGTCTCCACCGACATGTCCGCCTACACCGAAGAAATCTTCGGCCCCGTCCTGGCCGTGCTCCGCGTGGACACCGTGGAGGAAGGCATTGCCCTGATCAACTCCAACCCCTACGGCAACGGCACCGCCATCTTCACCTCCTCCGGAGCCAACGCCCGCAAGTTCCAGCGCGGCGTGCACGTGGGCATGATCGGCATCAACGTCCCGGTCCCCGTGCCGGTGGCCTACCACTCCTTCGGCGGCTGGAAGAACTCACTCTTTGGCGACAAGCACATCTACGGCGAGGAAGGCGTGGCCTTCTACACCCGTGCCAAGGTCGTCACCTCACGCTGGCCCGAACCGCAGCACGCATCCGGCGCCAGCTACAACTTCCCCTCCAACTGATCCCCAACCGCTCCCACCGCTCGCAAGCTCGCAGCGGGTCCCTCGCGGTTGTGGGCCCAACAAGCGGGACTTGGGCGTGTGGGCCCAACAGTTGCGGGCCCAACAAGCGGGACCTCGGGCGTGTGGCCCCTTAGATTGAAAGCGCATCACTATGACTGAGAACAAGTTGATCATCGGCACGGCACCGGACTCCTGGGGCGTCTGGTTTGCGGACGACCCGAAGCAGACCCCGTGGGAACGGTTCCTCGACGAAGTCGTCGAATCCGGGTACAAGTGGATCGAGCTGGGGCCGTACGGCTACCTTCCCAACGACCCGACCCGCCTGGCCCAAGAACTCAAGGACCGCGACCTGAAGGTCAGCGCCGGCACGGTCTTCACGGCTTTCCACCGCGGCGCAGCGCAGTGGGAGGAAGCTTGGGAACCTGCCCGAAAGGTCGCCGAGCTGACGGCCGCCATGGGCGGGGAGAACGTCGTCGTCATTCCCGCGATGTGGCGGGACGACGTAACGGGGGAGGCAGTGGAGAGCGGCACCCTGAACACCCGCCAGTGGGCCGACCTCTTCGCAGGCCACAACAAGCTCGGCGACGTCCTCCTGCGGGACTTTGGCCTGAAGCAGCAGTTCCACTCCCACGCCGACTCCCACGTGGGCGCGCAGCCGGACATTGAACTTCTGCTGGCCGAGACCGACCCGGCCCTGCTGAACCTGTGCCTGGACACCGGCCATGCCGAGTACTGCGGCGCCAGCTCCCTTGACCTGATCCGCAAGTACCCCGGACGCATCGGCTACCTGCACCTGAAGCAGATCAACCCCGAGGTGCTGGCCAAGGTCAATGCCGAAAACATGACCTGGGCGGCGGCCAACCTGGCCGGTGTCATGACGGAACCGCCGTCGGGCCTGCCGGACCTGCGTGCTGTCATCGAAGCCGTCGAGGCCCTGGGCAAGCCGATCTTCGGCATCGTCGAGCAGGACATGTACCCCGTGGCCTTCGACGTGCCCATGCCGATCGCCAAGCGCACCCGCAACTACCTACTCAGCTGCGGCTCCCGCACCGCAGTGAACTGACCCGGCCACGCCCGCCCACACCAGAAGGAAGCACAACATGACTGAAAAATTGCGCGTAGCCGTCATCGGCGCCGGACGCATGGGAGCCGACCACGTCGACCGGATCCAGCACCGCATCAACGGCGCCGAGATTGCGGCCGTGGTCGACGTCGACCTGGCCCGTGCCGAGGCTGCCGTTGCCGGCGTGCCCGGTGCCGTGGCGCTGACCAGTGCCGAGGAAGCCCTGAACAACGGGGATGTCAACGCGGTCCTAGTGGCCACCCCCGGATTCCTGCACGAGGACATCCTGCACGCAGCCCTGGCCAAGGGGTTCCCCATCCTGTGCGAGAAGCCGCTGACCCCGGACGCCGCCAGCTCGCTGCGGATTGTCCAGGCCGAGGCAGCCTTGGGCCGCAAGCTGATCCAGGTGGGGTTCATGCGCCGTTTCGACAGTGAATACATGGCGCTGCGCAACATCATCGAAGAACGCGGCTTGGGGGAGCTGCTCATGCTCCACCACCAGCACCGCAACCCGGACACGCTGCCCGGCTTCACCAACGAGATGTTGATCAACGACTCCGTGGTGCATGAATTCGATGCCATCCGCTACTTCACCGGTGAGGAAATCAGCTCCGTGCAGGTGCGCATGGGCAAGCGGACCCGCACCGCACCGGAAGGCCAGAACGATCCCCAGCACGTGCTGATCGAAACGGAATCCAGCGTTCTGGCGGACGTGGAGATCTACGTCAACGCCAAGTTCGGCTACGAGGTGGCCACCCAGGCCACCTTCGAGGACGGCATCGTGAACATCGGCAACGACTCCGGGCCCTACATCCGGACGCAGGGGCGCTGGGGCGGACAGGTCACCCCCGGCTTCATTGAACGCTTCGGCGCAGCCTACGACGTCGAAATCCAGGCCTGGGTCGACGCCGCACTGCGCGGCGGCATTGGGGGTCCGTCCGCCTGGGACGGCTACGCCACCGCAGCCTGCTGCGAAGCGGGAGTCAAGGCGCAAAAGACAGGTGCGAAGACCGCCGTCGTGCTGGTGGAAAAGCCGGCACTGTATGCCGAAGCGCCAACCGCCATGGGGGAACTCCGCGGGGCTGCCTCGCTGCCGTAGGGACACGGCATCCTGGTTTCTCCTTGGCCGGGAGCGCGCAGCCAGGGGCAGGCTCAGCCTTCCACCGGTTCTTCCTCGGGCTGCGCGCCCTCGGCCGCGGCACGGGATTCCTCCACCCTTTGCGCAGCTTCCCCGGCCTCGAGGCGGGCCAGTTTCAACCTGTAGCGCCTCTGCCGGCGGGCCTCCAAGGCCAGCTCGATCCAGTACGACGCCTCACGGGCGCCATCCACGCTCGCTACCAGGGCGCGGCTCGGCCTGGAGCGCGGGCGGGCTGCCAGCTTGTATTCGAACCTCGTCATGTGGGCAGACTGCGGCTTGCGGAAGATCAACAGCAGGGACGGGGCCAGCCAGATAAAGTAGCCCAGGAGCGAAAGCAGCACCTGGCTGTTTTGCCAGGCGGCCACCGTCAGGGGACTGACCACCACCAGGACCACCACCACCAACAGGACAAAGGCGTAGGCCAGCCCCACGCCGGGATGCGGGTTGCTGCGGTAGAGAGAGATGGCGAGGGCGATCAGGGCCGCGGCGAGGACGGCAAGGACCACCAGCCCCACTGAAGACACGAGGACTTGCAGGGGCGAAAACCCGCTGAAGGCAACCATCGTGGACAGTGTGGCGAGCAGGCCGCAGGCGGCCCACCACATGACGAGTTTCAGGGTCTTCCGCCGGTCCACCCGGATGCGGTTGCGCGAGGACACGCCCCACATGCGCTCCCACCGCTCCGTGTGCAGCTTCATGGAGGTGGTCAGGTGGAACTCGTCAATTTCCCGTTGCACGGCGGTGTCCCGCTGGCGCACCACGGAGAAGATGACCAGCATCAGGCACAGCATCGCGAGGAAGAACTTGGGTCCGGAATCGGGATCGTCGGGCAGGAACATCACATTGTGCAGGGCCATCCACATGGTGGCGGCAGCTGCCGTGCCAACCAGGAGGGTCAACAGCTCAAGCAGTTCGTCGAGGGCCATGACCTGGGATTCGTTGGCCATGCCCAGCGGATTGCGCCCGCTGAACACCAGTGCCACGAGCGTCGTGGCCGTTGCCCCGATGATCCAGCCGAGCGCGTCGATGCTGAACTCAAAGGTGCCAGGAGTCGTAAACGGGCCCAGAATCCGTTCGATGAACCTCGCCCACACCACCTTCAGGTCGCCAACATTCGCCAGGACGCCGGTGTCCAGGGGGTGGTGGATCTGCAGGATCAGCAGGCACAGCAGCCAGCCCAGGAACAGCAGCGTGAAGATCTGCCGCCGCTGGCTGCGTTTCTCCCGGTGGAATTCAGAAATGGCAACCAGGTTGTGCTCATGCTGCATCGACACGTCCGCCCCCGTCACTTGTTCATATGCCGTGAGCCTATCCGAACCGGCCTCTTTTGGGCCGGCAACGGGGAATCGTTGTCCCGGCCGCCCCGCGTGCACTAGGGTGAATCTGTGAGTTAGACAACGCAGCCCCAGCCCGCGCCGATCGCTCCGCCTGAGGCGGATTGCCGGATCGCGCCAAAACCGCCTGCCAATCCACAAAATCCAAGAAGGCCGTAGTGCGCTCGTTTCCTTACAAATCCGCCGGAAAACCGGACCTCCGCTCGCCCGGACGCTACCTGCTGTGGCTGGCCCGTGCACAGCAGGGCACCCTGTGGGTGGCCATTCTGTTTGGCTGCATCTGGACACTCTGCCAGGCGCTGACCCCGTTTGTCCTGGGCCAGGCGATCGACCAGGGCATCCTGCCGGGCGACTTCCCACGGCTCGCCTCCTGGGTGGGGTTCCTCGTGGCGCTGACAGTCATCCAGTCCGTCTCGGCCACCCTGCGCCACCGCGCCTCCGTCAGCAACTGGCTGCAGGCCGCCTACCGCTCCGCCCAGACCGTCGGCTACAAGGTCACGCGCAGCGGCGATGCCCTCCCGCAAAAGTTCTCCACCGGCGAGGTTGTCTCCACCACTGCCTCGGACGCCATGCGCATCGGCGAGATTTACGACGTCGCAGCCCGCCTGGCCGGGTCCGTCGCAGGGTACCTGCTCGTCACATACCTCGTGTTCCTCTCCTCCTGGCAGCTGGGCCTGGTGGTGCTCTTCGGCGTGCCACTGTGTGGGGCGGCCCTACTGTTCGTCATCAAGCCGCTGCAGCGCCGCCAAAAGGAGCAACGCGAGGCCGCCGGCCAGATGACAGCCCTGGGCGCCGACACCGTGGCCGGGCTGCGTGTGCTGCGCGGCATCGGCGGCGAGCACATCTTCGTGGAACGGTACCGCGAACGTTCCCGGGCCACGCAGCTGGCCGGCAACAAGGTGGCCTGGTCCCTCGCCGACCTCAATGCCGCCCAGGTCCTTGTAGTGGGCGTCTTCAGCGTCGCCTTCACATGGATCGGCGCGCTGCAGGCGGTCTCCGGTGAGATCGAGGCCGGGCAGCTCGTGGCGCTCTACGGCTATGCAGTTTTCCTCGTTTCGCCCATCCGCACCGCGGCCGACGCCGTCTCACGCTTCATCCGCGCCCACGTCGGCGCCCGCCGCATCATCGATGTCCTGGCCACGCCCTCCGCCGTGCACGACGCCGAAACAACGGTTCCCGGGCCCGGCTCACCGAGCGCGCTGGTGGACTCGGTCTCCGGCGTGGTGGTCGCCCCGGGCGGGCTGAGCGCCATCGTCTCGGCCGACCCCGCCCAGTCCGCGGACCTGGCCCGGCGGCTCGGCCGCTTCGAGGACGCCGTGCTGCGCGAGGCCGAAGTCCGCTGGGGCGGGGAGGCCCTGCACCTGATGCCGCTGCGCGAAGTGCGCTCGCGCATCGTGGTTTCCGATGCCGAGCCGCAGTTGTTCACGGGCAGCCTGCGCGAGGAACTGGACCCTGCCGGACTGCGCAGCGATGCCGAGATCATGGCCGCCATAGACGTGGCCAGCGCCCACGACGTCTTTGACGGGCTGGAAAACGGTCTGGACGACGAGGTCACGGAAAAGGGCCGCAGCTTCTCAGGCGGCCAGCGCCAGCGGCTGACCCTGGCCCGGGCCGTGCTGACGGAGGCGGAGGTGCTGGTGCTGATTGAACCCACCAGCGCTGTCGACGCGCACACGGAATCCCGCATCGCCGAGGCGCTGCGGCGCAAGCGCGGCGCGGCGGGGAACACCACCTTGGTGGTCACCGCCAGCCCGCTGCTGCTCAGCGCCATGGATACCGTGGCGTTCCTGAAGGACGGCCGGGTGGAGGCCCAGGGTACGCACCGGGAACTGCTGGATACCGTCCCGGAATACCGCAAGGTCGTCATCCGAGGCGAAGGCATGGACGGCCACGGCACCAACACCAACAACACCATTGCAGTGCATGGAGGGGAGGCATAAATGGCTGAAACCATGCTGCCCGTGGCGGATTCCGCCCAGGTCAAGGCGGAGGGACTGCGGCTTTTGCGCCAACACCAAAAGCCGCTGGCCGGCGTCGTCATTCTCTATGTACTTGCCGCAATGGCCGGGCTTGCCGGGCCGTTCCTGATCGGCCGGCTGGTGGACGCCGTCACGGATGGCACAACGGCGGGATTCGTCGCCGCGGTGTCTCTGGGGCTTGCCGGATTTGTGCTGGTGCAGACGGTGCTGACTCGGTGGGCGCAGGTCAAGGGCATGGTGCTCGGCGAGAAGGTGTTTGCCCAGCTCCGCGAGGAATTCATGGAGCAGGTCACCTCGCTGCCGCTGTCCACCGTGGAAAAGGCCGGAACGGGCGACCTCGTTTCGCGCACAACGAACGACGTCGACTCCGTCTCACACACGGTCCGCTTCGGCGTGCCGCAGGTGCTGGTGTCGGTAGCGACCATTGTGCTGACCGCCGCCGCGGCCGTCCTGGCGAGCCCGCTCGTGGCGCTGGGGCTGCTGGTGGGCGTGCCGCTTCTGGTTCCCGTCACGCGCTGGTACCTCAAGCGCGCCACGCCGGGCTATCTCGCCGAGCGCGAAAGCTACGCCGTCCTCAACGGCGCCATCACCGAAACCATCGAGGGCGCCCGCACCGTGGACGCGCTCAGCCTGGGGCCCCAGCGCCGCCGGCGGATTGACGCCGCCCTGCGCAACTGCTTTGAGAAGGAGCAGTACACGCTGGGCCTGCGCACCGTGCTGTTCCCGGCGGCCGAGTTTGCCTTCTGGCTGCCCGTGGCCGCGGTGCTGCTCTGGGGCGGCTGGCTGGCGTCGCAGGGCGCCGTCACCACCGGCATGGTGGCCACCGTGGCGCTGTACGCGATGCAGCTGATCGACCCCGTGGACCGGCTCATCATGTGGATCGACGAGATCCAGGTGGGTGCCTCCTCGCTGGCCCGGATCGTGGGCATCCGCAATGTGGGAACGGACCGCACCGCCACCGACGCCGTGCCCGCCGGCGAGGACATCCTCGTCGACAAGGCCCGCTACGCCTACCGTCCCGGGCACGACGTGCTGCACGGGATCGACCTGGAACTGGTTCCGGGGGAGCGGCTGGCAATGGTGGGTCCGTCCGGCGCGGGCAAATCCACACTGGGCCGCCTGCTCGCCGGCATCCACGGTCCCACCTCCGGCTCCGTCACGGTGGGCGGCGTGCCGCTTGTGGACCGGCCGTTGGACGAGCTGCGCGGCGAGGTCGCCCTGGTCACGCAGGAGCACCACGTCTTTGTGGGCACGCTCGCCGACAACGTCCGGCTGGGAAAGGCCGACGCCACCGAGGCTGAGATTGAACAGGCCCTGGCCGACGTCGGATCCCTCGCCTGGGTGCGTGCGCTCCCGAACGGGCTGGCCACCGAGGTCGGCTCGGGCTCGCACACCCTGACTCCCGCGCAGGCACAGGAACTGGCGCTCGCCCGGCTCGTCCTGGCCGATCCGCACACCCTCGTGCTGGACGAGGCCACCTCGCTGATCGACCCTCAGGCCGCCCGCGACCTCGAGTTTTCGCTCAGCGCCGTGCTCACGGGCCGGACAGTCGTGGCGATCGCTCACCGGCTGCACACAGCGCACGACGCCGACCGGGTGGCCGTTGTGGAGGCCGGGCGAATCACGGAGCTGGGCACGCACGACGAACTCGTCGCACAGGGCGGTTCCTACGCCGCACTGTGGCACTCTTGGCGCCAGGACGCCTGAGCCCGGCGGGTCCGGGCCCCTCGCGGGCAGTAAGATTTTCTCGGCCGCGGGCGGCCTTCGAAAATCGATCCCCGCTCCGGGGCACCGGACCCGCCACCAACGCTCTCGCAGCAATGGCGCGTTTTTCACGAACGCTCTCGCGCTTCATGGTGCAGCCGCCGCCCCTGTCGGGACAGCCGCAACAGGCGTAACGTTTCACATGGGGGCGGTTTGGGCCGCGCGACCGGAACCGAAGCGAACTTTTCCAGTGAAGAAGAGGTTGAGAGCAATGCCTGACAAGCAGCCGCACCACCACGAACACAAAAAGATGGACAAGGGCCATGCCATCAAGGCCAAGCGCGCCGAGAAGAAGGCCCGGGGCGCGGCGGACGAATCCGCAGATCCGGTAGCCAAGATCACGAAGAAGCGCGCCTGACGCGCAGCCCCGGCGCCCAGGACTTGCGTCTTCCGCCCAGGTAGCTATATGCGTATGCATGGAATAGTCCTGGCCGGGGCCGTGTTGTGCCGAACATGGAGACAACTTTCAAGAAACGCATAGGATTCCTGTCCTTTGGCCATTACGGCACGGGTCGGGGATCGCAAACAAATTCGGCAGCCGACGCCCTGCATCAGGCCATCGACCTCTCCGTCGCGGCCGAGGAGCTGGGCATCGACGGGGCGTTCTTCCGCGTCCACCACTTTGCCCGCCAGCAGGCGGCTCCATTCCCGCTGATGGCCGCCATTGCCGCGCGCACCAGCCGCATTGAAATTGGCACCGGCGTCATCGACATGCGCTATGAAAACCCGCTGTACATGGCGGAGCAGGCCGCCGCCACGGACCTCATCTCCGACGGCCGGCTGCAGATCGGTGTGAGCCGCGGATCACCCGAGCCCGCCGCCAATGGCGCCGCCGACTTTGGCCATTTCCCGCTCGACGGCGAAACGGTCGCCGACATGGCCCGCCGCCACACGGCGGCGTTCCGCCATGCGATTTCCGGTGCCGGCATCGCCGAGCCGGGCCAACACGCCTACATGGGCGGGGAGCGCCTGCTGCGTATTGAACCCCAGTCGCCCGGCCTGTCCCAGCGGATCTGGTGGGGCGCAGGAACGCGTGACACTGCTGTGTGGGCTGCGCGGCAGGGCATGAACCTCATGAGTTCCACCCTGCTCACCGAAGACACCGGTGTGCCGTTCGACCAGCTCCAGGCGGAGCAGATCCAGCTCTTCCGGGATGCCTGGGCCGAGGCGGGGCATGACTTCACGCCGCGCGTCTCGGTCAGCCGCTCCGTGATCCCCGTGGTGGACGACATCGACCAAATGTACTTCGGCCTGCGTGCACAGGCTGACAGCCAGGACCAGGTGGGCATCATCGACGGGTTCGTCTCGCGCTTCGGCAAGAGCTACATGGGCGATCCCGGACAGATTGCCGCAGAGCTCGCCGCCGACGAGGCGGTACGGTCCGCCGACACCCTCATGCTCACGGTGCCCAACCAGCTCGGTGTTGCCTACAACACAAAGGTGCTGGAAAACATCGCCAAACACGTCGCCCCCGCGATTGGCTGGGAGCCCGCCACCACTTAACCCAGCTGTGCCAGCAAAACGTCGGGTGCCGCCGTCGTCCATGGAAGGAGCGACGGCGGAACCCGGCTTTGGCTGCCCAGCCCGGGTTTGCTGCCGGGACGCTGACGGGGCGAGCGTGGTGCTATGGCATGAATTCTTGCAGGATTTCGTCTGGGATGCGCTTCATGTCCTCACCGTGCACGTCGTTGTTGACCAAGTACGTGTTATGCCGTGCAACAACTTTCTCTGTAAAGGAGCGGGCCCAGCGGCCATTGCTCCGTTCTGTTGTCGGCAGCGCATCGTATGTGGCGACTGCTGCCTCAGTGAAGAGTGGGCCGTTGAATTGCCAGTTCTTTGAGAGCACGGCAGTTGCAATCTCTGCAACCTCGGCAGAGGTGTAATCTTCAAACTCGATCTCACCAGGGATGCGCGATTTCAGGCCCGGATCAGACTCAAAGAATTCATGCATTTGATCGGTATACCCGGCGAAGATGGCAATGAACTTGTCACGGTCATCCTCCAGACGGGTGATCATCGCATCGACAACCTCTTGCTGCAGGACGTCGTTACCGCGATCTTTGCCCCGCAACTGGTGTGCCTCATCGATGAACAAAACTCCGCCCATCGCGGCATCAAAGGCTTTGTGCGTGTTGTCGGCCGAGTGTCCCAGGTATTTGCCAAGCAGTTGGCTTGCGGCGACGCTCTCCACGGCCGGCGTGGGCAGAATCCGGAGAGAATGGAAGATCTCGGCAACAATCCGCGCGACAGTTGTCTTGCCGGTTCCGGGGCTTCCGGTAAATGCCACATGGTAGTTTGGGCGTTCCATTGAGCCATCGAGTTCAATCAAGCGCTGGTTCACGGTTGCCTGGTCGGCGAGCGACCGCACCCACTCCTTCACCTTCGCGAGACCGATCATGGCATCGAGTTCAGCAAGGCTTTCAGCGAGTTTTGTCCCGCGTGACTCGGGGTCGCCCCCAGCGATCGCATGGAGATCCGCGGTAAGAATGGAAGTGAGATCATCCCTCGTGGGGTCCTCAATGAGGATCACCCGCTCGCCCTGCATGGCGCACAGATCTTGATTGAAGTTCCTCACCCACCTGGCGTTGCTGCGGTCCGGGCTCTGCGCATAGGCGGTGCCGATGATGCGACGGTATAGTTCTTCGTTCACTGTGTACTGGTCGCGGGCAAGTTCGTTCAGCCCGATCTCAGCGATTTCGGCAGACGAGTAGTCTTCGAAGTCAAAGCGGTGCTTGATGCGTGACTTCAACCCCTCATTCACCGCCAGCAGCTCATGCATTTTGTCGTTGTAGCCCGCGAGAATGACCATTGTGTCTCGGCGGTGGTTCTCCATGAAGGCAAGGATCTCAGTCACCGCTTCCTCGGCGAACCCGGCCGAGTCTTCGTTCGCCAACGCATAAGCCTCATCGATGAAGATCACGCCGCCGCGCCCACTCTCAAGCAATGCCCGGGTCTGCTTTGCGCTACCGCCAATATTCGCGCTGACAAGCTGGGCGCGCCCCGCCTCGACGAAACTATCGTTCTCCACCACGCCAGCCTGATGCATGGCTTTACCGATCAGGCGGGCGACCGTTGTCTTGCCGGTGCCAGGGTTGCCAAGAAACATGCTGTGAAGCGTGAACTCGCCCTCCGCCGGGAGCCCAAGGTCTGCGCGCTTCTGTCGCAACTTCACCGTGTTCACAAAACCCTGAACTTGCAGCTTGACTTTCCCAAGACCAACGAGTGCATTCAGCTCAGCGAGGGGTGCGGTGCTTTCGCCGTCGGAGGCGCTGGGGCGGCTTGATTCAGGCGTGAAATCGTAATCGTCGTCGGAGGCATCGGATAACGGCTG
The DNA here is from genome assembly GCF_016820535.1 of Sporosarcina beigongshangi. GTDB lineage: Bacteria > Actinomycetota > Actinomycetes > Actinomycetales > Micrococcaceae > Specibacter. The sequence continues at coordinate 242,449 of NZ_JADHDY010000003.1, read as the reverse complement.
ATGGAGTACCTCATCCGCGTGCTGCTGGGCAGCATGGCCTCGTGTCGCCTCCTGCACCAGTACAAGATCATCGTTTTCGTCGAGTTCGTAGAGTTCGTATGTGCCCGGATCAATGCCGCATATTTCGCCGTGCATCTTGTGCACTGTGAACGTTTCGTCTTCAACCGACCCAAACTCTGCAAGGGTGATGGTGCCGCCCTCAAGCTTGGCGAAAAGATTATCCGAAGATGTAGTGAGGGTTTGGACCGTGAGAGCCCCACCATGTTCAGCCCGCACGTGGTACTGATCGCATTCATTCGCGAGAATGTGGTGTTTGTCGAATGCGTTGACAGTCGCACCTGAAGCGGCGCTGAGACTGTAAGAAGTGCAGCCAGAGAGGGTGGCTCGCGCGCCACGCTCAGCGTAAAACCACCCGAGATCACTTTTTTGGGCTTCAAGTTGCGCATTCGCGACGACGAGCACCTGACCCTGAGTGCCTGCCGTATCAGCGGTGGCAGCCACCTCGCAGCCCTTCAATCTCACTGCCCCGGCAGAAGCGAAAAGCGCGGCAGCCTGCGTATTTGGGGCGGACTGCAAGGTGACATTCTCGAGCGTTAGCAGGGACCCATTTTGATCTGCGCAGACCGCGTTCCGCTCAGGGGAGGGCGCACAAATTGTGAGGTTGCTGATAGTGGCGTTACCTGAAGCGATACCGGCAATAGTGCCGTGGAGCCTTGTGAGGCGCTGCCCCTGACCCGTGAGATTTGCACCGAGGAATAGGCACTCGTAGTCGTCCAGGGTGTAGTCGCCTTCTTCCAGGACGACGGTGTCGCCGGCACCCAGCTGGGGCGCAATCTTCGTGCTGAACTCCCGAGCATGCTGGACCTGCCAGTGGATTGTCTTGGGACCCGTCGAGGGTGCAGGTTCGCTTGGTTCGGCATCACGGTCAACAACATCAACAGCCGAGTTTGCGTTGATGACCCGAGCGCCATCTTCTGTCACCACGGAGAAGGAACCATTCTCTTCTTGCAAGACGTTGTCGACGTGGACGATGCTGTCTTGGGCGAATCCTTCCTCGTACTCGCCGCCAAGTACCAGCCGTGAGAAATGGGCCACAGAGCGCCCTGAAACGCCAAACACCCTCTTCCCGGGCAGGGAGGCGCACCGATGTGCACCAAAGGTACTCACACGCGCGCCATTTGTGAGATTGAGGTAGCTCGTCGCCGAGTCAATCAAGTCTGCTTTTGCAGCGTTAACACCCAGCCTGCCCAGCTGTGATGCAGTTGCATGCAGCTTCGAGTTGTCGGTGATGCGTATGGCGTACTGCTCCGGGTCAGACAGTGCGGTGACCTGCTTGAGCACGAGCGTGCCACCCTCGCACCAGATGGCCGGGTATTTGGCGCCAGGATCACCATGCACGATGCAGCTTGAGAGCGTAGCCATGTTGTTGGGGGATGCGACGAAGAACGCATTCTTGTATGGCATTGCCCGAACGGTCAGATTCGTGAAGGTGCAGTGCCCGTTTATCGTAAAGGACCCTGTGATCTCCACCTGATCGGCGGTGCCATTCCCGTGCAGCCCGAGTCCGTAGAGTGTGACATGGTCCAGGCTGTAGCGTCCGGGATCGAGGACGAGCAGATCGCCGGGTTTCGCCCTTTGCAGAGCGGCTTGCAACGTTGCCTTGCCAAACCCCGAACCCACCTTGATTTTCGCCATTGACGCAGTTACTCCCATGTCCCCAAGATCATTACAGTGGCAAGCGTATCGCAGGTCACCAACGACCACTCCGCGTCCGGGGCGGCCGTTCAAATCTTCGTATGAGATTGCTCTGGCGCTCGTAGTTCTCGGTTCTCAAAGAAACGGCCGCCAACCAGCTCGGCGTTGCCTACAACACGAAGATGCTGGAAAAATATCGCCTAGCACATTGCCCCGCGATCGGCTGGAAGCCTGCCACCGAGGGTTCGGCCGCAGAGCGCTGACGCGGGACAATCGGACAGTGATGACCTGGAGTGAGAAGCATGTCCAAGAGAATCGTGACGAAGGCAGAAGCATACTGCTGGCAGTGCTCTTCTTGATCTATCTGGCCCTGCTGGCCTGGGTCGTGCTGTGGAAGCTCGAGGTGCCCTGGGTCGGCAACGGCGGACTGCGGGGAATCAAGCTTGTGCCGTTCATCGCCACCGGCGCAAACGGCGCGAGCGTGCCCATGGAACTCATGGTGAATGTCCTGCTCTTCGTGCCTTTCGGGTTCTACCTCGGCGCACTCCTGCCGACATGGACCTGGTGGAAGGCCGCCGCCACGATCGCCGCGGGGAGTCTGGTACTTGAATTCAGCCAGTACGCCCTGGCGGTGGCCAGCTCCGATGTCACTGACCTGATCGTCAATGCCGTTGGCGGCCTGGCCGGGTTCGGCTTGCTGGTCGCAACACGCCACATGTTGCGGGAGCGGACTGCATCGGTGGTGACCCGGGTCTGCTCGATCGGGACCGCGCTCGTCCTGCTCCTGACCGTGGTGTTCGTGGCATCCCCGCTGCGTTATGCGCAGCGCGATGTCCCGGCGGCCTCCGTGCATAACAGTGAGGCGCCGGCGGGCACACACGGCCAACTGTAACCCGGCCGTGCCAGCAAAACGGCGGGTGCCGCCGTCGTCCATGGAAAATACGACGGCGGAACCTGGCTTGTGCTCTCAGTCCACCACTGCTGCCACGGCCTCGATTTCCACGAGCTGGTTGTCGTAGCCGAGCACGGTGACACCCATCAGCGTGCTGGGGACGTCGTGGGCTCCGAAGGCATCGCGCACAACATTCCACGCCTCGACGAGGTCGCCCTGGCGCGTGGAGGCAACGAGGATCCGGGTGCTGATGACATCCGAGAGGGTCGCGCCGGCCGCCTCCAGAGCGGCCACCATGGTGTCGATGCACGCGGCAGCCTGGCCCGCGTAGTCGCCCACTGCCAGGGTTGAACCGTTTGAATCCAAGGGGCACGCGCCGGCCAGGAAGATAAGTCGGGCCTCCTTTGGCGCTGTTGCGGCGTAGGCATACTGGGCGACGTCGGAGAGCGCCGCGGACCGGATGAGCTTCACTGAACTGGACATTCACCCATCCTGCCAGCCCGCCATCCATCCGCGATCCCAGAAGCCACTTAACCCATTTGTGCCAGAAAAAGCACTGCCGCCGTCGCACACCGGAAGGTGATAGAGGGATGTCGGATACACCCCGGAAGGTGATAGAGGGACCTCGGGGTGTGGGGAAACGGCGCCCCGCCCCGTGGCGTGGGGCTTTGTGGCGCGGTGGTAAAATCGGCAGTGGAGCAATCCCCCTTAACTTTTAGCGACATTGGACCAGCGTTTGGCCGAATGCGTCGCACAAGAAGGCCGTGCAAGCCGCGGCAAGCCGCCCACTACAGCACCAAGTTTGGAACCCATGAGAAGAACTGTCCGCCAGAACCCGCCCGCCCTCGCCGATGGTGCCATGCGCATTGTCGCCCTTGGCGGCCTCGGTGAGATTGGCCGCAACATGACCGTCTTCGAGTACGCCGGAAAGCTGCTGATCGTTGACTGTGGCGTGCTGTTCCCTGAGGAACACCACCCCGGCGTCGACGTCATCATCCCCGATTTCTCGTACTTGAAGAACCGCTGGCAGGACGTGGTTGGCCTGGTGCTGACCCACGGACACGAGGACCACATTGGTGGAGTCCCGTACCTGCTCAAGCACCGCGGCGACATCCCCGTCATCTCCGCGAAGCTGACGCTGGCATTCCTGAAAACCAAGCTTGATGAACACCGCATCAAGGGCAAGATGGTCCAGGTCAAGGAAGGCGACCGCCGCAAGTTCGGCCCGTTCGACGTCGAATTCCTGGCAGTCAACCACTCCATCCCGGACGGTCTGGCCGTTGCCATCCGCACGCCCGCCGGCCTGGTGCTGGAAACCGGCGACTTCAAGATGGACCAGTTCCCGCTGGACAAGCGCATCACCGACCTCGCCGGCTTTGCCCGTCTCGGCGAGGAAGGCGTGGACCTGTTCCTGCCCGACTCCACCAACGCTGAGGTTCCCGGCTTCCTGGCAGCCGAGGCTGACCTGATCCCGGCCATCGACCAGGTCATGCGCACCGCGCCGCGCCGCGTTGTGGTCTCCAGCTTCGCAAGCCACGTGCACCGCATCCAGCAGATCATCGACTCTGCCCACAAGTACAACCGCAAGATCGCCTTCGTCGGCCGTTCCATGGTCCGCAACATGACTACGGCACGCGAACTGGGCTACCTGAAGATCCCGCGCGGCATGCTCGTCGACGCCAAGGAACTTGAGCGCATGGCCCCCAACAAGGCCGTCTTGATCTGTACCGGTTCACAGGGTGAGCCCATGGCAGCCCTGGCCCGCATGGCCAGTGGCGACCACCAGATCAACCTGACCGAGGGCGACACCGTTCTGTTGGCCAGCTCGCTGGTTCCCGGCAACGAGTCCTCGATCTACCGCCTGATCAACGACCTCACCAAGCAGGGCGCCAACGTTGTCCACAAGGGCAACGCCAAGGTGCACGTCTCCGGCCACGCAAGCGCCGGCGAGCTCGTGTACTGCTACAACCTGGTCCGCCCCAAGAATGTGATGCCCGTTCACGGCGAGTACCGCCACCTGAAGGCCAACGCCGAGCTGGCCGTGCGCACCGGTGTTGACCCGAAGAACGCCTTCATCCTCGAAGACGGCACCGTCCTGGACCTCAAGGACGGCGTTGCCAAGGTCACCGGCACCGTGCCGGCAGCCTATGTCTACGTTGAGAACATGATCCCCGGTGCAGCCACCGAGGAATCCCTCCAGGACCGCATTCGCCTCGCCGAGGATGGTGCCGTCACGGTTCTGCTGATTGTCAACCCCGACACCGGCAAGATCGAAGAGGACCCGGAATTCTTCTCCGTGGGCTTCAACCTGACGGACAAGGATATCGCCAAGGCCAGTGGGCTGGTCGAAAAGACCATCACCGGCCTGAGTGGCGAAAAGACCGGCCCCAACGCCGAAAAGGCAGTCGCCCAGGCGCTCCTGCGCTGGTCCGACCGCCAGCTCCGCCGCAAGCCCGTCTACACGGTCATCATCGTCGAGGCGTAAGCCCAGTCGCCCGACCCTCCGGGGTCACAGGGCGAGTGCCGCCGTCGTTCTTCTGTGGAAGCACGACGGCGGCACTCGCCTTTAAGCCCCGCCGCCGGGGCCAAACCGCCCCAGTTTCCAGAGCCTCTATCACCGCCGGGGGTGATCCGGTCGACCCTCCATCACTGTCCGGGGTGTTCCGGCTGCGGACTGAAGCAGGCTCAACGCGGCGTCCGTCTCTGACGACTCGACCAGACGCTTGTCATTGAGCCACTCAATGGCCCGGCGCTTCATGATGTTGTCATGGAACGTGAGCCACTCGGATTCTTCGTCATGGAATTGGCTGAGCGTTTCCCGGAAGTGGCGGAATGGCTTGCTCCGGTCGATCGCACGGCCGAGTCTGTTTCTGCAGTCCTGGTTGGAAACTGTGGAAATGAATTCCTCCATGTCGCGGTAGGCCTCAAAGGAATCAATGGGGTCAATTCGGACGCCGCCGCGTTCGTGCACGTCCCATCCCTCGGCTTCGGCCTCGTCCGCAACCCCCTCAGCCCACAGCTCCATCTTGCCTGTGGCAGGATCCACCCAGAAAAAGGTCTCGTAATCCATGAAGTGGTTCTCAAGGGCCATGGCCAAATCTTCAAGATTGAAGTCTTTCAAGTGCAACATGGCCAGGCCTTCCGCAACGGACAATTTTGGATGTGGATCTTCCGTCTCCAATATTTCTCCTTGAACCTCCGGGAGGGCAAGGGCCGCGGCGACCAAAATGGGGGAAGGTGGCTGGGTCCTGTAATCAGCCCGGCCCGCCTGTCTAGAATTGAGGCTGGGAAGAACTCTGGCGTGAACCGGGAAGGGTGACATGGTGATAGATAACAGCAGGCGGAACGACCTGTTGATCCAGAAGGTTGCCTATCTTTACCATATTCAGAGCCAGACCCAGTCTGAAATTGCCGCTGCTGTCAACGTTTCCCGTGCCACGGTTTCAAGGCTCCTGTCAGAGGCGCGGATGCGCGGAGTTGTCCAGATTCGCATCGGCCCCCCGGTGGACCGTCTGCCTGCGTTGGAGAAGGAAGTTCGGAGGCGCTTTGGTCTCGCGGGCTGTGTCATTTCGATGGACAGGCCACAGTCGATCCAGGAGCGGGCCAAGCAGCTTGGTTACGTGGCGGCTCGCCACCTGGAGTCCACGCTGTCGGGCGAGGCACAACTCGGGGTGGCCGCCACCAGGACCTTGGCAGCGGTTGCCTCGGCGTTGGAACCACTGGAAGCTTCCCGGCTTACCGTTGTCGACCTGCTCGCCTGTCCTCCGCGAGTAAACAGGGACAGCGACGAACGAAACCATGTCGGTGAAATCATCGCGCGCAGCCTCGGCGCGGACTTTTCACCGCTGCCGGCCAACTTCGTGTACAGGGAGGCTGCTGCGAGGGACAGGGCGATGGAATTGCCGGAGGTGCAGGCGGGACTGGAGCGCGCCCGTGCGAGCGATGTTGCCCTGCTTGGGTTGGGGTCGATGCAACGTTTTGATGGGACGGGCAGCTACAGTCCGGTGTCACCGGCGGCACTTGCCGCGTTGGGGGCGCAGGGGGCGGTTGGGCATCTTTGCGGCCATTTCTTCGATGCCAACGGCGACGAGGTTGCTTCGGAACTGGCGTCCCGCATCATTGGCATTGACTTGGCCGGGCTGTTGCGGATTCCGCGCCGTGTGATGGTGGTTTCGGGATCCACGAAGGTCGGATCATTGTCCGCGGCCATCAGGGGCGGATTCGTCAATGAGCTTGTCACAGACGAATCCACCGCAAGGGAACTGCTGGCTGTGCTCAGCCGTTAGGCCCAAACTTGACCCGCGGGTCGATGAGTGGGTAGCCCGGAGCCACCGGCACAGCGATGCCCTGGTCAAAGATGTCCAGCCTGCGCTGTCGACCGGTTGCCTCGTCATGCTGGGTGAGCAGTTCGATGATGTTTCCGTCCGGATCGGAAATATAGATCTGTTCCACAAAGTCATCCCGGACACGGGGTCCGCCCACACGTGACTCCCCACGCTTGGCCAACGCCTCCAGGAATGGCTCGAAGGAATCCACCATGACTGCAAAGTGGCTGCACAGCCCTGTTCGCAGTTCTTCATGGTCCCAAGCGACGCCCTCATTCTTGATCTTTCCGGGAACGCTCTCGCGCACAACATGAACTTCAACGTTCCCGTTGTGGAAGTATGCCCCGTGAAAAACAAAGTCAGTGGGGCGGATTATCTCTGTGAATCCAAGTGCCCCAACATAAAATTCCCGTGTGGCCTCGAGGTCCGAAACTACGAGGCATACATGGTGCATTGCCATTGTGAATGAAGGTTTGGAATTTTCCATTTCAACTGCTTCCTTGAATTCGGTCGTTTCCTATCGAGTATCAAGGGTGCCTGCCAACATGCGAACAACTTCGTGACTATTCTTCCGAAGCTGCACAAATGTTCTTGCTAAGGCGGAATTTGCTGCAGCGGTGCGCAGCCCTCAACGCATCGAAATGACTTTCGCCTGTCATTTTGCGCGCTTGAGCACTCCCGCCCGGCTTGATGGGGCGGCCAGGTGGGAGTTGAGCAACCAAGTTCAGTGCCAAATTTTGCACATTGCGAGACTTTGTTCATCATTGCCCACATTCATCGTGACCTGCTTCACAGCGCATCTGTCGCCCTTGATACTTGAGGCAGTCCAAAATTCACACACGATTTTGAGAGCCGCTGAAGAAGGCGACCTGAAGGATTCACCGGAGCATCTGGGGTATCCATCCGGTTGTTTTGGCAATCAATTCAAATGATTCGCATTAATTTGTGGTCTGACTACTACTCAGGAGTTATCACATGAAGCAATGGCGCTTGCGTGTTGCCGCCGCACTACTTTCCATTCCCCTGCTGGCGATGGCCACCGGGTGCTCGCCCTCGGATTCTGGGGCTGCCCCGTCAGAAGGTGGCGGGGGATCCAATATGCAGCTCAAGGTGGGAGTCGTTCCCGGCATCGACGTCGGACTGCTGGACATCGCCATCGAGAAGGGTTTCTTCTCGGATGAGGGCCTCAAGCTGGAAGTGACTGATGTCCAGGGGCCGCAGGTTGTCACTGGCGTGGTTTCCGGACAGTTCGACTTGGCATATGCGGCCTATGCGCCGCCGCTGCTCGCGCTGGCCAGCGGCACAAAGCTCGAGGTGGTGTCGGGCCTGGCAACAATCGGGGCCGAGGGACACAACGGCGGCACCCTGGTGCGCAGCGATTCGGATATCAAGCGCTGGTCGGACCTGGAAGGGCGAAAGATCGCAGCCACGTCGCCGCGTTCACTAACCGCACTGACCTTGCAGGCTGCCATCAACAAAGACGGCGGAGATCCCGGAAAGCCGGTGAAGATCGTCCCGCTGCCCCAGTCACAGGTGGCGAGGGCAGTGTCAGAAGGAACCGTTGACGCAGCGGCCGTTGCCGCACCGTTTGACGCCCAGGGAATTGAGCAATTTCCCAACCTGACTATTCTTGGCGACTCCACTGCTTTCATCCTCCCGGAAAGGTCGGCCTATACGGGATTCTTCACCACGGAAAAGGTGCAGGGGGCCAAGGGGGACGCCATCAAGGCATTCAAGTCAGGCATGGGCAAAGCCGTTGAATTCGGCAATGCCAACCCGAAGGACGTCAGACTGAAGGGCGCCGCCCGTGCTGGCTTGGATGAGGAGCAGGCACTTGCCCTGCCCGATTCCCACTTCGCCGTGGACGTTGACGCTGACAGCCTGCAGATCTTGGTTGATGCCATGGTCGAACAAAAATGGATCGCCAAGGCCCCAGACCTTGCGAGCTTCGTTACGGGGTGACGCACATGCAAAACACTCTTAAGTTAACATCGAACAAATGGGCCCGGCTGGGCATCAGCCTCTGCGGTGTCTTTGCCTTCTTCATCCTGTGGGAATCAGCCAGCAGGACCGGTCTGCTGCGCTCCGATGTAGCTCCATCATTCATGGACACGGCAGCTGAACTGGGGGCACTCATCCCGGAGCCCCAATTCCAATCGGCGGTGGGGGACACCCTGTCATCATGGCTCTTTGGCTTTGCTGTAACGGCAGGGCTGGCCATTCCCATCGGCCTCCTCTTTGGCGCCAACCCCTGGGCCTGGAAATGGTTCAACAGCACGTTTGAGGCTATTCGGCCCATCCCGCCCATCGTGTTGCTTCCCCTGGCCATTCTCGTTATGGGATCCGGCAGGTCCTTTACCACGGTCATGATTGCCCAAGGGGTCTTTTGGATCATCCTGCTCCAGGTCACGTACGGGTCAACCGTCATATCCCCGGTGGCCCTGGACACGGCCACTGTATTCAAGGTCGGTCCCTGGCGTCGGTACTTGATATTCCGGCTGCCGTCGGCTGCCCCCATCATTGCCACCGGACTGCGCATTGCTGCCGGCATCTCCCTGGCAGTGGAGATCATGAGTGAGTTGATCGGTGGCGTCCCTGGCGTCGGCCAGTTGTTGATAGCCGCCCAAGCGGGAAACGACCTCCCCTTGATATATGCGCTGACGGGATTTACCGGCCTCCTGGGGCTGGTAGTTGCAGTCCTTTTCCGAGGACTTGAACGTGTCGCCCTGAAAAACCATGGACCCAAAGGTGGTGCGGAATGAAAGAGATCCTCTTAGCCGTCAGGCATAGCAGGTGGCTGAAGTTCATGGCCCTTCCTTTGCTTCTCATTGTGGCCTATCAACTGTGGGCCAGCAACGCAGAGAGCCCCTTCTTCCCCACCGTAGGGGTCATAGCAGGCGCATTCCTTGACACCTGGGGCGGGGCGGGCTTTGTTGAAAACGTTGTCCCCAGCTTGACCAATCTGGCCGTTGGCTACATCTCAGGTGTCGTTCTGGGTCTCGCCTTCGGTGTGCTTCTCGCCAAGACGAGCGTGATTCGCATCGCCGTGATGCCGATCATTTCATTTCTGCTGGCACTGCCCGCAGTGGCGCTCGTGCCGCTCTTTATCACCGTGGCTGGCATTGGCCCCGCTATGTCACAGAGCATCATCGCGTTTGCGGTCACGCTCTACGTGCTGGTGAACACCGTCGACGGGCTGGTCAACGTGGACAGCGGGCTGGTTGACGTCAACCACGTATTCAGGATTCGCGGGTGGCGGCAGATTTTCCTGGTGCTCCTGCCCTCCATCGCGCCGCGTTTGCTTGGCGCTGGGCGTGCAGCTCTCTCGCTCTCAATCCTCATCATGGTCGTCAGCGAAATGGTGGGGGCCTCATCGGGAATCGGAGCCGTCACCCTGCTGTCCCAGCAGTCGTTCCAATACTCCACCATGTGGGCCGGCATGGTCATGGTTGCCATTCTGGGCATCGGCCTGAACGCGCTGTACCTGATGTTTGAACGGCCCATGCTCCGACGGTCCGGAATCTCACCTCTCGCCAGAACTATGAAGTAGGGAAATGCCATGAACAATGTTTATCAAGATACCGTGCGCGCCGAATCAATCAACGGGACATCTTTGGTTGAAGTTTCTGACCTGTCGATCACCTACGACGGTCGGTTTGGAAAGCACCTTGCCGTCAGTGGCGTGAACTTTGATGTCAGGCCCGAAGAGCTCATTGCCTTGGTCGGCCCCTCGGGGGCAGGCAAGACCACCATCCTGCGGTGCATTGCGGGGCTGCTGTCGCCGGACGGCGAGGACAGCATCAAGGTTGATGGAAGGACGGTCAAGGGCCCAACCGAGGGAATCTCCGTGGTCTTCCAGGACTACAGCCGCTCGCTGCTGGCCTGGCTGACACTTCAGGGCAATGTTATGCTCCCGCTCCGCGCGCAGGGCGTACCTCGGGCGGAAGCCAAGAAGCGGGCGCGCGAGGCGCTGGCCGATGTCGGCCTCGGAGGCAAGGAAACTTGGCATCCTTGGCAGCTGTCAGGCGGCATGCAGCAGCGTGTTGCCATTGCCCGGGGGCTGGCGTGCAAGCCACGGATTCTGTTGATGGATGAGCCCTTCGCATCCGTGGATGCCCAAACCCGAATGGACCTTGAAGACTTGGTCCTGCGCATTAAGAACGAATTCAAGATCTCCATCATCGTAGTCACCCATGACATCGATGAGGCCGTCTATCTGGCTGATCGCGTGGTGGTCCTGTCGAAGTCGCCATCCACGGTCAGCCGCATTCTTGACGTGAACTTCCCGACACCACGAACCCAGGAGGAAACACGGGTCTTGCCGGAGTTTGGGCAGATCCGCGCGATTGCACTTGACCTTGTCAGGCACCCCAAGACAGAGATCAACTAACCAGCCAAGGAGTCACTTCATGAAGATCAGCACCGTCCCCGACCGGCGGGCCGAATGGCTTCGATCGGAGCAGCCATTCGCGGCTTCGAAACGGGAACGTCCGAAACCGCCCAACGTCATCTTCATTTTTGCCGACGACCTGGGTTGGGGCGACCTCGGCTGTTACGGCTCCCTCCACAACGACACCCCCGTCCTGGATCAGCTGGCCGCTGACGGTGTTCGTTTCACTGATGCCTATGCAGCCTCACCCACCTGCTCGCCCACGCGGGTGGCGCTCTATACGGGGCGCTACCCTGGACGGCTGCCGGTCGGGTTGGAAGAGCCGCTGCTAAGCCGCGATGCTGAACATGGTATTCCCTCCGAGCACCCGACACTTCCGTCAATGCTGAGGGACTCGGGCTACCAGACGGCCATGTTCGGAAAATGGCACTGCGGATGGCTTCCCTGGTTCAGCCCATTGGACATTGGATTTGAGCGCTTCTTCGGCAATATGGATGGCGTCCTGGACTATTACGGGCACGTTGACAGCAAGGGCATGCCCGACCTGTATGAGGGCAAGGAGCCGGTGACGGAGGAGGGCTACTATACGGACATTTTGTCTGAAAAGTCTGTTGAGTACATTCGCACCAGGGACACTTCAAAGCCCTTCTACCTGCAGTTGAACTACACCGCACCCCATTTCCCTTGGGAAGCCCCGGGAGACGAAGACGTCAGTGAAAAGGTCCTGGCCGCCATCAACACCAAGGGCGCCCGGGGAATGTTTCACTTTGAAGGGGGCTCCAGGGATACCTACCGGCGCATGATCAAAGCCATGGATGACGGAATCGGTCGCGTTTTGGACACTGTCGATGAGGAGGGCATCCGTGAGAACACGATCGTCATCTTTGCCTCGGACAACGGCGGCGAACGATACGCCTTCCTCTGGCCGTTTGTTGGGGAAAAAGGTGACCTGGAAGAGGGCGGGATCCGTGTGCCGTTCCTCGTCCGCTGGCCCGCCACGCTGAATCCCGGCCAAGTCAGCGGGGCGCCCGTCGTCACCATGGATTGGACGGCCACCATCTTGGAAGCGGCCGGCACAACACCCCACCCGGAGAAGCCCCTCGACGGGAAGTCGCTTCTAGGGTGGCTGGTGGATGGCGATCCTGAACCGACCGATGCCTTGTTGTGGCGCACCCGCGGGCAAGGGGCCGTTCGCAAGGGAAGATACAAACTTCTCCACGATCGGGTGGCAAAACCCCTATGGCACAAGGACGACGATTATGCGGGCTCGCGCACACGCCTCTTTGACCTAGGAGCCGATGACCGCGAAAAGGCGGATGTCGCTGAACTTCACCCTGACGTAGTACAAGAAATGCTCGGCCTCTGGCAGACACTTGATGAGGAACTGCTGGAGTATCCGGACCATGAGCAAGTTGAGTTGGAACAAGGAAACGGGCTGGCCGACTGACACAGCCCCGGAGAGGACCATTCTGGCAAATGCTAGGGGTCGAGGCTGGAAATGAAGGGGGGCCGCATCTTGATGCGGCCCCCCCTTTCCGATCGTGAGCAGGGCGGTCGCCAACGGCCGCCTTGCTCACGGCGTGGCTACCGTGGTGCGCCTGCAGGGCTCACCTGCCGGCGTGACAGCCGTTCCTTGAACAGCGCGGAGTCGGCAACTGCGCGGTTGACGATGAATTGCGGCGCAACGCCCGAGGCCACATCAATGATGGCGCGGACGCAGCTGGAACCGTTCCCCATGGACATTTCGTCCGTCCAGGCCAGGCAGTGCGGTGACAGGGTCACGTTGTCCAAGGCAAGAAGTTCGTTGTCCACTGGCTCGTCCTCAAACACATCGAGCCCGGCAGCGGCAATGGTCCCGTTTTGCAGGGCCCTGATCAGCGCCTGCTCGTCCACGATGGGTCCGCGCGCAATGTTGATCAGCGCAGCGGAGGGCTTCATCACGGCGAAGAGTGCGTCGTCGACAATGTGGTGCGTGGCTTCTGTCAGCAGCGCCATGATCACCAAGGCGTCGCAGTTCTTGGCTACCTCGTCCAGCTCCATGAGCTCGACGCCGATCTCCACTGCACGTTCCGGCGGACAGTAGGGGTCGTACCCGATGCAGCGGACGTTGAACGGTTCCAGCAGCCTGATCAATTCGCTCCCGGTGTTCCCAACGCCGAGGAAACCGATTGTTTTCCCGGTCAGTCCGGTCCCCATGTAACTTTCCCGCAGATCCCATTGCTTCCGGCGCACCAGCCGGTCTTTGACCACCGTGTGGTGCCCCACGGACAGCAGCATCGACAGGGCGGCTGTCGCCACTGGTCTGCGTGCGCCGTCGGGCGTGATGGTGGCAGCCGTTCCCGCACGGGTGCAGGCCTCCAGGTCCACGGCGTCGTAGCCGACACCGAACCGGGCCAGCAAAACAGGCGGGTTCTCAACGCCGTCGAACGATTCGGCTGTGACAGCCGGTGCGGCGTAAAGAATGGCATCGTAGCGTGCCATCTGCCCCGGCGTCAGCGCAGGGGACAAATCATCCATGTATTCCCACGGAATGCCTGCCTCATCGAGTCCGGACAGGCCAATGTCCCCCCAGATATTATTGCCGTCGGCGCCCAGGAAGTCCCTTGAAATCCCAACTGTGAATGTCATCAGAACACCGCGATCGGGTTGACCGGTGAGCCTGTGCCGCCGGGAATGTTCAATGGCGCCACAACAAACATGAAGCGGTAGCGGCCCTCGTCCTTGCACGCCTGCCCAAGGGCCTCAAGGTCGAGGTTGTCCAGCAGCGGCAGACCCATGGCGGTGATGGCCAGGATGTGGATGGGTGAGTGGATGCCCGGGGTGGGTGACGGGCGCACGTCCGAGTCGCCGTCGCCTCCCAGAACGCTGATGCCGCGCTCGGCAAGCAGCGGCATGGCGTCCACGTGCAGTCCGGCGCTGGCGTTCGAAGGGTCCCAGACTCCCCACTCGCGCTGGCGGCGGAAGTGTCCGCTGCGGATCAGGACGGCGTCACCGGGCTGGATCGTGACGCCGAGTTTTTCCTCTGCCGCCAGGATGTCCGCGGCATGGATCGCGCGTCCCGGCTCCAGCCAGGGCTCGTCGAACAGGACGGTGAAGTCCAGCAGCACTGCCGGTGTCACGAGCGTGCCCAGTTCGGTCACGGAACCAAAATTCGCTCCGACGGCAGTGACCGTGTCGCGCGAGCTGTTGCCGTTGTAGAGCTGGCCCCTGTAGGCAATGTGGCTGAGGGCATCGAGGTGGCTGACGGCCTTGCCGTGGTAGTCGACGCCGATGAAGTCCTTGTTGCACGACGGCTCCGGGGCTTCACGCACGCCAAGGTCCGTCATGTAGTGCAGGGCGGGGTTGGCGTTGCCGGGGCCGCTGGTGGTATTCCATGGGAGCGCCATGGACACGGTGGTTCCGGTCCTGACCAGTGATGCCGCCTCGATGGCGGCCGCCGGCCCCACCGCTTCCCAGGCGCCGGCCGACGGGTTCGAGTACTTCCCCCACGTCTTGACCTGCTCAAAGACTCGGTCGAATTCCTGCTGCGAGACGGATGGGCCGCCGAGGGCAGCTGCCTTTTCGGCTAAATCATCAACGGTTTCATGGGGCGACATGCCTGGGCTCCTTGGTGGCGTGGGACGGCTGGATGGGGGGCAGCCCCCACACATCGTTGTGATGTGAGCTGCCACACGCAGCCTAGAACACCGGCACCCGCGGAGGGAGTTTTCCAAGGCAATAGGCAAGATGTTGGACATTTGACGCCGATAGTGCGCAAAAGTCGGGACGGCAACCAGGAACCGTGCGCACCAATCCGGGCCTTCCGCCGTCGTGCTTGGACGGACGACGGCGGGACCCCGGCTTGGGCTGCCGGGCCGGCTTGGTCAGTGGTCGCCTCGCAGCCTGTCCATGTCGCGGCGGTCCTTCTTGGTGGGGCGGCCGGTGCCGCGGTCGCGCTGCGGCAGGCCCAGGGCGGGCAGAACGGGCCGCGGCGGCGTGTGGTCGGTGAAACAGTGCGACGCAGCCTCCGGCCCCACCCTTTTGTTGATGAGTGCACGGACCTCAAGGATGCGGTCGTAGCCGGGCTGCCGGACGCGGACGGTGTCGCCGGGCACTACAGTGTGCGCCGCCTTGGCGTTGACGTCATTGAGTTTCACGTGGCCGGCGCGGCAGGCGGCCGTGGCCATGGAACGGGTCTTGTAAACGCGGATGGACCAGAGCCACGCATCAATGCGCACCGATGCCGGCGGGGATTTGGGAATGCTCATAGTTCCTTGAGTCTACTGCGGCCCGCCGGTGCGCCGGGAGGTTGCCCCGTGCGTGCCCACACCCCAGGTCAACCGCCGAATTTGGTCATGCCGCAGGCCGGTGAGGCGTGCCAGCTCGAAGTCGTCCATGATGCCCTGCCTCCGGGTTGTCGCAAGCAGCTCCAGCCGATCTGCCTCGGTCGCTGCCTTGGAGAGCTTTATCGAGGAAAGCTCGTCGCCCAAACTGTGAACAGTTGCCAAATGGTGTTGGGTCGGCGCACCTGATGGCTGGAGGTCGTCGAATGCAAGCCCCGCCAGCATCACTTCCCTGCGTGACAGCCGGGCAGCCTCCGCCAGCGGCCCGGCCTTGACGCCGTCTGCCAACGCCAGCGCCAGCTGCCTGTTCAGCATTGACGCCACCCCGCGGAGCCTGGCGGACTTGAAGGCAAGCAGCTGGCGATGCCGCTCGAACGTGCTCCTGAGTTGGTCAAGCCGAGCGGCGTGCTGGTCCAGGCTGGACTGTCCGCGGTATCGGTATCCGACGGCGGCGGATTCCTGCACAGTGGCAGCGGAAGCTGAGAAAGCTGGTCGATGGCGGACACTCTGGCTTCGGGACAATGCGATTGCTCATTTCAATTTCCGGGAATGGGGTTAAGGCCCCACTTGGAGGCTACTCAGGAAATGGACCTGTGGGGCCATACCTAAATTGAGTGGCGCCATCAGAAAACGACGGAGGCAGCTTACGTGACGCAGCCCATATGATCCGCTTATGGTTCCACGTGGTTTAGGTCTTGGTCACGGGCCATCTGGGTTGCCTAGTCTCAAAGGAAGTGAAACTCCCATCCGGTCCTAGTGCTTGGAAATCCCATGACTGAATTTGTGCCCGCATCTCGGGTGTCCCGCATCAAATCTTCGCCCAGCGTTGCAGCCGCAGGACGTGTCCGCGAACTTAAGGCAGAAGGCCGGAGGATTCTTGACCTGACAGTCGGCGAGCCCGACTTCGACACCCCGGTGAACATCAAGGAAGCCGCCATCGCGGCTGTCCGCAACGGTGAGACCAAGTACACCGCGGTTGCAGGGACGCCTGCACTGCAGGCTGCAATCATCCACTCCATGGAATCCCGGACCGGCGTCCGCTACACGCCGGACCGGATCACCATTGGCGGCGGCGCCAAGCAGGTCATCTTCACGGCCTTCATGGCCTCACTGGGCGAAGGCGACGAAGTGGTCATCCCCGCCCCCTACTGGGTGTCCTACCCCGACATGGTCCTGGCCAACGAAGGGACGCCTGTCATTGTGGAGTGCGGTGAAGACACCGGTTTCAAGCTGACACCCGAGTCGCTGGCCGCTGCGCTGACGGACCGGAGCAAATGGTTGATCCTGAACACGCCCTCCAACCCCACCGGTGCCGTTTATACGGAGGAGGAACTGCGCGGACTGGCCAGGGTCTTGGCTGATTTCCCCCAGGTTCATGTCCTGACGGACGAAATCTACGATGAAATCTACTTTGGCACCGAGCGCCCGGCCTGCCTGCTCAGGGTGGCGCCGGAGTTGGACGGGCGCGTCCTCATGGTCAACGGGGTGTCCAAGTCCTACGCCATGACGGGCTGGCGGTTGGGCTATGCGGTTGGGCCAAAGCCCGTGATTGCCGCCATCAACAAGCTGCAGTCACAGATTTCCTCATGCCCCTCATCCGTCAGCCAGGCTGCCGCTGCCGAAGCCCTGACCGGGGACCAGACATTCGTGCTGGAAAGCCGGGACGTCTACCGCTCCCGCCGCGACATTGCCGTTGCCGGTCTCAACGCCATCGACGGCCTGGCCTGCAAGACGCCCGACGGCGCCTTTTACGCCTACGTCAACTGTGCCGGCGTCGTTGGCAAGACAACCCCCGACGGTGCCGTCATCAGCAACGATGAGGACTTCACCATGTACCTGCTCGACAGCGCCTCAGTGGCTGTCATTCAGGGATCCGCCTACGGGGTCGGCCCCTACTTCCGGATTTCCTACGCCACAAGCGTGGAAGTCATCAATGAGGCGCTCGCCGCCATCGAAAAATCCGTCATGGCACTTAGCTAGTTGCCACACCAAACACCCGAGGAGCACTGCCATGATTCATGTCAAAACCAAGTTTGAGCGCCCCGCCGCCGACGCCGTTGCCAGGTTGGCCAAGTTCTCATCCGCCACCATTCACGAGGCACAGGGCCGCAAGGGCGCCCTCAATTCCAAGATCAAGCCGATCGACCGAAACATGTCTTTCTGCGGTCCGGCCGTGACCGTGCGCTGCGCACCCAGGGACAACCTCATGCTGCAGGTGGCCATCCACTATGCCGAAGCCGGGGACGTCGTTCTGGTGTCAGCCGGCGAATACGGTGAAGCCGGAACGTTCGGAGACGTACTGGGAACCGCCATGAAGGCCAAGGGATTGGCCGCGATGGTGACTGATTCCGGCGTCCGGGACACCCAGGACCTCATCGAACTGGGGTTGCCCGTCTTCTCGGCCAACGTCTGCATCAAGGGAACCGTCAAAGAGACGATCGGCCCCATCAACCACCCGGTGGTCTTTGGAGACGAGATCATCTACCCCGGCGACATCCTCAAGGGCGACGCCGACGGCGTGGTCGTCATTCGCCGAGAGGAAATCGAAGACGTCATCCGCCTGTCCCAGCAGCGCGACGACGAAGAGCGCGAACTCATGGGCAAGTACCTGGCAGGCGGCACAACCATTGAACTGTGCAACCTCACGGAGGTGCTCAAGGCCAAGGGCCTCCTGGTTGAGGACGCGTAGCCAAGGGAGCCTGAATAACTTGTCCACGCAACAGCCCGCCCCTCAAAATGAATTCTATATTGAGGGCAGCGTGGTCAGGTAAAAAGCGTTCAAAATTGGAATAAGAAATGCGAATGGACTAATTGCTCTTTTGCGCTCCATTTTCGGTGAGCATTTCATAGAACATCTCATTGAGAATTCTCAAAACGGCGGACGCGGCCTCCGACAACGGTTCGTGGTCCGGGGTGCACAATGCAATCTTGCATGACATTGCCGGGTCCGTGATGCGCAGGAAGGCGAAGTCCTCATCGTCAAACAAGGACTCAGCCGCCGAGCGGGGCAGGATGGTTGCGCCCAGGTCGGCACGAAGAAGCTGCCGAAGAGTGGGGGAAGATTCCACTTCACCCACCAGCCGCAGTTCAAGCCCCTTGCCCTTGAATCCTTCCTCGACGATTTGCCGCAGGGTGTGGTTCTGCTCCGGCAGGATCATGCCAAGGCGGGAAGCCTCCTCCAGTGTTGTCACCCCACTCTCGGCAACGGCCTCCGACACGCGCCTCGAGTTGACCACAAGATGGAGCTCTTCGATGCTCAAGGTGGTGAATTGGACTCCCCGGATGGGTCCGGGCTCGTAAATCAGGGCCATGTCCAGGCGGCCGTTGCGGATGGCGTCGCTGAGCACGCCGCCATATATCTCCGTCAAATGCAGCACAATGTCGGGGTATCTCCGGTTGACCTCACTCACAATCCGGGGTGTCAGGGTCGATGCCATGCTGTAGGGGGCGATGGCAATGGAAACACGACCCGATGGTGCTGCACCCGAGGTGGAAACGTCCAGCCGGGCCTGGTCCACGAGGCGCAGGATGGTTTGGGCGTGCCGGTACAAGGTGTGTCCGGCGGCTGTCGGGGAGACGCCTTGCTTGCTTCTGATCAGGAGCCGCTGTTTGAGGTCCTTCTCCAAGGCCGACACTTGCTGGCTGAGCGCCGGCTGGGCCACATGCAGAGCTGCCGCGGCCTTGGTGATGCTGCCGGAATCAACAATCTTTACAAAATAGGCAAGCCTGCGCGTGTCCACGGTGGTCTTCTTTCCTTGTGACACCCGGGCGCCGAGCGGGGGTCATATCTGAAACGTATGGAGGGATACACAATAGGTCTTTGTGTGATCCATATCTCGCATAATAGGTTGATCTGAGAAAGCAATTCCGACGCCACGCTGATTCTATCCTGCGGCGATCGGGAAGAAAACTTTTTCACACCAGGGGTCTCGCCGCAGTTGCACATAGAGGTGCCACCCGGCCGGCGGCAAAAATCGCTGATATCTGGTTACTTGAATAGTCCATTGCAAGGCCTGCGCCTTGCCAAATAGAAGGAATCGGCAAATGAAGAAATCCATTAAGGGAAAGATCGCTGCAGCAGTCACGGTCTCTGCAATGGCGCTGGCGCTGGCCTCATGCAGCGGACCGGGCAATGCCGCGGGCGGCGACAGCCCGACCTCGGGCGAGGTGAGCCTCATCGCCTACTCGGGCGTGTGGCAGGACCAGTACAACGCCGCAGTCATCGAGCCCTTCAAGGCGAAATACCCCGACATCAAGATCACCTACTCATCCAAGCGCTCGTCCGCCGAGATGCTCAGTGCGCTCCAAGGGCAAAAAGGCAAGCCTTCCACCGACGTTGCGATCATGGACAATTCCGTCTCCACCTCAGGCAACAAGCAGGGGCTGTTTGAGAAGATCGACGCAGCGGGAGTTCCCAACCTGGCCAACGTCGCCGATGAGTTCCAGAACAAGGAGGGGTTCGGCCCTGTCGTCATGCTGGATGCCATTGGCTTGGTCTACGACACAGCCACATTCCCAACACCCCCTGAGAGCTGGAACGTGCTGTGGGATCCGGCCTATGCGGGCAAGATCAACGTGAACGCCCCGCCGTCACTGCTGGGCCTTTCGCTGACCGCCATCACCTCCAAAATGGAGGGTGAGGACTACACCAAGAGCATCGACAAGGCAGTGGCCCGCCTGCAGGAACTGGCGCCCGCCGTCCAGACGTTCGCCCCGAACCCTGACGAATACCAGAGCATCATCACCGGGCAGACGGTGCTTGGCCTGGGACAGAACGCGCGAGGCCAGTTCTACAGCGACCAGAGCAACAAGAAGATGGGCGTCACCTTCCCGAAGGAGGGCACCGTCTACCAGATCAACACCATCAACCTGGTCAAGGATGCCCCGCACTCCGCCGCAGCCAAGACGTTCATCGACTACGCCCTGTCGGCCGAGGCACAGGCAGCGTTCGCCGAGAAGCTCTTCTACGCTCCTTCCGTCACCAATGCGAAGCTGCCCGATGACGTCAAGAACCGTGTTGTGCCCACCGACGGTTCATTGAACATCGTCCCGCTTGACGTGGACTTCCTGTCATCCGCACGCGACAAGTGGACTGACACCTGGAAGCGCCAGATCATCAAGTAGCCGCACCCAGGTGCCCTTCCCACTTACTGTTCCAGGAGAACCAAAACCATGACTGAATCAAAACTGTCGATCGTTGACCTAACGAAGAAGTACGCTGCAGGCCTGGCACCTGCCGTCGACCGCCTCAACATGGAAGTGGAGGAAGGGCACCTGGTGGCACTTTTGGGTCCATCCGGCTGCGGCAAGACAACAACGCTGCGCATGGTTGCCGGCCTGATGGACCCGACCGCCGGATCCATCATGGTTGACGGACGCGAGATCACCCAGGAACCTGTCAACAAACGCGGCATGGGGATGGTCTTTCAGTCCTACGCGCTTTTCCCACACATGAACGTTGAGCAGAACGTGGCCTTTGGGCTGCAGATGCGACAGGTTCCCAAGGCCGAACAAAAGGCGCGTGTGGCCGAGGCCTTGGACATGGTGCAGCTGGGCCACCTTGGCAAGCGGGCCACCAAGGCGCTCTCCGGCGGCCAGCAGCAGCGCATCGCCCTTGCGCGGGCACTCGTCGTCGAACCCACCCTGCTGCTGCTCGATGAACCGCTGTCCAACCTGGACGCCAAGCTGCGCGACACCATGCGCACGGAAATCAGGTCCATCCAGCAACGCACCCGCGCCACAACCCTTTTCGTCACGCACGACCAGGACGAAGCCCTGGACATGGCTGACCGCATTGCCGTCATGAACGGCGGGCTCATCGAGCAGTTCGGCTCGCCCATCGACGTCTACGAGCGTCCCCGCACACACTTTGTTGCCAACTTCATCGGCCAGGCAAACTTCCTGACCATCACGGTTGGCGAGGACGTCGGCCCGGCATCCGCGGCGGGGGAGCGGAACTACAAGATTGAGGTGCCGGGGCTGGGACATTTCGGCGCCGTGGGCGCCTCCGGCCTGACAGGGCGCAGCCTGCCTGTGCTCATTCGTCCGCACCGGCTAAGGGCATCACTGCAGCCGTCCGCGTCCGTCCAAGAACTCAAGGGAACCGTCGAGCAGGTCAGCTACACGGGAGACACCTTGAGCATTGCGGTACGGGTCGGCGATGAAGTCCTGCAATCGCAGCTCCACACCACCAGCGGCAGCCTGCCGCATACCGGTGACACGGCGTTCCTGTCGTGGGACCCTGAGCACGCATACATTCTTCCGGAGCATGCGAAAGCGGTTGCGGCATGACAACGATCACGACAGAGAACCCTGTTCCCGGAACCCGCGAGGGCCTTGAATCCGGAGTTCTTGAGGCGGCTGCGAACAAGCGGCGCAAGCGCACCTATCTGGCCTTGCTGATACCGGGAATTCTCGGACTGCTTGTCAGCTTCGTCTTTCCGCTGCTCTACATGGTCCGGATGTCCTTCAACGAGGGGGCGCCGGATGGCGTCGTCATCGACACCTTCACGTTCCAGACCTACATCAAGCCCCTCACCGACCCCTATTACTGGCGGGTCACTCTCGACACCTTCAGGATGGGGCTGACAGTTGGTGTGCTCTGCCTGGTCGTGTCCTACCCGATCGCACTGTTCCTGGTCCGCAGCACAAGCAAATACAAGGGGCTGCTGCTTGCGATTGCCATCGCGCCGCTCCTGACATCCGCAGTTGTGCGCACCTACGGATGGATGGTCATTTTGGGCACCAACGGCCTCGTCAACACGTCGCTGGAATCCATGGGTCTCATTGGCTCACCGCTGAAACTGACCAACAACATGACAGGTGTGACAATCGGGCTGGTTGAGATCTTCATGCCCTATGCCATCCTGGCCATGATTTCCGGCTTCGGGCGACTGAGTCCGCAGCTGGAGGAAGCTGCCGGATCGCTGGGTGCCAGCAAGTTCAAGGTCTTCATGAGGGTCACCCTGCCGCTGAGCCTGCCGGGTGTCTTCACCGCATTCCTGCTGGTCTTTGTCATGGCCATCAGCACGTTCATCACCCCACGCCTCCTGGGCGGAGGCAGCGTGCAGGTGCTCGCCACTGAGATCTATGACCAAACCACGGGCCTGCTGAACTGGCCGTTTGCCGCAGCCCTCTCCGTCATCCTGCTGGTCCTGTTTGGCACCATCATTGCCATCTACCAGCGCATCGTCCAAAAGATTGGAGGCTGACCATGAGCGAGGCACGCCTTTTCAAGCCGCGGTTCAATCCCGCGAAGCCGATATTCAACATCGTCGTCTTTCTGCTTTACCTCTTCCTGCTGGCGCCGTTGATCATCGTCTTCGTGGTGTCCTTCGCATCCAACCAGTACCTGTCTTTCCCGCCAGAGGGCTTCACCCTAAAGTGGTACCAGGCCCTGCCCTCGGAAACCATCTTCGTGGAAGGCATGAAGGTCAGCCTCATCGTTGCCGTGTTCGTCACGGTGGTGGTCCTGGCCATCGGTGTGCCTGCGGCGCTGGCCCTGCAACGGTTTGAATTCAAGTCGAAAGCGGCGATGGAGGCATTCTTCCTCTCGCCACTGCTGACGCCCAGCATCGTCCTGGCCTTGGGCATGGTTCTGCTGTTTGGGCCGTTGAACCTGAACAACACCTATACCGGGATCATCATCGGGCACGTGGCGATCACCATCCCCTTCGTCATCCGGACCACCATCATGAGCCTGGCCACCGCCGACACCTCATGCGAGGATGCGGCACGAATCCTCGGTGCCGGGCCCTGGACTGTGTTTCGCAGGGTCACCCTGCCGATCATCCGTCCCGGTGTGATTGCCGGCGGCGTCATCGCCTTCATCGTCTCCTTCGACGAAGCTGTGATCTCCCTCTTCGTCGCCGAGTCCGGGCTCCCCACACTGCCCGTCCAGGTCCTTCGATATGTGGAAAACTCGGCTGATGCGGCAGTGGCCGCACTCTCCGTGATCCTGATCCTGATTTCCCTCGCCGTTGTTGTTGTGGTGGAACGCGTCATGGGGCTCCGCAAGGCCCTCAACTAGGGCCCGTGGCGGGTGCGGGCAGAGGCAGGCCCGCACCCGCCATTTCGGTGTCGTGGGTCATAAGCCGAAGCTGTCTCATGACAGTTTTTAGGTCTTTGTGTGAGCCACCTCTCGGTGACAGACTCAATGGAACGAAGCCAGGAAACGATTCCCGGCACGGATGCAAAACAATGAATTTAGGAAGGCAGCAATGGGCCCCACAATTGATCTTGTCGCAGACCTCGGCGAAGGATTCGGCGCCTGGTCCATGGGGGACGACAAGGCATTGCTCGACATCGTCTCCAGCGCCAACATCGCTTGTGGATTTCATGCCGGGGACCCCGACATCATGGACGCCACAGTTGCCGAATGCGTCCGCCGCGGAGTCAGCATCGGCGCGCATCCGAGCTTCCCCGACCTCAGGGGCTTTGGCCGCCGCGCCATGGACCTGACCGCCGACGAAGTTCGCAACGATGTCCTCTACCAGCTCGGCGCCCTTAACGGCTTCGCGGCCTACCACGGGACCGAAGTCTCCCACATTGCACCCCACGGCCGCCTGGGCAACCTCGTGGCCACGAGGGCGGACTACGCGGCAGCGGTGGCCGATGCCGCCGCCCGTGTGCGCCCGGACCTCATCCTGGTGGCGCAGGACGGGGAGCTCTCCACCGCCGGTTCCGAGCGGGGCCTGCCGATCGGAATTGTCGGAATCATCGACCGCGCCTACATGCCGGACGGCACCCTTGTACCCCGGAGCCAGCCGGGTGCGGTCATCCACGACGCGAAGACAATTGTGGACCGGACCATTCGAATGGTCTGCGAAGGACTCATCCGGGCCGTGGATGGCACCGACCTTCCGATCACCGCCGACACTGTCCTGCTGCACGGAGACAATCCGGGTGCCGTGGACCTTGCCCGGCTTATCCGCACCGAACTGACGGGTGCCGGCGTGCGCATTGCGCCGCTCCGTGAAGTCCTAGAGAACAAGCGCGCGGTGGCCTGACATGACAACCACCACCGTCGAGGTGCACGAAGCAGGCGACGCGGCACTGCGCATCGTTGCCGCCACGGGCGACCGGGAACGTGACTGGCAGACAGTCCATGCCCTGGCCGGCTGGCTCGACTCATCAGGCATGGAGGGCATCCACGGGGCCGTGCCCACCTATGATTCATTGCTGGTCGAGTTCGACGCCCACCTCACCTCGGCACGCCAGGTGCGGGCCATCGTACTGATGGCCATGCGACAGATCGACTTCGTGGGCGCCACGTCCCGGGCCCCCCAGCAATTTGAGGTCCCCGTGGCCTACGGCGGTGAGTTCGGCCCGGACCTGGAACGCGTGGCCGACCATGAAGGCCTGGACGTAGAGGAGATCATCCGGCTTCACACCGCCAAATCCTACGTAATCCGGTGCCTTGGTGCGCCGGCCGGTTCTCCCATGATGGATGGCCCCGACTTTCCCCTGCCGGTTCCCCGGCTGAAGGATCCGCGGATATCTGTCCCCGCAGGAGCCGTCTCGGTTGCCGGCCGGCAGGCGGTCATCGCACCTGCTTCCGCCCCGGGCGGCTGGTGCGTGATCGGGCAGACACCCCTGACGCTCCTTGATGCCTCCAGGGAACCGCTGGTGCCGTACCTGCCCGGGGATGTCCTGCGCTTTCGCCGGATTTCGGCTGAGGATTTCACGCGCTACGACGGCCAACCGCTGGAGGTTTCGCTATGACTGGGACACTTCTGGTTCAACAAGGCGGCCACTGCGTTGTCACCGACCTTGGCCGTGTCCGCGGACCGCGCTACGGCCTGCCCGTCAACGGCGCCCTCGACCAATATTCCGCACGCGCGGCGAACATCCTTGTGGGCAACAAGGACAACGAGCCGCTGCTGGAAATCACCGCACTGGATGTCCGCCTTCGCAGCACCACCGACATCCTGATATCCGTGACAGGCGCGTCCCTGACCCTCACCGTGGGTGGCAGGGAATGCCCGCAGTGGGAACCCGTCTCGGTGGCGGCGGGGGAAACGATTTCCATCCGCACCATGACAGGCGGCCTGCGCGCCTACCTTGCAATCCACGGCTCCGTCGAAACACCCTCGCTCCTTGGCAGCTGCGCACCCGACACGGTGGTCGGCTTCGGCCACAGGCTCATGGAGGGGGATTCCCTGACCACGCGGAGGAGCGTACGCCCCATCCGCCAGCCCTACTTTGACCTTCCCCTGTTCCGGCTGGGACTGACCAGGCCCGGCATCAGCACACACCCGGTCATCGATGTGACAGACGGCCCGGACATCGAGGAGTTTGGTGAAACAGCCCAAAAATTGTTCACCGGCACCTACACCGTCGGTGACCGCAGCAACCACATCGGGCTCCGGCTCCGCGGAGATCTGCCCGAGCGGCAGCTGACTTCCGAAGTGCTCTCACGCGGCGTGCCCGTGGGCGCCGTCGAGGTCCCTTCGCGGGACGAACTGCTGGTGCTGCACCGCGGACGCGGAGTGACCGCAGGTTATCCCGTGATGGCGGTAGTAACAAGTCTTTCACTCGATGCCCTGGCCCAGGCGCGGCCGGGACATCTTGTCACCTTTCGCCACACCACAGTTGCCGAAGCAAGCGCCAACTACCGCTCCGCCATGCGGGAACTGGACAAGCTGCGAACCCGGGTGGGCACGGTATTCGGCCTGCTCGGCCTGGAGAGTGACACCAGCGAGAGCGAAACCCGCCAATTGGCGGGCAGCCAATCGGCCCGCGGCAAGGAACACCCAAGCCCCGACCCGTCCATGAATTCAACGAGGAACATAGATGTCAAGCACAACAATGCGAGCTGAAAGCACGCACAAGGCACCGCTCAATGCGGCGCAAACCCGGAAAGTCGTCACCGCCGGGTGCGTTGGTATTTTTGTCGAGCTGTACGACAACGGCATCTTCGCCTTCATGGCCGGCACCCTGGCACTGGTCTTCCTCGCACCCGGCAACCCTGACAACGCGCTGTTGTTTGTGTTCGCCGGTTATGCCATTTCCTTCCTGGTCCGCCCACTGGGCGCCATCGTCTGCGGCTACCTCGGCGACCGGATCGGGCGCCAGCGCCTCCTGGTCTTCGTCATACTCTTGATCAGTGTGGCCACTGCCGGCATCGGCATGCTGCCGGGCTACGCAGCCATCGGCGTCGCGGCGCCCATCCTGCTGGTCACCCTGCGCCTGCTCCAGGGCTTCTCGGTTGGCGGCGAGTCGGCCGGTGCCATGACGTTCCTGGCCGAACACGCACCCGAGGGCAAACGCGGCATTATCACCTCATATGCCCAGATCGCCTCCTTTGCCGCTCTCCTCACCGGCACCCTGGTGGCCTACTCCATGTCACCCTGGCTCACTGAGGAGGCCATCAACGGCGGCGGGTTTGGCTCGTTTGCATGGCGCATTCCGTTCCTGGTCGCCATCCCCATGGGCTTTATCGGCTGGTACATCAGGAAATCGATCACCGACACCCCCAACTTTGAGAAGCTCAAGGAAGAAGGCGGGCTGTCCAAGAACCCGCTGAAAGAAGCCTTCGCCACACCCGTGCACCGCCGGGCGATGCTGCTTGCACTGTTCATTCCCCTCATGAACGGCTCCGGATACTACGTCCTGTTCTCCTTCATGCCAACGTTCCTCAAGGGCGAACAAATCGACTTTGGCATAGGCGAGGCGCTCCTGGTCACGGCCTGCAGCCTGGTGGCCATCTGCATTGCCATCCCCTTCATGGGCAGCCTTTCGGACCGGATCGGCCGCAAGAAGGTCATTGCAGGATCCGCCATTGCCATGGCCATTGTGGGCATCCCGTCCTATGCGCTCATCGCCACGGGGCAAATGGGGCTGGCCATCCTGGGCGCCTGCATCATGGCCGTCGCATTCTCCGGGCACACCGCCGTCATCCACATCCTGATCGTGGAACTCTTCCCGACACGGGTGCGGTACTCGGCGTACGGCCTGGGCTACAACGTGTCATCGGCACTCTTCGGCGGAACGGCGCCACTGCTGATGACCTGGCTCATTTCCTCCACAGGCAACATTTACATGCCGGCCTTCTATGCGGTCATCACCGCACTGGGAACCCTGCTGGCAGTCAGCACAGTCCAAGACAGGGCACACCTGCCGCTGCGTGACGAATAAGCATCTCGGCAGGGCGCCCAACAACCGTCCACCGAGCACCAAATCGACGATCCATTACACATTATTGGGAGACAACCATGTCATTTTCAGACTACTCAACCGCCCTTGTCACCGGCGCCTCAACAGGCATGGGCGCCGCAATCACCGAGCTCCTGACCAAGCGCGGCCTGGTTGTCCACGCCGTGGCCCGCAATGAGGAACGACTCGCTGAACTGGCCGACCGGACGGGCGCCATCGCGCACGTTCTCGACTTGACCGACACCGCGGCTCTCACCGATGTTGTGACGGAACTCAAGGTGGATGTCCTGGTGAACTGTGCCGGCGTTTCGCGGCCCGGAAACATCCTCACCTCGTCGGAAAGTGACATTGACGAGCTCATCGACGTGAACCTGCGTGGCCTGCTCCAGCTGACCCGCCTGGTCCTGCCGGGCATGGTTGAGCGGGACCTGGGGCACATCGTCAACATCAGCTCCATCGCCGGTCTCTACAACTTCTTCGGACACACGGCCTACCACGCCACCAAAGCAGCCGTTCACCAGGTGTCGCGGCAACTGCGCAATGACACCATGGGCAAGCGGATCCGCGTGACAGAGATCTGCCCCGGACGTGTTGAGACCGAGATCTTCGGACGCAACATGGGCGGCTCGCCGGAGGCCATGGCGGAGGCCTGGGAGACGTACTACGAAGGGTACGAATCGCTCACCACTGACGACATTGTCAACGCCCTGGACTACGCCATTGAGACGCCGCGCCACGTCAACGTTGGCATGCTGGAGCTGATGCCCACCTTCCAGGTCCCCGGAGGGCTGACCTTCGACCGCCGGGAAGCGGCCTAGCAAAAAGACAGGTACGACGGCGGCACCTGGGTGAGACAGGAAGACTCACCCAGGTGCCGCCGTCGTACCTAAAAAATGATTCAGTCCTGGTTGCTGAATGCAGCGTCGAAGGACAGCTCGGACGGGGCGAAATCGAACTTCTTCAGCGCGGCCAGGGCCTCGGGTGCTCCCTGCAGGCGGTCCATTCCGGCGTCCTCCCATTCGATGGAGATGGGGCCGTCGTAGCCGATGGCGGTCAGTGCGCGGAAGGATGATTCCCAGGGCACGTCGCCGCGCCCGGCGGAGACGAAGTCCCAGCCGCGGCGGGGGTCGCCCCAGGGCAGGTGCGATCCCATGACGGTGTTGCGGCCGGTGGGGCGCAGCTTCGTGTCCTTGCAGTCCACATGGTAGATCCGGTCCTTGAAGTCCCAGATGAAGGAGACCGGGTCGATGCCCTGCCACATGAAGTGGCTGGGGTCCCAGTTCAGGCCGAACGCCTCGCGGTGGCCGATGGCCTCGAGGGAGCGGACGGTGGTCCAGTAGTCGTAGGCGATTTCGGAGGGGTGGACCTCGTGGGCGAAGCGCACGCCGCACTCGTCGAAGACGTCCAGGATGGGGTTCCAGCGGTCGGCAAAATCCTGGTAGCCGGCCTCGATGACCGATTCCGGGACGGGCGGGAACATGGCCACGTATTGCCAGATGGAGGATCCGGTGAAGCCCACAACGGTCTTCACGCCGAGTGCCTGTGCCAGCCGTGCGGTCAGTTTCATCTCCTCGGCGGCGCGCTGGCGCACGCCTTCCGGGTCGCCGTCGCCCCACACCCTGGTGCCGACGATAGCCTGGTGGCGGAAGTCGATCGGGTTGTCGCACACGGCCTGGCCCTTGAGGTGGTTGGAGATGGCCCAGACTTTCAGGCCGTACTTCTCCAAGGTTGCCAGCTTGCCGGCCACGTAGCCGGGTTCGTCCCACCGCCACGGGTCAAGGTGGTCTCCGGAGCAGGCGATTTCCAGTCCGTCGTAGCCCCATTCGGAGGCGAGCTTGGCCACTTCCTCGAAGGGGAGGTCGGCCCACTGGCCGGTGAACAGGGTGTAGGGGCGTGCCATGGGTTCAGTCCTTAGGAGGTGTGGAGGGGGGTTGAGTTGGCGTTTGCAGGCTCGGCCAGCTTGATCGTGGCGCCGCCGGCTGCTGAGGATTCCTCAATGGCGGCCAGGACCTGCTGGACGCCGAGTCCTTCCTCAAACGACGGCGACGGGTCGGTGCCGTCGGCGATGTTCAGCAGGAAGTCCCGGATCTGGTGCGTGAAGCTGTGTTCCCAGCCGATCACGTGCCCCTGCGGCCACCAGCCCGACAGGTAGGGGTGCTCCGGTTCGGTGACGAGGATGCGCCGGAATCCCTGCACTTCAATGGGCTCGGTGCCGTTGAGGTAGAACAGTTCGTTGGGGTTTTCCAGGTTGAACGTCAGGGCGCCGTCCGTGCCGTAAACCTCAACGCGCAGCGCATTCTTCTGGCCCAGCGCCACCCGCGAGACATCCACGCTGGCCACGGCGCCACCGGCCATCTCCAGCGTGGCCCAGGCGGCGTCGTCGACCGTGACAGGCTCGGGGCCTTCCGGTCCCGGGCGCTGGGAGGTGAAGGTGTGCAGCTTCCCGGAGACGGCCGTGACGGTGTCGCCGAGCAGGTGCTGGACCTGGTCGACGGCGTGGGAGGCGATGTCTCCCAGCGCACCCGAGCCGGCGGTTTCCTTGCGCAGCCGCCAGGTCATGGGTGCCTCGGGATCGGACAGCCAGTCCTGCAGGTACGACGCGCGGACCTGGCGGATGGTGCCCAGCCCGCCGTCGGCGATGAGCTTGCGGGCCAGCGCCAGCGCGGGAATCCGGCGGTAGTTGAAGCCCACCATGGACCGCACGCCAAGCTCGCGGGCGGATTGTGCCGCGGTGACCATGGCAGCGGACTCGTCCATGGTGTTGGCGAGCGGCTTCTCAACCAGCACATGCTTGCCGGCGGCGAGGGCCGCCGTCGCAATTTCTGCATGCAGCCATCCTGGGGCGCAGATGTCGACGATGTCGATGTCGTCGCGGGCAATGACCTCCCGCCAATCCGTGGCCGATTCGCTCCAGCCGTACTTGGCTGCTGCGGCGGCAACGGCCTGGGCATCCCGGCCCACCAGGACCTTTTGCTCATACGCGGGGACGTCAAAGTGGTTGGCCACCGAACGCCACGCGTTGGAGTGGGCCCGGCCCATGAAGGCGTAGCCGATGGCGGCGACGCCCAGGGGGCGGTTATTGGGGGAAGTCATTGCATGCGTCCTAAAGGGTTGCTTCGTTCGGTGCCCAGTCGACGGGGACCGGTGCGGAGGCGGGGGCGGTGCTGGCGACGGCGACGAACTCACCGCTGTCCACGGACTCGCTGATCGAGACCATGGCATCGAGGACGTGGTAGGCCAACTCGCCGGTGGCGCGGTGCGGGACGCCGGCACGGATGGCGCGGGCCATGTCCAGCACGCCCAGGCCGCGGCCGTTGTCGGGACCTTCGGCGGCAATGGTGGTCCATTCCTCTTCGCCGCGCTTGCACAGCTGGATATCACCGTCGAAGTTGTTCGGGTCCGGCAGCGAGATGGTGCCCTCGGTGCCCGTGATCTCCACAAATCCCATGCGGGCCTTCGGCGACTCGAAGCTGTACACACTGTGGGAGGAGGCCCCTGAGGCAAACTGCACCAGGGCGCTGACATGGGTGGGAACCTCGACGTCGAACACCTCGCCTTCCCTGGGGCCCGAACCGATGGTGCGGGTGGGGAAGGCGGTGTTGCCGACGGCGGCCACCTTTGAAATGGAGCCGAAGGCCTGGATCAACGTGGTCAGGTAGTACGGGGCCATGTCAAAGAGCGGGCCGGCGCCTTCCTGGAACAGGAATGCGGGGTTGGGGTGCCAGGATTCGGGTCCGGGGGACTGGAACATGGTCAGTGCCGTCAGCGGGGTGCCGATTTCGCCGGCGTCGATCAGGCGGCGTGCGGTCTGCAGGCCTGCACCCAGGAACGTGTCCGGGGCACAGCCGAGCCGGACGCCTGCAGCGTCGGCCTCCTTCAAAAGCCCCAGACCGCTTTCACGGTCAAGGGAGAACGGCTTTTCCGTCCACACGTGCTTGCCCGCCCGCACGGCGGCCGTGGCCACCTCCACGTGGGCGGCCGGGATGGTGAGGTTGACGATGATCTCCACGTCGGGGTGGTTCAGCGCAGCATCCACGCCGCCGGAGATTTCAATGCCGTACTCCGCGGCACGTGCGGCCGCGGCCTCCTCAAAGAGGTCGGCGATGACGAGGACCTTGACGTCGGGGAAGGACGTGAGGTTGTCCAGGTACTGCTTGGAGATGTTGCCGGCGCCAATGAAGGCGATTCCGACGGGTCCGGTTTTTGCCATGGTGCTCAGGCCTTTCCAGCGTTCAGGAAGGCAAGGCTTGCGGCGATGCCCTCAAAGATGTCTCCGGCGTAGTCGTCAAACTCCACGACGCCGACTTCAAGGTGCTTTGCAGCGCCGATGACGTCCCAGACGGGGACTTCGCCCTGGCCCGCGGGGAGCTGGGCCTTGGTTTCGGTCGTCAAGGGGCCGTCCTTGATGTGGATGTACTTGACGCGTTCGCCGAGGCTGGTCAGGATGTCGACGGCGCTTGCCCCGCCCACGGAGACCCAGTATGTGTCGATTTCAAGCACGAGCTCAGGATCCAGAAGGGTTTCAAAGTATTCCAGTGCCGTGGTGCCGTTGATCTTGGACTCAAGCTCCCAAGCGTGGTTGTGGTAGCCCACGCGGACTCCATATTCGGCACCCTTCTTCGCTGCGGCATTCAGGCCGGCGGCGATCTTCTGGATGTCTTCCGCGGTCTGCCACTGCTCGGCCGGGATGAAGGGGTCGATCACGGTTGTGATGCCCAGCTTGTTGGCGGCGGCGAAGATCTCGTCCTGGTCATCCTTGAGAAGGGGGGCGTGGCCGGACGGGGCCGTGATGCCGTTTGCGGCAAAGGCCTTGGCCAGTTCATCGGCCGTGGCCACAAAGTTGTAGGGCTCAACTTTGGTGAAGCCCAGCTCCGCCACCCGGGCGATGGTGCCGGGCAGGTCCGCCTCGAGCGGCGTGCGGACGGTGTACAACTGCAGGGAATACGTCATTGGAGCTCCTAGCGGGCATGAAAGTGTGTTCCACAACAACCTATGGGAACTTTTGCCGAGCGTCAAGCAAAAGTTTGCATTGAAATGCCAATCCTTTGAATTGTGACAGATGGAAGTCTGTGTGTTATTTATTGGGAATGCCAAAGTCACCAGTTCAGCAACATCCGCGGACCGCCGGTCCCCCCGCAGGGGGCACAGCGGCCGCCGAACCGTACAGCCATTCCCGGGCCGGTGACGTCTTCCAGGTCCTGCGGGACGGGCAGGCACGCACGCGCGCGGAACTGGCGGAGATCACCGGGCTGGCGCGCTCCACCGTGGCCGCCCGGATTGAGGCGCTCAGCGGTGCGGGGCTCATTGGTCCGGCAGGCGAGGCCGTCTCCTCAGGCGGGCGCCCGCCGTCGCGCTTCGCCTTCCACCCGTCGTCCCGGGTGATCCTGGCTGTGGATGTCGGCGCCACGCACGTCCTCATCGCCCTGACGGATCTCGGCGGCCGGGTGCTCAGCGAACTGCGGGAGAGCATCGACATTGCGGCCGGGCCCACGCCGGTGCTCGACGCGGTGCTTGAACTGTGCGGGACGGTGCTGGCGCAGGCCGGCCGCCATGAACGGGAACTGGTGGGGATCGGGATCGGCCTGCCCGGCCCCGTGGAGCACTCCACGGGGCGACCCGCCAGCCCGCCCATCATGCCCGGTTGGGATGGTTTTGACGTGCCTGGCTACGTGCAACGGCGCTACCCGACAGACGTGCTCGTGGACAACGACGTGAACATCATGGCGCTGGGCGAGCGCGCAAACTTCTGGCCGGAGGCGCAGGACCTCCTGTTCATCAAGGTCGCCACGGGCATTGGCGCCGGCATCATCAGCGGCGGGCTGCTGCAACGGGGTGCCGACGGCACCGCCGGCGACATCGGCCACGTCCGCGTACCCCGGGGCGGGGACGTGCTGTGCCGCTGCGGAAACTTTGGCTGCCTTGAAGCCATGGCCTCCGGCCCCGCCGTGGCCGCGACGCTGTCCATGGCCGGCGTCCCCGCCCAAACCGGCGAGGAGGTGCTGGAGTTGGCCCGCCGCGGAAACCTCGCCGCGATCCAGGCCATGCGCCAGGCCGGGCGCGACATCGGCGACGTCCTGGCGGCCTCCGTCAACATTCTCAACCCCTCCGTCATCGTCATTGGCGGCGGACTTTCCTCGGCCGGAGAATATCTCATGGCCGGGGTCCGTGAAATTGTCTACCAGCGCTCGCTGCCACTGGCCACGGCGCGCCTGCGGATCGTCCAGTCAATGGCCGCAGACCACGCCGGCGTCCTTGGCGCCGGCCGCATGGTTGTCGACCACGTCCTGGCGCCCGCGTCCGTGGACCGGCTCGTCGCTGCACAGCCTCAAGGGTGAGCCCCATGGACTCCGGGCCCGCCGCCGGCAAGGTGACCATCAGCGACCTGGCCCGCAGGCTTGGCATCTCCAAGGCCTCGGTTTCCTACGCGCTCAACGGCCAGCCCGGCGTCAGTGAATCCACCCGGGGCCGCGTCCTGGCCCTTGCCGGCGAGCTGGGCTGGTACCCCAGCTCCAGTGCGCGCGCCCTGTCGCAGTCGCGCACCGAGGCCGTTGGCATTGTCCTGTACCGCGATCCCGAACAGATTGGTGAGGAGCCGTTCTATATGAGCGTCCTTGCCGGCATCGAGGCCGTGCTGGGCACCCACGACATGAACCTGCTCTTGCGCATCATGGACCCGCGCGCGGTCGCCGGCCCGCAGCGCCGGGACCTGGCCGTCTATGAACGCTGGGCGGGGGAGGGGCGCGTGGACGGGGTCATCCTCTTCGACCTGGTGCGCAACGACCCCCGGCCCGCAGTCCTTGACCGCTTTCGCATGCCCTATGTGCGGTTGGGTGCCGGCATTGACACCTCACCGGAGCCTCGAAATTCAAATCTGACCGTTTCCCAGGCCCTGGGTGCCGCCACGGTGGTGGATGCCCTGCATGAACGGGGGCACCGGCGCATCGCCTTTATTTCCGGGCCTGTAGAGCTGGTCCACGAGGAGATGAAGACGGCGGAGATCATGGCCCACGCCTCAAGGTTGGGGATGACGGTGGCGCTGAGTCCCTCTGACTATGCCGCGGACGACGGCGGATTGGCCACCATTGCGCTGATGGCCGGACTGGTCCCGGGCTCGCCTGATTTCCCCACGGCGATCATCTACGGCAATGACCTCATGGCCGTGGGCGGACTGCAGGCGCTTGGCCGGTTGAACCTCACCGTTCCGGGCCACGTTTCTGTGGTCAGCTGGGACGATTCCATTCTGTGCCGGCTCAGTTCGCCCGGCATCGCCGCGATTGTCCGGGACGTCTCCGAATTCGGGCGCAACTCCGCCCAGCTGCTGCTGGACTTGATCGCCGGGCATGAGCCCCGCAACCTGGAGGCCGCCCCCGGCGTCCTGTGCGTCCGCGAGAGCCTGGGGCGCAACGCCTTTTAGCCTTGCCGCACAACACCGTGCCCGCAGCGCGTCGTGGGCCCGC
Organism: Sporosarcina beigongshangi; assembly: GCF_016820535.1. Classification (GTDB taxonomy): domain Bacteria; phylum Actinomycetota; class Actinomycetes; order Actinomycetales; family Micrococcaceae; genus Specibacter. The sequence continues at coordinate 207,212 of NZ_JADHDY010000003.1, read as the reverse complement.
CGCCACGAGCGGAGAGCCCGCTGCCCCGTGGCCGCTCATGAATTGGCCATGATCATGCCAAGCGGGGCGGTGCGCAGCGTGGCCGCCGGTGCTCCCGCAGGAGCCAAGCGGACGCAGGCGCAACGGGTTCTGTCGTGTTCCAGCAGGGGGTTGGGTGGCGCAACGATGCTGTCAGGGCATCCCGGGGCGGCCCTGTTTTTTGCCACTCAGGTGCCGCCTACCCTTCATAACAAATTGATAACTTAGCCCGTGTGCTGAACCGGTTCAGTTATTCTGGTTACACAGCAGTGGACGGTCGATAATGCGCGTGTTTCCGGCATACTTGAGCGGTTTCGGCCGATGAGACGGCGGTTCGCTGGAGTTGCGCGAAGTCGTTCTTTATGTTGAAAGTACGTAAGTTTCAAAAGAAGTTCGCACTTTTGATTGACGATCGACATAAGTTGTTCTAAGTTTGGAATCACGCCGGGCGCAACGCGCTTTCTGCGTTCGCAAACGTCCAATAATTGCGCAAGATTCTCCACAGACAAGGAAGTCATCGAAGTGAAATTACGTACTTTTGCCGCGGCAGCGGCGATCGCAGCCCTTGCCATCACGGCCACCGGCTGCAGCGGAGGGTCCAGTGGCGGCTCCAGCGATGCCGGTGGCAAGACTCTGACCTACTGGGCCAGCAACCAGGGCACCAGCCTGGACAACGACAAGGAAGTGCTCACCCCGGAACTGAAGAAGTTCGAGGAGCAGACCGGCATCAAGGTCAACCTTGAAGTCATCGGCTGGAATGACCTGCAGACCCGCATCCAGACTGCGGTGACCTCCGGACAGGCCCCCGACGTGCTGAACATCGGCAACACCTGGGCAGCATCGCTGCAGTCCACCGGAGCCTTCCTGCCGTTCGATGACGCAGCCTTCTCGGCAATCGGCGGGAAGGACAAGTTTGTCAAGACCGCCATGGACACCGGCGGCATCCCCGGCGAGGACCCCACCTCGGTTCCCCTCTACGGACTCGCCTACGGCCTGTACTACAACAAGGCCATGTTCAAGGATGCAGGCGTCACCCCTCCCACCACCTGGGAGGAAATGGTGGCGGCAGCCAAGAAGCTGACCACCGGTGACGTGCACGGCTTCGCACTGGCAGCCGGCAGCTACACGGAAAACTCGCACTTCGCCTTCATCAACGCCGCACAGAACGGTGCCGAGTTCTTCGACGCCGACGGCAAGCCCACGTTCACCTCGGACGGCATCGTGGACGGCATCTCCCGCTACCTTGACCTGATGCAGACGGACAAGGTCGTTGACCCGGCCAACGCCCAGTACGACAACGCCACCAATGCCATCAACGACTTTGCCAACGGCAAGGCAGCCATGGTCCTGAGCCAAAACAACGCCAACAGCTCCATCGCCTCGCAGGGCATGGCCGAGGACGCCTTCGGCGTCGTAGCCTTCCCCGCACCCGCAGGCGGCACGGACGTTGCCACCATGGTGGCCGGCATCAACATGTCCATCTTCAAGAACACGAAGAACAAGGATGCCGCACTCGAGTTCGTGAAGTTCATGACCAGCGAGGAAACCCAGGCCACCCTGGACAAGCCCTTCGCAGCCCTTCCCGTCCTGTCCGGCGTGACGCCGAGCTTCACCGACAACGCAGAACTGGCCAAGACCTTCTCCGACATTTACGAGAACAAGTCCCGCCCCCTTCCCCTGGTCCCCGCCGAAGACCAGTTTGAGAGCACGGTTGGCAAGGCCATGAACCAGATGTTCGCAACGGTTGCTTCCGGCGGAAGCGTCAGCAAGGCCGACATCAAGGCAGCACTGACCACCGCACAGCAGGCGGTTGAAGCAGCAGGCTGACATTCCTGGCCGGGAGGCGTCCCCACCCAGGGGCGCCTCCCGGCCGCTTCTTCAACCACTAGACATGAAAGGTGAGTGTTTGCAGTGTCTGCTCCCACCGCCCTAAAGAAATCCGGTCCCGCCGCCGGGGCATCCAAGAGAAAAGCCGGCACGCCCCGCCGCGCCGGGTGGTGGCTGCCGTACGCACTGCTGGCCCCCGCTGTCATTTTTGAACTTGTTGTCCACGTCATCCCGATGGTGACGGGCATTTGGATGAGCTTCCTCAAGCTCACCAAGATGTTCATCGCCAACTGGGGCAATGCCCCCTTTGTCGGCCTCAAGAACTACCAGGTCGCGCTTGACTTCGACTCCGCCGTCGGAATCGGACTGCTGAAGTCCTTCGGCATCACCGTCGCCTTCACCATCCTCGTGGTGGGCCTGTCCTGGGGACTCGGCATGGCAGCCGCGGTCGCCCTTCAAAAAGCCTTCAGGGGCCGCGCCATCTTCCGCACCCTGTTCCTGATCCCTTACGCCCTGCCCATGTACGCCGGCGTCATCGCCTGGAAGTTCATGCTGCAGAAGGACAATGGCGCGGTAAACCACTTCCTGTTCGACAATCTGGGTCTCCCCGGCGACAAACCGTTCTGGCTCATTGGCGACAACGCATTCATCTCCGTCGTCATCGTCGCCATCTGGCGGCTGTGGCCCTTCGCCTTCCTGATGCTGATGGCCGGACTGCAGTCCATCCCCACGGACATCTACGAAGCAGCATCCGTCGACGGCGCCAAGCCGCTGCGCCAGTGGTGGAACATGACGCTGCCCATGCTGCGCCCCGTGAACATGTCCCTTGTCCTGGTCATGTTCCTGTGGACCTTCAACGACTTCAACACACCCTTCGTCCTGTTTGGCGGCTCCCAGCCCCCAGCCGGCGACTTGATCTCATTCCATATTTACAACGCTTCATTCTTGACCTGGAACTTTGGCTCGGGCGCCGCCATGTCGGTACTGCTCCTGCTGTTCCTGCTGGTTGTCAGCGGAATCTACGTTCTCTTCATGAACCGGAGGAAAGACAATGCATGACACAACCGGCACCAAGGTTTTTAGAATCGTCACGATTGTTCTGCTGAGCATCTTCACCATCATCCCCATTTATGTCATGGTCATCTCAGGGCTGAAGCCGCTCAAGGATGTCCAGGGTTCGTTCTCATGGTGGCCGGAGACGCTGACGATCCAGCCCTACATCGACATGTGGAAGACTGTCCCGCTGGCCGACTACTTCGTGAACTCGGTCATCGTCTCGTCGGTGGCGACGGTACTCTCGCTCATCATCGCCATTTTCGCCGCCTACGCGGTGTCCCGCTACACCTTCCGCGGCCGGTCACTCTTCTCCGGTGCGGTGCTCTCGACACAGATGTTGCCGGGCGTGCTGTTCCTGCTGCCGCTGTTCCTGATTTTCGTGAACATCAACACGAACTTCGGCATCCAGCTGGTTGGCACGCGGGTGGGCCTGATCATCACCTACCTGACGTTTTCCCTCCCGTTCTCCATCTGGATGCTCGCAGGATACTTCAACGGCATCCCGCGCGAACTCGATGAAGCCGCAAAGGTTGATGGGTGCGGCCCGATGCGCGCCCTGATCCGCGTCATCCTGCCGGCTGCCCGGCCCGGCCTGGTCGCCGTCGCCATTTACAGCTTCATGACCAGCTGGGGCGAGGTCCTCTTCGCGTCGGTCATGACCACCGACGCCAACCGCACCCTGGCCGTGGGCCTGCAGCTCTACTCGACGCAGACCAACGTCTACTGGAATCAGATCATGGCCGCCTCCGTGGTGGTCAGCATCCCGATCGTGATCGGCTTCCTGCTGCTGCAGAAGAACTTCGTCGCAGGCCTGACCGCCGGCGCAGTCAAGTAGCAAGACCGCAGTCCGGGCCGCCCCGTGAGCCCTGGGCCTGCGCCTGAAAGGTACGACGGCGGCACCCGGGTGAGCTGCAAAACTCACCCGGGTGCCGCCGTCGCAGGTTAAAGGAGAACCCCCGTGGCCGATTGAACGGCCCGGGATGTTCCACTAGCTTGGACAGTGTGCGCCGGCTCTCATGGGCAGGCGGCTCGTGGAAGTTTCCACCAAGCCCAACAAACCGGAAGGTCCCCCGTGAACCATGAAACTGTGTCGGAACCGCTGAGAGTCGGCGTTGTCGGCGTCGGCTGGGCCGGGCAGCAACACATCAAGGCGTTCCACGCCATCGACGGCGTGGAGATTGTCGCCGTGGCCGGTATGGAGACCGAATTGCTGGAATCCATCCGGGCCGAGTACGGCATTCCGCACGGCTTTGCCCGGTGGGAGGAGCTGGTGGAGCTGGAAAGGCTCGACGCCGTCAGTATCGCCGTGCCCACCTTCCTGCACGCACCCATTGCCGTGGCCGCCCTGGAACGCGGGCTGCACGTGCTCAGCGAAAAGCCGCTGGCCCGCAACGGTGAGGAAGGCGCTGCCATGGTTGCGGCGGCACGCGGGGCCGGGCGGGTGCTTGATGTGGTGTTCAACCACCGGCGGCGCGGGGACATCAAGAAGCTCAAATCCATCATCGACGGCGGCGGGCTGGGGCGCCCGTACTATGCCAAGGCCTCATGGCTGCGGCGCAGCGGCATCCCCACGTTGGGCAGCTGGTTCACCAGCCCCGAACTGGCCGGCGGCGGACCCATGGCCGACCTCGGGGTGCATGTGCTGGACTACGCCCTGCACCTCCTTGGCGAGCCAAAAGTCATATCCGTGTCAGCCTCCGCGTATGCAGAACTGGGGCCGCGGGGCAGGGGCGGCAGCGAGGGCTTCACCGCCGCCGCATCCGGCCTGGCCTTTGAAGTGGAGGATTTTGCCTCGGCCTTCATCCGTCTCGAGGGCGGCGTGACCCTGGTGGTGGAAGCCGGTTGGGCCAGCTACCGCGACCCTGCTGACGTACTGGACTTCCGTGTGTACGGCACGGACGGCGGTGCCGAACTGCGCGCATCCCAATCCCCTTCTCTGGAGATTGCCGATTCGGGCCTGCGCATCTTCACCGATGACGGCGACGTCAACGCCGACTACACGGCCGAACCACTGGAGGACGGCGCGCACCTGGCCGTGGTGGCGGACTTCGTCGCAGCAATCCGCGCCGGCCAAGAAGAGTGGGGCAGCCATGACGGTTCCATCGCGCTCACCCGGGCCCAGATCATTGACGCCTGCTACCGGTCAGCCCGTGAACAACGAGAAGTGAGGCTTTAGAGTGAGCGAAAAACTCAACATCCTGGTGTGGAACGAAGGCGTCCACGAACGCAACAACGACCCCGCCACCATGGCGGACATGTACCCGAACGGGATGCACGGAGCGATTGCCGCCGGGCTCACGCCGTACCATCCGGACGCCACGATCACCACGGCCACCCTGGCTTCCCCGGGGTTTGGCCTGGACGAGGAAACGCTGGCGGCCACCGATGTCCTGCTGTGGTGGGGGCACATGGCCCACGGCGACGTGCCGGACGAGGTGGTGGAACGAGTCCAGCGCCACGTCCTCGGCGGCATGGGTTTGGTGGCGCTCCACTCCGCACACTTCGCCAAGGTCTTCACCAGGCTCCTTGGCACAACCTGCTCGCTGAAGTGGCGCAATGAGGGCGAGCGCGAACTCGTGTGGACGGTCAAGCCGTCGCATCCCATCGCAGCCGGGGTGGAAAGCCCCATCGTCATCCCGGAACAGGAAATGTACGGTGAGCTGTTCGACATCCCGGAACCCGACGACCTGATCTTCATCAGCTCCTTCACCGGCGGCGAGGTGTTCCGCTCCGGCGTGACGTTCTCCCGCGGCAAGGGGCGGATCTTCTACTTCAGCCCCGGCGACCAGGAATACCCGGTCTACCACCACCCGCAGATCCAGCGCGTCATCGCCAACGGAGTGGGCTGGGTGGCCCAGCCGGCGCAGCACCGCGCCCAGCCCGAGGTGACCAACCCGGCGCGGGAGTCCTTCCTCGCCTGAACGCCGCCTGACGGCCGCCTGACCCGACCGGACCGGAACACTTGGGCTTCACCCCGGCGGGATAGCCCGGACGCTGCCCGGCGAGAATTCGCGGGCCCCGTCCGGCGAGATGTACCGACGGCGTGCCAAGCCGGCGGAGGCGTGCCAAATTTGGCACGCCATGAACGGTTTGGCACGCCTTCGCGGCCCAGCGACACTTTTGGCACGCACCCAACTGGACGGAGAACCACGATGGCACGACAATTGCAGCCCGGCCAGCGCGCCGAACTTTACATCATCGACGTGGAATCGGGCGTGGCGACGCTGCGCAATTCCTCCGACACCCTGCTGTTCGAGGCGCCGAACTGGAGCCCCGACGGCGATTCCCTGGTCATCAACGGCGACGGACGGCTGTTCCGGCTGCCCGTTGCCGGCCACGGTCATGGGCACGGCGAGGCTTGTGGCGTGCTCGAGGAAATCGACCTCGGCGCCATCGAGGAGATCAACAATGACCACGTCATCAGCCCCGACGGCCGTGCCGCCTATGTCTCCAGCGAGGACGGCCGCATCTACGCCGTGGGCCTCGGCGCAGCCGGCGCGGCAGCCGGTGGCGGATCTGCCCGCCCCGGACCGCGCCGCGTCACAAACGACAACGGGCCGAATTTCAGGCACTACCTCCACGGCATCTCCCCGGACGGGGCAACCCTGGCGTACATCGGACTGCAAGTTGACGGCGGGCAGGTGCGCACCAACGTCTACACCATCCCTGCGGCGGGCGGCCCGGATGTGCAGCTGACGGATGACAATTTCCCCGACGACGGGGCAGAGTTTTCACCCGACGGGCAGTGGATCTACTTCAACTCCGAACGCGGCTCAACCAAGCCCGGCCACGCCCAACTGTTCCGCATACCCGCCCAGCCCAACTCCCTCAACGGCGGCGAACCCGAGCAGCTGACCTTCGACGAGCGGGTGAACTGGTTCCCGCATCCGTCACCCGACGGCTCAAGAATTGCCTATGTAAGCTTCCCGGAAGGGACCATGGGGCACCCGGCGGATGTTCCCGTCGTCGTACGTCTGCGGGAGGAAGACGGCACGATCCGCGACCTGGCCGAGGTGTTTGGCGGGCAGGGCACCATGAACGTTCCCAGCTGGTCCCCTGACGGCACCCGAATCGCGATTGTCGCCTACCCGCTGGAGTCATTTACGGAATCGCACCCAGCGTAATGGTCGTCGTGGACGTCTCGCCGTCCCGGTAGTAGGTCGCCTCGACGGTGTCGCCGGCCTTCCTGGCCAGGGTCACTTCCTGCAGCACCGCCATGCTCGTGGCCGGCTGCTTGTCCAGCAGCGTGACAATGTCGCCAGCTTGCAGTCCAGCCTTCGCGGCAGGGCCGCCGGGCAGCACCGCCTGGAGGTACAGGCCGTTCGGAACGCCGAAAGCCTCGGCGGCCTGCGGCGGCACCGGAACCGCATTCACGCCGAAGAACGGGTACGCCACGGTGCCGGTCTCGATGAGCTGGTCCGTGATGCGGGCGGCAAGGTCGATCGGGACAGCGAAGCCGATGCCCACGCTGCCGCTGGCCACGCCAAGATCGTTCGGGATGGTGGCGATGGCCGTGTTGATGCCGATTAGCTTGCCGGTGCAGTCAACGAGCGCGCCGCCGGAATTGCCCGGGTTGACGGCGGCGTCGGTCTGGATGGCACCCACCAGCGTGGCAGTGGTGTTCGCATCCACCGGGACCGGAACATTGCGGCCCAGCGCGCTGACAATGCCCGCCGTCACGGTGCTCGACAGTCCCAGTGGTGCGCCGAGCGCCACGACGGGCTGGCCCACCCGCACATTGGCGGACTTGCCCAGCTGAACAATTGGCAGCTTGGAGCTGTCCTGAACCTTTAAGACGGCCAAGTCGGACTTCGGATCCCGCCCCACGAGCTTCGCCTCGGTGGAGTGGCCGTCGCTGAAGCGCACATCGATGGTCCCGGCATCCGCGGCATCGGCGATGACGTGGTTGTTGGTCATGATGTATCCCTCCTGGCGCACAACCACGCCACTCCCGACGCCGGATGCGTCACCGTTGCGGATGGAAACGGTGACGACGCCGGGCAGCACGCCCTGGGCCACATCGGTGGCGTTGCAGCTGCCGGAAAGGGCGGCGGCCGTGGTGGCCGGGCGCATCAGCACGCTGCCCACCCAGCCTCCGGCAAAGCCCGCAATGAGGGCCAGTGCGACGGCGACGGCAATCACGGTGGACATTGGAAGGCGCTGGAACCAGGGGGTTTTTTGAGGATCGGGCATGGGACGCTCCGTTCATGACAGCCGCCAATGCGGTGGAAATCCCCATGCTACGGCACGGCTTGCCTGCCCGGCCCGCCATGACGAACGGCAAACAAACGCGGAGCGCGCGGCGTGCCAGACGCAAGAAGCGGCCGATACTGCCCCGCACCGCTGAAATGTCAACGGCACCAGGCAATATCGGCAGCTTTATTGGAGCCTTAGACGGCGCAACCGTCCGGGCCGCACACCTCGGCGTCCGAGCCGTCGGAAGAAGCCGCAGCGACCATGGTCAGCGGGTTCGCTTCCTGCCACGCCTGCTCCAGCGCCTGGCTGAACACCTCGGCCGGCTGCGCACCGGAGATGCCGTACTTCCTGTCCAGCACAAAGAACGGCACACCGGTGACGCCGATGGCGCGGGCCTCGGCAAAGTCCTGGCGGACGTCGTCGGCGTACTTGTCGGTGTCCAGCGCCTCGTTGATCTCCTCGGCGGACAGCCCCGCCTCGGTGCCCACCTTGACCAGGGCCTCGCGGGAGCCGATGTCCAGGCCGTGCTCAAAGTGGCCCGACAGCAGAGCTTCCTTCACGGCGTCGCCCTTGCCATTCGCAGCGGCCAGGTGCAGCAGCTGGTGCGCGTTGAAGCTGTTGGCGACCACCACGTTCTCGAACTTGTAGTTCAGTCCCTCACCCTTGGCCTGTTCGGTGACGTGCGTGAACATGCCGGCAACCTGGGCCGGGTCCATGCCCTTGCGCTCGGAAAGGTAGCTCAGCTCAGTGCCGTCGTAGTGCTCGGGGATGGTGGGGTCCAGCTGGTAGCTGCGCCACTGCACCTCCACGGAATCCTTGTGGGCAAAGCCGTCCAGGGCTGTTTCAAAGCGGCGCTTGCCAATGTAGCACCAGGGGCAGGCCACGTCGGACCAGATCTCAATCTTCATACTTGGCCCAACGGGTTGGATGCGCCGGATATTCCTGCTCGCCGGCGGGCCCCCACCGAACTAACGTAGGAATTGACAGCGCCATTGCGGCGCAAAAACAGCGTAGGAGATGCGACATGGACAACCACCAGGTGCACCACACGATTGAGGAACTGGTCAAGGCTGAGCAGGAATTGCGGGAGTCCGCCCCCGACCAGGCGAAGCTGCCCGAGCGAGCCGCGCAGCTGAAGGCCATTGAGGTCCAGCTGGACCAGTGCTGGGACCTGCTGCGCCAGCGGCAGGCGAAACTCCATGCCGGGCAGAGCCCCGACGACGCACAGGTGCGCCCTGCCGGCGAGGTCGAGGGCTACAGGCAGTAGCCGGCCTCTCGCCACGGGTGGCGGGCTCACGCAAAGTACGACGGCGGTTGGGAAGTTTCACGGGAAACTTGCCAACCGCCGTCGTACTTTTGGGTTTTAATGCCTCCCCCTCCGGGACCCGGATCTCGGGCCTGCAGTGGCGTCGCGTCCGGCGGGGGCAGGCAAACTTAGGCGGCCACGAGCTGCCGCTCGGGCTGCTCGGCGTGCAGGTAGTTGGCGTAGGCCGAGGTGGTCAGGAAGGCGGGGAAGGTCTCGCCCATGGCAACGTCGGTGAAGATCTCGAGGGCGTCGTCGAAGCGGTCGCCCTCGAAGCGGGGGAGCTTGTTGAACTCTTCCTCGAGCATTTCCCGGACCCAGTCGTAGGTGATGAGTTCGCCGGTGTCCGTGATGGCCTGGCTGTGGATCCACTGCCAGATCTGCGAGCGGGAGATTTCCGCGGTGGCGGCGTCCTCCATGAGGTTGTTCAGGGCGACGGCGCCGTGGCCGCGCAGCCAGGATTCAATGTACTGGATGCCGACCCAGATGTTGTCGCGGATGCCCTGTTCGGTGATTTTTCCTTCGGTGCCGGCGATGTTCAGCAGCGCGCGGTCATCGAGCTCCACTTCTTCGCGGGTGCGGCTGATCTGGTTGGGGTTCCAGCCAAGGACCTCGTCGAAGACCTCCATGGCGACGGGGACCAGGTCGGGGTGCGCCACCCAGGATCCGTCAAAGCCGTCGTTGGCCTCGCGGGTCTTGTCGGCGCGGACCTTCTCCATGGCGTTGGCGTTGGCTTCCGGGTCGCGGCGGTTGGGGACGAACGCGGCCATGCCGCCAATGGCCATGGCACCGCGGGTGTGGCAGGCGCGGACGAGCTGTTCGGTGTAGGCGCGCATGAACGGGGCGGTCATGGTGATCTGGTTGCGGTCCGGGAGCACGAAGCGGGGGCCGCGGGTGCGGAAGTTCTTGATGACCGAGAACAGGTAGTCCCAGCGCCCGGCGTTCAGTCCCGCGGCGTGGTCGCGCAATTCGTAGAGGATCTCCTCCATCTCAAAGGCGGCCGTGATGGTCTCGATCAGGACCGTTGCACGGATCGTGCCCTGCGGGATGCCGAGCAGGTCCTGGGCCTGGATGAAGATGTCGTTCCAGAGGCGCGCCTCGAGGTGGTTTTCAATCTTCGGCAGGTAGAAGTAGGGGCCCTTGCCCTGGGCGATGAGCCGGCGGGCGTTGTGGAAGAAATACAGGCCGAAGTCGACGACGCCGCCGGCCATGGGCTTGCCGTTGATCAGCAGGTGCTTCTCCGGCAGGTGCCAGCCGCGGGGCCGGACCACGATGGTGGGCATTTCCTCGGCGGGGGCGAGTTTGTATTCCTTGCCCTCGGGGCTGGTGAAGTCGATGCGGCGCTCCAGCGCGTCGATCAGGTTGAGCTGGCCGCGGATGACATTGCCCCACGTGGGTGTGGAGGAATCCTCCATGTCGGCGAGCCAGACCTTGGCGCCGGAGTTCAGGGCGTTGATGGTCATCTTGCGGTCAACGGGGCCGGTGATTTCCACGCGGCGGTCCTCCAAACCGGGTGCCGGGGGAGCGACGCGCCAGCGGGGATCTTCCCGGATGGCGGAGGTCTCGCGCAGGTAGCGGGGGTCGGTGCCGCCCAGGATCTGAGAGCGGCGGGTACTGCGGGCGTCGAGCAGTTCTGCGCGGCGCGCGGTGGTGGTGCGGTTCAGCGCGGCGATGAAGTCCAGTGCCTCTGGGGTGAGGATTTCTTCTTGGCGGTGGATGGGCGGTGCCGTCATGGTGATGCCGTTGAACGTGATTCCGTTCAGGCTGTTGGTCGAGTTCATGGGAGTTCTCCAAGTCTGGATTCATCTATGACGCAGTTGTTGTACCAATTTCGGCCAATTTGGCCTGTTTCGGTGCAACAACTGCGTCATAGATGGGGAAAAGGTTTAGTGGAACTGCTGGGCTTCGGTGGAACCAGCCAATGCGAGGGTGCCGCTGTTCGGGTTCAGGGCGGTCGCCACCAGGTCGAAGTAGCCTGTGCCTACTTCGCGCTGGTGCTTGGTTGCGGTGTAGCCGCGGTCTTCAGCGTCAAATTCACGCTCTTGCAGTTCGACGTAGGAACTCATGCCGTTGCGGGCGTAGCCATGGGCAAGATCAAACATCGAGTAGTTCAGGGAGTGGAAGCCGGCCAGCGTGATGAACTGGAAGGTGTATCCCATGGCGCCGAGCTCTCGTTGGAACTTGGCGATCGTTGCGTCGTCCAGGTGTTTTTTCCAGTTGAACGACGGTGAGCAGTTGTAGGCAAGCATCTGGTCGGGGAACTCGGACTTGACGCCCTCGGCAAACTTTTTGGCGTGCTCGAGGTCGGGTGTTCCGGTCTCCATCCAGATGAGGTCTGAGTGGGGTGCGTAGGCGCGGGCCCGGGCGATGGACGGCTCGATCCCATTCTTCACGTGGTAGAAACCTTCGGCGGTGCGTTCGCCAGTGAGGAAGGGCTGGTCGCGCTCGTCAACGTCCGATGTGATCAGGGTGGCAGCCTCTGCATCGGTGCGGGCGATGATGACCGAAGGGACGTCGGCGACGTCGGCCGCGAGCCTTGCAGCGTTCAGCGTGCGAACATGCTGGGCCGTGGGGATCAGTACCTTTCCGCCCAGGTGGCCGCACTTCTTCTCGCTGGCCAGCTGGTCTTCCCAGTGAACACCCGAGGCGCCGGCGGTGATCATGGACTTCATGAGCTCGTAGGCATTGAGTGGTCCGCCAAAGCCGGCCTCGGCGTCGGCCACGATCGGCACAAGCCAGTCTTCAACCGACTGCAGGCCTTCGGAGAACTCAATCTGGTCGGACCGGAGCAGTGCGTTGTTGATGCGGCGGACAACCTTGGGCACCGAATCCACGGGGTAGAGGGACTGGTCCGGGTAAGTGTTGCCGTTGGAATTGGCATCGGCGGCAACCTGCCAGCCGGAAAGGTAGATGGCCTTGAGGCCGGCCTTGACCTGCTGGACTGCCTGGTTGCCGGTGAGGGCGCCGAGGGCGTTGGTGTAGCCGCCGGGGGCTGCGTTGCGCAGCTGGTTCCACAGCTTCTCGGAGCCGCGTCGGGCCAGGGTGTGTTCCTCATTGACCCGGCCTCGGAGCTGGATGACGTCTTCCGCGCTGAAGGAGCGTTCCACGCCGTTCCAGCGGGAGTTTGCGGCCCACTCGAGTTCGAGGGCGGCCACAGCTTCGGCGCGAGTCTGTTCCGGCGTCTTTGCGGGTTCGAATGCTGCAGTCATGATGGAGCTCCTTGTGTTTTGACCCCACCGCCTTTGGTGGGGGTATCCGGACGGTTCGGCGGACCGGGCCGTCAGGAAGGGGTTCTTCTTTGTGATTTCTACTATTCAGGGCTTTTCAAGGGGTTTCTAGGGGTATTTGGTGGAAAGAATCGCATTTCTTCACGTATGCTCAAGAAATGACTAATGTGGGCTGGAACACAGGCGATGTGCAGGGCAAGCGTGGCAGGGAAACCGGCGGATCCGGGGAACTGGACATCATTTCCCTCGGGCGGCGCGTGCGGCACCTGCGCAAGAATCTGGGCATGACCCTGGACGATTTGAGTGCCCAGGTGGGCGCTGCGCCGTCGCAACTTTCCCTGATTGAGAACGGCAAAAGGGAGCCCAAGCTGGGCCTGCTGCAGGCACTGTCCGGGGCACTCGGCGTCGGGCTTGAGCAACTGCTGGGAAACGAGCCTCCCAGCCGGCGCGCGGCGCTGGAAATCGAGCTGGAAAGGGCCCAGCGCGGGCCGCTCTACCAGTCCCTGGGGCTGCCCACGGTCCGCGTGAACTCGCGGCTTTCCACGGAAGTGCTCGAGTCCCTGGTGGGGCTGCAACACGAGCTGGAACGGCGGCTTGATGAGCAGTCGGCAACGCCGGAGGAGGCGCGCCGGGCCAACAACGAAATCCGTATGGAAATGCGCGGGCGCAACAACTACTACCCGGAGATTGAGAAGCAGGCACAGGAGCTGCTGAAAGCGGTGGGCCACGACCACGGGCCGCTCTCCCACCACGTGGCCGCCGACGTTGCCGAGCATCTAGGTTTCGACCTGCATTACGTGGGGGACTTGCCGCATTCCACCCGGTCGGTGACGGATTTGAAGAACCGCCGAATTTATCTCACGCACGGGCAGCGCTCCGACCATGACCCGCGGTCGGTGCTGCTGCAGGCGCTGGGGCACTACGTCCTGGGCCACCAGACGCCGCGCAACTATGCCGACTTCCTGCGCCAGCGCGTGTACACGAACTATTTTGCGGCGTCGCTCCTCATGCCCGAGAAGGCCACGGTGGACTTTCTCAAGACGGCCAAGGCAGCAAAGGAGCTGGCCATCGAGGACATCCGCGACGCGTTCGCCGTCTCCTATGAAACAGCCGCGCACCGCTTTACCAACCTGGCCACTGAGCACCTGGGCATCACCACGCACTTCCAGAAGGTGCATGAGTCAGGGATCATCCACAAGGCCTACGAGAACGACGGGGTGAACTTCCCTGCCGACCACACCGGCGCCATCGAGGGCCAGGCAGTGTGCCGCTTCTGGACCTCGCGCGCGGTGTTCGAGGTGCCGGACAAGTTCCGTGCCTTCAATCAATACACCGACACGGCCGTGGGGACGTACTGGTGCACGGCCCGGACGGAACGGCACTCTTCGGGCGAATACTCGCTGAGCATCGGTGTGCCCTATGAACACGTCAAGTGGTTCCGAGGCCGGGAAACCACGGAGCGCTCGCAGTCGAGGTGCCCAGATCCGGATTGCTGCCGCCGGCCGCCGTCGGAGCTTTCCGCCCAGTGGGCCGGCAATGCGTGGCCGTCCACGCGCGCCAACTCGCACCTGCTGGCCGCCATGCCGCAGGGCGCCTTTCCCGGCGTGGACGAGACCGAGGTGTACAGGTTCCTGGCGGCGCACGAAGGGCGGTAGCTCGGGAGGGCTTGTCGACGGCGCCGCGTCACCGCAGTGAGCGGGCAAGGGCCAGCATGGACGGGCCTCCCAATGGGTGCGGCTGTGCCGGGCCTTCCTGCTGCAGGCCGGCGGAGGCATACAGGCCCATGGCTTTGCTATTTCCTGCACGAACCAGGAGCTCGAACCGGGAGCAGCCTGCGTTGCCGGCATGGAGCATGGCATCTTCCAGGAGGGCTCGGCCCCTGCCGCGGACGGACGGCTGCGGTGAAACGGCCAGCATCTCAAGGCTGGCCGTTCCCTGACCATGGTCAAGCGTCAGGGCAAAACCGTCCACCGCGCGGCCGAGGATGGCGAAGCGAATGATCTTGCCGGTAAATTTCCCGTGGGCCCGGGCTCCCACTGCGGCAGCATTCACGGTTCCGTCCCTCGCAGCCAGGGCGTCAAGCCACAGTTGGACGCATGCATCATTGTCCTGTCCCAGCACTCCGCCTCTCATTTCCATTCACCCAAGGTACCTGATCCACAGGGCCGGATCGGGGCAAGGCAACTACCCTTGAAAGGGAAGCTCAAAATGACCGCAGACGCAGGGACTTGCCAGGACCAGCAGTGAAGATAGGGGCATGGCGCCACAACTAATCCAACTGACACGATGTTGTCCATACAAGAGGCTGCGGACCGTTTGGGATATGCAATGCATGTGCTGGCCAAACTTCTGGACAGCGGTGAGATTCCGTTCATCACGATTGATGGAGACAAACTCATACCGCTCGGGGACCTGTTGGCCTGTGAGGAAGAGGCTCGAATGCGCCGGCGGGCAGCCCTTGCAGAACCCGCCCGCGAGTCGGTGAGGGACGGATCCTTCTTCAAGATCCCGTAGGACAGGCGCACAAGGTACCTCGCGCGGGGCGGTAGGAGGCACCCAAGCCGCGGCAGTTCGCCGTCGTTCATGGCGCAAACGTTCCCCGGTTCTTCGCCGGACGTTCACCCGAACATGTGTCGTGCGTCCCAATGGGCCGCATAGCGTGAAGGCGTCAGCACCAATGGCCCCGAACGCTAAGGAACTTCCATGACCACGCACCACATTCCCGTTGTCCTGACTGCTGCGGGCGCTGCCGGCAACAACGAGGACGTCGTTGGCGACAACGTCTCCGTCGTCAACGAGATGTACCGTTCCCTGCTGAACGCCGATGAGATCGCGCCCAACGCCCTGCGCAGCTACTTCGTGGACTTTTACCTGACCCAGGCGCTCGACGGCGGATTTGCCCAGTATGTTTTCATGACTCCCGACCGCGAGGAACTGGACACGTACATCCGCGAGGGGCTCGAGGCTATGGGTGCCGCCGCCCACCTGGAGCTGTTCAACCGCACCGCGGCGCTGTACGAGCTGCTCACGGAAACAGAGCTGCAGGACTACCTCGAGGACGGCGCGGACTCGGAGGGGCACCGTGCCGACGGCGCCGCCGCCATGGACGCCTTGGACGCCGAGTTTGAGGACCTGTTTGAAGCGGAAGACGTCACCGGTCTCAACGCCGCATGGCTGCGCAGCCAGCCTGGGATGCTGGTGCTGCAGGAGGCAGAACTTGCCGCCCACATCGCCGACCGTGTGGCGCAGATTGAGGACCTCGAGGAACGCCGGGCCGAGGCGGAATTGGAGGACGCCCCGGAGTTCGAGCTGATCATCCGGGAGCTTTGCGACGTCTCCGGACACGAACTCGTGAAAATCACCATGGGCGACCCCAACCACGAGCACAACGGTGAGACCGTCCTGGCCTGGCACTTCACCACCGACCAGGGCGAGTTCATCATGGTCGACGGCGACGAGGAAGCGCTCATGATGGATCCCCGGACTCAGGAAATCATTGCCAGCGTGGAGTTTGACCTGGAAGAGGACCTCGCCGAAGCCTGAAGCTGAGCGCAGCCAGGCACTGCCGGCGGCAAGGGTGCGGCGAACCGGAAGAAGGGTTCGCCGCACCCTTGCCGTAGGGTCAACGGATGGAAGATCTCAAATGGACAAAGATTGCGCCTGCCAAAACCGCATGGCAGGAGATGCCCTTTGGCCCCGGCATCTACAAGTGCTACCTGACAGGTGGACTGCCCAAAAACGTGGAATGGCCCACTGAATTGAAGCCCCTGAAGCGGGGCGGCCTGATCTACATGGGCCGGGCGACGAACTTGCGAAGCAGGGCGCGGCACCACGACACACAAACGTCCAAGTCCACGTTCCGCCGTTCACTGGCAGCAATCCTGGGGCTTCAGGCCCAGTGGCACGGGCGGTCCGCGCATCCGCGGTTGACCGACAAGGACGAGGAAATCCTCAGCGCCTGGATGGTCAGCAACCTTGGAACGTCGTTTTCCGTGGTCAAGGATGCTGACGCCATGGCCGGGATCGAAGACGCCCTGCGCGCTGAACTCTGCCCGCCGTTCAACCGTGACGGCCGGACGCCCGAGCAGTTGCACGTTTCAACTGTCACAACGGAAGCAAACCGCAACGCCCTGCGCGACAAGGGCTGAGCAACGGTCCGGACGCCTGGAACGGGGCGCCCGGGCCCAGGTCCCTTGACCGTTGCCGAAAACCGCAGCATGCTGGCAGTGATTGCCGGACGGCAGTCAGGGACTCAACGACGAGGATCACCATGCCCCACGACGGTACACCCGCACCGCAGCACCCGGCCCGGAGATTCCTGGGCAGGAACGCCGTCGTCACCGGCGCCAGCCGGGGCATCGGGCTGGCCGTCGCGCAGCGCCTGGCGTCCGAGGGCGCCCGCGTCCTGATCACCGCCCGCAAACAGGAACCCCTCGATGCGGCATTGGCCACCCTGGGCGGCGACGCGCTCGCCGTTGCCGGGCACGCGGACGACCCGGACCACCGCGCGGAGGTGCTGGCCGCCGTCGAACATCATTTTGGCGGGCTGGACATCCTGGTCAACAACGCCGGCATCAACCCGGTCTACGGGCCGCTGGAAACAGCCGACCTGGATGCGGCGCGCAAGATTCTTGAGGTCAATGTGCTCGGCACGCTCGCCTGGACGCAGGCTGTGCTGGCACATTCCGGGCTGCAGTTCCGGGAGCGGCGCGGGAACGTGGTCAATGTGGGGTCCGTGAGCGGCGACGTCCCCGCGCCCGGCCTGGGCCTGTATGGCGTCAGCAAGGCCGCCGTCGCGCACCTGACGCGCACGCTGTCCGTGGAGCTTGCGCCGGACATCCGGGTCAACGCCGTGGCGCCGGCCGTGGTCAAGACGCGTTTTGCCGGTGCCCTGTATGAGGGGCGCGAGGCCGAGGTGGCAGCGTCCTATCCGCTGGGGCGGCTGGGGGAGCCCGACGACGTTGCCTCCGCGGTGGCCTACCTCGCCTCCGCCGACGCCTCCTGGGTGACGGGGCAGGTGCTCACGCTTGACGGCGGCCTGCGCAACGCGGGAGGGCTGGGATGAACACCGTTCCAGTCGCGGGGGCATATCCGGCACCCGTTGAAGAGCTTCGCCTGCGCACGCGCGCCTTCATCCGCGGCACCGTGATCCCCGCCGAACCGCGACCTGGCCAGGCGCTGAACCTGGCGCTCCGGCGGGAACTGCAGGCCGCCGCGCGGGACGCCGGCGTTTTTGCCCCGCACGTGCCCGTGGAATTCGGCGGGCAGGGGCTGGCCGTGGAGCACTGGTCACCCGTGTTCCAAGAGGCGGGCTACTCGCCGATCGGCCCGGCCGTGCTGAACGCCATGGCACCGGATGAGGGCAACATGCACATGCTGCAGCTGATCGGCAGCGACGGGCAAAAGCGGAAGTTTCTGACGCCGCTTGCGGCCGGGGACATCAGCTCCTGCTTTGCCATGAGCGAGCCGCACCCCGGTGCCGGATCCGACCCCGACGCGCTGGCCACCACGGCCGTCCGCGACGGCAGCGGCTGGCGGATCGACGGGCACAAGCGGTTCACCAGCGGCGCCACCTTTGCCTCCTTTGCCATCGTCATGGCGCGCACCCGGGCGGACAGGGAAAGCCCGGCCGGCGCCACCATGTTCCTCGTGCCCATGGACACCCCGGGTGTGCGGATCGGCAACCCCATCCACACGGTGGACAGCTACCTTCCCGGCGGCCACCCCAACGTGCATTTCGACGGCGTCCACGTCCCGGGATCCGCCATCCTGGGCGAGGCGGGACTCGGCTTCAAGTACGCCCAGGTGCGGCTGGGACCGGCCCGGCTGACCCACTGCATGCGCTGGCTGGGCCTGGCCCGCCGCGCCATGGACATCATGCTGGACCGCGCCAACACCCGCGAGATCTTCGGGGCGCACCTCTCGCAGCTGGGCATCGCCCAGGACATGATCGCGCAGTCCGTCATCGACATTGAAACCTCCGACGCCATCATCGCCAAGTGCGCGGCACTGCTCGCCGTGGATGCGAAGGCAGGCTCGGCGCTCTCATCGGTGGCCAAGGTGCACGTTTCCGAGGCCGTGTACCGCGTCATCGACAGGGCCGTGCAGCTGTGCGGCGGCGACGGCGTCTCAGACGGGCTGCCGCTGGCCCAATACCTGAACGAGGTGCGCCCGTTCCGCATCTACGACGGCTCCACCGAAACCCACAAGTGGGCCATCGCCCGCCGCACCGCCTCTGAGCGGCGCCGCGCCGTCGAGGCAGGGGAACCGTTCCAGGGCGCGGCCAGGATCTACGAAGGGGAACGCTGATGGGCGCCGGCCAGGACATCGTGCAGACCACGGAGGAAGCCGCGCGGCAGGACGCACCGCCGTTGCTGGTGCTCGAACGCGCGGAGGAATTCCTCGACGCGCACGGCATCGGCTCCGGCCAGGTGCACGCCCATCGGATCGGCGCGGGAGCGTCCAACGTGACGTTCCGGATCAAGCGGAAGGGGGCCGACGTCGTGCTTCGCCGGGGTCCGCGGCCGCCGCTGCCGCCGTCCACGCACGACATGGTCCGGGAAGCGCACATCCAGTCGCTGCTGGCGCCACTGGGCATCCCGGTGCCGAAAATCCTGGCCGTGTGCGCGGATGAGCACGTGCTGGGCGTGCCGTTCTACGTCATGAACCATGTGGAGGGCGACGTCATCACGGACACCATTCCTGCCCACCTGGACGCTCTCGCCCAGCGCCGCGCCACGAGCGAAGCAGCCGTGGACATGCTGGTGCGGTTGCACTCGGTGGACATCCTCAGCGGCGCGATTGCCCAAATCGGGCGCCCCGACGGGTACCTGAAACGGCAGGTGCAGCGGTTTGCGGCGCTGTGGGACATGGGCGCCAACCGGGACCTGCCGCAGGTGGCAGAGCTGGCGCGGTGGCTGGAGGCGAACCGGCCGGAGACGCAGCGCAGCGCCGTCATCCACGGCGACTACCGGCTCGGCAACCTGATGTATTCCCGGCAGGGCCCCGCGCATGTGAAGGCCGTGCTGGACTGGGAGATGGCCACGCTCGGCGATCCCTTGGCTGACCTGGGCTACCTTACGGCCACGTACGCGCAGGCCGGCGCATCTTCCACGCTGCTGGAGCTCACGCCCGTGACGGCGCAGCCCGGCTACCTGGACCGGGGCGAACTCGCGCGGCGCTACAACGAACACTTTGGCCTGGACCTGTCCGCGCTGCCCTGGTACCAGGCGCTCGCGCTGTGGAAGGCCGCCGTTTTCAGCGAAGCCATCTACACACGCTGGAAGAACGGCGAGCGGGCCGACGGCGGGGACTTCGGTGCCGCGCTGGAAAGCGGCGTGCCGCGGCTGCTGGAGGCGGCAGCCGCACACGCCGACCGGCTGCCGTAACGTCCCGGGCTCCCGTGCTGTTGGGCCGGGCGCTGCAGAACGACGCCGGCCTGCCGCCCGGGGTGCCCGCCGCACCTCTTGATTGAGGTGTCCGGGTGGCACATGATGAAGGTGCCGGTCCCGCTGTGCGGCGCTGCAGGCAGGAACCGGCGGACCATTTGTCAGGCAGGAGGACAGGCGATGCAGTTCCACCAGCACGGGTATGTCTCCGGTGATCCCCGCATCAAGGAGGCTGCCGGAACCGGGATCAACCGCCCGGCGGAACTGCCTGACACCATGGACGTCCTCATTGTGGGTTCCGGCCCAGCAGGCATGGTCACCGCCGCCCAATTGGCCGCGTTCCCCACCATCAACACCCGCATCATCGAACGGCGCGGCGGCCGGCTGGAGATCGGCCAGGCCGACGGCATCCAGGCCCGCAGCGTAGAAACCTTTCAGGCATTTGGCTTTGCCGAGCGCATCACCGCCGAGGCGTACCGCATCACCGCGACGGTCTTCTGGAAACCGGACCCGGCGGACCACACGAAGATCGCCCGGGCGGCCCGGGCCCCCGACGACACCACCGGCATCAGCGAATTCCCTCACCTGATCGTCAACCAGGCCCGCGTGCTCGACTACTTTGCCGAGGTCATGGCGTACTCGCCGGCCCGGATCAAGCCCGACTACGGCTGGGAGTTCCACAGCCTGTCCATTGCCGAAACGGGGGAGTACCCCGTGGCCGTGACGCTGGTGCGCACCCAGGGCGAGGGGGCCGGCGTCGAACGCGTGGTGCACGCAAAGTATGTGGTGGGCGCGGACGGTGCGCACAGCCGGGTGCGCGAATCCATCGGCGCCAAGCACACCAGCGTCCACGCGAACCATGCCTGGGGTGTCATGGACGTCCTGGCCGTCACCGACTTCCCCGACATCCGCGCCAAGTGTGCCATCCAGTCGGAGGACGGCGGGAACATCCTGCTGATCCCGCGCGAGGGCGGCTCCCTGTTTCGCATGTACGTGGACCTGGGCGAGGTGCCCCAAGGGGGATCAGAGACGGTCCGCAACACCACGATCGAGCAGATCATCGCCAAGGCCAACAAGATCCTGCACCCCTACACGCTCGATGTCCGCAGCGTCGCCTGGACCAGCGTTTACGAGGTGGGGCACCGGCTCACCGACAGGTTCGACGACGTCCCCCTCGCCGAGCGTGGCCGGCGGCTGCCGCGGGTGTTCATCACGGGCGACGCCTGCCACACGCACAGCGCCAAGGCCGGGCAGGGCATGAACGTGTCCATGCAGGACGGCTTCAACGTGGCGTGGAAGATCGCGCACGTTCTGGAGGAACTCAGTCCGGCAAGCTTGCTGGCCACGTACTCGGCCGAGCGGCAGGTCATTGCGAAGAACCTCATCGACTTCGATTTGGAGTGGTCCACGCTGATGGCCATGCGGCCCGAGGACATGGAGGACCCCACCGAGCTTGAAAACTTTTACGTCCGGACGTTTGAGTTCCCGGCCGGGTTCATGACCCAGTACCAGCCATCCATGATCACCGGAACCGCTGAGCATCAGGAATTGGCCACCGGCTTTCCGGTGGGGAAGCGGTTCAAGTCGGCGCCGGTGGTGCGGGTCGCTGACATGAACCCGGTGCAGCTGGGCCACCACCACCGGGCGGACGGGCGCTGGCGCATCTACGCCTTCGCGGACACGCCGGCGGTGGGGGAGCCGTCCCTGCTCTCGGACTGGGCGGTGTGGATGTCCTCGTCGCCGGAGTCGCCGCTGTTGAGGTACACGCGTGCCGAAGGCGACATTGACGCCGTCTTTGACGTGAAGCTTGTAGCGCAACAGGACTTTGAGGGCGTTCCCCTGGGCCGGGTTCCTGCCCTTTTCATGCCGAGGACGGGCCCGTTCGGGCTCATAGACTACGAGTTAGTGTACGCCGCCGACCCCGCGAACGACATCTTTGAGCTGCGCGGGATTTCGCGCAACGGCGCCGTGGTGGTGGTGCGCCCGGACCAGTATGTGGCGAATGTGCTGCCGTTGTCGGACACTTCGGGACTGGCCGCGTTTTTCGACGGGATCATGCTGCCGAGGCGGTGATGCGGGCTGCGGTGGCGCGGATGGAGGCAGGGCCGGCAGCGCCCGCCGTCAGCGTTTCTTTCCTCCCACGCCCGGCGCGGACGTTATCTGCTTCATCCACCCGGCGAGCTGCTGCTCGTCGACGTCGTCCAGGGATGCGATTTCCACGCCCCGCGTCAGCTTGCCCATCCCCACCGGGGTCACCGGCGGCACCGGGTCGAGCGAGGCCCCGTTCACAAACATGACCTTGACGTGGCCGGCGAAAGCTCCGCAGCTGAAGCACCAGCCGTCTCCGACGCCGTAGTAGGCCATGCCCCATTTCACGGAGCGCTGGAGGCCCGGCAACGTTTTGGCCGCCAGCGCATCGACCGCTTCGGCGATGCCGCGCTGCGGCTGCGGCAGGCTGGCGATGTAGGCGAAGACGGGCTTGTCGCCGACCGCCGCCTTCGCCGGGCTTGCCCGCCCGGTCATGGCCTCCAGCAACGTGAACGGTGCCCCGGCCTGTGCGGCAGTGCGCGTTGCTGGTTTCTTGGGTGTCTGCCCGCCAAGGTCCTTGCTGGTCATGGAGAGAATTATCCGCCGCTGCCCCGTGGAATGCACGAATAGTTTGTCCGCGAAAAACTCAATGTGGAAGGTGGGACCTGACAGGGTCTGCCCATGCCCTCGAGCAGTGCTACTCGGCTTGGACGGCGCCGGAATGGCACGCTTCCATTTCCGCAATCATTCGGAACTCAAGGTCAGTTGCCGGCTGGTCGTTCGGGTCCATGCCCAACAGCCACGTCAAACCCTTCAGGCCGCGGGCGTCACGGCTGACCAAGGCGATTGCAATGAGTGTGCCGTCGGCTGCTTCTCCCATCGCCCATTCGCGGACTTCACTGAATGTGGCACCGGAGACGTCAAAAGTGGTGACTGCACGGTCAATTCCCCTGGCGAAGTAGACACGAAAAATGGAGTCGTGCTGCTCCCATGTACTGTCCCGCTCGTCCACTTCCTCAATGTTCATGGTCCCCATGGTAGGGAAGCGGGTGCGCCCAACCAGTGTGCCGCCGACATGTCTGTCCCTGGCGGTTAGCGGTGAGCGGTGAGCGGCGAGGGGAGAGGCCGGACCGGGACTTGGCCAAGGTGATGCCGCCCATGAAAGTATTGATTTCACACCTTAAGACAAGATATATTGTCTACATGCGGATCGGTGAGCCGGCGGGCAAGCACGACGTTCCTGGCTCCGACATGCAACACGCCGTTCGCTCCGCGGTACGCAGGGTGGATATGGGGGACGGTTTGACCATGCTAATCGGGCCAGCTTCCGACGGGGCGTTATTGGAGATCGGCATTCTTGGCATGGACGGCGACGATCCGGTCATCATCCACGCAATGCCGTTACGGTCCAAGTTCTACAAGTTCCTCGGATAAGGAGGCGAAAGAGATGCAACACTCAAACGAAGAGATCGAGCGGGCCGCACGGCGCTTTGAACAGCTTGCCGACGAACTCGACCCAGACACGGCACAGGTCGACCGCACCGACGACCTCCGGCAGGTCGCTGCCATTTCCGAGACACTTCGTGCTGAGGAAGCGCTACTGCGCGAGTCCGTAAGCACTGCGCGTGCACACGGCAGGTCATGGAACCAGATCGCGGTTGCACTGGGAGTGACCCGCCAAGCCGCCCGGCAACGATTCGCTGACAAGACACCCGCCTAGGCCTTCGCTGCGGCAGCATTCAACGATGGTGGGCCGCGGCACCCAAGCCGAGTGCCGCCGTCGTGCTTGTCCTTGAAAGGGGACCGCTACGCCAGCGGGCGCTGGAAGACGAGCAGGGCGTCGGCGATGAGGTCGTGCGGGTACTCGTCCCACACAATTTCGGTGATGCCGACGGGGGTGAGGTGCTGGGCGAGGACGTGTGCGCAGTCGCCGATCAGGTGGGTGGTGCGGCCCATGTGGTGGATGTCGGAGAGGTTCCAGACGACGTAGCCGCCGGGCACCACAAGGCTGGCACATTGGGCGGCGACGAGGCCGAGCTCGGACAGGTAGCGGTTGTAGTCCCCGTTGTTTTCCTCGTAGCCGGTCAGGGGGTCGGGCTCGTGGAACGTGGAGGTCATGTACGGCGGGGACGCGAGGACAAGATCCACGCTGGTGACGGCTCCGGGCGGCTCCATGGTGAGGACAAGCCTGAGCAGTTCCCGGGCGTCGCCTTCGATCACGCGGGCCCCGGGGATGCGCTCCTGCAGGTAGTCCGCGCGCTCGGGCAGCAGCTCAATGCCGAGGGCCCTCCGGCCCAAGGCGACGGCGCGTCCGAGGGTGGTGCCAAAACCGGCGAAGGGATCAAACACCAGGTCGCCTGGTTTGGTGCAGCGTTCAATGATGTGGTCCGCGAGGGCCGAGACCATGTGGACGTCTTCGTCGGCGCCGGGCGGGCGTTCCGCCAGGAATGTGTCGATCGATGCGCTGAGTTTGGCGTCCAGCGGGGACGACTGTGGCGTGCTGCCGAGCAATTGAGTTTCCAAGCCCTTCATCTGGGGAAGTGTACCCGCCCAGGCTGGGGGTTTCAGGGATGGTTGCGCATTTTCACTATTAATAGTTCACTAGTAGTGTGTCACGAATACAAGCCCAGCAGGATGCCCAGATAATCCGTGCGGCACTGCCGCTTCTCACCCTCACCCTGATTGGGGAGCGGGAGTCATATGGTTATGAGATTCTCGAGCGGCTGGCCGGATTGGGACTGGACGTCAGCACGGGGCTCATATATCCGGTGCTTGCCCGGCTCGAACGGGACGGCCAGGTAACCACGCGCTCCGTCGCGTCGCCTGCCG
The DNA here is from genome assembly GCF_016820535.1 of Sporosarcina beigongshangi. GTDB lineage: Bacteria > Actinomycetota > Actinomycetes > Actinomycetales > Micrococcaceae > Specibacter. The sequence goes on along the minus strand of NZ_JADHDY010000003.1, from coordinate 182,340 downwards.
GACCGCCACGCAAGTACTTCGCCATAACGGAAGCCGGACAAAACGCACGCAACGCGGCGCAGGAGCAGTGGCAGCTGGTCTCATCCGCCGTCGACAACGCACTCACCAGTGAAGGACACGACCATGACTGACGCCATTTTCCCCGCCAGCGGTTCGCGGCGCTCCATTGCCGACCGCCTGCGCATTGACGCCTATTTAACGCGCCTCGAGTGGCATCTGGAGGGCAGCCTGCGGGGCAGGGAGCGCAAGGCCGTCATCAAGGGGCTGCGGGCGGAGCTCGTGGCGGATCCCCGCGAGACCGGTGCTGCACTGCGCGACCTTGGGGCGCCGCGGATCCTTGCAGCACGCTACGCAGATGAAGGGACGCTGCGCCCGCTGTGGTCGATTGGGATTGTCACGGCCGGGGCCGCCCTGCTGGTCTACTGGGCGCTGTTTCTGACGTATGCCCTTGGCATGCTCGCCGTGGTCGAAGGCACGTCAACTGGAAGTGCCAACTCGCGGTTCCTGTTCATTCCCATCGAGGCGTTTTCTTCGGCAGACGCGGTGGGGATCGGCTGGACCGGAGGATGGGCGTGGTTGGTGGTTCCCGCTGTGATTGTCCTCGCGGCCTTCCTTGGGGGCTCCCGATTTTGGCGGGCGTTCCAGCGACGCTGACCTGGTTGAGCCGGCGCCTACGCCAAGCCGGCTGCAGCGTGGCATCCAGAGCGCCGCCGGCCGTTCCCCGGCCTTGCCGGTTGCCTGTAGTTTTGATCCATGACTGAACCCGTAGGACAACTGGCCTCCATCTCGCTGAACTGCACTGACACCGACGTGTTGGCAGCCTTCTACTCCCGGCTTCTGGGACTCACGGAGGCCTTTGCCACCCCGGACCGCGGTGTCATTGCCCTGGCAGGGGCAGGGCCGATGCTCACGTTGATGCGTGTTGACAGCTTTATCCGGCCCACCTGGCCGGACGGTCCCCAGCGGCAGCAGCTCCACCTGGACGTGGCGGTGGAACAGTTGGATTCGGCGACAGAGGCTGCTGTGGCCCTGGGCGCCACGGCAGCCGGCTTTCAGCCCGCGCCCGATCGCTGGCGGGTGCTGCTGGACCCCGCCGGACACCCGTTCTGCCTCACAGCAGTCCGCCCGGACTGACCGTCTGGCAGCTGGGGTAGCCACAACCTCCAGCAGGCCCTTTCTCGCGGCCGGTGTGCCGCCGTCGACCGCCGCAAAATTCACCTGAATTGGCACCGCCGAACCCCTGTTGCCGGCCGCCTTCTCATCGGTAGTGTGGCAGCCAACAACCCGAACGGTTCACGGCAGGAGACGCGAAATGACGCAGTACATGATCTCGGTAAGCCACAACACGGCCGAGGCCCCGACGATGGAAACCATGGATCCCGCCGTGATCCAGCCGATTATTGACGCAGTCGATGCCTTCAACGGCAAACTCCGCGAAGCGGGTGCCTGGGTGTTCGCGGGCGGCCTACAGCCGATCCAGACGGCCACCACGGTGGACAACACCGGTGCCGCACCGATTGTGACCGCTGGGCCGCAAACCCGGGCCGAGGAATACCTTGGCGGGTTGTGGGTCATTGAGGCCAGCGGCCCCGATGCCGCATTGGAGTGGGCCAAGGCTGCCTCCAAGGCCTGCGCGGGGCCGGTGGAAGTCCGTGCCTTCCAGGAAGGGCCGGCCTAAACGGCAACACCCGGGACCGGGTGCCTCCGTCGTCCTCGTCTGCCGGCCGGTGCTTCAAGCCAAGCCCAAGATCGACGGCGCAGGGCTGACTTATCAGCGCACGGGGTAGGCCGTTCCGGCCGCCGACAACGCCGTCATGTTCAGGCCTGTCAGGGAGTGTGGTTGTCAGTGGCGTTCTGGGCAACCAGGCTGTGGGCAATCGAGAGAAGTGCCAGCGACTGCACGGCATCGTACGTGCCAGGTTTCAGCTTGCTGGCAGCCTCGGCCGCCTTGTTGGCGTACTCTGCGGCCAGTTGTGCATTCTTGTCGGTGTCCATGGATGGCTCCTGCAACGCGGTTTCCACAACCCTCTTTGGTCGTAGCCCCACAGTACCCACGACGCCGGGCTGTGCCGGGCACCTGGCTGGTGTGCCGCCGTCGCACTTGATCCAAAATGTCGCCCCAAGGGTTCCACCGGAAGCTGGCCGGAAGTATCCTGATGCCGGCAACACCGCCACCATTCCTTTGAGGGGAACCGCGCCATGGCTGTTCGCATTGACTTGAATATCTCGCTGGATGGCTTTGCCACGACCACCGATTCCACCCCGGAGAATCCATTCGGGCTGGATTGGGGCCGTCTTGTTGAGGCCTACACGGCCACCCGCACGTTCCGGGAGCGGGTCCTGCACGACACGAGCGGCGCCGGGACCACGGGCGTTGATGACAAGTACGGGGCAGCTTACTTTGAGGGTATCGGGGCGGAGATCATGGGGGCGGGCATGTTTGGGCTCCACAACTTCCCCGATGATCCGGAATGGCGCGGCTGGTGGGGCGACGAGCCGCCATTCCATGTGCCGGTATTCGTCCTGACCCACAAACCCCGCCCCGCCATCACGGTTGCCGACACGACCTTCACCTTCATCGACGCCGGCCCGGAGGCCGCGCTCGAGCGGGCGCACCAGGCCGCCGGCGGCGGGGACGTGCGCATCGGGGGAGGCCCCACGACGGCGGGCGCCTTCCTCAAGGCGGGACTGGTCGACCGGCTGCACGTGGCGATCACTCCGATCCTGCTGGGGCGCGGCATCCGCCTGTGGGATGAGCTGCGCGGCCTGGAAAACGACTACACCGTCACGAGCGAGACCGCCGAAAGCGGCATCATCCACGTCGCCTTCAGCCGGTAGGAATGCAGGTTCAGGAGGCGTATCCGCGTTTCAGGAGCATCTTGGCAGCCTTCGCAAAGTCGCGGGGGCTGGGAATGGCAAAGTCAAGGGCGTTTGCGTAGCGGGTGATGATGTTGAAGACGGCCGCGACCGCGGCTGCATCGAGCAGCTGGTTCCGGCTGACACCGGCAGCAATGGCTGCCCGCGCATCATCGGGCCCCACGTCATCGGGGGTGCGTGTCATCTTCTCGATGAACGCCAGGGCAGCCCGCAGGGCGTCGGATAACGGGGCCGTCTGGTAATCGCCCAACGCGGCATCGACGACGTCGGGTCCGAGGCCGTGCACCGCAACGGCGCCATGGGCGCCCACGCAGAACGGACAGGAATTGAACCGGGCCACCATGGCAGCCATCAACTCGCGCTCTCCCACCGACCACTCGCTGGGTCCGCGCATGACCTGCTGCGTCCATTTATTGAGGGCCGGCCCGGCAAATTCACGGTGGTACAAGGCCACCCGCGCCGCGTCCGGGAGCCTGATTCCGGACATGGCGGAAATGAGCTTGAAAAGCATCCGGCTCGAGGCGCGGTCTCCGCGCTCGATCTCACGCAGGCGCATCGTCAAGCCCCTCAATGGCGCTATATGCCGCATCCCAGCGGGCCAGGCCTGCACCAACACTGGCCGCAAAAACAACCTCAAAGGCAGCCTTGTCGCTCCCGGCCCCAAGCCGCACAGCCTCCACCTGGGCATCGGTCACCCGATACGAGGCCTCTCCGATCTGGCGAGCCAGGGCATCATACGGTTCCGCTACGGGCGAGGCGCCTCCCGCACCACGCGCCATCACCCCGGCCCGCAACTGCGGCTCACTGACCCCCAGCTCGGCAACCTTCTTCGCGAGCGACTCACGCCGGTTCTGGTGCATCGACTCCTTGTCATCCATCCGTTAAGGATAGAACGGTTGTGATCCGCTGCTCGTCGTGCTCCGACCTGGCCATGGAACGGACCTCCACAATCGCTGCGACGATTTCTTCCCGGGCAGCCTCCATGGTGAGTCTCTTGCTGAACATGATCCAATCCCACGGACCGGTCCCGACGGCGGACATCGCCTTTGGGCGCACGGCCTCCCCTCGCGCCACGGACAGCTCGATTGCCGTGCGTAAAGTGGATCCATGATTCTTCCCGCTGTTCGTGACCGGCGGCTGGTGGCCATCCGCCGTGGCGGGACGCCCAGCGACGGCGACCACCGGCTTTTGGCGGTGTGGGCGGCAGACTGCGCAGAACACATCCTGCACTTCTTTGAGGAGACGAACGGGGACGACACCCATCCGCTGCGGGGTGTGTGGAACGATTCGCCGCCTATCCCGCGGGCCAGGCAGCTTGCGTCGCCCATGTCCCCGAACACGACATCGGTGCCGCGGCCGGCAGGGTTTCCCCGTTGTCAGGCGGTGAGGGGTGTGAGCACTTCAACCCGGTTGCCGAAGGGATCCCGGCAGTGGAACCGTTCGTAACCTTCAAAGGTGTGCCGCTCCGCCCATGAAAGCTCCATGCCCGCCGACTCAATTCTGTCTGCGAGGTCCTCCAATTCCGCCGTGGAGGCCACGACAAGGCCGGGGTGGGCTTTTTGGGCCGGACTGAACCCGGACTCGACGCCCAGGTGGATTTCGGCTGTGACGGAGGAGCCCTCAATTGCCCGGAACCAACAGCCGCCGCGCCCGGCCAGGGATGGCGGCTTTTCAACCTCGGTCAAGCCCAGTGCCTGCCCGTAGAACAGCCGGGCTCGGTCTTCCCCGCCTTTCGGCATTGACACTTGGACGTGGTGCAGCTGCATGGTTTCCCCTGTCTTCTCGAATTGCTTCGACTTTACAACCACCGCGATGGGGCGTCCCCGTGCAGTGCTGCCAGCCAGGCACCCAGGGCGCGGAATCGATAGTGTAGGAGGATGGAAGAGGACTGGATCGAACATCGCAGAACCGGTGACGGGGAGCGCGTCGGGTGGATGGTGCCCCGCGGAGAGGGGTTCGTCGCCGTCGACCTGCTTGGACGCCGGCGGACGGACGTGGTGGATTGGTTGCAGGCGGAAGAGACCCTTGACGAACTGGGCCTGGCCTACCTTGCCGAACCCCATGAGTTGCGGCTGGACGACGGCGGATGGTTGCGGGTGCGCATCTCAGAGGTCTCGCCCTCGGCCGTCCGTGTGAAGAAGGACGACTGGGGCGACATGACCGCGCCCCAGATTTACTACACGCTGCCATTTCCTGTGGCCGAGGACCAACTTCGCCAACTGCAAAGGTAACGGGTCCGGCGTTCGGCGGCATCAATCGTGAATGGGCAGACCCGGAAGGCGAAGGGCAGGGAAACCTCACGACAAAAGCAACAACGATCGTGAACGCGAGGGTATTCGACGGCACCGGCCTGCAAGACTGGACTTCGGTCCGGTTCGATGGCGGGCTCATCACCGATGGTGTCGCTGCTTCGGCCGCCCGGGACGGCGACGAGGTCGTCGACGCAGCCGGCGGAACGCTCTTGCCAGGGCTGATCGACGCCCATGTACACATCGTGCCCGGCGCCCACGAGGCCGAGCAGTTCGTCGCGGACCGGATTGCGGAGGGCTCGGAGTACCTGAAGATTTTCTCCGGCACGGGAGGCCTGTGGCCCTTCCTGGATTCGGAAACCATCAAGGCACTGGTCGCGGCCGCACACGCCCGCGGCCTGATTGTCGTAACCCACGTGAGCTCGATCGCCGGTGTCGAGGAGGCGGTGGCCGCTGGTGTGGACGTGCTGGGCGAGAAGTGGATTCGCAGGCTCAACGCGGGTGCGTCCAGGCTGGGTGGGCGGACAATGCAGCCTTACTCACGGGCGGAAACCAATGTGCAGCTGCCGGTGTCACGCTCTTGGCGGGTACCGATGCCCCGAATCCCGGGACCGTATTCGGCGCCAGCCTGCACAGGGGACGTGTGGAAGTTGGCCTGCGTGCAGATCTGGTCCTTGTGTTCGGCGACCCCTTGGGCGAGATCACGGAAACCCGCTCCATCGAACAGATATGGCGCGGCGAAAGAGCCTGTGATCGACGCTCTTTCGTTGCGAGCGCGGCTGAAGCCGAACAGCTTGACTCCTTCGAGGCCCAGATCTCCAAGGTTGTTGAGACGGTGCGCAAACGCAGGTCCGCTGTCGGTGGCAGAGGCACATCGAGTACATGAGCCTCAACGGCATCGGCCACGCGCGGTTTGCGCCAGGGGTATCCGGGCGGTCCCTTCCTCGCTAGGCTTTGGACATGGAAGGGAATGCCAAGATGCAACGGACCTACCCGCAAGGCGTCCCATGTTGGATTGACACCGAGCAGCCGGACGTCGACGCTGCAGCCGCGTTTTATGGCGGACTCTTTGGCTGGACCTTCGAGGACGCCATGCCGCCGGACGCACCCGGCCGCTACCTGATTGCCAAGCTCAACGGCCAGGACGTCGGCGGGATCGCCGGCACCGACAACGGCGCCGGGGCGTGGAACACCTACATTGCCGTTGACGACGCCGATGCTTCCGTCCAGCGGCTCGTGACTGCCGGTGCCGCGGTCCTGTCGGCTCCCGCCGAGGCGGGGGAGGGAGGCCGGGGTGCGGCGCTGGCCGATCCTGAAGGGGCTGAATTCCGCGTCTGGCAGGCCAGGCGCCGCACGGGGTCGCAGGTGGCCAACGTGCCCGGTTCCTGGAACTTCAGCGACCTCCACACCGCCGATCCAGGCGCGGCGACGGCGTTCTATGGCGGCGCCTTCGGCTGGCAGGTCGATGACCTTGGCTTCGGGCTGCTGATCCGCAGGCCCGGATATGGAGACCATCTTGAGGCGACCACTGATCCCGGCATCAGGGCGCGGCAGGCCAATGTTGCCACCCCCTCCGGCTTCGAGGATGCCATCGCGTGGATGGTTGACGGGGCCCCCTCCGAACCGGCGCGTTGGCACGTCTCGTTCACTGTGGAGGACCGGGACCACGCCGTGGCTACAGCCGAGCGGCTCGGCGCCAGTGTCCTGGGCCAGGACGACAACTACTGGACCCGCACGGCACTGATCCGCGACCCCCAAGGCGCCGAGTTCACCGCCAGCCAGTTCACGCCCCCGTCTGGCTGAGGCGGTACCCCCTGCCTGAGGGGCACGTTGCAACTCAAACGAAAGCTGCGGCCTCCCGAGCATGACCGATCGCGGCCCGCCAGCCCCAGACGTTTTGGCGGTCCCCGACCCGCAGGGGGCGGTAATGCTCCGGAATGTCATTGGGCGCGATATCTGCGTTGCCGACCACCTGGAGTCCGCCTTCGGTGAATATTTCGATCCCGGTCAAGGCACGTTGGCTAATGGCAGTGTTCCGGACGTCGTCTTGTGTTGGGGGGTGCGGCACCCCGCCATGGAAGGGTGCCAACAACCAGCGACTTCATTGAGCCCGGCCCGCTGCCACTGAGCTCGACCACTTGCAGGCACGCCCAATCACCACCCTCCAGTGACACCCCTACAAGATCACCGGTCTGAAGCCGTCTGGTGGATCTTGGCGTGAATGGGAATGCGCGTTTCGACATGAGTACAGTATTCCAGCCGGCGCAGGAACTCCGCCAACAGGGGCGGGCCTCACCGCCCCGCCGGGGACCCGCCGTCGTTCTTCCAATGCGGAATGAACGTGCCAGCGAGCGCTTCGCTGCCCCGCGCCAGCAGGGTGACGTCGGCGCCCACCAGGACCAGGTCCGCGCCGGCGTCGAGGTAGTGCCGGGCCGTGGCCTCGGCGAAGGCGTTGACCCCGGCCGGCTTGCCCGCTGCCGTCGCCGCGGCGAGGCAGTGTTCGACGGCGGCCAGCACCTTTGGATGTTCCTGCGCTCCCAGCAGGCCCATGGAGGCGGCGAGGTCGGCAGGGCCAAGGAAGATGGCGTCGACGCCGTCCACCGCCAGGATGTCCGCCACGTTCTCCACGGCCTGCGCCGATTCAATCTGCACCATGACCGTGATGGTGTCCGACGCCCGCGCCACGTAGTCGGGGGTGCGGTTCCAGCGGGAGGATCGGGCCAGCGCCGAGCCCACGCCGCGCACGCCCCGCGGCGGGTAGTGGACGGCGGCCGCGGCGGCCTTGGCGTCGGCCGCAGTGTGGACCATGGGCACCATGAGCGACTGCACGCCCAGGTCCAGGTACTGCTTGATGATGACCGGGTCGTTGGCCGGCGTGCGGACCACGGCCGTGACGGGGTAGCCGCGCATGGCCTGCAGCTGGGCCAGGATGCCCTCGAGACCGTTGGGGCCGTGCTCGCCGTCGACCACCACCACATCAAGTCCCGAACCGGCGCAAATTTCCGCCACGAGCGCGCTGCCCGAAGACACCCACATGCCCACGAGCGGGCGGGTGGCGGCGGCGAGCGCGTCCTTCAGGGACGGATCGGGCGTCATTGGAAGTGGCATGTGACGGTTCCCAGTTCTCGGTAGTTGGCGTAAATGGTGTCGCCCGCGTCCACCCACAGCGGGGCGGTGAAGGAGCCGGCGAGGATGAGTTCGCCCGCCCTGAGCATCTCCCCGTGCGCGGCGAGCTTGTTGGCCAGCCAGGCGACGCCGTTCGCGGGGTGGCCCAGGACGCCGGCCGCAACCCCGGTTTCCTCCACGGTGTGGTTGCGGTGCAGGATGGCCGCCACCCAGCGGAGGTCGACGGCGTCCGGGTGCACCGGGGTGCCGCCCACCACCATGGCGCCCAGGGCGGCGTTGTCGCTGATCGTGTCCACGATGGTGCGCCCCTCCATCTCGATGCGGGAGTCCAGGATTTCCAGGGCCGGGGTGACATATTCGGTGGCGCGCAGCACGTCGAAGACGGTGGCATCCGGGCCGCTGACGTCCTCCTTGAGCAGGAAGGCGAGCTCCACCTCGACGCGCGGGCGGGTATACCGCGCCCACTCCAGCGTGCACCCGCTGTCCAGGACGGCATCCTGGAAGATCACGCCGTAGTCCGGTTCCGTGATGCCGGTGGCGCGCTGCATCGCCTTGGAGGTCAGGCCGATCTTGTGACCGGCCGGCACCCGGCCCGCCGCCTCGCCGCGCTGGCGCCACAGGCGCTGCACCCGGTAGGCATCGTCCACGGTCATGCCGGGGTGCCGTGCGGTCAGCAGCGGGACCGGGGTCCTGGTCCGGGCGGCCTCCACGAGTTCGTCGGCAATGGCGGCAATGGTCTCCTCATCCAGCATGGTCCGGCCCCCTCACAGCTGCCCGCCCAGCTTGAAGCCCGTGGTCCCGTCCCCGCCATTGCCGGGTGGGTCGCCGCGGGGCTTTTGGTTGCGGACGTAGGAGAAGCCGTCGGCGCCGACCGTGACGTCCTGCTCCGACATGCCTGCCGGCGTGGTGAGCGGCTGCGGCCGCCCGTCCAGGTCCAGCACCAGGGAAGCCTCGGTGTACCAGGAGGGGACCACGGGGTTGCCCCACCAGTCGCGGCGCTGGTTGTCGTGCACGTCCCACGTGATGACGGGGTTGTCGGGATCGCCCGTGTAGTAATCCTGCGTGTAGATCTCCACCCGGTGCCCGTCCGGGTCCAGGATGTAGAGGTAGAACGCGTTGGAGACGCCGTGCCGGCCGGGCCCGCGCTCGATCCTGTCTGACATGCGCAGCGCCCCCATCTTGTCGCAGACCTGGATGATGTTGTGCTTCTCATGCGTGGCAAAGGCCAGGTGGTGCATGCGGGGGCCGTCGCCCTGGGTCAGGGCGGTGTCGTGGACCGTCTGCTTGCGGTGCATCCACACGGCATACGTGGTGCCGGCGGTGTCCTGGATGTCCTCGGAGACACGGAAGCCCAGGCCCTCCAGGTATTTCTGCCCGCGCGGGACGTCCGGGGTGACCTGGTTGAAGTGGTCCAGCCGGACCAGCTCGCCCGCGCCGTAGAGGTCGTAGCGCTGGGTCAGCCGCTCCACATGCTGGGCCTCGTAAAAGAATTCGTAGGGGAAGCCGAGCGGGTCCTCCACCCGGACGGCGTCGCCAATGCCCCTCACAAAGCCGCCGCGGCGGCGTTCGGTGCGGCAGCCCAACGCCTGGTAGTACGCCTCGGCCGCGCCGACGTCGGCAGGGGTCCGCACCCGGAAGGCGGCCACGGCGGCGGCGGCCACCGGGCCCCGTCGCAGCACCAGGTTGTGGTGGATGAACTCCTCCAGGGTGCGCAGGTAGATGGTGTCGGCGTCCTCGAAGGTGACGTGCAGGCCCAGCAGGTCCACGTAAAAATCTCGGGAGGCGGCCAGGTCGGTGACCACCAGTTCCATGTAGGCGCAGCGCACGATGTCCGGCGGCGGGACGCTGGGGGTGGGGATGAGATCTGTCATGGCCGGTCCTCTCCGGACGGGCGGCCGGAGCCGGCGCCCCCCAACGGCCCCGCACCAAACCTGGGCGTGTGGACCGTGCCGAGGGTGATGTGCACAGCCTGCTGGTCGGTGTAGAAGTCGATCGAGCGGAAGCCGCCCTCGTGGCCCAGGCCAGAGGCCTTGACGCCGCCGAACGGGGTCCGCAGATCGCGGACGTTGTGGCTGTTCAGCCACACCATGCCGGCCTCGACGCTCTGGGAGAAGTTGTGGGCGCGGGTGAGGTTCTGCGTCCAGATGTAGGCGGCCAGGCCGTACTTGACGCCGTTCGCCAAAGCCAGCGCCTCGTCGTCGTTCTCAAACGGGGTGATGGCAACGACAGGTCCGAAGATCTCCTCCTGGAAGATCCGCGCCTCAGGCTTGACGTCCGCGAACACGGTGGGGGCCACGTAGTTGCCGGTTTCCAGGCCCTCGGGGCGGCCGCCTCCGGCGAGCAGGCGGCCCTCGGTCTTGCCGATCTCCACATATGACATGACCTTGTTGTAGTGCTCCGGGTGGACCAGCGCACCCACCTCGGTCTTGGGATCGTGGGGATCGCCGACCACAATGTTCTTGGCCCGCGCGGCGAACTTTTCACAGAACTCGTCGTAGATGCTCCGCTCCACCAGGATGCGGGAGCCTGCTGTGCAACGCTCGCCGTTGAGAGAGAACACGCCGAACAGGGCGGAGTCGATCGCAGCGGCGAGATCGGCGTCGGCAAAGACCACACAGGGGCTCTTGCCGCCCAGCTCCATGGACAGGCCCTTCAGGTTCGGGGCCGCGTTGGCGAAGATGGTCTGGCCCGTGGTGGTCTCGCCGGTGAAGGAGATCAGCGGCACGCCCGGGTGCTTGACCAGGGCGTCGCCGGCGTCCTCGCCGAGGCCGTTGACCAGGTTGAACACACCATGCGGCAGGCCTGCATCTTCAAAGATTGTGGCCCAGAGGGAGGCGGAGAGCGGCGTGAACTCGGCCGGCTTGAGCACCACGGTGCAACCCGAGGCCAAGGCGGGCGCCAGCTTCCAGGACTCGAGCATGAACGGGGTGTTCCACGGCGTGATGAGCCCGGCGACGCCGATCGGCTTGCGGTTCACGTAGTTGATCTGGGCGCCGGGGACCTTCATGGCGTCGTCGAACTGGGCGACGATCAGGTCCGCGAAGAAGCGGAAGTTCTCCGCCGCACGCAGAGCCTGGCCGCGAGCCTGGGTGATGGGCAGGCCGGAATCGAACGTTTCCAGTTCGGCCAGGCGGGCTTCCTGGGCCTCGACGGCGTCGGCAATCCTGTTCAGGATCCGGGCGCGTTCACGCGGCTTCATCCGCGGCCACGGGCCGTTGTTGAAGGCCACGGTAGCGGCGGCCACGGCCAGATCGATGTCAGCCTTTTGACCGGCGGCGGCCGTGGCGTAGTTGCTGTTGGATACCGGATCCAGCACGTCGAAGGTCTCCCCGCCAACGGAATCAACGAACTTGCCGTCGATGTAGTGCCGGATATGGCTGGGCAGCCCGTCCGGGATGAAATGGCTCATGTGGCGTTTCCTCCTGCTTGGCTGTCATGGCCAGTCTGGCCCGGCCGGCGGGTGTGGAACGGCCGGTGGACGGGTCTCGGCGCTGCCGCCCACACGGCGAACCGGGCCCGCCAGTTTGCGTCCATGGGGAACAGCCCCTCCACACCGTGGCCCTGCGCGACCATTTCTGAAATGAACATTTCCTCGTGCTCCTGGGCGATGGCGGCGTCCGCCACGTCTTCCGCGTACGACGGCGGGATGACCAGCACGCCGTCGTCGTCGCCGACGATGATGTCGCCCGGCTGCACGGTGGCACCACCGCAGGAGACGGTCACATCCGTTTCCCACGGGATGTGGCGCCGGCCCAGGACTGCGGGGTGGGCTCCGGCATGAAAGACGGGCAGTTCCAGGGCGGCGACCTCGGCGACGTCGCGCACCCCGCCGTCGGTGACGATCGCGGCTGCGCCAAGCACCTGGGCCCGCAGGGCCAGGACGTCACCCAGGGTTCCCGCGCTGGGATCACCGCGCGCCTCCATGACCAGCACCTCGCCGTCGTGCAGGGAATTGATGATGCGTTTCTGGGCGTTGAAGCCGCCTCCGTGAAGTTTGAAGAGGTCCTCGCGGTTGGGCACGAAGCGCAGTGTGCGGGCGGGGCCGGCGATGCGGCGGCCGGGCCGGGTGGTGGCGAGGCCGTCGATGCTGACGTTGTCCAGGCCGTGGCGGCGCAGCTGGGAGCTGAGGGTGGCGGTGCCGACGCTGAGCAGTTTGCGGAGCAGTTCCGGGCTGGGGGCGTTGGCGGGGCCGGGCACGGTTTGCACCGGTAGTCCGGCGGCGGCGGGGGAGCCCCATGCGTCGATGCGGTCGGCGTCGGTGGCTCGGGGGCCGCTGCCGTAGGCCGCCATCGGGACATGTCCTTGTTCGACGGCGGTGCGCAGCCGGCCTGTGGACAGCGCTGCGGCGGGATCGTCCACCTCCACCTCGACGATGTCGCCCGGCCCGGCAACCGAGGAGCCCGCCGGGGTGCCGGTGAGGATGATGTCGCCCGTTTCCAGCGTCATGAGTTGCGACAGGTCCGCGATGATCCGGCTGAACGGAAACAGCATGCCGGCACTGGAGTCCTCCTGGACAAGCGTGCCGTTGAGCCAGGTCCGGATGCGCAGGCCGGCTGGGTCCACGGAGGCGGCGGGGATGAGGGCCGGGCCCAGCGGCGTGAAGCCGTCGCCGGATTTGGACCGCAGGTTTGATCCCTTGTCTGCATATTTGAGGTCGTAGACGCCGAGGTCGTTGGCGGCGGTGACGGACTGGACGTGCGACCAGGCCTCCTCGGGGCTGGTGCGGCGGGCGGCGGTCCCTATGACCAGTGCGATCTCGCCCTCAAAGGCGAGCAGCTCGGCGCCCGCGGGGCGTTCCACCTCCATGCCCGAGAGGGCCAGGGAGGACGTGGCCTTGAGGAAGTAGGACGGCTCTGTTGGCACGTGCCCGCGCTGTTCGGCCCGCGAACGGTAGGACACATGGACGGCAATGACCTTGCCCGCCTGCCTGAACGTGCCTGCTGAAACCTGATCCACGAAACACCCCGCCTTGACGGTCGCCGTTGACTGCTGCCGGGGCCTGGCCGGCCGCGGCGGTTGCGCTGCCATGGCCCGTTCCGCCTGGCGGCGTCCGGGACCATGTAGCTCAAGCTTCCGCCGCCGCTGCCGCCACGTCAACCATCGCCGGGCCGCCGCCCGTCCTGCCGCCCATCCTGCCGCCCGTCCTGCCGCCGGGTGTGGCGGTGCTGGCAGCGGCACCCCGCATGACGCCCCAAGGTTGACCCAAGCCCCCGGTGCTACGCTCACACCAGGCAGCGAGGAGACGCGGTGAAAAAAACCCAAAAATTCGACTGGTGGGACCGGCTATTTTACGTCGGCATCATCGTCAAGGGCCTCGACGGCGTCCTGGAACTCATTGGCGGCACGCTCCTGCTTTTCGTTGCGCCGGACAAGATCAAGCAGTTGGCCATCCTCATCACCCAGCCCGAACTGACGGACGACCCCAACGACTTCATAGCCACCCACATTCTCCGGGGCGCCGCCGACCTGACCAGCCACGTTGTCCTCTTCACAGCCTTCTACCTGCTGGCCCACGGCATCGTGAAAGTGGTGCTCGTGGCGGCGCTGCTGCGTGAAAAACTGTGGGCCTATCCGTGGATGATCGTGGTCTTGATCATCTTCATCCTGTACCAGTTCTACCAGCTGGCCGTGACGCCGTCGGTGGGGCTCGTGGCGCTGACACTGTTCGATATTCTGATTGTGGTGCTCACCTGGCACGAATACCGCCGGCACCGCGTCCGGCTCCAGCGAAAGGATGGCACGGCATGAAGATTCTCATTGTTGGTGCGGGTGCCACCGGCGGCTACTTTGGTGCCCGGTTGGCCGACGCCGGCCGCGACGTTACGTTCTTGGTCCGGGAGCAGCGTGCCCAATTCCTTCGCGCACGCGGCCTGCGCGTCACCGGGCTGGAGCGGGAGCTGCGGGTCGAGCCCAAGGTGGCCACGGCGGGGCACCTGGGAGGGATCTTCGACGTCGTTCTTCTCACCGTGAAGGCTGCCGGGCTAAAAAGTGCCATCGCCGATGTTGCCCCGGCTGTGGGTCCGGACACCGTCATCGTGCCGTTTTTGAACGGGATGGCGCATATGGAAGCCCTCGCGGCGGCGTTTGGGGCGGAGAAGGTGCTGGGTTCCGTGGTTCATCTGGTGGGCACCATCGACGCGGAAGGGGACGTTGCCGTGCTGCGGCCGCTGGCGCGGTGGACGCTGGGAGAGCAGGGCGGCGGCGCCTCGGACCGTGTGGTGCAGCTGGTGGCGGAGGTTTCGGTGCCGGGGATCGACGTGGTTTCCGCGGAGAACGGGCTGGAGGCGATGTGGCAGAAGTGGGTGTTCATCGTTTCCGCGGGCGTGGTGACGTGCCTGATGCGCGGGCCTGTGGGCGACATTGCCGCCGTGGCCGGCGGCGCCGAGTTTGTTGCCGAGGTCGTGGCGGAGGCGGCTGCCGTGGCGGGGGCCGCCGGGTTCCCGGTGCCCCCGGGCGAGCAGGCCGAAACGGTGGCTTTCCTGACGGAGGCGGGGTCTGCGTTCACGTCCTCGCTGTACCGGGACGTCACGGCCGGGCTGCCCAACGAGGGTGAGCACATCGTGGGCGACTTCGCCCGGCGGGCTCGCGGCCTTGGCGTGGCGACGCCGCTGGTGGACCTGGCGCTGCTGCAGCTGCGCGTCCACGAGGCAGGCATGGTCCGCGGCTGAAAGCCTTCCAACGCCTTCCAGCGCCGCATCACTAAATGGCCAGTTTTGGTGAACGCTGCATCACCTTCCGGGCGTGGCTGCCTCGATCACCCGGTCAGCGTGTTCCAACGCGGAGGCCAAGGCACTGCGCAGCGAAGAAGGGACCACCAGGAACGGTCCCTGTTCCACAAGTCCGGCGTCGACCAGCTCGGTGATGGAACGGTCCAGCCTGAGTCCCCGCCAGAAGCTGAGATCGAAAGGCACGTTTGGTCCCGCGGGTTCCCCATGCGCCTCAGGCTCTTCAGGGTCGAACGCGATCGGGATGTCAGGACGGCTGGATGCGGCGGCAGCCAGCAGTCGGTCGACTTCAGCCTCGGAGGATCCTGCGGGGTCCAGGCCTTCGCGGGGGACAACCTCTCCGTAGTAGAACCAATAAGCCAGTTCCGCCGTTTCTTGCAGCGCCAGTTCCGGGGCCTTGAGGAACCTCTCGCCGGCCTTGGTTGGTGCCGCCTTGGCCTTGCCGGCCTTGAGGAGGCCGCCATCAATCAAGGCATGCCAGAACTCCATCAGGCGGGGCACGTTCGCCATGGATGTGACGGCACGGGGCGAGTCTTCGGCAGGTCCTGCATAGTCAACCCGTGCGCTGCCGACGACGTGATCATCAACGCATGCGGCAGCCTCGGCAAGGTCCTTGCGGCGCAGCAGGCCCGTGGCGGTCAGGGGACGTCCCTCGCCGAGCCACTTCAAGAGGGCCACGGCCCACTGGACGTATGCCCGGGAGGCGCGGTCCACGCCGTCCGCAATGGGATCCGATGAGTCGTGGACTACATAGAATGCCAGCGCCTGGTTTGGCGGGGCCAGGATGTCGGCTGCTGTCAGGGCCAGCAACTCGAACATTGCATCCGCCGGCCCCCGTCCAGGCCTCGGTGGTCATCAGGAACTTCAGGTACGAGTTCAGTGCCAAGGAGACGCTGACCCGCATTTCGGGGTGGAAACGTCCCGCGTCTTCGAGCATCATGTCTGTCAGCCCGGGGTCCAGATTCGTGGGATCAGGGGAGGACACGTTGGCTGTGTAGTTCCGGAAGTAATTCATGAGGAGGCGAGAAAGTTTGTCCACCTCGTCAGCTGGCACGCCGGCCGCAACCATCCACGACCCGAAAGCCGGCACCAGCCGGTCCATGGATTCCGGCACCAAGCCGGCCCTGGCACGTTGCGCAATGGCGTCGCTGAGTGAGATCACGTTGTCTTCCACAACCCGTGCGGCGTCCGCGGCAGCAGCCTTGGCAGGGTTGCCCAAAACGGGATTTCTTGGACATCTTGGCAACAGTGTTCCTTGCAGTCGGTGATGAGCAAATTAGCCGCAGCTGTCCAATCGGTGGACGTTGGCCACAAGCACTTCAACATCGGTGGAGCAATAGGGCGCGCCTGTCCGGAAGGTGCAAGAGCGTTGGCCGCAAATGCCCGGAAGATGATAGAGCGTTGGAGTGGTCTGGGGAGTGGCTGGGGCGGTTTGACGGGATGCGCCGCTATTGGGCAGCCGCGGCGCCGGGGCCTACGGCCTGGATGGGGAAATCGTCGTGGAGGATGTCATACACGTCGGCACGCCAAGCCGGCGGAACCACCAGGTACTCATCAAGTTTGACCAGGCCTTCCTCCGCCCATCGTGCAATGTACTCGGCTGTGTAGTAGGCGGCCGGATCCTCCTCCGGTTCCTCCATGGCGTGCAGGAGAACGGCTGCTTCCGGCGGGGTTGCCGACGCCGCGCCGGCCAACCAACCGGCCATGGTGTTTTGCCAGTCTTCAAGGTCCTCATCCATGGCGTCAGCGAGGATGACGGAGAAAACGTAGTAGCCGACCAGGTTGCTCATGGTGTGCGCAATGTCGTCGGCGTCGTCGCGCTGCGGGGCGCCGTCGGCCACACAAATCTTGTTGCCGTCCACCTTGATGATGCTGTTGGCGGACAACATCTCCCAATAGAAAGCCAGCCGGTCTGCAGCATGCTGGCCGTCCGTGTTGTGGTTCTCGGCGTTCGTGAAGCGTTCGAATCCGCTGTGGCTGATGGCGGCGGCAGCCTGGTCCTGGTCCGTGATTTGCCCGTCCGGCCCCAGTTCACGGCCGTCGCCGATCCAGTCCAGCAGGGCCAAGGTGTTCAACCACAGGGGAGCAGTCTGCACAGCTGCCACGAGTTCTTCCGGCGACAGCTCCGGAATGAAAATGTCTGCGAACGCGTAGTCGCCGCCGTCCGCACCCTCGGCGTCGGTGAGGTCACCGCCGTCGACAGTGCCCGGCGCATCGGTGCGCCCAAGCTCGGCCAGCACCGCTGCCAGGACCTCCGGCGTCCCAGACCAGAGGCCGGCCTGGGACAGATAGCCAACGTAGTCGTTGACGCCGCTGCGCAGGGTCAGGACACCGAGGGGATTGGCATCGGCGGTGACGTCCATGACCTCATAGACGGCCTCAGGCACCAACCTGGTGGGGTCGGTGTGCGGCTCAATGATCCGGTACATGTCGAAGAAGTCGTCCAGGATGGCCAGACTGACATCGATTGACTTGTCCGGGCGGCCCCGGGCTTCGAGCCAATTCACAAAACCCGAGGACAAAGCCGTCATGGCGCGGTCCAGCCGGGCGTCGGCTGCGCTGCGCGCTTCAGTCCTTGCTGCAGAATCCGCCGCGGCCTTGGCCGGGTTGCCGAAGCGGGACTTCTGGGTGTTCTTGGACTTCTTGGCCACAGGGTTCCTTGCGGTCAGCGGGATGATTCCTTACAACGTTAGCCCCTCGGGCCGGCTGCCACCCCAAAACGCTGTCGCAGCAAAGGCTGGAATCTTTCAAACGCCGTCGCACCAGGTCCGGAGTGGGGAGAGGAGGGTCAGGCGGTGAAGGGGGTCAGGACGATCTTGCCCGAGCCGTGGCCGGACATGCTTTCCCGGAACGCTTCTGCCGCCTGCTCCAGCGGGAATGTCCGGCCCACGTCAACCAGCAGCGCACCGGCCTCGACCAGGATGGAAAGCCGGGCCAGCTCGTCGGCGTCGGGCCGGACCCAGATGTATTGGCCGCCGCGCTGGAGCACTGTCCAGTCGGCAATGGAGGCATGCCGCCCGCCGGGCTTCAACAACGCCAGCGTGTCCTCAAGTACCCCTCCGGCGAAATCGGCGACGGCGTCAACGCCGGCTGGGGCCAACTCCCGGACCCGCTCCTGCAGGCCTGCCCCGTACTCCACCGGCTCAGCGCCAAGCTGGCGGAGGCGCTCGTGGTTCTTCGCGGACGCGGTGGCAATGACCCGGACACCCTCCAACACGGCCAGCTGGATGGCGGTGCGGCCCACGCTGCCGGAACCGTTGTGCACCAGGATGGTTTCGCCCGGCCGGACCCCCAATGTGTCTAGGGTGCGCTGGGCGGTCAGGCCGGTCAGTGGAAGCGCTGCTGCCTGCTCCCAGCTGAGCGACGCCGGCTTGTGCGAGACGATCGCGGCGGGAAGTGCCACGAGCTCGGCAAAGGTGCCGCCTTGCACGGTGTCGCGGCGGCCGTAGGAATACACCTCGTCGCCCACCTGGAATTCGGGGGTGTCAAAGCCCACCGCCTCCACCACGCCGGACACGTCCCAGCCCGGCGTCACGGGGAAGTTGACGTCCATGAACGGGTCCAGCCCGCCGGCCATGATTTTCCAGTCGACCGGATTCACCCCGGCAGCCTTGACCCGGACAAGCACGGAGCCGGGCGCCACTTTGGGCACCGGGCGTTCCGTTAGTTCAAGCACCTCGGGCCCGCCGTACACGGCGTAGCTCATGGCCTTCATGGTTGCACTCATGGTGAAAATCTTCCTCTCGTCGCTGCCCTTGTATCAACCGGCACGCCCCGGCAGGGATTTCGTGCCTTTTCTCACACGGTCCGGCCTGCCCCGCCGGCCATGCCGTGTCCCGCCGCCTGCCCCACCTGGGCCTGCCCGGTCCGCGTCCGTTCCGCCCACACCCGCTGGGAGGCGCCGTCCAGGGCGGCCTCCACCCACTGGCCCATCCCGGCATACGCCTTCGCCCGGACGCGGCCCGGCGACAGGAACACGTCGTGGAAGGCGCCGGCAATCCGGTGCAGGGTCACGACCGGCCCCAGTTCCAGGCTGCGCCGAGCCACCGAATCCACGTTCAGCACCACGTCTGCGGAGAGCGCGTTGGAGGACCACTTCGGCTGCAGATAGCTCTTGTCGGAGAGCATCACCAGCACGGGAACTTTGATTCCCAGCCCGCGCGCCACCTCCGCCTGCCCCTGGAATACGGCATTCAGGAACGACGGCGTCACCGGGAAGCCATGGTCCGGGCGCCACTGCGACTCGTACTCCCACTCGCCGTCAAATTTCTTGGACACCGCGCGCGTGTAAAAGCCGGGGTCAATCTGCGGCAGCGGGGCGAGCGGCTTGAACCGGGAGCGCGCCTGGATGAGCGGGGCCACCACGGCGCGCCCCACCTCGGTTGCCTGGAATTCCAGCCAGGGGCTGTTGAGCACGACGGCGGCCGCCGCGCCCGGGTGCCGGGCGGCCCACAGACTCAGGGTCAGTCCGCCGGTTGAATGGCCAAGCAGCACGAGTGGCCGCACGCCCGGCACTGCCGCCGGCTCCTCGGGGCGATCCCGCCCTGCCAGGGCATCGAAGGCGGCGCTGAGCCGCTGCCTGGCCTCCTCCAGGAAGGCCCGTTCAAAACTCTGCTGGTCGGGTGCTTCGACCGGGGCCTGCGGCTCCGCGTCACCTTCGGCGGGCACGGCGCGCCCCATCGCCGACAGCGCGGCCGCAATGTCGGCGTCGTAGTCATTGAGGGAGGCCACCTGGCCGGGAACCTGGCCGGGGCGCAGGCTGCGGCCATAGTTGTGCAGGTCCAGGGCATAGAAGTTGGCCCCTGTGCGGTGCCAGAATTCGGCCAGTTCGTGCTGGAAAAAGTAATCGGACCAGCCGTGGATGTAGAGGATGTCGGCCCCTGTCAGCGACGACGGCTCCCATTTTGGGGCATCTCCCACGTACCGGACCAGGGTGGCGGGCGACCCCGCAGGCAGGTCGAGCGTGAGCTGCTCAAAGTGCGGGCCGAGGATGTCTTGCTGCCAAGGGGTCATGGCTTGATGCTAACGGGTTGGGCTGTCCGCGGCGAGTGTCGCGGAGTGTGCTGTTGCCGATATTTATCTGTGCCGAACTGCGCCTATGCTGGAGGGGCACGGCCGCTCTCCGGCTGGAAACGGCGGCTGCGTGGCAGATTCGTACGTGAGAAAAAGGTGAGGACATGGATTCCTGGCAGGACACGTTTCAGGACTGGGCCCGTGCATGGGCGGCACTGCAGGACCTTGAGGCCACGGAAGATGGGGCTGCAGTTCTCATCGGCGGCCGGCGTGTGGCCGTCTGGCCGGGCGAATCCGAGACTCCGGCGGACGGTGCCGGGCTGGTCCTGGTGACCGAGGACGCGGCAGGGGCCGTTGGATACGCCCAGTCGCAGGGCCTGCACACCACGGACCGGGCACTGCTGCTGCGTGCCGCAACCGAGGACCTTGACCTGAGTCCGGACCTGCCGGCGGACGCGTACCTGGCCGACGCGCCCATGGAAAACTATGACGTTGTGGAGCTGGCCCTCTTTGACCGGCCGGTGGGCAGCGGCCGCCTGGCGATGGGCACGGGCCTGGCCGTCATTTCGGGACTGGCGGTTGATGACGGGCATGAGGACCAGCTTGCCCGGTTCGAGCACGCCATGGTGGCCGGGCTGGGAGATGAGGCCTTCGCACACGGCGCCGACGTCATTTTCCTGGTTGCCGGAGAGACCCAGGCGCAGCGCTTCGCGGCCATGGACGGGTGGAGCCAGGTGGCGGAGGTCCTCACCTTCGCCCGGTAGGGCGGCAGGACCCAGAGGCACGACGGCGGCACCCGCGTGCCGCCGTCGTCCGCCCGGCCGTGCCTTTAGGGTTGCGGCTCCAGCATGAGCCGTTTGTTCTCGGCGAAGGCCTCGGCGGTGTTTTCGTCAAAGGCGGAGCAGTTGCGTCCCACGAGTGCCTCGACGGCGGCCTCGATGCGGGGTGTCTCCGCGGGCTGGCCTGCCTGGATCTGGCCCTTGGCGCCGACCACGATGTAGCCCCACTCGTACAGGGCGTCGCAGCCGAGCGCGCAGGTCAGCATGGCATTGTGCTCGTAGTCCATGCGCTCCTCGTCGCTGTTCGCGGGGCGGGGCTTGATGTAGCCGGCGATCAACAACCGGGCCGGGAGGTGCTCGCCGCAGATGGCACAGGAAGCCGTCAGCCGGTCCCGGAGCAGGTGCTTGCGCAGGTAGGCCTGCTCAAGGCGGATGGTGGTGAGGGTCTGGTCGTCCTGCTCATCGGCTCCCCAGGCGCTGCCGGGCAGCCCTCGCAGGCTGGTGGCGGAAGACTGCGGCGCCGTGACACCGGCCTCCGCCAGCAAATCCTGGCCCTCCTCGGCCGTGAGCGGAGAGATGTAGCGCGGGCGGGGCTTGCCTGCGGCGTTGAAGGGCCTGGGCTCGCCGGACTCGGGCTCGTCGGCGGCCGTGATGTCCGCGGCACGGTCCCGGTGCAGCTGGAGGTTCTTCGCCAACGGGTGCGTGCGCACCAGCCACCCGTCGTCGGATTCGCCGGGGCCGCTTTCGAAGCCCTCGGGCCGGGCCGCATCCTGCCACTTTTCCAACACCACGCTGACTGCGCGCACATACGGGCCGAAGTAGTTGAACACCACGTCGCCCTTGCGCAGCTCCTTGATGAGCCCGCGGGTGCCGTCCGGATCCCCTTGCGGATCGGGGCAGCTCCACAGTATTCCTTCATTGATGGCTGATTCGTAGTTGCGGCCATGGCTGACCCACCAATAATTCACTTGAGCAACTCCTCGGTTTCCCGTGCAATGGCACTCGACGTTCGCTTCAGCCTAACGCGTCCCGTCCCCGACTGTCCGGGCCCGCGGGAAGAAAGTTTGCTTTTGCGGCAGGCGCAGGCGGGCTGCGGCGCGGCCGCGGGACGCAGTCGGGAGGGAGGTGTTGCGGCGCCGTGGCAGAATGGTTCATGGCCCGGGTGCAGACGGGCCCAGTGATAATACAGCCGGCCGGGCCCTTGCGGGTGCGGCATGAGCGAACCACTTAGACAAAGAAATTTGAGACCCATGACGTCCCCGCTGCAAAGCAACGCTTCGGCAACCCCTCCCAGCACCACCGGTCCAGAGACCGGGAAAACCACGACGGCCGCCCCCACACCCGGTGCCGCCTTTGCCGCCGTCGGGAGCCCCTTCTTCGGGATCCTTCTCGCGTGCATGGCCGTGATTGTGATCCTGTCCAACATCGGCGCCTCCAAGGGGGTGCAATTTGGCCCCATCATCACCGACGGCGGATTCTTCCTGTTCCCCTTCGCGTACATCCTGGGCGACGTGATCAGTGAACTGTACGGCTTCAAGGTCAACCGCAAGGCCATTCTCACCACCTTTGCCCTGTCCATTTTCGCCTCCCTTTGCTACTGGGTGATCATTGCACTTCCCGGTTTCACAGACGACTACGGTGTGGCCAAGCAGGCCGCCCTCACCGAGGCACTGGGGCCGGTGCCGCAGATTGTGCTGGCCAGCCTGTTGGCGTTCCTGGCCGGCCAGACCGTCAACTCCTGGATCATGGTCCGGCTCAAGGCCCACCACGGCGAGCGGAAGCTCTGGATGCGGCTCATGGGTTCCAGCGGCGCCGGCGAGTTCCTGGACACCCTGATCTTCTGTACCGTCGCGGCCCCCGTCATTGGCATTGCGGGCTTCGGCATGTTCGCCAACTACGTGCTGGTGGGCTTTGTGTACAAGGTGGGCGTGCAGTACGCGCTCATCCCCGTCACGGCCTGGCTGATTTCCTGGTTCAAGCGCCACGAGCCGTCCTACGTGCCAGCGTGAGCCTGGACATCGTTGAGGACGGCGATTGCGGAAAGCGACGGCGGTAGGCCGCCGACCCTTTCCACAAGCACAGTCCAAAAGGCTTTTTTACGTTCGACGGCGGCACCCGGGTGGGCTGGAAAACCCACCCGGGTGCCGCCGTCGGATGTTTAACCGTGGTGCTCCCGCGGCCGGGCCGGGGTGCCCTCCGGCCGGGTCCCGGCCGCGCCCGGCACCCGCAGGAGCGCCCAGGCCATGGGCACAAACGTGGCCAGTGCCGCCACGGCGCCAGCCGCTGTCGCGACAGGGCCGCCCATAAAGGTGGTGACTGCGAAGACCACGGCCGCCACGGGCACCCAGACCGGCACGGCCTGCGCCACCCTGAGGCCAAGTGAGAGCAGCAGCGTCCCCAGCACCAGCCCGGCCAGGAACACCCAGAGCATGATGCTGCCCAGGATGTAGCTGTCCTCCGCCGTGACCATTTGTTCCACGATGTCCGCCGGCAGGCCGCTGCCCGCCCCGGCACCCAGCAGGCCAAAGAACAGGGCAAAATGCCCCACGCCGACGGCAAGCCCGGTGGCGAGCAGCAGTGAACCGGCAACGGCCAGCGTGCGTCCGCGCGAGGGGGCGGCTGCCGGGGCCGCCAGGACGCCCGGAACCCACAGCAGCGGCCCGGCGACGGCAAGACAGGCAGCCAGCAGCCACATGGTGCGGTGGCCGGCGACCATCGAGAGGGTGGCGGCGAAGGTGCCGCTGTCGGGCTGGTTGGCCAGTGCCAGCAGGTTGCCGGCAATGAGTGCGCCCGCGCCCGCCGTCATGCTGGCTGCGGCCACCGTTCGGGTGAGCCAGGGGATGTTCATGGGAACCACCTTTTCCATCGAGTTGAAGTGAGGGCTCCAGCATGGCCGCCCATCCGTGCCCGGCGCGTCCGCCAGGCGGGTGAAAATTGGGCCCGGCATCCGCCAAATGGGGGAGGACGGCGCACTCCCGACGGTTCTACACTGGGGGCATGGCACGCTGGCTCGCCGCATTGCGGAACGCCCGGCCGGGAGGGATTCCGGCGGCGGATGCGGTGTTGGCCGGGCTCCTGCTGCTGGTGGCCGTGGCATCGGTGTTGGCGGGCAAGCCGGATGAGGGCCCGCCGGCCGTGACACTGCCGGCAGCCGTGGCCATGACGGGCCCGCTTGCCTGGCGCCGGAAGTCCCCGCTCGTGCCTGCCCTGGCGTGTGCTTCAGCAAACCTTTTCCAGGCTGCCCTGGCCCAGGCGCCGGGAACCCTGTGGTCCCTGGTGGCCTTTGCCGTGGCCATGTACTCGGTGGCCGCATGGAGCACGGAGGGGCTTGCCGCAGTTGGCGGCGGGGTGCTGCTGGCCGCGCTGCTCGTGGGGGAGTGGCTGGCGGACGGGCCCGACTACCTGTTCATCGTCCTGCTGTTTGGCGGGACCTGGCTGCTGGGCCGCGCGGCCCGGATCTGGCGCGGGCGCCTGGGCCACCAGCAGCAGCATGAGCTCGACGCCGCCCGGCTGGCGGTCGCGGAGGAGCGGCTGCGCATTGCCCGTGAACTCCACGACGTCCTGGGGCACAGCATGAGTGTGATCGCCGTCCAGGCCGATGCGGCGGGTGCGGCGCTGGACAGCGCCCCCGAGCTGGCGCGGGAACCCCTGGCCGCCATCCATGCCACGGCTCGGGGATCGCTGGCCGAGATCAGGACGATGCTGGACGTGCTGCACGGCGAGGCCGGCGGGGACGGCGGGGCTGCGGGGAGCCCGGGGCTGGCGGATCTGCAAACCTTGCTGGACAGCAGCAGACTGGCGGGGCTGGAAGTCACCGGCTGCATCGATGCCGGCCTTCCGGACCTGTCCCCGGCCGCCGGCCTGGTGCTGTTCCGCGTGGTGCAGGAGTCCCTGACCAACGTGCTCAAGCATGCCGGGCCCGTTGCCGCCGGCGTCCTGCTGATCCCGGCCGGGAACGCCGTGCAGCTTGAGATCCGCAATGAACCCGGTGCCGTGGCCGTGGCGGCGGAATCCCCGAAAGGCTACGGTCTGCGCGGGCTGGGCGAACGCGTCCGGCAGCTCGGTGGCACCTTTGCCGCTGGTCCGGAGGCCGACGGCGGATGGCTGGTGACCGCCGTCGTCCCCGCAACAGCGCCCAGTTCCGCCGCGCAGGCCGGGATCGCGGCCCGGCCGTGACCACCATCCTTCTGGCGGACGACCAGCAGCTCATCCGGGACGGTTTCAAGCTGATGCTGAACCTGGAACCGGATCTGGAGGTGGTGGGCGAGGCCGCCGACGGCAGGGCTGCGCTGGCGCTCGTGGCGCAACTGCAGCCCGACGTGGTCTTGATGGACATCAGGATGCCTGTCATGGACGGCCTGGAAAGCATCCGCCGCATGGCCGAGGCCCACACCCGCACCGCCGTCCTGGTGCTGACCACCTTCGACCTGGACGAATACGTCTATCGGGCGCTGCGCGACGGTGCGCGCGGTTTCCTTTTGAAGGATGCGCCGCGGGAGCAGCTGGTCCATGCGGTCAGGGTTGTGGCGGGCGGGGAGACACTGTTGGCTCCGGCGATCACCAGGCGGCTGATCGAACAGTTTGTCCGCATGCCGGCGGGCGTGGTCCCGACAGCTGCGGTGGCGTCGCTGACGGAACGGGAGCAGACGGTGTTGCGCCTGCTGGTGGGCGGGCGCTCCAATGCGGAAATTGCGGCCGAGCTGTTTTTGGGTGAGGCCACCGTGAAGACGCACGTGGCCCGAATTCTGGCCAAGCTCGGCGTGCGGGACCGGGTGCAGGCTGTCATTGCCGCCTATGAGAGTGGCTTTGTGGAGCCGGGCCGGCTGCCGGCCCGGCAGACCGGTCGGCAGCCGTGAGGCGGCTCAGCCCCAATATCCGAGAGCGAACTCCGCGATGACCACCGACAGCAGGAATGAGGCCGTGATGGACACCAGTCCCACCGGAATGATCTTCCAGCCGATGTTTCTCAACAGTGGTACGTCCTTGCCCAGGGACAGGCCGGCCAGGGTGAGCATTACGGTGGCAATGGACAGAAAGTCAACGGAGGAGACCAGCTTGGTCAGGGGTTCCGCCGCGAAGAACCACGGACTCGAAGCGTAGGCGCCAATCGTGGTGATCCAGATGATGGCCGACACCTTGCGGGACACCTTGGCCAGGAACAGGCCCAGCAGGACAAGTCCCATGAGGACTGCGTAGCCGCCAACGATGCTCCAGTTGAAGCCCTTGGCCGCGACCGTCGCCGTCCCCAGCCCCAGAACCGTCAAGACGCCCAGGGACAGCCACAGCGGCAGCTTCACTTCCACCGAGGAGGCGGCAAACTTCTCCCGGAAGTCGCGGTTGACGGCGTCCTCGGACTCTTCCACCATCGCGGACGGGGCTGCGGAACCCCCGGCGGCGACCACGGTCTCTGCGGGGGCGGCGGCGGTGCGCTTGCGCGTCAGCAGGCGGTAGAACCTGTCCGCGAGCGGCAGCGAAACATACAAGCCAACGTAGACGCCCAGGATGGTGGTGATCAGGTTGGACACGGCAGCCATGCCCAGGATGGCCTGTTCGTCGGCCGGGTAGGCGTCAATGATGCTCGCGGCGGAGGCGGCCATCATCGAGCCGGAGCCCACACCGGCACCCATGGCCAGGGCGAGCGGGTTGAAGATGTTCCAGTTGGCCACGAGCGAGGTCAGCAGCGTGATGAACACGGCGCCGAAGAGGGTGCCGAAAACGTACATGGCCAGGACTCCGCGGTACTGGTCGGAGTCCGGGCCGTATTTTTCCGAGACCATGGCAAAGGACGGCTCACGGTCCAGGGAGAATGTGGCACCGACGGTGGCCTTGCCCATGCGCAGCAGGACAGCCAGCGGCAGGGCCAGGAATACGGTGCCCAGCAGGTGCCCCACCTCCTGCAGCAGCAGTGCAGGCCCGGCCTTGACCAACACGGGCAGGCTGGGGCCGATGTTGAACGCCAGCCGCGCCACCAGCAGCATGACCGCAACGCCCACCAGGGCGGCGGCAACGCGTTGGAGGTTCAGTCCCAGCGGCTTGAATTTTTGAATGGACACCAAAAGCCCGGCAATCAAACCCCAGACCATGGGGAAGATGACGATGGAACCAATGCCGACATTGAGCTTGGCTGAGCCGATGAGCTGCACTGCGACGGCAATCACCAGGGCCAGCAGCGCGATGGGCAGGGTTTCCTTCATGCCGGCCTTGGCCGGTGCGGTGCGGTTCTTCATGCTGTCAGTCCTCGATTTCCATGGTTGCCCGGGCAGGGTTCGGCGAGTGGGCGGCGTCGATGAAACGGCTCCTTTGCTTCGGCTGGACAGCTGCGTCCGCCACTGTCCAGGCCAGGGCCGTGGCCGCTTCAAACATGACACCGTAGGCTGCCGGTGTGTCGGCCAGCGCTGCAAAGTCGTGTGAGTGGATGGAAGCCTTTGCCCCGGGGATGCTCAGCCAGGGGTGAAGGCTGGGAATGACTTGGGAAATGTTTCCCATGTCGGTGGAGCCGCCGGCCAGCCCGGCGGCGGGGGAGATGTCCTTGCCAAAGAAGTCCATGGCACGCGTCCAGTTGGCCGCCAGGTCGTCGTCCTGGCGCAGCGGCTCGTACAGCGGTTCCGTTGCTTCAATGGCCAAGCCGGTTCCCGTGGCCAGGGCGGCGCCCTCGAAGCAGTTGCGCACCCGCAGCAGCAGGGCCTCGTATTCGGGCAGCGTAAAAGCCCGGCATTCGAACTCCACGACAGCGTGTTCGGGGATGATGTTCGTGGCGTGCCCCGCCTCGGCCACATACATTGCCACCCTGTGGTCGGCCGGGATCTGTTGGCGCAACAGGCCCACTGCGACTTGGCTCAGGACGGCGGCGTCGGCGGCATTGACGCCGAGGTGGGGTGCCGCTGCGGCGTGGGAAGCCTTGCCGGTGAACGTGGCCCGGTAGCGGCCGACCGCCTGGGCGCTGGTGCCGGCAGGGTTGTAGGTGACGCCGTCCTGGACCGGATGGACCATGAGGGCCAGCCCCACGCCGTCAAATGCGCCGGCCTCCAGCATGAGCGCCTTCCCGCCGCCGTGCTCCTCGGCGGGGGTGCCGATGGCCTTGAGCGTGATTCCCAGGCGGTCTGCCAGCGGGGCGAGCGCCAGTGCCGCGGCCACGGAAGCCCCGGCAATCAGGTTGTGGCCGCAGGCGTGGCCGATTTCCGGCAGGGCGTCGTACTCGACGCACAAAGCCACGACCAGTTCCCCGCTGCCCACGGTGCCGGTGAACGCCGTCGGAAGTCCCGACGTGCCTGTCTCGACGCTGAATCCGCCCTCGCGCAGCAGTTCAACGATGGCGGCGGAGGCCCGGGTCTCCTCAAAGGAGAGCTCTGGGCTGGCATGGATGGTGCGTGCCAGGGCGTGGACCTTGTCACGCCAATGCCCGACGCCGTCGGCCAGCTCCGTATGGAAGCCGTTCTGTGTGCTGCTTGATTCTTCAGAATGCATGGATGTTTCCTTGGGGGCTTGTGCGGTTTGCGGGTGCCGGAACCGGTGTGCCTGACGACACGTGCCGGCTATTCCAGGTGGATGTCGAGGTCCTTCCAGAGCTGCTGCGAGCGGCGGATTGCTTCCCGGCTGCGTGCCGGATGGGCCGACTGCATCCCCGCCAGCAGGGCGTACACCACCGAGGTTGCCGCCGTGACGGACTGGAAGAACGCAATTCCCTCCGATGGGACAATCAGCAGGTGCTCGGCGATCGCGGCCAATCTGCCCCGGCGCATGTCGCTGATCAAGATCACCGTGGCACCGGCCTGGTGTGCGGATTCCACGGCGGCGACCATTTGGCGGATGGAGCGCCAAATGTTGATGACCAGCAGCACGTCGCCCGGGCCCAGCCGGTTGGTGGCCGTGACCAGGTGCACGCCGCCTCGGCTCTCCAAGCTGATGGGGTAGCCCATGGTGGCGCCCAGATGCGCCATGACGCTGGCGGGGGCGGCATAGGAACCGTGCCCCACAACAAGGATGGAACGTGCCGCGGCCAGCGTGGCAATGGCGGATTCCACTTCTTCAGGCGCGTTGGCGTCCAATGTCAGGCGAAGGTTTTCCATGTCCTTGGCCAGCGCCGCGCTCAGCGGGCTGGGGTGGCTGCCGTGCTCCACCAGGGTGTCTTCGGAGGAGATCTTGGCGAGATAGCGGGACCGCAATTCCCGCTGCAGATCGGGCCAGCCTTCAAAACCCAGAGACTGCGCCGTGCGCACCACGGTGGAACTGTTGACCTCTGCTCGGGCGGCCACCTCGGCGATTTCCGCGTAGGAGGCCAGCTGCGGATTCCTCGCGATGGCCTCGGCGACACGCTGCTGTGCCTTGGGGAGGCTGGCGGCGGCCATGATGTCATCCAGCCAGTCAAGGCCGGGGCCTGTGGGTTCCATGCGGGTGCGGCCGGCCGGGGAGGAATTGGCGGGTCTTGGTGGTGTTATCTGCATCACTATGCAATTATGATTGCAAAACTCGCAAATTGCAATCACAGTTGCAGAATGACTTTTTGCTTCGGCATTAAGCGGCGACGGCGGCACCCGGGTGGGCTTGTCGCCTCAGCCAGGTGCCGCCGTCGCACTTCCCTTATGGGCTACCGGTTCGGGTAGTACCGGCGCAGGGTCTCGGCCTTGAACTCGAAGAAGGTGCCGTCCTCGATGGCGAGGCGGGCGTCGTCGACCATCTTGACCACGAAGCGTTCGTTGTGGATCGAGACCAACGTGGAGGAGAGCATTTCCTTGGCCTTGAACAGGTGGTGGATGTAGGCGCGCGTGTAGTTCTCGCAGGTGTAGCAGTCGCATTCCTCCGACAGAGGTCCGAAGTCCCGCTTGTACTTCGCGCCGGACAGGTTGAAGCGCCCGTCCGGGGTGTAGAACGCGGAGGTGCGGGCCACTCGGGTGGGGGAGACGCAGTCGAAGGTGTCCGCGCCGTTCTCGATCGCGGTGAAGATGTCATCGGGTTCGGAGATGCCGAGCAGGTGGCGCGGCTTGTCCTCGGGCAGTTCCTCGGCGCACCAGCGCACAATGGTGCCCAGGTTTTCCTTCTCGAGGGCCCCGCCGATGCCAAAGCCGTCAAAGTTCATGCTGCCGAGGTCGCGGGAGGCCTTGCGGCGCAGGTCCTCGTACTGGGCGCCCTGGATGACGCCAAAGAGGGCCTGGTACGGCTTGCCCGTGCGCTCTTCGGTGAGGCGGAAGTGCTCCTCGATGCAGCGCAGCGCCCACAGGCGGGTGCGTTCAAGTGACATTTCCTGGTAGCCGCGCGAGTTCAGCAGCGTGGTCAGCTCGTCGAAGGCGAACATGATGTCGGCCCCGATCTGGTGCTGGACCTGCATGGAAACCTCGGGTGTGAAGCGGTGCATGTCCCCGTTGAGGTGCGACTTGAACCAGACGCCGTCGTCGTCAATGTGGGCCAGGCGCTCCTTGCCCACGGCCACGGAATCGTCGGCGCCGGCGTGCGGGGAGGCGGCCGCGGCGTCCATGTTGATGACCTTCTTGAAGCCAGAGCCCAGGCTCATGACCTGGAAGCCGCCGCTGTCGGTGAACGTGGGCCCCTGCCAGTTCATGAATTTGCCCAGCCCGCCGGCTTCGTCCAGGACGTCCGCGCCGGGCTGCAGGTACAGGTGGTAGGCATTGGAGAGCAGCGCCTGCGCGCCAAGGTCCTCCATGGCCTCCGGCAGCACGGCCTTCACCGTGGCCTTGGTGCCCACTGCGATGAAGGCGGGCGTCTTGATGGTGCCGTGCGGAGTGGTGATGACGCCCGTGCGTCCCTGGAACTTGCCGCCGTTCTTTTCAATGGCTTCCGCGGTTGGCGCACACGTCTCATTTAGCCGCGTGGTGACGGTGAAGCCAAACTCCCCTTGCGACGCCGGATGGCCGGGTTGGGTGCCCGGCGCTGCGGCGGGTGCGTGGCCGGGGGTGGTGGCGGGCGCGGGGGCAGGCGCAAGGAGCTCGGGCGTGGTGTCTGGGGAGGGCATTCAACCATTTTGCCAGTCTTTGCCGGGACGCGGGTTCGAAGGTGTCCAAGCCCTCCTGCTGTTCCTCCCGACGCGGCATCAGATAAGCGGCCCTTTTCCCGAACGCGGCATCAGGTGAGTCGCCAGTTTTTGGGAACGCCCCGCAGTCACCGGCACCCTATTCATCCGGGAAGTGGGTCTCCATGAACGTGTCCCACTGGCTGGCGATCGCATCAAAGTCCGCGGCGCCCAGCCCATACGTCGACGCGATGATTTGCGCTCCGGGATGCTTGCGGATGCCCTCCAGCGGCGACTGCCGGGCCAGGATGAGCAGCCCGTCGCCATGCTCGGCGTAGTCCTCCACCGTCAAGCCCAGCTGCGTGTCAGTGCGGTACCACACCTTGCCCGACAGCGTGGCGCCCGTGTTCAGTGTGACCGTGTAGGCCTCCCCCGGATCCGGCAGCCACCCTGTGTCGATGCCCAGGGCGTCCCACAGGTTGGAGTTCGCGGCGCTGGCACCGTCAACGTAAAACGTGCGCCGCGCCGTCTTCGGGTGCCGTTCCAGGGCGAACTTCAATTGCTGGATGAACATGGTCCAGCCCTCGGTGATGTCGGAGTCGTACTTGGCCCATTCGCCCGTTGCCACGCCGCGCGTCATGGTCAGCAGCGTACCGTCGGGCCGCGGTTCCAACGTAAAGACATCGCCCATTTCCAGCGTCAGGCGCAGGTGGTCGCCGCTTTCGACCACATTGGAGTCGTAGACCTGCCGGATTTCCTCGTCCAGGCCGTCCATGTCCCAGCCGTGCCACTGCGCAATGCGTGCCGGCTCGCGGAGCATGAGCCAGACCTGTTCGGCATCGGCGTTGATGAGGACCGAGAGCTGGTTAGTCGCCATGACACGTAATCTACGCTGGAACGGCTGTCCGGGCCAGCCTCCCGGCATTCCCTGCCCAAAGTCCGACGGCGGCAGCCCACCTTCCAGCGTGCCGCCGCGTTCCGGCGCCGTGCCGGGCAGTGCGACAGCATCGCAGAAAAACCAGCCATTGCTGCGAGAAGGTTCCGGAAAATCCAGCCATTGCTGCGAGAGGGTTTGGGAGGGGCGGGAGGGACAGGCTAGCGGCCCAGACCGGCGTAGGAGATCGCCTGGCGGACCAGGGCGCCGCGCCCGCCCACGAACTCGGCCTGCACGCCGGGGCTGAGCACCTCTTCGGGCGTCATCCAAGTCAGCTCGAGTGCGTCCTGCCGCGGCGTGCATTCGCCCGTCACGGGGATCACGTAGACCATGGCCACGGCGTGCTGGCGTTCATCCGTGAAGCCGGTCTGCGACGGCGACGGCAGGTACTCCGCCACCGTGAACGGGACCGGGCTGACCGGCAGCTGCGGGAAGGCGAGCGCCCCCAAATCCTTCTCGATGTGGCGGATCAGCGCGGCGCGGATGGTCTCGCGGTACAGCACGCGTCCGGACACCAGGGTGCGGACCATGGAGCCTTCCTCGTCTGCCTGCAGCAGCAGCCCCACCTCGTTGACGTAGCCGAGGGGATCCAGGCGCACCGGGACCGCCTCGACGTAGACCATGGGCAGCCGGTTGCGGGCCTCGTACAGGTCCTCGGGGGACAGCCAGCCGGGATACGGGTCAGGGGTGCGCACGCTCATAACTAAGTTCTACCCCATCCGCGGCCCGGGTGCCGCCTCCGCTGCACAAATGCCGTCACTGTTCGCTGCCCCCACCGTCCAGGTCGCGGCTGATTTCAAGTTCGACAGCGTTCGACCCACCCTTGATTGTCGCCACGAAACCGCCGTTCTTGGCCCGGAAAAATGATCCGCCATCCGCACGGTGCTGCACAAATTTCGCGCCGATGTCGACCAGGACCTTTTCGGCGGCAGCGGTGTCCGGGGTGTGCCAGACAGCCGTGACGGCAAGCGGCCCGCCCGTGGGGAGGCTGAGGTCCGTGACGGGGTCGGCCAGAAAATTGAACCCTCCGGGCGCCGTGACGCGGGCGGTGCTGCCGTGGCGGGAACCCACCACCTCCGCCCGGGTGCCGTCCTCGACTGTGCGGCGGACGAAGATTTCGTGGTCGCGCACCTCGAAGCCCAGCGCCGTGGTGCCGTCCATGGAGCTGCCGGGCTCGGCCCGGTGGATGCCCACCTTGCCGTTGCCGGAATCAAAGACGCGCCAGTCGCCGAAGTCCTCCACGCAACGCAGGCCCTGTGCCTCGAGTGTGGCGGCATAGCCGTCGACGTCCGAGGTGAAGTGGACTGGGCGGACTCGCAGCATGGTTCCTCCTGGTGGTGGCCGGTGGCTTCCAATATTACTGTTGGTGCATGAGCGAACTCCCTGAACTGCTGCTGCCCGACGCCGCAGCGTGGCGTTCCTGGCTGGACGAAAACCATGCGTCCAGTCCCGGCGTGAGGCTGGTGCTGCACAAGAAGGGCGGCAGCGTCACCGAATTGACGTACGCGGCCGCCCTTGACGTGGCCCTGTGCTTTGGCTGGATCGACGGCGTGGTGGGCAAGCGCGACGGGCACTCCTTTGTCCGTCGCTTCACCCCGCGCACCAAGGCCAGCAAATGGTCCAAGATCAACACAGAGCACTACGACCGCCTCACGGTGGAAGGCCTCATGCGCCCCGCCGGGGTGGCCGCCGCGGATGCAGCCAAGGCCGACGGGCGCTGGGAGGCCGCCTACTCCGGGCAGGCCACCATTGAAGTTCCGGACGATTTCGCCGAGGCCGTCGCCGCCAGCCCGCGCGCCCAGGCCATGTTCGACGTCCTCACGGCCACAAACCGCTACGCGTTCCTGTACCGTCTTGCCAACGTGAAGACACAGGCGGGGCGGGATGCGAACATCGCCCGCTTCCTGGCCATGCTGGAGGCCGGGGAAACCCCCTACCCGCAAAGCCGTCAACCCAAATAGTCCCTTGCCGCATGCTGCCGGCGCCCCGGCACAGGTCCCGGGATCGTGGCTAGATCACGGTGAACGTCATGGAGTGCCAGCCCGTTGAGCCGTCGGGCTCCGGAGGGGCTTGCTCTTCGATTTGCAACTGACCTTCGCTGTCATAGGCGCGCACCTGCACCTTGTGGGTGCCGGACGCTGCACCGTCCCACGAGTAGGACCACTGCCGCCAAGTGTCCACCGATGCTTCCGCCGCCAGCGTGGCAAGGTTCCAACCGCCGTCGTCAATTCTTACCTCAACCTTGGAGATGCCCGTGGTTTGGGCCCAGGCGCTGCCGCCGATGGCGACCGTTCCTGCCGGAACCCGGGCCAGCGCCCGCGGCACCTCGATCCTGGATGCGGTCTTGATGGGCCCGTGGGACGACCAGCCGCGGGACGTCCAATAGCCGGCCTTTTCGGCGAACGTGGTCACTTCCAGGTCCACGACCCATTTGGTTGCTGAGACAAAACCGTACAGGCCCGGCACCACCATGCGGACGGGGAAGCCATGTTCCAGGGGAAGCGGTTCCCCATTCATGCCGATGGCCAGGACGGCATCGCGGTTGTCTTGGAGGACAGCCAGGGGAGTGGAGGCGCTGAAGCCGTCAATGCTGGTGGAGAGCACCATGTCGGCCCCGGCTGTTGGCTTTGCGCGGGCCAAGACCTCCCGCAGCGGATAGCCGAGCCATTTGGCGTTGCCGGCCAGATTTCCGCCCACCACGTTGGAGACGCAGGTCAGGGTCACATGGGCCTCAATCAATTCGGCGGCCAGGAGCTCGTCGAAGCCCAGGGTGAACTCATTCTCCACCATTCCATGGACGCGCAGCTCCCAGTTCGCCGGGTCAATTTCAGGCACAATCAAGGCCGTGTCGATGCGGTAAAAGTCGGTGTTGGGAGTGACGAACGGGGTTAGGCCCTCCACCGGAGCCTGGACACCGGCGGGCAGCGGGGCGGCCTTGGAGTTCGGTGCCGGCAGCTTCAGCGACTCACGCACCGCAATCGCCGTATTGCGGGCAGTGGAGAGCAGAGTCCCACCAATTCCGACGACGACGGCCACCCCGGCCACCGCTGCCGAACGCAACAGGAACGCGCGTCTGCTGGGTGGGGCGGCATCTCCCTGGCCGCGGGCCGCTGTGGCTCCTGCTGCCGTCGGGCTTTCCGCCGGTGGTCCCGGGTTGGTGGAGGATCCGGGAGCGGCAGCCGTGAGATAGCGCAGGGTCCACAGGCCGGCTGCGGTGCCGAGCAGGAGCGGGACAAGGTCAAAGGCGCCGGCACCGGAGCGGGTGGTGATGCACAAGCCCATGACGACGGCGAAACCCAGGACCATGACAGCGCCGGCCCTGGGCTTGCGTCGTGCCACCACGCCGGCCGCCGCCGCCAGTATTACTGTGGCAATGACCATGGAGACCAGGAGCACGAATTTGTCGTTGGTGCCGAAGGTGGCGATGGCGAAATTCTTCATCCACGCCGGGGTGAAATCGATGAACGTTGAGCCCACCGAGGCCAGTGGTGATGCTGCCGGCCCAAAGAAGGCCGAGGCCAGCTCTGCCACAGCAAAGAGGCTGCATGCCGCGATGATGCCCGTGAGTGATCCTGTCGCCGTGCTGCGCCAGTTGCTGTGCCGTGTGGTGGTGCTTCGCTTGCCCATGCCAGGCTCCTTGAAAGGTCTTTCGCGGCCACCGCTGGCGGAAGCCGGTGGAAGTGCTTTCTTGTACTTCGGAGCCACGCGCCCGCTGGATTGGCCGGTGGGCCGGATTCTTTGCGACGAGCCCAACCTCCGCTGTGTCGCAGGCACCACGACGGAGGTTGAAGAGAGCGCACCACGGCGGGTGTTAGAGCTCCTGCACCACGATGGGGGTTGTGGTGGGGGCCGGGGAGCCGCCGGCAGGCTCCACCGTGATGCCGACATGGGTTGCCCCGCCCAGGGGGCCGTTGAGCACCTGCATGCCGGCAACGGCGGGATCGGCGTTGGCCATGAGCCCCGCCGGAACGGCGCCCGCCGCCGAGATGAACCACAGCTCGTAGGTTTTGCCGGAAGGCAGCGGAGGCAAATCCTGGACCATGACGGCAGCCTTGTTGGCCTTGCCTGAGGAGGCAACTGTCACGGAGCCGCCGTCGGAAAGCGTCGTGGTGGCGATCTTGGCGTCGGGGGAGCTGACGATGCCCAGCATGGCTTCTTGTTGGGTTTGTGCAGCCTGCTGTTGTGCCGCGATGGCAACTAGTTGTTGTTCCATGTCCCGCTGTGTTGCGGCTTGCCCGGCAGCCCAGCCGCCCAGGCCCACCCCGGCGAAGAGCACCACGGCTGCCGCGGCGCTGAGCACAGGAACCCAGCGCTTTCGCGTGCCGTTCGCGGTTCGCTGGGGCCCCGCTGTGCGGGCGCCCGCCCCATGGTGGCGGGTTGACTGGGTTGGAGTTCCCGTGGCCGTGGAAATATCGCGCACCACGGAGGCTGCGGGAAGCTGTCGGGTGTTGCGAATCGCCGCCATGACATCTGCCTTCAATGCGGAGGGCGGGGCTTCAGCGGGTGTGCCGTAGGCCAGCAGTGCGGCCGTTTCGCTCAGGCTGCGGACTTCCTCCAATGCCTGGGGGTCAGTCAATGCGTAGCGTTCGAAGTCGCCGCGTTCCTTGTCGCCCAGGGCGTTCAAGGCGTAGGAACCGGTCAGCAAATGCAATTGTTGTTCCATCACGCCACTCCTAACCTGTCCCTGAGCCTGATCATGCCGTCTCGAATCCTTGTCTTAACAGTACCGACCGGGATCTTCAGCAGTTCGGCTACTTCCTGGTGCGTGTACCCGCCGTAGTATGCCAGCCGGATCGCTTCCTGTTGTGCCTGCGTCAGTGACTCAAGCGCCTTGTTGACGCGTTCTGCCTCCAGCTGGGATTCAACCGTGTCCGCGACGTCGTCGTAACTTTCTTGGTATTCCTTGATGCCCTGGCGCAGGTCCCGCTCGCTGCTGGCCTGGCTGGCCCGAACCTTGTCCACTGCCTTGCGGTGCGCGATGACCAGAATCCAGGACATCGCCTTTCCCCTGTCGGCATCAAAGCGGGAAGCCTGCGCCCAAATGTCAACGAAGACTTCCTGGGTAACTTCCTGGCTCTGGGCCGGATCCCGGACCACCCTGCGCACCAACCCGAAAACCCTCGGTGCGACGGCGTCATACAGTTCCTCGAAGGCCGCCTCGTCGCCGAGGGCGACGAGGCGGATCAGGTCTTCGTGGGTTGGTGGCGCCAGGGGCGCCACGGAACGCAACCAGGGCAAACGCATGGTCTCCACTTTGTCACGCTCAGCGCCCATGGGCCCGTGCCTTTCGATCTGTGTTGGAAATTCTGGTGCGCGGCCGGCTACTTCTTGGCCGGCGGCATCAGGACAGTGTCGATCAGGTAGACGGTGGCGTTGGCGGTCTTGACCCCGCCGCAGATGACCTTGGCGCCGTTGACCTCCAGATTGTCGCCGCTGCCTGTGACCTCCAGGTTGCTGCCCTCGGCCGTTGCATGCTCGCCGGCAATCTTGCTGGGGGCCAGCTGGCCGGGTACAACATGGTAGGTCAGGATTGACGTCAGGGTTGCCGAGTCCGTCTTCAGTCCCTCGAGGGTCTCGGCCGGGATCTTCGCGAAGGCGTCATCAACCGGGGCGAACACCGTGAACTCGCCGGAGTTCAACGTGTCAACCAGGTTCACATCCTTGTTCAGCTGCCCGGAGACCGCGGCCGTCAAGGTCTTCAACAAGGGGTTGTTGGATGCGGCCGTGGCAACAGGGTCCGCAGCCATGCCGGCCACCGAACCAGCTCCGCTGGGAACGGCAGCCGCGTAGGCGGCGCAGCCTGCGCCCACGAGTTCTTCGCCGGCCATGGCTTCCGTGCTGGCGGGTGCCGCCGATGTTGCCATCGGCGCCCCCGACGTGGGGCTGGGAGTTGTTGTGGTTCCAGCACTGCACGAGGTGATTCCCAACGCGGTGATGGCCAAGAGGCCCAGACCAAGGCTGAGGCTATTACGGTTTCCAAACTTCAAGGTGGTGTTCATGATGACTCTCCCTAGTGTGAAAGCGGAAGGATTCCGTTTCGCTTCCCAAACCGCTGCCGTAAATTCCGAGGGCGGTTTGGACTGTCAGGGAGTACTTCGGAGCGGTTCCCGGTACGGATTGGAAAAGGCAGGAAAAAGTTTTACGACCGGCGTTTCCTAGTGCGCCAAGACGCCCACGCCGTGGCGGGCCTCAAAGATCAGCTGTGTCTCCGTTTGGCGGACCACTCGGTTGACGGTGACGTGCTTGAGGACGAGGTCGCGCAGGGCCTCCGGGCTTTCGACTGCGACGTGGAGGTGGAAGTCGTCCTCGCCGGCCACATGGAATGCGTGGATGACACCGGGGACCTGGGTCAGCGCGGTGTAGAGGGCATTGACGTGTTCGGCGTTGTGGCTGCCGAGCCGGACCTTGATGACGGCCTGGATGGGGAAGCCCAGGGCGGCCAGGTTCAGCGTGATGCGGTTGCCGATGATGACGCCGGAGTTGCGCATAAGGCGCAGGCGGTTCGCGCAGGTGGACTCGGCCAGGCCCAGGCGCGATGCGACGGCCTTGTTGGTCAGGCCGCCGTCCGCGGTGAGGGCGCGGAGGATAGCCAGGTCGGTGTGGTCCAGCCCCGCCGGTGCGGCTGCTGCCCGTTGCTTTTTCTCCAAGGTGACACCCGTCTCATTGCCTGATTTTGGTGAAAAATGCTGATTGGGCCGATTCTATGGGCCTTTCGCCCAACTATCTAGCCGTTCATTGCATTTCCGTTCATGGTTGGGGCATGACTGCTGAATTTACGAACATCGAGTCCCAGGCCGTCCATGCGGGGCGGGACGACTTGACGGCACTGGGCGTCCACGCCCTGCCCCTTGACCTGTCCACCACCAACCCGCTGCCGGACATTGACCATGGCGGGGACTCCTACGAGTCCATGGCCACCGGCGGGCACCCGCTGGCCGGGGGCGGGAACGTATACGCGCGGTTGTGGAATCCCACGGTCGCCCGCTTTGAGGCCGGCCTCGCGGTGCTGGAAAAGGCGGAGGCCGCCGTGGCCTTCGCCTCGGGCATGGCTGCCGTGACGGCTGCGATCCTGGCCGGCAAGGGGTCGACGCAGGCTGGTGCGGGCAACGGCGCCCTGCCTCACATCGTGGCCGTGCGCCCGCTCTACGGAGGCACCGACCACCTGCTGGACTCGGGACTGCTCGGGGTGGAAACCACGTTTTGCGACGAGGACGGGGTGGCCGCCGCCATCCGCGACACCACCGTGATGGTCATCCTGGAAACACCGGCCAACCCCACCCTGGACCTGGTGGACATCCGCCATGTCGTTGCGCAATCCGACGGCGTCCCGGTCCTGGTCGACAACACCTTCGCCACACCGGTGCTGCAAAACCCCATCAGTCTCGGGGCGGCCATGTCGCTGCACAGCGCCACCAAGTACATTGGCGGCCACGGCGACGCCGTCGGCGGGATCATCGCCTGCAGCGAGGAGTCGGCCGAGTCCCTGCGCCGCGTCCGCGCCATCACCGGTGCCATCCTGCACCCGCTCGGCGCATACCTGCTGCACCGCGGGCTGGCCACGCTGCCCGTGCGCGTCCGTGCCCAGCAAGAGGGAGCCCAACGGATCGCGGCCTGGCTGGCGAACCATCCGGCGGTGGAAAAGGTCCACTTCCCCGGCCTTGACGGCGAGCCGAAGGGCCTGCTGCAGCACCAGATGTCCGGCCCCGGCGCCATGGTCTCCATCAGCCTGCACGGCGGTTTCGAGGCGGCCAAGGCGTTGACGTCCGGCGTCCGGCTATTCACCCACGCCGTGTCCCTGGGAGGCGTGGACTCGCTCATCCAGCACCCCGCCGCACTGACCCACCGCCCCGTCGCACCCGAGGCCAGGCCGTCCGCGAACCTTGTCCGGCTGTCCATCGGCCTGGAATCCCCGGCCGACCTGATGGCCGATCTCGACCAGGCCCTCGCTGCAGCGCCCTCGGCGCGGACGGACCTGGCAGCCGGCGCTGCCACCCGCTGATCCGGCGGCGGGGCACCTGCCGCCGGCCGGGCGCCGTCGTGCCTAAAGTGAGGCGGCAGCCGAGAAGACCATCCAGCGCTGGACGGCGGCCGAGAGCTGTTGTGGCTGCCGGCCGAGGACCTGCCGGGCGGTGTCCTGGATGAGGCGCGACGCCGTGTCCCTGCTATGGGCGGGCAGCCTTGCGTCGTGCGCGGCAAGGGCGAGGTAGCGGCACAGGATGCCGGTGAACAGGCTGCCGTCGCCGCCTGGCTCAAGGCGGATGCCGGCCCCGGGCGTGCTGAGCTGGACCTTGACGGCGTCGATGAGTGCGGCCGCGTGCACCAGATCCTGCGAGCGGCCCAGTTCCAGCAGCGCGGCGAGGATGGGGCCCTGGTTGTACGTGTAGATGGTGTGTTCCACGTTGCGGCCGTTGGGTGTGGCCGGGATGGTGGCCGCCGGGTGGACGCCGTCGATGTACAGGCCAAGTTCGGTGCTGAACAGTTCCCGGCGCAGCCAGTCCGTGATGGCGGCGGCGGTGCCGGTGTCGCCGGTCCTGGCAAAGTGAAGTGCGGCCGGGCCGTTGACGGGGGTGTTCTTGAAATCGCGCTTGCGGGACCAGTAGAGGCCGCCGCCCAGCACGTTGTCGTGGGCGGCGTGGAGCTGGCGGGTCAGTGTTCCCGCGGCGAAGACGGACAGGCGTGCAGGGCGGGCCGCCAGCCGCAGCGAGAGGTTGTTGAGCCGTCCGGCTGCGAGCGCCAGCCAGGCCATGTCGTCAAAGTAGAAGTTGGGGAAGCGGCCGAAATTGCGGATGAGGATGCCGCGAAGCAGTGCCCGGGCCCGTCGCAGTTCGCGGCTGGCGCCCGTCCTGTCTCCGCGTTCCAGGCCTTGGAATCCGGCGTCGATGATGGCGTCGAGATAGTGCGACTGCCACCAGTAGTGCCATTCCGACCACGGCACGGGGCGCTGCGTGGCGGGGCTGGCAATGGCGCCGATCCATGTGCCGGGCAGGC
Source organism: Sporosarcina beigongshangi (assembly GCF_016820535.1). Taxonomy (GTDB): domain Bacteria; phylum Actinomycetota; class Actinomycetes; order Actinomycetales; family Micrococcaceae; genus Specibacter. The sequence goes on along the minus strand of NZ_JADHDY010000003.1, from coordinate 141,688 downwards.
CCATGAGGCGGTGCCCGAACATTCTGTTGACCTCCGCGGCAGCATTCTCGGCGTGGGCTGCCCAGCCGGCGGGTGCTGCGGGATGGTGGGACTCGCCTGTCATAAGCCCAAGCGTACCGGCCGGGAAGCCGGCGCATGTGGGGCCGGATGCCTGCGTGCCGGCGCGGCGGGAGGGGGCCAACGGGAACCTTATTCAGTTAGTATGCATTAACGCAACATTTTCTTTTCGTCCCTGTTTTCGGCCGGGGCGGACCTCAACGAGGAGGAACCATGGAAATTTCGTCCAACGGAACCGTCGCACTCATCACCGGCGGGGCCTCGGGCCTTGGCGCAGCGACGGCGCGGCGCCTGCATGCTGCGGGAGCCGCCGTCGTGCTGGTTGACCTGCCGCATGCCGCGGAGGCCGGCAACGCCCTGGCGGCGGAGCTGGGGGAGCGGGCATTGTTCGTCGCCGCCGACGTCACCGACGAGGACCAGGTGCGTGCAGCGATCGCCGCCGCCGCGGAGCATGGAACGCTGCGGATCGTGGTGAACTGTGCCGGCGTCGCCACCCCCGGGAAGGTGCTCGGACGCGACGGCGTGCTGCCGCTGGAGCAGTTCAGCCGCGTCATCCAGATCAACTTGGTGGGCACGTTCAACGTACTGCGGCTGTGCGCCGAGGCCATCGTCTCGGCCGAACCCCTCCCCGGCGAGTTCGGCCCGGAGCGCGGGGTCATTGTGAACACGGCGTCGGTGGCGGCGTTTGACGGGCAGATCGGGCAGCCGGCGTACGCGGCGTCGAAAGGCGCGGTGGCGGCCATGACGCTGCCCATTGCGCGGGAGCTGGCGCGCTCGCAGATCCGGGTCATGACCATTGCGCCCGGCATTTTTGAAACGCCCATGCTGGCCGGACTGCCGCAGGCCGCCCAGGATTCCCTGGGCCAGCAGGTGCCGCACCCCTCGCGCCTGGGCAAGCCCGCGGAATATGCGGCGCTCGTGGAGCACATCGTTGCCAACGCGATGCTGAACGGGGAGACCATCCGGCTTGACGGCGCCATCCGGATGGCGCCCAAGTGAGCCCCGCGGAGCTGCCGGCCGCCGATTTCTACGACTTCGAGGCGCTGCTGAGCGCTGAGGAATCGGCGAAGCTGGCCCAGCTGCGCACCTTCCTGGCGGAGGAGGTGGCGCCGCACGCGGTGGGCTGGTGGAACGAGGCCGAGTTCCCGGCCCACATCCTGCCCAAGATCGCCGCGCTGGACCTTGCCGCCCCGGACCGCCGCCGCTACAGCCACCTCTTCACGGGGCTCGTGGTGGCGGAGATGACCCGCACGGACACTTCCCTCGCCACGTTCTTCCTGGTCCACCACGACCTCTTCGTCCAGGCGCTGATCGACTTCGGCACCGCCGACCAGCAGGCGCGGATGCTCGCCGACGCCGTCGCACTGCGCACCACGGGCGCCTTCGCCCTGACCGAGCCGGACCATGGCTCCGATGTTGCCGGCGGCATGGCCGCCACCGCCTTGAAGGTGGTGGACGACGGCGGCACCCACTGGGTGCTCAACGGCGCCAAGCGCTGGATTGGCAACGGAACGTTCTGCGAGCGGATGCTGCTTTGGGCCAGGGATGCCGAAACCGGGCAGGTGCGCGGCTTCTTCCTGGACGCGAAGCTGCCCGGGGTTGAGCGGGTGAAGATAGAGAACAAGATCGCGCTGCGGACCGTGCAGAACGCGCACATCACGCTGAAGGATGTGCGGGTGCCCGAAGCCGACCGGATTGCCACGGTGGAATCCTTCGAGGACACCAACAAGCTGCTGCTGGGCTCACGCATCTCCGTGGCGTGGCAGGCAGTGGGCCAGCAACTGGCCGCCTTTGACATTGCCCGCTCCTATGCCGTCTCGCGGGAACAGTTTGGCCGTCCCATTGCGTCGTTCCAGATGGTCCAGTCGCAGCTGGTGGAGATGCTGGGGAGCGCCACCTCGTCGCTGGCCATGATGGCGCGGATCGCGGGGCTGCAGGATGCCTCCCCGGACGGTCCGTCCATGGGGCAGGTGGCGCTGGCCAAGGCGCACACCACGGCGGCCATGCGCAAAACCGTATCGCTGGGTCGATCCATCCTTGGCGGCAATGGCATCGTCTCCGACTTTGGCATGGCCAAGGTCTTTGCCGACGCTGAGGCCATCTACACCTACGAGGGCTCGCACGAGATCAACACGCTCATTGCCGGCCGGGCCGTCACGGGCATCTCTGCAATCGTGTGAGAGCGTCTGACGGACCCCGTGAACTTATGCGCCGAACTCGTCTCCAGTCCGACGCATGAAACATTATGCGCCGAACCCACCGTGAGTTCAGCGCATAATTTCACGACGTTTCTCGCTGGACCTGCTTGCGGGGGTTGCGCTCGACGGCCACGGGTGCCTTATTGCGCGGTCGCACTTGGTGGGTCCGCTGCGACCTCCTGCGGCGGTTGCACGCTGCCGCGGTGGTGAAACAATGGACCCATGGCAACAAACGCAACACATGCAACAGGTACAGGCAACGCCGGCTTCAACAAGGACATGGCCCGTTTCCCGCTGGGGACCTCCGCCGCCGTGGACGAGGAACGTACGGAGCTGGTTTTCACCCGCCGCTACGACGCCGCACCCGGGGATGTCTGGGCCATGCTCACCCAGCCGGACAAGACGGAAATGTGGTGGGCCCGGACGCGCGGGATGGCCAAGACCGGCTCCTCCTTCGACCTGAAATGGCTCAACGTCAAGGATGAGGGCCACGGGATCGAGACCGACTGGTGGTACGGGCGCGTCATTGAAGCCGACGCACCCCGGCTGCTGGAAATTTCCAACGCAATGCATGGGCGGATCCGGATCGAGCTGGAGCCCGACGGCGGCGGCACCGCCATGACGTTCCGCAACACCATCGAGGTGCCGGCCGAGGTGGTCGCCATGCAACTGGCCGGCTGGCACGTCCACCTGGACCACCTGCAGGAGGCGCTGCAGGGCAAGAGCATTGACTGGCAGCACTGGTGGGACGATTTCCACCCCTGCTGGCAAAAGGTCCACGCGCTGTACGCCGGTTAGCGCCGGGCACCCGGGCGCGCAACGCCGTCGTGCATGAACAATGGCGCAGGCCGCAGCGCCGTCATCATGTGAGACAGATTCGCCGCCGATCGCCTGCGCAAAGTAGGATCCTAGAGGCCCTGTCTTGGGCCCAACCGTATTCAATGCCGCATACGAGCACCCCAGATTCACAGACCGTAAGGACGCTGACTCATGAGCTCAGACTTGCCCACAACACCCCAGGACGCCGCGCAGGATCCGCAGCAGGACACCGATTTGCGCCGTGATGTGCGCCGCGTCAGCACCCTGCTGGGTGAATCACTGGTCCGCCAGCACGGCCCCGAACTGCTGGCCATGGTGGAGCAGGTGCGCCTGCTGACCAAGGAATCGAAGGAAGCCGCCCGCGGCGAGACCGGCACCGGCCCGTGGAGCGCCAACGACGTCGCAGAGCAGGTCCGGGAAGTTCTCGCCTCCCTGCCGCTGGAGCAGGCAACCGACCTGGTGCGCGCCTTTGCGTTCTACTTCCACCTGGCCAACGCCGCCGAGCAGATACACCGCGTGCGCAGCCTGCGCAGCCGCGCCGAGAAGGACGGCTGGCTGGCCAAGGCCGTGTCCGAGATCGCCGAACAGGCCGGCACCGAGGCGCTGCAGAAGGTGGTCAACGACCTCGACGTCCGCCCCATTTTCACCGCCCACCCCACCGAGGCCTCGCGCAGGTCGGTCCTGGACAAGATCCGCAAGCTCTCCGACATCCTAGCCACCCCGTCCGATGAGGGCACCACCACCCGTGCCCGGCAGGACCGTGCACTGGCGGAAATCATCGACCAGATGTGGCAGACGGACGAGCTGCGCAAGGTCAGCCCCACCCCCATGGATGAGGCCCGCAACGCCATCTACTACCTGCGCAACATCCTCACTGACGCCATGCCGGAGGTGCTGACCGAGCTCAGCGACCTGCTCGGCGAGCACGGTGTCACACTGCCTGCCGACGCTGCACCGCTGCGCTTCGGCTCCTGGATTGGTGGCGACCGCGACGGCAACCCGAACGTCACCTCCGACGTCACGCGCGAGGTCCTGATCCTGCAGAACCAGAACGCCGTCAAGATCTCCCTGGCCCTGATTGACGAGCTGCTGAGCGTCCTCTCCAACTCGATCGCGCTCTACGGTGCGGACGAGGCGCTGACCGACTCCATCGTGGCGGACCTGCTCAACCTCCCGCACATCGACCCCCGCGTCCTTGAACTCAACGCGGAAGAGCCCTACCGCCTGAAGCTGACCTGCATCAAGGCCAAGCTGATCAACACCCAAAAGCGCGTGGCCGCGGATGCCTACCACGAACCCGGCCGCGACTACAGCACCACCGCCGAACTGCTGGCGGACCTGGGCCTGCTGGAAGACTCCCTGCGCAACAACTCGGCCGCACTCGTGGCCGACGGCGCCCTCGCCTCCGTGCGCCGCGCCATCGCCTCCTTCGGCCTGCACCTGGCCACCCTGGACATCCGTGAGCACGCCGACCACCACCACGACGCTGTCGGGCAGCTCGTGGACCGCGTCGGCGAGCTGGGCAAGCCCTATGCCGAGCTTGACCGGGCCGAGCGCATGGCCGTGCTGAGCACCGAGCTGGCCAGCCACCGTCCGCTTTCCGGCCACCCCATCAAGCTCGACGGCGCAGCGAACGGCACGTACGACGTCTTCCGCGTGGTGCGCCGCGCCCTGCGCACCTACGGCCCGGACGTGGTGGAAACCTACATCATCTCCATGACGCGCGGCGCCGACGACGTTCTGGCCCCCGCCGTCCTGGCCCGCGAGGCCGGCCTGGTCCAGCTGACCGGCGAGAACCGCTACGCGAAGATCGGCTTCGCCCCGCTGCTGGAAACCGTGGACGAGCTGCGCGCCTCCGCCGAGATTGTGGACCAGCTGCTCTCCGACCCGGCCTACCGTGAACTGGTGCGCCTGCGCGGCAACGTGCAGGAAATCATGCTCGGCTACTCGGACTCCAACAAGGAATCCGGCGTGCTGACCTCGCAGTGGGAGATTCACAAGACCCAGCGCAAGCTGCGCGACGTGGCGCTCAAGCACGGCGTCAACGTGCGCATGTTCCACGGCCGCGGCGGCTCCGTAGGCCGCGGCGGCGGACCCACCTACGACGCCATCATGGCCCAGCCGAACGGCGTCCTGGAAGGTGCCATCAAGTTCACCGAGCAGGGCGAAGTCATCTCCGACAAGTACTCCCTGCCGGAACTGGCGCGCGAAAATCTGGAGCTGTCGCTCGCTGCCGTCATGCAGGGCTCCGCGCTGCACCAGGCGCCGCGCCACTCCGAGGACGACCTGGGCCGCTTCGGCGACATCATGGAAGTCATGTCCGATGCCGCGTTCGGCAGCTACCGGACACTTATCGACCACGAGGACCTGCCCGCCTACTTCCTGGCGTCCACGCCGGTGGAGCAGCTGGGGTCGCTGAACATCGGCTCTCGCCCGTCCAAGCGGCCCGACTCCGGCGCCGGACTGGGCGGCCTGCGCGCCATCCCGTGGGTGTTCGGCTGGACCCAGTCACGGCAGATCGTGCCCGGCTGGTTCGGGGTTGGCTCCGGCTTGAAGGCCGCCCGCGAGGCCGGCCGTTCCGCCGACCTGAAGGAGATGCTGGCTAACTGGCATTTCTTCTCCTCCACCATCTCCAACGTGGAAATGACCCTGGCCAAGACCGACATGGCCATTGCCGCCCACTACGTGGCCACTCTGGTCCCGGCGGAGCTGCACCACCTGTTCGCCACGATCCGCGCCGAGTACGACCTCACGGTGGCCGAGATCCAGCTGCTGACCGGCGAGACGGAGCTGCTGGACAACCAGCCACTGCTCAAGCGCTCGCTCAACGTCCGCGACCAGTACCTGGACCCCATCTCCTACCTGCAAGTGGAACTTTTGCGCCGCGTCCGCGATGCAGACATCACCAAGGCAGACGTGGATGAGCGCCTGCAGCGCGCCATGCTGATCACCATCAATGGAGTTGCCGCCGGCCTGCGCAACACCGGGTAGCCACGCCCCGGTGGTCGAGCCTGTCGAGACCCCCGCTTTGAGAAATGACACCGATCCCGCTTTCTGACACCGATATCCCGGCGTCGAAAAGCGGGATCGGTGTCATTTTTGCGTGGTGCCCCGTTCCCCTAAGCTGGATCAATGCCTTCCTTCCGCGCCACCATCCAGATCACGGGCCTGCGCCCCGGCCACGCCCCCGAAGAAGTCATGGACATGGCCGTGGCGTCGGTGGGTGCCGCGCACGTCGTGGAGGCCAACCAGCTGGACATTGTGGCCGGCGTTCCCCGGATCACCGTGCGTTTCATGGTCGAGGCCAGCGAGTACGACGCCGAGAACCAGTTTGCGCGCAATGCCGCGGTCACCATGGCCCATGGTGTGAACACCGTGGCCACCACGGGCGCATTGCGCACCTTCCGCCGCTCGGCGGGGAAGTGGCTCACAGTCTAGGGTTCCTGTGCCGGGGTTTCGGTGCCCGTGCCCCGGAAACGGGTCTTCCGAAGCCACCTGCCCCAATTGGAAATTGAATGTGACGCACGTCACCATAAATGGACCGTGAGGATGTTACCGTTCAGTACGCCTTATCTTTTGTAGGCGCCAAACGGCCCCGAGCTTGAAGAAATATCTACACGAAGATTTTCGGGAGCGATTATTTTGACTACTCAGCCTCACAGCAAGAACCCGGCCGCAGCCAACAAGGCGGCGGCACAGCAGACGGCCACGGGACGCGGCACCACCACCGTCGCCGACGGGGTCGTTGCCAAGGCTGCCGGCATTGCGGCCCAGGACATCCCCGGCGTATATGCGCTCGGCGGCGGCGCAGCCCGTGCTTTGGGCAGCATTCGCGAAGCCGTCGGCCAGAAGGACCTCACCCAGGGTGTCAGCGTTGAAGTCGGCCAGACCCAGGTGGCGGTCGACATCACCCTCGTCGTCGAATACCCGCACCCGCTGCAAAAGGTTGCCGACGACGTCCGCGACGCCATCTACTCAGCAGTCGAAGACGTGGTGGGCATGGAAGTGACCGAGGTTAACGTCTCCATCACCGACATCCACATTGCCTCAGACGACGCCGACGACAAGACTTCACAGGGCAGGCGCGCCGACGGTGATGGCCAGACGGGCCAGCGCGAATCCCGCGTCTCATGAGCGCCACCCTGGCTGGCGCCGCAATAGGTGCCACCCTGGCGGTCACCGCCTTGGCCTTCGGGTTTTGGGGGCTGCTCCTGGTGGCCCTGTTCATGGCCGTCGGGGCAGTTGCCGGGCGAACCATGGACGGCCGGCTCGACTTGCGCGGCGTCCTTGAAGCCCTTCGCGGCAAGCGCACCTCATCATGAGCGCCGGCACGCCCGGGCTTGAACAGGCAAATGTGCCAAACCGCCCAACCCTGCGTGCCGGATACACCAGCATTTCCTCCGGCACCATCCACCGGCTGGTCGCTGCCATTGCGGCCCAGGCGTTCAATGTACCCGTGCAGGATGTGCGGGCCGAGGTGCACGACGAACAGGGGCAGGCCAGCGTCTCACTCGCCGTTCCCCTCGCCATGTTCGACGGCGGCACAGTGTTTGGGCGCGCGGCCTCGGCCCGGGCTGTGGTTGCCTCGCGCATCCAGGCACTGGCCGGGACAGTGGTGGGTCGCGTGGATGTCAGGTTCACTGGCATCCACCTTCGACAACAAACTGGCGCAGGGAGGGTCCAATGAAAAACACTGACGCCGCTGATCCGCACCTGATCAGGCGACTGGCCAGGCGGGAAACTCACTCCAGCCGGGCAGCCCTGTCCATCGCGGTGGCTGCACTGCTGCTCGTGGCCACGGTGTGGCTGGCGATGGAATTGGTTTTGTCGGCCACCGGCAACGCAGCTCTTTTGATGCCGCCGGCGGAACTCGCCAGGCGTACGGCATCGCTGGCCACTTCAACCATCCCTGGCGCGCTCATGGGTGCGGGCCTGGCACTGGGACTGCTGGGGCTTGCCATGCTCGCAGCGGCGCTCCTGCCTGGAACCAAATCACGGCACATAGTCCGGAATGGGCGGTCCGCCGTCGTGGTTGACAGTGAAGTCCTGGCAGCAGCCGTATCCAGGACAGCCCGCACAGCTGCCCGGCTGGCGCCGGAACAGGTCACCAGCAGTGTGGGGCGCAAGCGCATCGACGTCGAAGTTCGTCCCGGCTCCGGGCTGGACGTGGACACGGACGCCATCCGGAAAGCAGTGGAACGCGAAGTGTCGGGCTATGGGCTGCGCAGGCCCCTGGCAGTGGGCGTTTCCACCGGCACACGCGGGACGGTGGGCGCATGAACGGCACACCGCGCGGATTGAACCGGACGTTGTTGGGGGCGTTCGGAGCAGTCCTGATTGCTGCCGGCGGCGCTGCCGCCTGGGCCGCGGCCAGCAAGGAATTTGCCCGGGACCTGACCTCGGCCGGCACCTTGGTTTGGGGCAGCGTCCAAGAGAATCTGGCGGCGGGACGGATCGGCGGCACCGGCATCAGCTGGTGGACAGCGGCAGTCCTGGCGGTTTTCATCCTCGTGGCCGTGCTGCTGGTCTGTTGGATGGCCGCACAAGGCACAGGCCGCAGCAACCAGCTGGCCCATCAGGAAGGCGAAATGGGGGACACCACAGTGGACACTGCCGTGGCTGCCGAGGCAATCAAGACCGCCTTGGCAAGAAACCCTCAGGTGCTCTCAACCTCGGTCCAGTCATGGAAAACCAGGAGCACGGCGGGCGGCACCGGGTTGAAAGTCACTGTCCAGGCGCGCAAGGGTGCCTCGCCCGCTGAGGTGGGATCCGCCGTCGAACATCTTGTGGACGACCTGGACCGGCTGCTTGGCACCCAACTTCCCGTGCTGCTCCGCATCAAGGCCGGCACTCGAACAAGATTTGCCCGCACCGATCGCGTGGCATGAACAACGAACAATCAAGGGAGAACATCATGGGATTGAACGACAAGATCAGCAACAGCACCGAAAAGGGATTCGGCTCGGCAAAGGAAGAAGCAGGCAAGCTGCTGGGCGACTCCCAGCTGGAGCAGGAAGGCCGGGCAGACCAGGTGTCGGCCGAGGCCAAGCAGGCCGGCGAAAAGATGAAGGACGCTGCCGCCGAGGTTGGCGGGAACATCAAGAATGCTGCCCGGAAGCTCAAAGACGGCTTCAAGAAGTAGACAAACAGGCAAGTAAACAGATCGCACAAGGAGAACATCATGGGTATCTTTAGCTTCATCATTCTGGGCCTGATCGTCGGTGCCATCGTCAAGGCCGTCATGCCGGGCAAGGTGCAGGGCGGTTGGATCACCAGCATCATCCTGGGCATTGTCGGTGCCATCGTGGGCGGGTGGCTCGGCTCCATCATCTTCAACGTCGACCTCAAGGGCTTCTTCAACATCTCCACGTGGCTGCTCTCCATCGGCGGCGGCCTGGTTGTGGCCGGCGTCTATGGAGCCGTCAAGGGCCGCAAGTAACGTACGCACCTCCGGCCGGCAGACGGGATCCGTCTGCCGGCCCCTGGCGCGTCCAACCCGCATTGTCCCTGCGGGAACAGCCAGCCACCCAAGAAAGGGCGAAAGCCGGTGAAGATACCGCAGGACTTTTCCGACAAGCTCGCCGAAGCACCCGATGAGGTGCTGGCGGAAAGGGCGGGCGACGGAGATGTCGCAGCCTTTGAGATGCTTGCACGCAGGCATGGATCGCTCATGCGTGCCTACGCGCGGCGGCTGGCACGTTCCTTTGACGAGGCCGACGACGTGGTGCAGGAGGCGCTGCTCACGGCGTGGAAGGACATCGCCTCAGTTCAGGACGGCACGGCCGTCAAGGCGTGGCTCATGCGGATTGTGGCGCACCGGGCCATCGACACCGGCCGCCGCCGCAAGACGCACCACAACTTGGACGACCAGCCGGATCCTGCGGACAGCAAGCCCACGCCGGAGCAGAGCGCGGTGGCCGGGTCCGCTCGCCGGGCGTTGAACGATGCGTTGTCCCGCCTGCCAGAGGAACAGCGAAGATGCTGGGTCCTGAAGGAATTCGGCGGCCAATCCTACGGGGAGATCGCCGAGGCGCTGGGCATCAGCGAAACCAGTGTTCGCGGCCGGCTGGCCAGGGCACGGACCACGCTCGTTAAGGAAATGGAGGAATGGCGATGAACCCCACGCAGGACTGCGGCCGGCGCATCGAAGACCTCAGCGACTACCTTGACTACGGTTATTCGGCTGATTCCGACCACATTGAAAATTGTCCGCAGTGCCAGGCGCGGCTTGCCGGGTTGCGGAGCCTGAGCGCCGCCGCCCTGGATTTGTTGGACGACGACGTTGCGTCCTTGGGCGACGACCCCAGCTGGCTGGACGGCATGCTGGCCAACCTTCGCCTGGAGACCCGGGCCGGTCGCACCATTCCGCTCGACGGCGGTGACCTGGACGAGCTCAGCGAGACCGAAGGCGCCGTCATTGCCATGGTCCGTTCAGTGGGCGATTCACTGGCAGGGGTGCTCATTGGCCGCTGCCGCCTGGAGGGCGAAGTTTCCGTTGCCGGGGCGCCCGTGGAGGTGAGCATCCACGTCTCCGCACGTTACGGCCACCCACTGCCGACGCTGGCTGAGGCGCTGCGCTCGGCCGTGTTTGACGAACTGCAGGTGCAGACGGAGCTGAATGTCGCTGCCGTGCACGTGGCATTTACCGATATGCGCCCGCCGCTTGATGAGTCCCCGGAAGGACAGCCATGACACTGGAAGACGACATCCATCATTTGGTGCTGTCCATGGAGGGCGTTGCCACGGTCTATTCCGCGGACCCTGTGTGGCTGGCTGCCGCAAAGCAGGCCGCCTCGCTGCTGGGAACCGGCGGTGATGCTGCCGTTTTTGTGGTGTGCCGCGAAGAGGTGCCGGATGCGGACGGCATGTCCGACGGCGCACGGCCCGCCGTGAGCGTCCGGCTGCGCATCGGCAGCAACGGGACCGTCCCGGCGCCGGCCCTGGCACGTGCAGTGGCCGCCGGCATCCGCACCTTCGTTTCCGGGTTGCGCCCGGAGGTGGATGTGAAGGCGGCCGTGGAGGTTTCAGCGATCGGCGTCTGAAGGGGGCAAACTGGTCCGCTGCCTCCACACACCGCATCACCTGCACGGTCCGGCGCGGAACCTACTTGTGGTCCGGAAATTCCGAAAGCTCCAGCTGTGAGAAGTACTTCACGGGTTCGCGGGTCAGCGGGTCGGTGAAGGAGATGCTGTGGGCCAGCAGCTGGAGCGGCTTCGTGTAGTCGTCCGGCGCCTGCTCGTGGAGCACCGGGTAGAACGGGTCGTTGAGGATGCCGATGCCCTGCGATGCCAGGTGCACACGCAGCTGGTGGGTCTTGCCGGTGTGCGGCTGGAGGTCGTAGAGGCCCAGGGTCTGCCCGGACTCGGAAACACGGGTGTCCATCAGCTCAATCCGGGTCTCCGCATTGGGCTCGCCCTCAACCTCCTGCGCCAACAAATATGTCCGCGACTTGATCATGCGGCTGCGCACCACCAGCGGAAATTCCAGCTCGGGACTGACCGGAGCCACGGCACGGTACGTCTTCTCCACGCGGCGCTTCTCGAACAGCAGCTGGTACTTGCCCCGGGTCTCCGGGGTGGCGGAGAACAGCAGCACGCCTGCGGTCATGCGATCCAGGCGGTGGATCGGCACCAGATCCGGCAGGTCAAGCAGCACGCGCAGGCGCACCAGCGCCGACTCCTGCACATACATGCCGCCCGGCGTCGTCGGCAAAAAGTGCGGCTTGTCCACGACCACCAGGTCCTCATCCTGGTGCAGCACGGACAGCTCCACTGGCAGGCGCTTCTCCACCGGCAGCTCGCGGTAGTACCAAATGAACAGGTGCTCGCTCAGCGGGGTGGTGGGTGTGACAATTTCCCCGCCCAGCGCCTTGACCTCGCCGCGCTCAAAGCGGTCCACGATCCCGGCCGGGTCCACGTGGTTGAATTTGTCCAGAACGTATTCCATGGCGGTGGCCCAGGGGCCCTCTTCTGGCATGCGCATGCGGGTGGCATTGACGCCGTTGCGCACGGGAAGGGGAGATTTCATCACCTTTCAAGGGTACCGAGCCTTCCGCGGGGCCCAGACCACAGCCATTGTTAGGCTGGCTACAAACCATTGTGGCCCCTCTGCCAGACATCAATAACACGCACGACGGCGGCACCCGTGAACCCTTTTCGGCCCACCTCGCCGGCAGCTTGCCTTAAGGAGCACTCGCATAGGATTGGAGTCACGCAACTCGCATAGGGGGAATCAACCGCATGGCGAAGAACCACAAGAACGAGCTCTGGGAGTTGGTGCACGCCGAACGGGCCACCCTTGCGGATGAACTCGAACTGCTGACACCCGAGCAGTGGCACCATGCCTCCCTGTGCGGGGAGTGGAACGTCGAGCAAGTCGTGGCGCACCTGACCGCGGCGGCAAGCATTGGCCAATGGCAGTGGATCCGCAGCATGCTCGGTGCCCGGTTCCGCCCCGACGTGCACAACCTGCGGCGGCTCAACGAACATCTCGGGACCACTCCGAACCAAACCCTGGAGAACTTTCGTCAGGTTGTGAGCAGCACTGTTGCGCCGACGTCGGACATCCCGGCGTACCTCGGCGAAGTGGTGGTCCACGCCCAGGACATCCGCCGGCCGCTGGGGCTCGGCTACCGACCGGGCCCCGAGATGCTGACGCCGGTGGCCGAATTTTTTGCCAGCCGCGATTTTGCGGTTCCCAGCAAGAGCAATGCTGCCGGGCTGCAAATGACGGCCGACGACGGCCCCTTCCATTCCGGGGAAGGCGCACCTGTCAGCGGCCCCACCCTCGCGCTGGTTATGGTGATGGCAGGGCGCGGCTCGTACCTCGAGGAACTCCACGGCCCCGGCGTGAAGATTCTGGGAGAACGCCTGGGCCGCACACCTGCACGCTAAACCGGATGCCGACCGCAAGAACCAATAATAAGGAGAATGCAGCAATGAAGTCTTTCACCCTCCCACAGACAAGCCTCACCGCCTCCAACATCATCCTGGGGCTGATGCGCATATCCGACCTGGACGATGGGCAGATCCGCGAATTGGTCGGCACGGCCCGGGACGCCGGCATCAACTTCTTCGACCATGCCGACATCTACGGCGGCAACCACCTCTGCGAGCGGCGCTTCGGCGACGCCGTGACCTTCACCCCTGCCGAGCGGGAGGAAGTCATCATCCAGTCAAAGGTGGGGATCCGGGACGGTTTCTGGGACTTCTCCAAGGAACACATCCTCAGCTCGGTGGACGAATCATTGGCCGCCCTGCGCCTGGACCACCTTGACGTGCTCCTGCTGCACCGCCCCGACGCACTTATGGAGCCCGATGAGGTTGCGGCCGCCTTCGACGTGCTCCATGAATCCGGCAAGGTGCGCAACTTTGGCGTGTCGAACCAGACGCCCCCGCAGATTGAATTGCTGAAGCGTTCGGTCCGGCAGCCGCTGGCCATCAACCAGATGCAGTTGTCCATCACGCACGCCCCGCTCATCGCGGCAGGCGTGGCGGCGAACATGGCCGTGCTGGACCAGTCCATTGACCGCGACAACGGCGTCCTTGACTACGCCCGTTTGAACGACATCACCCTGCAGGCGTGGTCGCCGTTCCAGAAGAAATTCTTCGACGGCGTCTTCATCGGCGACCGTGAAAACTACGGTCCCCTGAACGACGCCCTCGACGAGATCGCCGCGGCCCACGGCGCCACACCGTCCGGAATCGCCGTCGCGTGGATCACCCGGCACCCGGCCAACATGCAGGTGGTCCTGGGGACAACCAAGCCCGAGCGTGTCATCGAGTCGGCGGCGGGATCGGACATCCAGCTATCGCGCCAGGAATGGTACCGGCTCTTCACGGCAGCCGGCCACACCCTGCCGTAGCAACCGCAGCCCGGCAAGCCGATCACCGGCCGCCGATCACCGGCCGCCGGGCTCCGGCTGGCAGCGCGGGCACCAATAGATGTCCCGCGCTGCACGGGCCGGATGCGCAGGATCGGCCAGTGTTCCGTGCTTGATGATTGCCCCGCACCGCTTGCAGGGCTTGCCGGCAAGGCCATAAACCCAGGAAGCTGCATCGCCCCGCGCCGGCCCTCCCGTGGTGGAGCGCTGCGTCCGGTCTTTGTTTACCTCGAGCAGCCGTTTGGCAAGATCCACCATTCGGGGCAGCTCGGGCACCTCCGCCACCGTTGCAGCAGGGTGGACGCGGCTCAGGAAACACAGCTCATTGCGGTAAATATTGCCGATTCCCGCGAGGTTCCGCTGGTCCAGCAGCGCCAACCCAATGGCCCGCCCAGGCGCGGCCAACAGCCTCCGCAGCGCCTCGTCCGCATCCCAGTCCGGTCCCAGCAGGTCCGGCCCCAGATGTCCGACGGCGTTCCCCACGATTGCCTCCGGCAAGACTTCCAGCGTGCCCAGCGAGAAGCCGACGGCTGAGGCCTGCTCCGTTGTTAGGACTGCCCGGGCCGCAAAAGCCGGCTTGCGCCACTTGGCCGCCCGTCCATTGGCCACCGGATAGATGTCCCAGTGGCCCTCCATTGCCAGGTGCGAATGGATCACCTGTCCGCCTACAAACATGAGCAGGTGCTTGCCCCGGGATTCCACGGCTGTGACGGTTTGGCCGGTGAAATCAAGCGTGGCATGGGCGGGCACCCGGAAGTCGCAGCCTGTCAGGACCTGGCCTTCCAGCACGGCACGCAGGTCCCTGGCCTGCCGCCAGACGGTGTCGCCCTCAGGCACGGAAACCACCCACATCCATCACCCTTTCCCCCCCACCCTCTCCCGACGCTATCGCAGCAATGGCGGCTATTCGGACGACGCTATCGCAGCAAATGCTGCTTTCTGGCGAACCCTATCGCACTGCATCGATCATGTAACTGGGCCCATGAAAAATGTGCGGATGCCAGACACCCGAATGCGATAGCGATCCGAAAAATCCAGCCATTGCTGCGATAGGGACAGGAGAAAAGCCGCCATTGCTGCGATAGCGTTTGGAGAAAGTGGCCCGCATGGGAGCGAGGGTATTCAAGGGGTCAGGCACGGATGCGGATGCCGCTCGGGGAACTGTAGGCGCCGGCCGCCAGCAGGGCCGCGGCCAGCGGGGTGCCCAGGATGCCGGAACCGTTTACCTTTTCCATGGCCATCTTGTCGATCGCCCCGCGCTTGACCACCTGCACCAGGGCCGCGGCGGCAAGGGAGACAGCAGCTTCGTCGTCGCTGAAGCACAACAGCGTCCGGCCGCCGCGCTCCACATACAGGACCAGGACGCCGTCGACCATCACCACCAGGGCACCCGCCTTGCGGCCCGGGCGGTGCCCGGATTCCAGCGGCGGCCAGGGCAGGGCAGCGCCGTAGGGGTTGGCGGGGTCGGTCGCGGCGAGGGCCAGGGCCAGCGGCGGGCGCGGGTTGAGGGCGGCGTCCTCGCCGAAGGTGCGCAGCCGGTCCACCGTGGCGGAGACGGCGAACTGTGCGGCGCCGAGGTGCTCGATGAAATAACCACGCCGGCAGCGGCCGCTCTCCTCCAGCCGGGCCAGGACCTTGTACATGAGGCCGAAGCCGCCGGGCAGGCCGTGGTTCATGACGGAGCCGCGGGTGACGACGCCGTACCTGTCCAGAAAAAGTTCGGCGAGGGCGTGGCTGCGCAGGGTGGTGTGGGTGCTGTCCGCAGCGCGCTCTGCAACGGGGAGCAGGCTCCAGCGGCCGGCACCCATGGGAGGCGCGCCGCGCTGCATGCCGGCCGCCCGTCCGGGCAGGCGCCCGTAGCGGCCGCTCCTTCCGGGGCGCAGCCGCGACGGCGGCGCCTTCTGCTTGTGCGCCGTGTGCCCGCCAGCCAACAGGGCGCGGACGGGTGCGAAGGTGTCGTTGCTGATCCGCCCGGACCAGAGCAGGTCCCAGAGCGCGGCGGTGAGGTCATCGTCCGAGGCCGCCAGATCAGGCCCGTCCGCCGTCATCTCGCGCAGCTGGTGGAAGAAGTACGCGCCGCCGTTGCCCAGCAGCTGCAACAGCCGCTGCTGGAAGTCCGTGGGCTCGAAGTCGGCGGCGGGGTTCAGCGTCAGTTCGGCGGCTTCGGCCACGTGCAGGCTAAGCCAGCCGTCGTTTCCGGCAATGGACCCGGCCCCGGAAACAAGGACCTCGCCCGTGGCCATGAGTTCGTCCAGCATGGCGGGGGAGTAGTCCCTCACGCGCGCGGCCAGCACCAGCGGCTCCCACGCCGACGCCGGAATTGGCACGCCGGCCAGCTGGTCCACCACCGTCAAGACACCGTCCAACCCGCGCAGGGCCGGGGTGCCGGACGCGGCCGTGACGTGCTGCCAGGCTGGCAGGAACCGCCCAAAGGTGGCCGCATCCACCGGCTCCACCTCCGCCCGAAGTGCTGCGAGAGAACGGCTGCGCAGCTGCCGCAGGACCTGCACGTCGCACCACTCCGAGCCGCCGTCCTGCCGGGCAAGACCGTTGGGCAAAAACTCGCCCTCCGTGACGCGCCGGTCCGCGGCCAGCCGCTCCAGCCCTGAATGCACGACGGCGATGCCCAGTCCCAGCCTCGACGCGACATCCGCGGTGGTGAAGGGGCCGTGCGTGCGGGCGTGGCGGGCGATGAGGTCGCCGAGCGGGTCGGCCACCGGCTCGATGAACGCCAGCGGGACACCCATGGGGAGCGGGATGCCGAGGGCGTCTCGGAGCCTTGCGGCGTCCTCGATCGCCGCAAAGCGTTCCTCGCCGGCCATGTTCACGCGCAGGGCGCGGTTCACCCGGACCAGCTCCGAAAGGTGGCCGGCCGCCGTGGCGAGGTGGGCGGCGGCGGGCTCGGCAGCGGAAGGCGGCAGGCCGGCGTCGTCCGCGTCTTGGGTGGGGGCAGGCTCGGGCAGCAGTCGCTCGACAACCTCGTCCACGGTCAGCGGGCCGAGCAGGCGCAGCAAATCAGCCACGCCTTCCAGCCCGCGGGCGCGGCGGTCATTGTTCTTGCCGGGGGCGGCGAGGCGCTGCAGCTGGGACTCGGTGAGCGCGATGACGTTGGGGTCCAGCAGCTCGCGGAGTTCGGCGCGGCCCAGCAGCTCGTCCAGGAGCGCCGGGTCCAGGGAGAGGGCGGCGGCCCGGCGTTCGGCCAGGGGTGAATCGCCCTCGTAGAGGAAGCTGGCCACGTAGCCGAAGAGCAGGGAGCGGGCGAAGGGGGAGGGCTCGCTCGTGGTGGTCTCGACCATGCGCAGCTCGCGCCGCTCAATGGAGGCCGCAATGCTTTTCAGGGCAGGGAGGTCATAGACGTCCTGCAGGCACTCGCGCACGGTTTCCAGCACGATGGGGAACTGCGGGTATTTCCGGGCCACGTCCAGCAGCTGGGCCGAGCGCTGGCGCTGCTGCCACAGGGGCGAGCGCTTGCCCGGGTTCTGGCGCGGCAGCAGCAGGGCGCGGGCGGCGCATTCGCGGAAACGGCTGGCGAACAGGGCCGAGCCGCCCACCTCGGCGGTGACGATCCCGTCCAGTTCCTCGGGGTCGAAGAGGAAGAGGTCGGCGCCCGGCGGCTCGTCGTCCATGAGGGGAACGCGCAGCACGATGCCGTCGTCGGAGGCCATGGCGGAGCCGTCCAGTCCGTAGCGTTCGTGGAGCCGGGCGGCGACGGCGAGTGCCCACGGCGCGTGGACGGGCATGCCGAAGGGGCTGTGGAGGACCACGCGCCAGTCGCCGAGCTCGTCGTGGAAGCGTTCCACCATGAGGGTCTTGTCGTCCGGGACCTGCCTTGTGGCGGCCTTTTGCTCGTCGAGGTAACCGAGCAGGTTGTTCGCCGCCCACTCGTCCAGGCCCGTGGCTTCGCAGCGGTCCAGGGCTTTCTGCCGCGGGGCGGCGCTGACCTCGCGGATGAAGGCACCGAGTGCACGCCCCAGTTCCACGGGCCGGCCAAGGGAGTCGCCCTTCCAAAACGGCAGCTTGCCGGGCTGGCCAAACGCTGGCGAGACCAGGACCCGGTCAAAGGTGATGTCCTCGATCTTCCAGCTAGTGGCGCCCAGGGCGAAGACGTCGCCCACGCGGGATTCGTAGACCATCTCCTCATCGAGCTCGCCCACGCGCCGCCCGCCCTTGGCGGCCTTGCCGGCGTCGGATTCGTCCGAGCCGACGATGAAGACGCCGAACAGGCCCCTGTCCGGGATGGTGCCTCCGGAGGTGACGGCCAGCCGCTGCGCGCCGGGACGGCCCGTGATGGTGTCCGCGGTCCGGTCCCAGATGATGCGGGGACGCAGCTCGGCAAACTCGTCGGAGGGGTAGCGCCCGGCCAACAGGTCCAGGGTGGCGTCAAAGGCGGAGCGAGGCAGGGCGGTGAACGGTGCGCTGCGGCGAACAGTCTCAAACCACTCGTCCACGTCGATGGACTCCAGCGCCGTCGCCGCAACGGTCTGCTGGGCGAGGATGTCCAGCGGGTTGGCCGGGATGGCGAGCGGCTCGATTTCGCCCGCCAGCATGCGCTCCACAGTGACGGCAGAATGCAGCAGGTCCGCCCGGTGTTTAGGGAACAGCAGGCCCTCGGAAATCTCGCCGACCTGGTGCCCGGCACGCCCCACCCGCTGCAGCCCGCTGGCCACCGACGGCGGCGACTCCACCTGGATCACCAGGTCCACGGCGCCCATGTCGATGCCCAGCTCCAGGCTGGAGGTGGCCACCACGGCGCGCAGCCGGCCCGACTTGAGATCGTCCTCGATCAGCGCCCGTTGCTCCTTGGACACCGAGCCGTGGTGCGCCTTGGCCAGCACGTTCGGGGCGCCGGCCACGGCGCCGGCCTGCGCCATCATTTCGGCGGGCAGCCGCGCGGGGGTGGCAGCGGTCCGCCACGGTTCCGTGTCGGAGGGAACGGCGTCGTCCGCATCGCCAGCAAGCCCAGCGAGGGAAGCAAGCTCCAGCCGCTCCACGTAAATCTCGTTGAGCCGGCCCGTGAGGCGTTCGGCGAGGCGTCGGGAGTTGGCAAAGATGATGGTGGAGTTCTTCGCCAACACGGCGTCCACGATCTTTTCCTCCACATGCGGCCAGATGGAGGCGTTGGGCTGCAGGCCGGAGGCGGGGCCGAGGTCGTGCGCAGCCGCGAGGGCGGGCAGCTCGGTCATGTCGGCGACGGGGACGGTGACGGCCAGGTTCCAGGTCTTGGTGCTGGCAGGGGCCACGATGGTGACCGGCGCCAGGCCGCCGAGGAAGCGGGCCACGGTGGAATGCGGCTCCACGGTGGCGGAAAGGCCGATGCGCTGGGCGGGGGTGTCCAGCAGGGCGTCGAGCCGTTCCAGGGACACGGCCAGATGGGCTCCACGCTTGGTGCCGGCGACGGCGTGGACCTCGTCGATGATGACGGTGTCCACGCCCGTGAGGGTTTCACGCGCCTTGGACGTCAGCATCAAGTACAGGGATTCGGGAGTGGTGATCAGGATGTCAGGCGGGTGACTGAGCAGGCGGCGCCGCTCCGACGCCGGGGTGTCGCCGGAGCGCACGCCGACGCTGACATGCGGGGCTTCCAAGCCCAGGCGGGCGGCGGTCTGGGTGATGCCGATCAGGGGTGCGCGGAGGTTGCGCTCAACGTCCACGCCGAGGGCCTTCAGCGGGGAAATGTACAGGACGCGGGTGCCCCCGCCGTCCCGGGTGTTCGTTAGCGAAGCAGCCCCGCCGAAGCCGGCGAGGGGCAATTGGCCGGGATCCGCCGTCGTGCCTCCACCGGGCGTCCGCGCAATGAGGCCGTCAAGGGCCCAGAGGAACGCGGCCAGGGTTTTGCCGGAGCCGGTGGGGGCCACGACGAGTGAATGGGCGCCGCCGGCGATTGCATCCCAGGCGCCGGACTGTGCGGGGGTGGGGGCGCCGAACGCGCCGAGGAACCATTCGCGCGTGGCTGCGGCGAACTGTTTCATGGCCGCTTGGCCGGCGGCTGGCGTGGTTGCGTGCACGGCTCCATCATGCCGCATGGGGCCGACATTCTGTGGGGAAGTGGCACAAACCGGCACCCTTGTGTGATGCGCGACACGTGTGGTGAAGCGGTGTCGGACCCACGCTGTAATCTATCGATAGATGCGGCACGGGTGCCGGCATCCGTCCGCAGCCAAGGGGGCGGGCGGGGAATTCGCGGGACTTGAAGGTAGGTGGGGGCTATGCAGACACGTCATGTGGGGAACAACTGGGTTCCCATGCTGGGCCTGTCACTGTTGTTTCTCGTTGCGGCCGCAGCGAACATGGTGACCGACCGCGGGCAGGGCGCCGACGCGTGGACCATGGTGGCCGGCTCGCTGCTGGTGGGCGGTGCCGGTGCGCTGTGGCTGTGGAAACACCCTTCGTGGTGGCTGGCCCCGCGAAACCACTACCTGTACCTGCTCGGCGGGACGTTCGCCGGCATGCTGCTGGGCGCCCTGGTGCCGTTTCTCAATGGCACCGGCCCGTGGCTGTGCATTGGTGCAGCCATCGTTGTGTATGGGTACTTGGAACGCTTCCGGCTGCTCATCACCACCGGCGCCGCAGTGTTCCTCTCCGGCTTCCTTGCGATGCTCATCCATGCCGACGTGTGGGGTGCGGCGCTGCACCTGGTGGCCTGCGGAGTGCTCGCTTTCACCGCCAACAAGCTGTACGAGCTGCGCCACGGCCGGCGCCGCGAATCCCAGGACAGCGATCCGGGTTTCATTGGATCCTTTGAGGAATACGACCCCGACGAGGCGTTGAGGCCGTAGCTGCCGGGGCGCCCACCAAGGCCCGCTACTGCTGGAATGCCCCGATGGTCAGCAGCTTGATGTCTGTGTTGCTGCAGGCCGTCAGCGGGTGTGCGATCTCCAGGTGTCCGGTGTCGCTCGGCGGGTAGACCAGCACCGAATCAGCCTGTTCGCTCTCGCAGCCCGGATAGTTGCCGGCCTGTGTGTACCTCAGCGTGGCCGTGGCGCCCTGGCCCGGTCCAAGTGTGATGGGGCCGTTGGACGGAGCCGCCGGATCCCGCTCTGCCGGGGCCCCGATGGGGTCGATCGTGCCGGCCTTGACCAGGGAAACTCCCGGGTAGCCGTCCAGGATGCAGTCAGCGGAGCCGCTGTTGCTCAGCACCAGTTTCATGTAGACGCTGCCGGCCGCGCCGCCGCCGCTGTCGTCCAGGGAACCGGAAAGCGATGTGGCAGTGCACAGCGGTGTTGCGGCGGCCGCGGTCGACGTTGATGCCTCGTCCGTGGGCTCCGTTGTGGTTTCGGAAGGGGAGGCCTCGGCGGAAGGTGTCGCGGTAGGTGTCGCGGAGGCGGAGGCCGTTTCCGTGGGGGACGTCCCGGCCGTGTTCTTGCCGTTGAACTGGGTCCACAGAAGCAGGACCACGGCAACTGCCAACACGGTGATGGTCACCGTCAGGGCGACAACCTTTCCGGTGTTCGACTTCTTCGCGGGCGTTCCGGGGCTGGTGGGGCTGCTGTTGTCGGTGGTCATGCCCCCACTTTTGCCGGACGGGTCCCATGAGTCAATGGTGACTCGCCCAGATTCTGCCCCCCGTCTCGACTATGACGCAGTTGTTGCATCAAATACGCGAAAGTAAGCGCTTTCCGATGCAACAACCGCGTCATAGACGGTGGCGGGGGAGGGTCAGGCCTTGCGGCCGCTGCGCACGAACGCCGCAGCCCCCAGGACCAGACCGGCCAGCCCGGCGCCCAGGCCGAGCCATGCCGGCCAGGAGGTGCCGCCGTCGGACGAGCCGGCAGCATCCGCACCGGACCCGGCGGAAGCATCCGTGCCAGTGCCGTGGCCGGCGTGTCCGTCATCGGCCACGGCCGCCGTGACGGTCAACGACGGGGCGGGGGCGTCAACGGAATCATGGTCGGCGCCCGCGGCGGGGATCTGGGCCCAGTCCGTCTGCCCCGTTTCGCAGCTCTGCAGCGTGGGGAAGTTCAGGGTGGTCCCGGCCGTGTCCGGCAGCTGCACGGAGAGGGTGAAGGTGTCGCGCTGGTGGTCGGCGAGCGGCGTCTTGGCCGTGTAGGTGATGGACTTCATTCGCTCGCTGACCTTGCTTCCGTTGGCCAGGGTGCGCGGGGTGTCGAGCTTTTCCACGGCCGTGCTGATGGTCCAGTTGGGGTTGACGGTGGGTGTTGCGTCGCTGAGTTCCTGCGGCAGCGTGATGGTCAGCGACGTGGTGGGTGATCCGTCGCAGCCGTGGGCCACGGAAAAGGTGACCAGTGAGTATGCCCCGGCCGCGGTCTCGGATGCGGTGGCGTTGACGTGCGCGGAGGCGGCGCCGAGTCCCAGCATCATGAGTGCGGCGGTGGCGCCGACGGCTGCGGAGGACTTGAGGGTGCGCGAAAAACGCATGGGTGAAACCTTTCGAAGAAAATGACAGGGTGGGACACCCTGCGACCGTGTCGAAGGGTGTTATGCGAAGCTGGGGAGCCGGGGCGGGCCGCGCCTGGTGTCCGGCCGGAGGTTGCGCCAGGGCTGGCGCGGCAGCGGGCGCGGGAGCACCCCGATCCGGGCCGGTTGGGCGGGAATGACCAGCACGACGGCGGCACTGCTGTACAGCGGCCGGAGCCAGTTTGCCAGGGCCCAGAGGGCGTTTTCCCCGTGGGCCAGGAGGACCGCTGCGGCCAGTGTGGCGCCGATGTGTGCCGCCAGCATCCAGCCGTCCGTGGGGCTGCCGTGCCCCATGGCAGCCAGTGCCGGGGCTGCGGGGTCGGCCGTGGCTTGGGCCAGCATGGCCGCGGCGTGCGCCTCTGGGGAAAGGGTGTGGTGGGCTGCCGCACTGGCAGCGGACCCGGAGAGGGCACCGGTCTGGGCCCCCACGTGCGCCCCGTGGGAGAGGACCTCAAACGCCTGGTGCAGCACCAATTGGCTGCTGGCGAGCAGGGCCGCAATGGCCGGGAGGGAGAGCCGGAATTGGGTGGCTGCGGTGGTGGCGAGGATGTGGAGGGCCAGCAGCGCCGCCATGATGGGTGCAGCGGGCAGTGTGCCGCCTGCCAGGAGGTGCGCCCCGGCAGCCAGGCCCATGACGGTGGTGCCCATCATGGAGGTTCGGAGCAGCCTGAAGGGAGCGCGCGGCACTTTGCTCCCTTCGATCAAGCCAAGGGTGCCAGTTTATCCGGGAAGGCCCGTGTCAGTGAAAATCGGGCCCGGCCGTGGCACCTGCGGAGGCAACGCGGGCACCCGGCAACAGCACGGTGAACAGGGTGCGCCCTGGCCGGCTCGCCACGGAAACGGTTCCGCCGTGGGCCGCGACAATGCCTTGGACAATGCTCAGCCCCAGGCCCGTGCTGCCCGTGGTGCTGGTGCGGGCCTGGTCGGCGCGGGAAAACCTGTCAAAGATGATGCGCTGGAAGGCCTGGTCGATCCCGGGACCGTCGTCGCTGATCTCCAGAATGGCGGAACCGTCCGCGGATTCCGAAAGTTCGGTGTGGACCGCGGTCCCGGCCGGCGTGTGCTTCGCGGCGTTTCCCAGCAGGTTCAACAGCACCTGGCGCAGCGCGGCGTCCTCGCCCAAAACCTCGACGGACTCGTCGGGCACCGAAAAGCTCCAGGTGTGGTCCGGGGTGGCCACCTGCAGGTCGGTCACCGCCTCCATGACGAGAGGGCTCAAGTTCAGCTGCTGCAGCGGCCGCCCGGCCGTCCCTCCCACGGACTGCTGGGCCTCGTCAATCCGGGCCAGCGTCAACAGGTCCTCCACAAGCCGGCTCATGCGGACCGACTGGTCCTGGACCCGGCCCAGTGCCGTCTGCCCGTCGGCGCTGAGCGGCTCGCTCATGGCCAGCAGTTCGGCATAGCCGCGGATGGCCGTCAGTGGGGTGCGCAGTTCGTGGCTGGCATCTGCCACGAAGCGGCGCAGCTTGGTCTCGCTGCGCTGCCGGGCCTCCAGGGCATGCTGCACATTGTCGAGCATGGCGTTGAAGGCGTGGCCCACGTTGCCAACCTCGGTGCCCCGGTGCGCGGCCTCATCCGGGACTCGCGCACCCAGGGCGACCTCACCGGCGTCGAGCCTCAACGTGGAAACCTGCGTGGCCGTTGCCGACAGCTGCGCCAGCGGGCGCATATTGCGGCGGATGATGAGCGTTCCGGCCCAGCCCAGCGCCAGCATGCCGGCCAGCGACACGAGCACGATGGAGGCCACCAGCGTGGACAGCGTCTGCTGTGTGGAGGCCATGGGCAGGCCCGTGATCAGGGTGTTCCCGCCCGGCACGGCAACGGCCTGCAGCCGGTAGCCGCCGATCGAGAGCCTTTCGCTGCTGACCTGGCCGTTGGGGGTGAGGCCGGCGAGGACGTCGGCGTCGGCGGTGGTCAGCTGCTGCCGTACGCCGGCGGGGGAGAGGATGCCGGCATAATGGACGACGCCGTTGCTCAGGACCGCGCTCAACTGGCCTGCGCTGGTGGCCCGGGCTTCGAGCAAGTCGGGCGTGCCGGTGCCGGGCGCGTTGGCGTAAAACGCCGCGGTGCGCACGGAGGCCTGCTGCAGGGAGGCATCAAGCTGGTTGGTCAAGGTCATGCTCAGGGTCGCATAGCTGACCATGCCAATCAGCACGGCGATCACCGTGAGCAGCGCGAGCATGACGGCCACCAGGCGCGCGCTCAGGTGCCAGCGCCCGGGGTGGAACAGCCGGCTGAGCCTGGTGCTAATTCCGGTGTTGGTGACCTTGGCGGCCATGGTGCCGCCGCCGGGGCTGGTCATGGTGCCGGCTTGATTACGTAGCCGGAGCCGCGGACGGTGTGGATCATGGGCGGCCTGTCGGCGTCGACCTTCTTGCGCAGGTAGGAGATGTACAGTTCCACGATGTTGCTTTGGCCGCCGAAGTCGTAGTTCCAGACGCGGTCCAGGATGCGCGACTTGCTCAGCACGTGCCGCGGGTTTTCCATGAGGAACTTCAGCAGTTCGAACTCGGTGCCGGTCAGCGAGATGTCAGTGCCCTCGCGCCGGACCTCCTTGGTGTCCTTGTTCAATGTCAGGTCCCCCACCTGCAGCAGCGCGGACTGCGGTGCCGTGATGCCGGAGCGCTGGACCACGCGGTGCAGGCGCAGCAGCACCTCCTTCATGCTGAACGGCTTGGTTACGTAGTCGTCGCCGCCGGCCTGCAGCCCGGTGACCTTGTCCGTGACGGCGTCCTTGGCGGTCAGGAACAGGGCGGGCACGTCCGGGTAGATGGTGCGGAGCTTGTGCAGCAGTTCCACACCGTCCATGCCGGGCATCATGACGTCCAGAACCAGCACATCGGGGACAAACTCGCGGGCGGTCCGCAGTGCGGCGAAGCCGTCGTTGGCGGTCCTGACATCCCAGCCGGTCATTTCCAGGCCTCGGCGCATGAGGTCTGCCAGTTCGGGTTCGTCGTCGACCACCAGGGCGCGGATGGGCTCGCCGTCCGCGCGGGTCAGCTTGGGCAGGGGTTCGTTCGCCAGCGCCGGCTGGGGTGTTCCGCCGGCCGGGCCTGAGGGCGCTGCGGTAGTGGGCATGCCTCCATTCTCTGGCATGCTTCCCTTTGTTGGCTGGACGGTTGCTGAAAGTTTTCTGTGTCCTAGAATGACCGTGGGACGGAGCATCCCACGCCGGACTTTCGGCAGCATTGTGAAACTTCTTGGGGGGAGCAGCATGACAAACAACTATTACGCAAAGACCAGCAAACCCGGTTGGCGGCCCACAACATCATTTTGGGTGGCGACGGCCATCTGGCTTTTGTTCCTGATCGTGGCCCTGCCGACTGGCGGGTTCGCAGGATGGCTGATTTCCTTTGCACTTTTTCTGATTCTCACGGCTCTTTATGTCTTGATTACAGGGCGGCGCTCCTGGCTGGGGTTGCCTCATCGAAAGGGTGCCGGGGGTGCTGTTGGGATTGGTGCTGCGACCTTGATCGTAGGCGCCATGCTGACGGGCACCTCGGGACCGGCACCTGTCGAAGGCGCGGCACTGGCGGACGTCCAGACAGCAACCACGGCAACGCCCACGCCCACGCCGACGGCAACCTCCACGCCCACGCCCACGCCGACGCGGCCGTGCAGGAGCGGGCCGTGCTGCCCTCCGCCTGCCTTGAAGCCGGTGCATTGACACAGCAGGGCACCGAGACCATGGTGTGCACGCTTGACGATGCTGGCGTGCTGATCTGGATGTCGGAGGATGACTCCAAGAAATTGCTCGCGGTACGCGCGGAGGCAGAGAAGGCCGCTGCGGCGAAGGCCGCAGAGGACCAGGCTGCTGCACAGCAGGCCGAAGCTGCGCGCGTGGCTGCGCAGAAGGTGGCGGACGACGCTGCGTGGGCTGCTGCACAGCAGGCTGAGGCCGAGCGCGTGGCTGCGCAGAAGGTTGCGGACGATGCTGCGTGGGCTGCTGCCCAGCAGGCTGAAGCCGATCGCCTGGCTGCCGAACAGGCCGCCCAGCAGGCCCCGCCGATACAGGGGTTCGTCGAGGTCCCAACGAATGTTTACTACAAGAACTGCACAGATGCGAAGAATGCCGGTGCCGCACCCGTCCATGTGGGGCAGCCGGGGTACGGATCGCACCTGGACAGGGATGGTGACGGCATCGGCTGCGAACGATAGAGCCTGCACCGGAGGTTTGGCCCGGTCGTGGAGCCGGTCCAAGATGAAAAACGCCCGCCGCAATGATGCGACGGGCGTTTTTGTTGTCAGCTGCGTTGTTACATGCCAAACCAGATCAGCAGGCCGAAACCGAATACGCCGATGAGCACTGCGGCGGTGCCGATGATGGCGCCGGCCTTGTCGCCGGAGGTGCTGGTGGAAGCGTGTGCTGCGGACTGGTCTTTAACTTGAGTAGCCAATGGGTTCCTTTGTTCAGCGGCCGCTGGAATCCGGGCCGGGTGGTCGTTGCCGTGCCGTTGCGCCGGTCGCAACGAAAAACTCGCCGAGTGTTTCGGCTGATGTACAACCATACCAATTCCGGCCAAGTTGCCGCAGATTCAGGCCCGACAGCGGCCTGCCCGCCCAAGTGAGCTGGCCGCAGTTGTCCATGCCCGAAGCTGTGCACGGCTGTTTCCCCGCGGCAAGCATCGCATTGAGACAGTCCGCGGCGGCCACCATTGGCCATCCAGGCCTACTGACTGGCAGTTCCCGGTTGCCGTCTCGGCCAGCAACATGGGGCGGGCCCACGGGCAACCATCCGGGAAGAGAAAAACCCCGCAGATTCAGGAATCTGCGGGGTTTCACATTGGCGGTGACGGTGGGATTTGAACCCACGTCAGGCTCTCACCTGAACAACATTTCGAGTGTTGCACCTTCGGCCGCTCGGACACGTCACCAACGCGTCAACCTTACCGGTTCAGAGCCCAACAACAAAAATGAGCCCACCCCCAGCCTGGGTTATGGGGCATGATGGCCTCATGGACATCGCAACTAGACGGGCCTGGAGCTGGCACAAACAAGGACTCGACGGCTCCCTCGCAGGCAGCAGCGCCGCCACCGTCTTCGCCAACTCAGGTTGGGCGCGCTCGATCGGCGGGGCCAATCCCTACCTCACGCTGTTCTCCCGCGCCGCCATCCGCCGGGAACAAACCGACACCGACATGGCTGACCTGCACATCCATGAGCTTCCGACGGCGCGCGGCTGCACCTATGTGTTGGGCGCGGACGACTTCGCGTGGGGACTGTCCCTTGGCCAGGGCGCAGCCGAGGCGACGGCCAAAGTGCTCGACAGGCTCGGCGTCGAACGCCGGGAGATCAAGGACCTCGAGGACCGGACCCTGGCTCTCCTGCAGGAAGCGGCCGCCAACGGCACCGGCCCGCTGGACCCCAAGGCACTCCGGGAGCAGTTGGGCGGCGCTGTCCGCAACCTGGGCGAGGAAGGCAAGAAGAAGGGAGCCTCCACCACGCTCCCCACGGTGCTGGGACTGTTGCAGGCCGACGGCCGCATCCGCCGGGTCCCGGTCAACGGCAGGCTGGACGTGCAGCGCTACGCTTACACCGCGTGGGGGCTGCCCGCCGCGGAGGAATCGCCGGATGCGGCCCGCGCCAGGCTCATGGAGCGGTACCTGCGCTGGACCGGTGGGGCCACGGTCAAGCAGACGCAGTGGTTTACCGCGTTCACGGTGGCGCAGACCAAGGCCGCGCTCGCAGCCGCGAATGCGGTGGAATCCACCGTGGTGGACCCCGACGGGCTCTGGATGCTGCCGGCCGACGCCGAGGCTGCCGCGACCTTTGCGGCCCCCGCGGAGGAGCAGGTCCAGCTGCTGGCCGGTTCGGACGCCCTGTTCCTGCTGCGCCGCAACTCCGCCGACCACGTTGACGAGGAAGACCGCGGCCTCGCCGTGGGCAGGGAAAAGCTGGCGCTGACGGCGGACCTCCCCGACCACCCCATCGTGGACAGGGGCAGGATCATCGGGCTTTGGCAGTACGACCCCGGCCGCGAGCGCATCGCCCACTGGCTCTTTCACCGGCCGACGGACGCCGTCATGAACCGGATCGAAGAGGTGGAAGGCTGGATTCGGGAGGATTTAGGCGACTTTCGATCCTTCAGCCTTGACTCGCCTGCGAGCAGGCAAAAACGGATCGACGCGCTCAATGCCGCGGCGAAATAGGCGGGACTGAAGGGAGACATGGCCATGGGCGGGATGAACTGGGTGGTGACAGGGGTCTTGGCTGCCGTCGTGCTGGCCAGCGGCGGCTGCGGCAATGCGGCTCAGGCGCCGAAGGGTTCGGCCTGCATGCCGCCGCCGTTCACGGTCAGTCCGGCCGCGGCTGCACCGGGAGGGAGCCTCACGGTCAGTGCGAAAGATGCCAAATGCAATCCGGCCTACGGCGGCAGCGCGCAGGTCCAGCTGCAGGTCACGGACGGTTCCGGGGAAGTCGTCGTGGACACGCTCGCGCCCATGAACGACGCCGGAGGGTTCAGTGCGGTGCTCACCGTCCCGGATTCTGCCGTCCCCGGCCAGGGGGCCGTGGTCGCCTACCCCCACAACGTTGACTGGTGCGACGACACCGGCAGAAACAACCGCCTGGGCGGGACCGGGGCAGCCGGGCCGGCTGCCGGGGGCATCCAGCGCGCATCGTGCATCCTGCCGACGCAACCGCTCACCATCGAACCCTGAGCGGGTGGTTCCGGACGGCTAGCTGCGGTGGCGGCCGAAGAAATCCCGCAGCAGCGCGGCGCATTCGTCCTCGCGGACCCCCGGGAAAACCTCGACCCAGTGGTTGAGCCGGCGTTCGCGCAGCACGTCAAACACGGAACCCGCAGCCCCGGCTTTCTCGTCCCAGGCACCAAACACGACGCGCGGCACGCGGGCCAGCACGATGGCACCGGCACACATGGTGCATGGCTCAAGCGTCACCACAAGGGTGCAGTCCGCCAGCCGCCACGAACCCAGTTTTGCCGCCGCCTGGCGGATTGCGACCACCTCGGCGTGGGCCGTCGGGTCGCCGTGGGCCTCACGCTCATTGCGGCCCAGTCCCAGGATTTCTCCGTCCGGTCCAAGCACGACGGCGCCGATCGGCACGTCCGCCGTGGCCAGGGCGAGGCGTGCCTCGCTCAGCGCAAGACCCATCCATTCGGCGTGGCGGGCCGTGGTGGTGGTCTCGAAAGACGGAAAATTCGATGTGTTGGGCACGGCTCAATGGTAGCTTTTATTCATGCGCGTACTGGTTGCGGATCATCCGCTTATTGCCCACAAGTTGACCGTCCTGCGGGACAAGAACACCCCGTCGCCGATTTTTCGGCAGCTGACGGAGGAACTTGTCACCTTGCTGGCGTACGAGGCAACCCGCGAGGTGCGCGTGGAGCCCGTCAACATTGAGACGCCAGTGACGTCCGCCATCGGCACCGGACTGGTCAAGCCCACGCCCCTGGTGGTGCCGATCCTGCGCGCCGGCCTGGGCATGCTTGAAGGCATGACCCGCCTGCTGCCCACCGCTGAGGTGGGCTTCCTGGGCATGGCCCGCAACGAGGAAACCCTCGAGGCCATCACCTATGCCGAGCGCCTCCCCGAGGACCTGACCGGCCGCCAGGTGTACGTCCTTGACCCCATGCTGGCCACCGGCGGCACACTGATCGAGGCCTTCAAATTCCTGTTTGACCGCGGCGCCGCCGACATCACCTGCATCTGCCTGCTGGCCGCCCCCGAAGGCCTGGCCAAGCTGGAAGCAGCGCACGGCGACCGCGACAACGTGCACGTGGTCCTGGCCTCCATTGATGAGGGACTGGATGAAAATTCCTACATCGTCCCCGGCCTCGGCGACGCCGGCGACCGACTCTACGGTGTCGTGGACTGACCCAGGGCCACCCGCCGGCCGGCCGGTGCGGCCTCTCGTCCGGGGCTACAGGCCCCGCAGCGGTGTCCAACCCACCGGCAGGGGCCCCTTGACGGCCGCACGTTCGCGGTCAGCTGCTGCGGACCAGCCCTGCGCGGCTCCGGCCCCTGCAGGGCCAACCGCCCCGCGTGCCATACGGAACCCGACATCTTCCAGCACGGCGTCCGGTGCGCTGCCCCGGCGTACCGACGCGCGGGCGCTCCACGCCTTGTCATCCCAGCCCGCGCCGCGCAGGCTCCGGTAGTCGGCATACCGGGCCGTGTCGGCGTAGTCCCAGCACCACTCCCAGACGTTGCCGATCATGTCGAACAGGCCAAAGTTGTTCGCGCGCTTCAGGGCCGCCGGTTGCGGGCCTGACATGGAATCGGCGGCAGTCCAAGCAATCTCCGCCAAGGGGCCGTACGTCGGCTCCGCCGTGCCGGCGCGCGCGGCCCATTCCCATTCAGCCTCGGTGGGCAGCCGGTAGCCCGCCGCGGAAACGTCCCATTCCACCTCGCGGCCGTCCACCCGGTACGCCGCAGGGAGCCCCTCCACTTCGGAAGCCGCATTGCAAAACTCCACCGCCTGAAACCAGGTGACCGGATGCACGGGTAGGTCGACGGCGGCAGGCGGGCTCCCGCCGTCGGCCGTCACCAGGTGCCACTGGGCCAGCGTGAGCTGCGTGCGGCCGAGGGAAAACGGGGCCAGCACGACGTCGCGGGAGGTGCCGGTGCGGGCGTCGCGCAGGGTGATTGTGCCGCCGGGAACGGCTGCCAGCTCGGGAAGGGCCAGGTCAGTACCAGCCCACCGAGTTGGAGTGGCCCCAGGCTGCGCAGGGGGAGCCGTAGCGGCCCTGGATGTAGCCCAGGCCCCAGCGGACCTGGGTCTCGTAGTTGGTGGCCCAGTCGGCGCCGGCGCTGGACATCTTGCCGGCTGGCAGCGACTGCGGGATGCCGTATGCACCGCTGGAGGGGTTGGCGGCGGAGGTGCGCCAGCTGGATTCGCGCTCCCACAGCGGGACGAGGCAGCTCATCTGGTCGGCACCCCAGCCGAATGAGGCCAGCTGGCTGGAAGCGTAGGCCTGGGCGGCAGCGGCGTCGTCGACGGCCAGGGCTGCGACGCGCTCGGCCTCGGCCTTCATGGCGTCCTCGGTTGGCCGGGGGCTGGATGAGACGTCCACGCCCGGAAACTGGATGGAGGCGTTGGTGGGGGCGGCGACGGGAGGACCTTCAAGCAGCGAGGAAATGCTGGCGAGGGACCGGCCGTTGGCCACGGCCCCGGAGACGCCAGGAACGTCCAGCTGCTTGGCCACGACGCCGGCGCCAACAAGGGCACCAACCACGGCCAGCGTGGCGACACCACGCACGGTTGCGGTGACGGCGGGATGGGAGGGACGGCGGTTGGAATGGGTTGCCCGGCGTTGGGCCGGCAGTCCCAAAAGGGTGCGGTGGCGCTCGGGTTCGGCGCGGCGGCGGCCGCGCTG
Source organism: Sporosarcina beigongshangi (assembly GCF_016820535.1). Classification (GTDB taxonomy): domain Bacteria; phylum Actinomycetota; class Actinomycetes; order Actinomycetales; family Micrococcaceae; genus Specibacter. The sequence goes on along the minus strand of NZ_JADHDY010000003.1, from coordinate 109,980 downwards.
CGGTGCAGCAGACATAGGGGAGCCTCTCTACGCCTGCGAGGTGAGCTGTCGGGAACGGACTAGAGCATCCGGCCATGCGGCCACAAAGTGCTGCACGGCTTAACCCCAAGGGTCTCCACTACCTAGAGGCCCGCAAAAATTGGGTCCCCCGTCTCTGCCTGGTTGTTCGGGAACGGGAGTGGGCGGCGGCAGAGCTCGGCGAACCGTCCACTGGTGCCCGGACCGCTGTTGGTCCACGTGGCACTTCTGCCAGCTTAACGGAATGCGGCCCCCGTGTCACATTTTGATAACACTTTCAGTTCCACGTGACGGAATCGTCATTTACTTAGCATTGCTAACGATCTAGAGTGGTGGTTGAAGATACGAAATCAATTACTTGAGGCAGCTGAGCATCCATGACTGAACCGTCCACTGCAGGCACGACGCCGGCCCCGTCCCCGGGAGCCCCGGTCCCCGTTGCGCAGGGGCTGGGCGGGCGGAAAACCGGCAAGCCCATCGGGGCCGGGGCGTTGGCTGCCGAGTTGCGGGTGGCTGTCATGCGCACATCTCGGCGGCTCCGGGCCGAGGCCGCCTCCCGCGAAGTCAGCCCTGGACAGTACTCGGTGCTGGCAGGCATCCTGAACAGTCCGCTCACGGTGGGACAGTTGGCAATGCGGGAACAGATCCAGGCGCCCTCCATGACTCGCATCGTCAATGCCCTGGCTTCCGCGGGGCTGGTCAGCCGGGAAGAGAACCCCGGGGACAGGCGCCAGGTGCTGGTGCGGATCACCGACGCGGGCTCGGCCGCCCTGCTGCGGGCGCGGTCCAAGAGGACCGCGTGGCTGGCGAAGCAGGTGGCGGCGCTGACCCCGCAGCAACGGGCCACCCTCCACGAAGCGGCCGTGATCCTGCAGGAGATGAGCTCCTGAATGAATTCCATGTTCCGTGCCCTGAAAGTATTCAACTACCGGCTGTGGGTGACGGGAGCGCTGGTGTCCAACATCGGCACGTGGATGCAGCGTGTCGCCCAGGACTGGCTGGTTCTGACGGTGCTGACCAACAACTCCGGCACGGCTGCCGGCATTGTCACGGGCCTGCAGTTCCTGCCCATCGTGTTCCTGGGGCCCTACGCCGGGCTCCTGGGCGACCGTGTCAACAAACGCCGGCTGCTCCTGGTCACCCAGGCAGCCATGGGCTTCTGTGCACTCGTGCTGGGCGTCCTGGTGGTGACCGGGACCGTCGAACTCTGGCACGTGTACGTGCTGGCATTCCTGCTGGGCGTGGCCAGCGCCTTTGACGCCCCGTCGCGCCAGGCGTTTGTCTCGGAGGTTGTCCAAAAAGAAGACGTGCCCAACGCCGTCGCACTCAACAGCGCATCCTTCAACCTGGCTCGCCTTGCCGGACCGGGCGTGGCCGGCATTGTGATTGCCCTGGTGGGCACGGGGCCGGCGTTCCTCATCAACGCGGCCAGCTTCGCCGCCGTCATCTTTTCGCTGTTGCGGATGCGCACCCACGAGCTGGTGCCGGCCGTGCACGTGCCGCGCGCCAAGGGGCAGATCAGGGAGGGGTTGGTGTACATCCGCCAGCGGCCGGACCTGCTGATGATCATGGTGCTGGTGTTTGTTGTGGGCACCTTCGGCATGAACTTCCAGATCACGAATGCGCTCATGGCCACCACCGTGTTCCACCTGGGGCCGGGGGAGTACGGGCTGCTGGGTTCGGTCATGGCCGTCGGCACCCTCGCCGCGGCGCTGCTTGCCGCGCGGCGCAGGACCATGAGGATGTTGTATGTGGTGGGCGGCGCGCTGGCGTTTGGGGTAACCGTGGCGGTGGCTGCCTTCATGCCGAGCTTTGGCTGGTATGCCCTGGCGCTGGTGCCCGTGGGGCTGGCCTCGCTGACGTTCATGAACGCCTGCAACACCACGGTCCAGCTGACCACCGATGCGGCCATGCGTGGGCGGGTGCTCGCCGTGTACATGGTGGTCTTGCAGGGCGGAACGCCGATCGGGGCGCCGCTGGTGGGATGGATCGCCACCGAGTACGGGGCGCGCTGGTCGCTGGGCATGGGCGCCGTGGCGGCCGTCGCCGCGGGGCTGCTTGCCCTTGTCATGATGAACCGGCGGAACAACGTCCGGTTCCGCGACCAGGTCCGGCAGCTGCGGCCCGCTTTCATGGTCCAGGGCCTGCACCGCGCGCAGGGCTGAGCGGCTGCCGCAGGACCCTGATGCCGCTAGGTAAACAGCTGTTTACCTAGCGGCATTATCTGCGTATAAGCTGTGCGTTCAAGCGAAATTGGCAGGGCTGCCGACGCCACGCATTAGCTCTTGCTGAAGAAATTCGTGGCGTGCGGCCATTTTGTCGAATTAATTACAGCACTTTTACACAAATTTTCCGGAAGATTCGATATACGTCATTCTTTGCTCTCTAAGTGAGAGCAAAACAACATGGTACGCTTGGTCACAAAATAGTAAAAGATCTCATATGGTGGACGTTTTGGCCGTTTGTTACTTGCAGGTTGTGAATGTTACGTAGCAGACTGTCACATGTGAACACCCACTCAGTGATTTCTGCAGCCGCAGCAACTGTCCGCTTCGGATCGACCGGACGGTTCATGCGTGGTTGTCGAATGCAGGCTTAGCTCACAATCACTGGAAGTCACGCCCCAAGCAGCAACCGCAACGGCGCGGCACCAGTCTTTGGCCCCAGGGCCGGTCCCCTTTGCACGGGACAGCATAGGTTACGCACGCCACGTGAACCGATGGAAGCATTCGAGCCGTTGAATACGGCCATACACCGAGGTAGTTCAATGTCAGTAGCATCCGGATACGTCCACATCTCTGTTAGAAATGCCGCCAAGGCAGGCGCCCGCACTTCCGGCGCGCGCACCGCACACCTTGAGCAGACCGGATACAGTGTCCGCGCTGAAACCACCGCCGCAGACCGCCTGCGCGCGGCGCCCCAGGCCGAGAGCAGCCCCATGACAGCACCCACGCCCGTTATCGCCGGAGCCGGTTCGGACCGCCTTCGCGGCGTCAGTCCCGACAACGTTGCCCGTGGCTTTGTGCTGTATGTCGGCGTTGACGAAGACACGGCCGCCGCCGCCGGAACTTCCCTGGCCAAGCTGGCGCAGGACATCCGCACCTTCGCCCAGAGCCTCGTTCCCCAGGCACAGAGCTACGCGGCAGTGGCCATCGCCCCCGCCGACGCCGTAGGCACCCCGCTCGACGTCGTGCGCTCGACATTCGGCGACCCCACCGTCCCGGTCCGTCCGCGCCCGGAGGCCATCCAGCCGCCGCCGGCCGACCAGCGCCCCTCCGGCGTCCTCATCGACCTGGCCCGCCGCGAAGTGCACCTGGACGGCGACACCCTGAACCTGACGTTCAAGGAGTTCGAACTGCTCAACTACCTCGTGGAAAACGGTGCCCGCACCGTCTGCCGCGACGAGCTCCTGGAAAACCTGTGGGGCGGCGGCGAGGAAGCCCCCAACGAGCGCACCATCGACGTCCACGTCCGCCGGCTGCGTTCCAAGCTGGGCCGCCTGGCCAACACGGTCCGCACGGTCCGCGGCGAAGGCTACCGCTTCTACGAGCACCCCGAGGTCGTCATCTGGGCCGCCCCGGAATACTCCATCTAGGCCCACACCCTCGCAAGATCGGTGCCGTCCCCTCGCAGTTGGCGGCCCCTGGATTGACAGCGTCCGACGGCGTTCGGCCCACCCAAGGTGGACCGAACGCCGTCGGACTTTTTATTACTCACTAAACTGAAGGCATGAGCGAACACCACATTAAACGGCTGATCCTGATGCGCCACGCCAAGGCCGCGTTCCCGCTGGGCGTGGAGGACCACGACCGCCCGCTGGCGCAGCGCGGCCACACCGAGGCGCCGCTGGCCGGCAAATGGCTGGTGGAGAACGCCGTGGTGCCCGATTTCATCCTGTGTTCCTCGGCCCTGCGGACACGTCAGACATGCACCTGGGTGTGCCAGCAGCTGGAGGACAAGGCACCAACGCCCAAGCTGGAACGCGGCTTGTACGAGGCGGGGGCCACCCAGATGCTCTCCGTCGTCAACCACGTTCCGGAGACCGTCAACACGCTCATGGTCATCAGCCACATGCCGGGGATCCAGTCGCTGGCGCTGCGGCTGGCCTCGCGGGACTCGGACCAGGACGCCTACATGGACCTGGCCTCGGGGTTCCCCACCAGCGCCTTCGCAGTGTTTGAACACACCGGCGACTGGGCCAGCCTGGACGGGCAGGACGCTGAGCTGAAGAACTTCGTGGTGCCGCGGTAGGGCATCCGGGAACCACGGCTGGCGCCAGCGCCGGGCCGGCCCAGGGGCCAGGGGGCGCGGTTGGGGTCCTGTGGACCGGGGCAGGGTCTGTGCCGCGGGAGCCATGGACCCCGCCGCAGTGCCGGCTCAGGCCTCGATTTCCGGCATGAGCGTCTTCAACGTCCACGTCTTCTTCTTGGCCACCGCGGCCCATGCCATCAGCAGGCCCAACAGCGTGTAGCCGAGCAGGCCCAGGAGGACGGGGACCAGCGGGGCAAGGTCGGCGCCGTAGATCAGGTGCCGCATCCCCTCCACCACATGCCCCATGGGCAGGATCTGGTGCATGATGTGCAGCGGCTCCGGTGTGGTCTGCCACGGGAACGTGCCGCCTGAGGAGACCAGCTGCAGGACCAGCAGAATCAGCACCACAAACTTGCCAGGGGTGCCGAGCAGTGCCACGATCCCCTGGATCAAGGCGGTGAACGCCAACGACGCCAGCAGCAACAGGCCCAATGTCAGCCACGGATGGCTGGGGTCCAGGCCAAGCCCGAACTTCACCACCGCATACAGCAGCAGCGCCTGGCCGGACGCGACGGCTGCAAAGGGCAGCCAGCCGCCAAGGGCGATCTTCCATGAGGGGGCGTTTGAGGCGAGCGCACGCACCGTCAGCGGACGCATGACCTGCACCAGCATGAAGGCGCCGATCCACAGGGCCAGGACCAGGAAGAACGGCGCCAGGCCAGAGCCGTAGTTGGCGGCCTGGGCCTGGGACACGGAGTCGACGCGTATGGGGTCTGCAATGACCCCGGCGGCGTTGGCCTTGTCCTTGTCGTTGGGGTCGGGCACGGAGCCTGCCCCGCTGCGCAGCTGGTCCGCAAGCTCGGTGGCCCCGGCGGACAGCTTGGCGGAACCCTCCTTGAGTTCGCCGGCCCCCGTGTCCAGTTTCTGGGCGCCTGCTGCCAGCTGGTTTGCCCCGGCCAAGGCCGAATTCTGGCCTTCGACAAGGGTTCCGGTGCCTCTCGACAGCTCGCCCGATCCGGCGGCCAGCTGGCCAATCGCGGATGTCAGGGCGGGTGTTGCGCCAGCAAGCTTGGAGGCGCCGGCCGCGACGGCCGCGGATCCGTCAGCCAGCTTCTGGATGTCCGCGGCGTCGGCGGCCAGCTGGTCCTTGAGGTCGGTGACGGCCGGCGTGGCGGTGGCCTCTGTCAGCCTTGCTTGGATCTTTGCCTTCTGGTCCTCGGTGAGGACCTTGTCCGCAACCAGCTGGTCAAGCCTTCCGCTGATCGCTTCCGAGGCGGCATTGTCCAACTTCTCCACCGTGCCGATCGCGCTCTGGACCTTGCCGTTCAAGGTGGCATTGCCCTGGGCCACGGCGGCGGCACCGTCGGACAGCGCCTGGGTGTCGGCCGGCAGCGTTGCGGTTTGGGTGTTCAACTGGCCCAACCCGGTGTCCAGGGCCGCGGCCCCGGTCTGCAGAGACTGGGCACCGCTGAGCAGCGTGGCCTGGCCGGCGGCCAGTGAGTTCGCGCCGGTGAGCAGCTCTGCCGTCCCGGTTTGCAGCGTTCCGACCCCGGTGTCGAGCGTCGCTGCGCCGTCGGCCAACTGCTGGGCTCCGTCGGCGGCCTTGACCAGCTGGGCATGGATGGTCCCGTAGCCCGTCAGCAGCGAGTTGGCCGTTTGCTCGCCCACCTCCTGGGCCACCGACGCATGGACCTGTGTGGTCACCTTGTCCACGATGGAAGTCAACAGGTAGTTGTTGGCGTCATTGGTGGTCACGCTCATCATGGCCTGCGTGGCGGAATCAAAGTTCTCCGGGGATGCAAGATTGGCGGAGAAGTCCTTGGGGATGATGAGGGCAAAGGCGAAAGCGCCGTTCTTGACCCCGTTGTTGGCTTCCTCGGGGGTGTCGACCAGCTGCCAGTCGAACTTGTGTCCCTCGACCAGGTTCTCAGCAACATCGTGCCCCACATGCAGTTCCTTGCCGTCCTTCGTGACGGCGCCCTCGTCCTGGACCACGACGGCAGCCTTGAGCTGGTCGAGGTTGCCGTACGGATCCCAGTTGGCGTAGAGGTACACGGCCCCGTAGAGCAGTGGCACCATGACCATGGCCACGATGGTCAGTTTCGGCAGGATGCCACCTGTCATGCGCTTGAGCTCGGACAGTGCGAGCCTGAAGACGGTCATTGCTTTTCCTTCTGGATACCTTGGTGTTCTGCATCGGAAAGTTCGACGTCGGCCGGGCCGGGTTGCGCCGTCGTCCCGGCTTCCGGGGTATCGGCCGCGGGCGTGGCGGATTCGGCGGTTTCCGCTTCGGCACCGGAGGGTGCGGCGGGTGGTTCCCCGGCCTCCGCTGCCATGGACTCCGCTGCATCAACACCGCTTACTGTGCCGGACTCCCCGGCCGCGCCGCCTGCTTCAACGGGTCCAGCCTCCCCAGCGGTGCCGTCTGCTTCAGCCGGGACAACCGCAATGGCTGCCTTCTCCGCAACGGACGCCTCGACCAGGTCACCCCCTGGGGCGGGCCTTTGTGGGCCGTCCGGCTTTTCGGCCGCGTGGGCGGCTGTGTGGGCGGCGTTGCCGGCCACGGCGGCAGGTCCGGCCCAGCCGTCGGGCAGGCGGCCCACCACGCCCACAACGAGCAGCGGGCGGGGCGGGGTTTGGGCATTGGCCTCGGGGCCAAGCCCCATGCGGCCGGCGGCTGCCCGTTCCAGGAGCGGCAGCCAAGTCCCGGTGTCAGCGCTGTGCCGGTCCGGGGAATCCACCACCACCAGCTCCACGCCGTGATCGGCCAGGGCGAGTTCAAGCTGCAGGTGCAGCAGCCTGGCGGGTTCGACCTCCTCAACCCACTTGCCCAGGAGATCCCGAAAGCCGCGCGTGACCAGCCATTCCGTGGGCCGGGTGCGGTCCCGGAATTTGAACGGGACCAGGGCCAGGTCCTCTGAAGCCAGGGAGCGGACAGTCAAATGGTGTTCCGGTGCGTTGACCTCCGGGGCATCCACAACGGTGCTCCGCCGGCGCAACGCGGCCATGGAGGCGTCGCGGCCCAGGGCCACGGTTCCGGAGGAGGGCTTCATGCGGCCCGTCAGTGCCAGCGACAGGGCCGTGCGGCGCTCCTGGCCGTCTGCTTGGATGAGCAGCACCTCGCCCTTGTGGGCTTCCACGGTCGTGGCCGGAAGCAAGGTGTGCCTCCGCCCGTTGATGTGCAGTTGGTTGGTGCTTAGCATGGGCGTTCTTTCATCCGGAGGTGAGCCGCCCCAAAATATCAGAAACTGACTGGTCAGTACAAGATTTCGTGGGGCCAATCACCTGCCACCTTTCCACACCGGCGGGTCCATCCCAAGGACGCCGCGCAAATTGTGGCGCAGATGAAGACCAGTGCTGGTCCGGGCCCCGGGCCGCATGGACCGCGGCGGTTGCGGCCCAAGGCGGCAAGTGCGCGGCCCGATGCCTGCTCCGGCCCGGCGCCGGCGGTCTTCACCGGGCACAGAAAAGGCGGCTCCCTCGCGTTGCCTGCGGGGAAACCGCCTTTTTTGGGGAGGATGCCAGACCGTCAGGCGTCCAGGGCGGCCTTGAACCAGCCGGTGATGGTGCTCGGGTGGGTGATGGCGGTGCCAACCACAACGGCGAAGGCCCCGGCGTCCATGGCGGCGCGGGCCTGGGCGGGGGAGTGGATCCGGCCCTCGGCGATGAGCGGCTTGCCCAGGTTGGCGGCGGCGATCTCGGCGATGAGCTCCAGGTCGGGGCCGTCGGTCTTGGGGCGTTCGCCTGAGTAGCCGGCCAGGGTGGTGCCGATCAGGTCCGCGCCTGCCTCGGCGGCCGCAACGGCATCGTCAAAGGAGCCGCAGTCGGCCATGACCAGGGAATTGGAGTTCGCGTGGATGCCCGCGATGGTTTCGGCCAGGGTCAGGCCGTCCGGGCGGGGGCGGCGGGTGCCGTCGATCGCGACGATGTGGGCACCGGCGCTCGCACAGGACAGGGCGTGGCGCAGCGTGGGCGTGATGAAGACGCCGTCGTGCCCGTCCTTCCAGAGGCCGATCACGGGAACCTCCACGGCGGCCCGGGCAAACTGGATGTCGGCGATGCCCTGCACGCGGATCGCGGCAGCGCCGCCGGTCACGGCCGACGCCGCGATCTGGGCCATGGTGCGGGGGTCCCGCATGGGCTCGCCCGGGTACGCCTGTGCCGAGACCACGAGCTGTCCCTTGAGTGCATCGAAGTTGGTCATTTTCAGCGTCACAGTGACTCCTAGATAAACGGGATTAGCGGTAAAGAACGAGGGAGGCGGCGCCCACCATGGCAGCGGTGTTGCCCAGGCTGGCGCGCACCACCGGGACACCGGCCAGAGGTGCAAGCAGCTCGGCGCGCATGGCGTTTTCCATGCCGGACCACCATAGCGCACCGGCGTCGGCCAGCCCGCCGGAGACGACCACGACGGCCGGGTCCAGGATGTTGATGAGCCCGCCCACGGCCTGTCCGGCGGCGGCCGCGGCAGTGGCAATCACGGACAGTGCCAGCGATTCCCCTGCACGGGCCGCGTCGAACACTGCACGTGTGTCGGCCAGGGCGGGGTTTCCGCCGTTGCGGACGTAGGCGGCGTGGATGGCCGGGCCCGAGGCGACGGCCTCCACATGGCCCACGTGCCCACAGGAGCAGGGGAGGGGGGCGCCGTCGTGCACGGCAAGGGGCGAGGCAAAGTGCCCCACATGCCCGCCCACAAAGCGGTGGCCGAGCAGCGGCTTGCCGTCAACCACAAAACTGCCGCCGACGCCGGTGCCAAACGCCACCATGAGGGCCGTTTCGGCGCCATTGCCGGCACCCTTCCAGGCCTCGCCGAGCGCGTGCGCATGCACATCATTGACGACGGCGGACGGCAGTCCCAGCCTTGCCGTCAGTCCCGCCGTGATGGCGGTTCCGGTCCACCCGAGGATGGCATCGGTGGCGGAGATGACGGTGCCCTCGGCGGCGTTGATGACGCCGGCGGACCCGACCCCCACGGCGTCGACCGTGGCGCCCTGGGCGGCGGCCCGTTCAATGAGGGTTCGCACCATCGCCGCGGTGGCGTCCAGGATGGCCTCGCCACCGTCGCGGTTCAGGGTGGGGATCTGCTCCGTCAGCAGGACAGAGCCGTCCTCGGCCACGACACCGGCCGCCGTCTTGGTTCCGCCGAGGTCGACGCCAACTACATACCGCATTAAAGATCCTTCAGGTATAAATCAAGCAAAACAAGTGCTCCGAGGCACCCGCAATGTTGGGCCCACACGCCCGAGGGCCCCAATGGTTGGTCGCTAGCGACCAACCATTGGGGAGGGCGTGGGGACTAGATCAGGCCCGTGCGCTCGAGGATGACCTTGATGGCTGCGGTCTCGTCCTCATCCAGTGCCAGCATCGGGGCGCTCATGACGTTGGTCTTGATGATGCCCATGAGGACCAGCGCGGTCTTGAACGCGCCCAGGCCTGCGGCGTTGCCGGAAACCCGGCCGGCCTTGGGCGTGTAGACGATGTTGAAGACGTCGGCGATGCGGTCCTGTTCGGCAGCGACGCCTGCCCAGTCGCCCGCAACGGAGAGGTCGTACAGACGGCGGTACGCCTTCGGGTCAACGTTGCCCAAGCCCGGTACGACACCCTGTGCGCCGCCCAGCAGTGCACCGTCAACGACCACTTCGTGGCCGGTGAAGATGTCAAAGTTCGGGATGTCCTTGGCACCGATAAGCAGCTGGCGGAAGGAAACGTCGTCGCCCGAGGAATCCTTCACACCGGCAATGACACCTTCACGGCCCAGTTCGAGCAGCAGGTCGGTGGGCATCTTGAAGTGGGTGCGCACCGGCACGTCGTAGACGAACAGGGGCACGTCAACCGAGGCGGCGACGGTGCGGATGTGGCGGCCGGTCTCCTCGGCGTTGCTGATGGCGTAGTACTGGCTGGTGGCCACGATGCCGTCGGCGCCGAGGGACACCATGCGCTGAGCTTCTTCAACAACGCGGTTGGTGGTCTGTTCAACTGCTCCCACGAGCAGGGGGACCTGGCCGGCGTTGACGCCTGCGATGGTGGTCAGCACAGTGTCGCGCTCTGCGTTGGTCATGTGGGTGACCTCGCCGGAGGAACCGTTGACGAACAGGCCGGTGACGCCGCCGTCGAGCAGGTGGCGGGTGAGGTTTTCCAGCGAGGGGACGTCAATGGCGCCCTCGGCGGTGCGGGGGGTGCAGACGGGCGGGATGACGCCCTGGAACTGGGAAGCGACGGTAGTCACAGTATTACTCCAAATATTGGTTATTAGTTGAAAAATTAGATGTGCAGAAGCGACGGGGCAGCGCCGAGAAGCTTCTTCGTGTAGTCGTTGGTGGGGTTGTCGAAGATCTGCTCCGCGGAGCCTTCTTCCACGATCTGCCCGTAGTACATGACGGCGATGCGGTCTGAAACGTAGCGGACTGTCTGGATGTCATGGCTGATGAAGACCATGCCCAGGTTCAGTTCCTTCTTCAGGTCCGAGAGCAGGTTCAGCACCTGGGCGCGGACGGACACGTCCAGTGCCGATGTGGGCTCGTCCGCCACAACGATGTCCGGGTCCAGCGCCAATGCGCGGGCAATGGCCACGCGCTGGCGCTGTCCGCCGGAAACCTGCGACGGCGTAACCTCGGCTGCCGACTGCGGCAGGCCGACCAGCGACAACAGTTCCGAGACCTTGGCCAGGCGCGAGGCGTGGTTGCCGATGCCGTGGACGGCCAGCGGGTCAACGAGGATGTCCTGGATGGTCATGCGCGGGTTCAGTGCGGTGGACGGATCCTGGAAAACGACGGAAACCGAGCGGCCAAACTGCTTGCGCATCGCTGCGTTGCGCTTGATGGCCGGCTTGCCGTGGAACAGCACCTCGCCCGAGGTGGGTGTCTGCAGGCCGACCAGCACGGAGGCCAGCGTGGACTTGCCACAGCCGGACTCGCCCACGATGCCCACTGTTTCGCCGCGGCTGATGGAGAAGTTCACGCCGTTGACGGCCTTCACGTAGCTGGGCTTGAACAGCCCGCCGGAGCGGGTGCGGTGGTGGACGTGCAGGTCCTTCAACTCGATGACGGGGGTTGCGCCCGTCACGGCTTCGGCTGCTGCATGCTTGCTCATGAGGCACCTTCCGTATCTGCCCCGGCGGAGACCGCCAGTGCATCTTCGTGTCTGTGGCTGGCCCAGAAATGCTCAACGGTCTCGCCGTCGCGGACGATCGGGACAAAGGCCAGCTTCTGGTTCGGGTCGGCGTCGGGACGCTGTGAGCGGCTCGCGAACCGGTCGCCTGTGGCGAATTCGCGAGGCGAGGGGACCGTGCCCGGGATCTGGTGGAGCCGGACGGCGTCGGACTCGATGGAGAGCACGGCGCCCAGCAGGCCACGGGTGTATTCGTGGGTGGGGTGCGCCAGCAGCTCCGAGGCCTGGCCGGATTCGACAACCTGTCCGGCGTACATGACGGTGATCTTGTGCGCCAGCGAGGCCACCAGGGCGAGGTCGTGGCTGACGAAGACCATGGCGAATCCGAGCTGTTCGCGCAACTCGTTCAGCAGGTCGACAACCTGCTTCTGCACCGTGACGTCCAGGGCAGTGGTGGGTTCGTCGGCCACCACGATCTTGGGTGAGCGGGACAGTGCCATGGCGATCAGCACGCGCTGGCGCTGGCCGCCGGAAAGCTCGTGCGGGTAGCTCCTGAGCGTGCGCTCCGGATCCAGCTTCACCAGTTCCAGCAGCTCGGCCGGGGTCTTGCGGCCGTTGCGGCGGGTCAGCTGCAGCATCTGGTCCTTGATCAGCATGGACGGGTTGAGCGAGCTCAAAGCATCCTGGTAGACCATGGCGATCTGCTCGCCGCGCAGGCCCTCGAACGCCTTGTTGGAGGCGTGCTTGGTGGCGGGATCCAGCAGTTGCTTGCCGTCGAACTTGATGGAGCCGGTGATCTCGGCGGTCTTGGGCAGCAGGCCCATGATGGCGAGGGAGGTGATGGACTTGCCACAGCCGGACTCGCCCACCAGGCCCATGGTTTCGCCCTCGCGGACGCTGAAGGAAACATTGTCCACAATTGCGGTGTCGCCGTAGCGGCCGGGGAAGCGGATCGAGAGGTTCTCCACCTCGAGGATCACGCGGGCAGTGTCGGGCACCTGCGGGAGGCGGTCCTTGCGGGACAGCTCCACGGTCCGAAGCCGCAGCAGCTCCTCGTTGAGAGCCGCAAAGGGGTCCTCAATCGCCGCGCGTGCCGCCGCGTCAGCCTTGGCGAGCTCGAGGGCGGCAGCTGCCGAACCGTCGTCGTCCTTCACAGGTGCAGCGCGCTTGATGCGGGGGTTCACCATGGCATCGGTGAGGCCCTCGGCGAGGATGTTCAGCGAGAGGACCGTCAGCAGAATGACGAGGCCGGCAAAGGTGGTTGCCCACCAGCCGCCGGACAGCACCAGGTTGCGTCCGTAGGAGATCACGTTGCCCCAGCTGGGGTCGGGATCCTGGATGCCGGCGCCCAGGAAGGACAGGGAGGCTTCCAGGATGATTGCGTCGGCCACCATGACGGTTGCGAACACCAGCACCGGGGCGGCGGTGTTGCGCACGATGTGCTTGACCATGATGTACAGGCGCCCTGCACCGATCACGCGTTCGGCACGGACGTAGTCTTCGCCGTACTGGGACAGCACATTGGCGCGGACCACGCGGGCAAGCTGCGGGGTGTAGATGATGGCGATGGAGACGATGATGGTGGGCACCGAGTTGCCGAACGAGGTCAGCAGCACGGCGGCCAGGGCGATGCCCGGGAAGGCCATCAGGATGTCCATGATGCGCATGATGACTTCGTTGACGCCCTTCGACGACGTCGCCGCGAGTGCGCCAAGCGTGGCACCGAGCAGGATGGCCAGGACGACGGCACCGATGCCGATCATGAGCGACGCCTGGGCGCCGTACATGAGGCGGGAGAGGATGTCGCGGCCGATGCGGTCGGTGCCGAACCAGTTCTCGCTGCTCGGCGGCTGGGCCGGGACGCCGGTCTGCAGCGGGTCGTGCGGTGCGATGAGCGGGGCGAAGATCGCCACGAGGGTGATGAACACCAGGAACAGCAGGGACAGCTTGGAACCCAGTGTCAGGGCCTTGAAGCGCAGGCCGGGCGCGCTGAGCCGTTCGGCAAGTTTGCTACGCATGACTTAGACCGTCCTGATTCGGGGGTTGATGAGCAGGTAGAGAAGGTCCACCAGGATGTTCACGATGACGAAGGTCACTGCGATCACGAGGACAACGCCCTGGACCAGGTTGGTGTCCGAGTTCGTGATGCCGTTGAGGATCTGCTGGCCCATGCCGGGCAGGGAGAAGATCATTTCAATAACGACGGCGCCACCCAGCAGGTAGCCGATGCGCAGGCCCAGCACGGTCACCGGGGTGACAAGGGCGTTGCGGAGGACGTTCTTGGAAACGACGGTGGTGTAGGGGACGCCGTTGCCGATCGCGGTGCGCACGTAATCGCGGTCCAGCTCCTCAACCATTGAGGTGCGGACCACACGGATCAGCGATGCGGAGACCGGGATGGCCAGTGCGATTGCCGGCAAGGTCATGGACTGCAGCCAGCCCACAAACCCTTCATCCGGATCGGCCAGGCCGCCGGAGGGGAACCAGGAGTTGCTGCCGAGAGCAAACCACTGGATGAGCAGGATGCCCAGCCAGAACGACGGGGTGGCAATGGCTGCAACCGAGAAGACACGGATGGCTTGGTCAACCCAGGTGTCGCGGTACAATGCGGCGAGAACGCCGAAAATCAGGGAGATGACGACTGCGATGATGACGCCGAGGAAGGTCAACTGCAAGGTAACGGGGAAAGCGCTGGCAATGACCTCGGTGACCGGCTTTGCGGGCGGCAGCGTGGTGCCAAAGTCACCTGTGAGCAGTTTGCCGAGGTAGGTGAAGTATTGAATGAATAGGGGGTCGTTGAGACCGTTTGCCTCGCGGTACTGGTCGAGGGCCTGTTGTGAGGCGCCTTCGCCCAACGCTGCAACGGCACGGTCACCAGGAGCGAACTGCAGCACCACGAAGACGAGCAGGGTTACACCCAGGATCATCAACGGTAGGGCTGCGAGCCGGCGTCCCAGCAGTCGCAAAAAGTTTGCCAATGTACTTTACTCCGGTTCTATTTTGCAGGTGCCAGCGGGGACTGTGCGCTGCGTCATAGGAAAGATGGTGTCAGGCCGGAGGGGCTGTGGCCAGTGATAGGCCACAGCCCCTCCGGTCTGTGTGAAACGATATTGCTAAACGCGCCCGACTCCAACGAAGGAGATGCCCGTTGTGGGCAGCGGCTGGAAACCATCAAGTTCCTTCTGGTTCCAGGCGGTGGGCAGCTTGCGGTGGAAGATCGGGTACAGCGGTGCCTCTTCGGCAACGATGTTGATGATCTCGCTGTAGAGCTTCTTGGCGTCGGCGTCGGAGGCGGCCAAAGCTGCATCGAGCTTGGACTGGACTTCCTTGTACTCGGCCGAGTCGTTCCATGCGTAGCGGTTCTTGGCCCAGGTGTCGCCGCGGTAGAACCAGCTCAGCAGGATGTCTGCGTCGTTGCCGAAGACCGAGGGGTCGCCCGGGGCTGCCAGCACGTCGTAGTTCAGGCCGCCGACCTTGTCCGGTGCGTAAACGGCTGCGGAAGCCAGCGGCTCCAGCGTGGTCTGGACGCCGATGGCGTCCCAGTTGGACTTGATGAGCGGGATGACGTCCTTGACCCAGGCGGTGTCCGTGCTGGTCAGGGTCAGCTTCAGGCCGGTGACGCCCGCAGCGGCGAGCAGCGACTTGGCCTTGTCTGCATCGTAGGTGTAAACCGTTGCAGCCTTCTGGTAGTTGGTGCCACCTTCCTGGAAGTAGGAGGTTGCGGCGGCGGCGTTGCCCAGGAGCGCCGTCTTGATGAGGACGTCCTTGTCGATGGCGTAGTGCAGTGCCTGGCGGACTTCCTTCTTGTCGAAGGGTGCCTTGGACAGGTTGAACATGAGGAACATGAGGCCGAAGGACTGCACGGACTCAACTTCAACCTTGGACTTCAGGGCGTCGACGTCCAGGTAGGGGACGTCTTCGATGGCCTGGACGCGGCCGGACTGCATTGCGGTGACGCGGGCCGATGCATCCGAGAGCAGGAACCAGGTCATGTCCTTGGCCAGGGCCGGCTTCGGGCCGTTGTAGTCGTCGTTGCGGGCGAAGACGATCTTGTCATCCTTGGCCGCGGAGACGAACTTGTACGGGCCGGTGCCGACGGGGTTGGCGTCGAAGGCCTTCTGGTCCTTGGAGGCGATGGCCTTGGGGACAACCTTGACCACGGAGATGCGCGGGCCGAAACCGGCGAAAGCGGTCTTCAGCTTGAATTCAACAGTCTTGTCGTCAACGGCCTTGACCGTGTCGACGAAGAAGATGAACTGTGCGAACAGGGCGGCGTTGGCCGGGTCCAGAACGCGCTCGAACGAGTAGGCGACGTCCTCGGTGGTGACGGGGGAGCCGTCGTGGAACTTGGCGCCTTCGCGGATCGTGACCTGCCAGGTGAGGTCGTCGATCTGCTTGGGGTCTTCCTTGGCGAGGGCGTTGTAGGGCTCACGCGTTGCCGGGTGAAGTTCCACCAGGCCTTCGAAGATGTGCAGGTTGGCTGCCATCGGAGTGGCACCCGAGGAGCTCATCGGGTCAAAACCAGTTGACAGGGAGTAGGAGATGCCGGCCTCGATGCTGCCATCCTTGTTGATCGCGCCGGCAGGACCTGAAGTCTCAGACTTGGGATCGCTGGAGCCACAGGCAGCCAGGGTGGCGGTGAAAGCAGTAGCGGCACCAAGGACGCCAGCGGCCTTGAGGAAAGTGCGACGCGACGCCGGTGTCGCAGGTAGGTTCTGAAGAGTATTGCTCATTCTGTGGACTCACCATTTCGTTTATTAGTTATCGGATGTAGGACGTCCGATGCTTATGATGAAACTGTAATTGCCATCACAGGGATCGGTCAAGTGGTGCTTGTGTCTCGATTTGGTTACGGCTTGAAGCCGCGAATTGACGGGCCCGACGGCAGGTGTTCAATAATGTGGCGACGGGTTTGTTGTGACCCGCGCCGCTTTGCCGGCGGCGGGCGCGGGTGCGGGCGATGGTGCCTGTAGGGGGTGCGTTGGCCAAGCTGGCCCAATTTTCCGTGGCACGGGATAGGAAAGACGTCGGACATCCGATATTCTATGTCTTAGATCACCTTGGCGCCCTTCCGGGCGTCCGGCTCATGAGCTGCAGCGGCCACATGCTTTGGAAACAATGGTACTCGGGGACGGTTCGCCTGTTTTCGCTATTGAAGTGAGAATCCGGGCGGACCGTGCAGCTCCTACCTAACTGAGGAGTTTAGTTGTCCATTTCAAACGCGGTGCCGAAGGCCAGGTTCAGTGCGCAGGCGCGGCTCCGGGCACTTCAGGCAGACATTATGGAACTCATCCTTGACCGGGACCTCGATGCGGGCGACCCCATGCCCACCGAAAATGAACTGTGTGAAGTCCTCGGCGTTGGCCGCAACACGCTTCGCGAGTCTCTGAAGGTCCTGCAGGCGCTGGGTGTCATTGAGATCCGGCACGGATTCGGCATGTTTGTGGCGCCCAGCAACTTTGATGCGCTGGCAGACGGCCTGACCTTCCGCGGGCGCCTGTCGCTGCGCCATGAAGGAGTGGAAGCCCTCCAGCTGGTCGACATCCGCCAGGCACTGGAAGCCGGCCTTATCAGTTCCACCATCCAGGTGGTCACGGAGGCAGACCTGCAGCGGCTTGCTGAAGTCGTTGGAACCATGGAGGACCTGGCGCATCAGGGCGAGGCGTTCACGGAGGCCGATGCGGAATTCCACCGGCTGCTGTTTGCGCCCCTCGGCAACGATCTCCTCATGAACCTCATGGATGTTTTTTGGAAGGTATATCGCAAGATCCACGTTGAAATCGGTGTCGGCACCAGGAGCCTTGTCCAGACGGCGGCAGAACACCGCCTGATTTACGAGGCCGTCGTGTCCCAAGACGCCACCGCCGCGTCGGCCCTGCTCAGCGCCCACTTCGACGGCATCCGCCACAAGATCAAGGAATACGTGGAGGCGTCTTAACCGGCCGTCCTGCTTCCGCCGTCGATACTGCCCTTTGCCGCTCAGATTTAGGCGCCGGGCAGTATCGGCGGCTTTTTCGCGTTGAACCGGTCTGGGTGAGCCGCTACGGCTCGTGGGCCGGTCCGATCGGCTCCCGGGGCATGCCGACGACGTGCTCAATGATGGCAGCCGTCCCTTGGCTTTCAACCCGCGGGGCTTTGCGAAACGTGGCCCCGTGCTTAAACCTGCGGGCGTGCTGTGCAGCGACGTTGTTGGTGCATGGATAGAAACCGAGGTCCCCGCCTGCCTGGCGTCCAACAACGTCGCAGCCAGGGGTGGCTTTCGCTTGGAAGGAACCCGCTCCGCCACCTTCCGGCCCTGCCCGAGACGCGCCGAATTGTTGGCACGAACGGGAGCACGAGTTCCGGATGCCGGCCAGGGTTGGCGTTCAGAGGCGCTTCGAAGGCCCCTTGACCGGACCTCGGCAAGCCAATTGGACGAGAGGCGTGGGTCGACGTTCAGACAAGCTGCAGCAGCGACCGAAGGACTTGCGACGTCCCGCCGCACCCGAGCGCCGGGACGCCAAACTGCCTTGGACTGGACTGGACCGGTCCGCTCCCACCCGCCAGGGTGGGCCGGGCGCCGTCGAACATGGGAAGCTGGTGATCCGGGAGGCGGCACCGGTTGGGGCTGCCGAGCCAGCCGCGGTTGCGGGCGGGGTGCCAGTGCCGCGGTACTGTGGGGCATGCGCGCGCACACATTTGTCCGGGGAGAGTACACAATCACCGCCACGGACTCCGGTACTGCCGGGCAACGGACGTTCCTCCTTGTGCACGGGATCGGCATGGGCATCCCCTATTTTTCCGCGCTTGCCGGCGAGCTGGAGCAGCATGGCCGCGTCGTGGCTGTGGACCTGCCCGGCTTTGGCAACAGCCCCGAACCCCGGCACGCGCTGACCATGGCGCAAACCGGTGCGCTCCTGATCGACTTTGTTGAGGCCGAAGGGCTGGGCCGGCCCATTCTCATCGGACACTCCATGGGCACCCAGGTGGTGGCCGAGGCCGCAGCCCAGCGCCCGGACCTTTTCCCGGAGTTGGTCCTGGTTGCACCCACCCTCAACCGCCTCGAGCGCAGCATGGGCCGTGAGGCCTGGCGCATGCTGCAGGACCTCTTCGGCGAAAGCCCCAAGGTTATCGGCGTCGGCCTGAAAAACTACGCCCGGACCGGGCCGCGCTGGTTCATCAAGAAGCTGAACGCCATGATGGCACACACGGTCGAGGACACGCTGCCTCTCATCCAGGCACACACCCTGGTGGTCCGCGGCGGACGCGACCGGGTCTGCCCGGGCGGTTGGGTTGCGGAGGTTGCCGCACTGATCCCGAATGCCGTCATGGTTGAAATTGCAGGCTGCGGCCACGAAACCATGGTCAAGGATCCGGCGCCGGTGGCTCGCGAGATCATGCGCCACGTGAACCGGGTCTGAGCAGGAGGCTTCCCGCCCGGCCCTGGGCCGTGCCGCCGCCGCACTATTGGTGCCCTCGCGGGGTGCCCTGTCTCAACTTGGGGGACAATGGGCAGAGCTTAAGCGAAAGAGTCCCAAGCCGAAGCTTGGGACTCTTTCCTGGAGTGCGCGCGAAGGGATTCGAACCCCCAACCTTCTGATCCGTAGTCAGATGCTCTATCCGTTGAGCTACGCACGCATATTTTGTTTCTTTGTTTCTTTGTTGACCCTCGGGCCGTGAATAACTCTAACCCACCTTGGGCGGAGAGTCCAAATCGAAAGGGCGTGCCGGCGCAGTGTTCCCCGGCACTAGACCGGTCTAGGTGATCTGGATCACTTAAATTGGTGCCGATGAATGGGGAAAACCCCGGAAGCGCGCGGAATTGCTTGCGGCATGGCTATGTACATCCCATGTCCGATGCCCAAAAAGCGGGAAAGTCGGGTCATAGCATTTAGACACCACCTACCCACCCAATGAAGGGAAACACAATGGGCCACGCGCCAGTGCAGGAATCCGTTGAGCAGGCAATGACCACCCACAAGGGCCTGGCTGCCTGGGTGTCCGAGGTTGCTGCTCTGACCTTGCCGGAGAACGTCCGCTGGGTGGACGGGTCTGCACAGGAATATGCGCAGCTCACGGACCAACTCGTGGAGGACGGCACGCTCACGCGGCTCAACCCCGAACTGTTCCCCAATTCCTTCGCCGCCTTCTCGGACCCCAAGGACGTTGCCCGGGTCGAGGGACGGACCTTCATCTGCTCCGAAAACGAGCGAGACGCCGGCTTCACCAACAACTGGATGGAACCGGCCGCCATGAAGGAGATCCTCAACGACCGCTTCGCCGGCAGCATGCGCGGACGCACCATGTACGTCATCCCCTTCGTCATGGGCCCGCTCGACGCCGAGGACCCCAAGTTCGGCGTTGAAATCACCGACTCGGCCTACGTCGTCGCCTCCATGCGCATCATGGCCCGGATCGGCACCGAGGTGCTGCACAAGCTTGAAGCCACCAACGCCTTCTTTGTCCCGGCACTGCATTCCGTGGGTGCCCCGCTGGCGCCGGGTGAGGCGGATGCCGCGTGGCCATGCAACGAGGAAAAGTGGATTGTGCACTTCCCCGAGGAGCGCTCCATCTTCTCGTTCGGCTCCGGCTACGGCGGAAACGCGCTCCTGGGCAAGAAGTGCTTTGCCCTGCGCATCGCCTCGGTCATGGCCCGCGACGAAGGCTGGCTCGCTGAGCACATGCTCATCCTCAAGCTCACCAGCCCCGAGGACAAGAGCTACCACGTCGCCGCGGCTTTCCCCTCTGCCTGCGGCAAGACCAACCTGGCGCTGCTCGAGCCCACCATTCCCGGCTGGAAGGCCGAGACGCTGGGCGATGACATCAACTGGATGCGCTTCGGCAAGGAAGGCGAGCTGCGTGCCGTCAACCCGGAGTCCGGGCTGTTCGGCGTCGCCCCTGGCACCGGCTGGTCCACCAACCCCAACGCCATGGCCGCCATCGTCAAGGGCAACTCCATCTTCACCAATGTTGCTTTGACGGACGACGGCGGTGTGTGGTGGGAGGGCATGACCGACGAGGTGCCCGCCCACCTGACAGATTGGCGCGGCGAGGACTGGACGCCCGATGCAGGGCGCCCGGCGGCGCACCCGAACTCGCGCTTCTGCACGCCGATCGACCAGGTGGACATGCTGTCCAAGGACTACTACGACGCCGCCGGCGTCGAGATCAACGCCATCCTGTTCGGTGGGCGCCGCAAGACCACGGTTCCCCTGGTCACGCAGGCCCGCGACTGGACCCACGGCATCTTCATGGGCTCGACGCTGTCCTCGGAAACCACCGCCGCCGCCACCGGCGCCGTGGGTGTGGTCCGCCGCGACCCCATGGCCATGCTGCCGTTCATCGGCTACGACGCCGGCGACTACCTCAAGCACTGGATCGACCTCTCCGCCGGAGGCAACCAGGACCGCCTGCCCAAGATCTTCTTGGTCAACTGGTTCCGGCGCAACGCCGACGGCGGCTTCGCCTGGCCCGGCTTCGGTGAGAACTCGCGTGTGCTCAAGTGGGCCATCGAGCGCATCGAAGGCACCGCCGATGCCGTGGAGACGCCCATCGGCTTCGTCCCGGCAGAAGGCTCACTGGACCTGGCAGGCCTGGAGGTTCCGGCGTCGGACATCAAGGACGCACTCAAGGTGGACGCGGCCGAATGGGAAACCGAGCTGGCCGGCATCGAGGAATGGTACGCCCGCTTCGGTGACTCCCTTCCGGCTGAAATGGCCACCGAGCTGGAGGGCCTGAAGCAGCGCTTCGCCTCCTAAGAGCTAAATGCGGGAGCTTCGGCTCCGTCGTCGCTCCAACGCACAAAACGCTATCGCAGCAATGGTCAGAAAATCGGCAACGCTATCGCAGTCATGGGCGATAGCGTTGCCGAAAAACCAGCCATTGCTGCGATAGCGTTGGTGGTGCCGGAGCGTCCGGAGCGTCCGGAGCGTCCGGAGCGTCCGGAGCGTCCGGGGCGGACGGTGCCGACGGCGCGTCGGATGGCTAGTTGTCGGCGCCGGCCAGCCAGACGTCGGGGCCGAAGACCTCGTAGTGGATCTTCGTGGAGGGGATTCCGGCGTCGATGGCCTGATTGCGGATCGCCTTCATGAACGGCAGCGGCCCGCACACATACATTGAGGCGTTGGCCGGCAGGTCCAGACCCTCAAGCGACATGAAGCCCTTGTGGAAACCCTCCGTGGGCTCCTCGAGCCAGAGCTGCAGCGTGGCGCTGCCAATCGCGTCAACGTCGGTGGTCATTTGCTCTCGCAGCGCCCAGGCCTCCAGGTTCTTCTCGGCGTGCAGCACCAGCACCTCGCGGTCCTCGCCCGCGGTGGCCAGCGCGCGCAGTGCCGATGCGGAGGGGGTGCAGCCGATGCCGGCCGTGGCAAACACGACCGGGCCCTCGCCGTCGAGCGTCACATCGCCATAGGGGTTGGAAAGTTCGACGACGTCCCCCACCTTCACATTGTTGTGCAGCACGGGCGAGACCTCGCCGCCGTCGTCGCGCTTGGTGGTGAACACGCGGCGGGTGGTGGACTCGGCGTCGGCGCTGAGCGAGTACTGGCGCACCTGCAGCAGGCCGTCCGGCAGGGCCACCTTGACGGAGACGAAC
The DNA here is from genome assembly GCF_016820535.1 of Sporosarcina beigongshangi. Classification (GTDB taxonomy): domain Bacteria; phylum Actinomycetota; class Actinomycetes; order Actinomycetales; family Micrococcaceae; genus Specibacter. The sequence continues at coordinate 88,031 of NZ_JADHDY010000003.1, read as the reverse complement.
TGGCCGGGGCGGGCAGCCGTGACGGGGGTGTCGTCGGCGGGCACCAGGACAAACGTCATGGAGTCGGTGCCGGCCGGCATCTTTTCCACCACGGTCCAGGGCATCCACATCTTGTTGTTGGCCTGCTGTGCGTAAAGGCCCTTTTCAATTTTGATGAGCGCGTCGGCCATGAGCCAGTAGACCTCGGTCCAGGCCTCGGCGATCTCGGCAGTGATGACGTCGGCGAGCTCCTCGGCGATGGCCTCAAAGAGGTACTTGTAGACAATCTGGTACTGGTCCTCGGTGATGCCCAGGGCCGTGTGCTTGTGCGCGATGCGGCTGAGCATGGTCTCCGGAACCATGTCCGGGTTGGCCATCAGGGCGCTCGCGAAACCGGCGATGGAGCCGGCCAGGGCCTTCTGCTGCTCGCCGTTGTTCTGGTTGGCGCGGCTGAACAGCCCGTCCAGGAGCTCCGGGTGTGCGGCGAACATGCGGCCGTAGAAGTTCGGGGTGATGGCGCCCAACCGGGAGCCCACCAGCGGCAGGGTGGCTTCAATGACGGGGCGCGATTTTTCCGACAGCATCTGGTACTCCTTGGGTCAAGGTCATGGTGACAAACCCAAAGTAGCATTTCAAATGCGACTTTAAATCCGCAATTTCTACAATTTGTAGAAAAAGCGTGGATTGGCGGGGGTCAGACCGGGCGGGATGTGCTCAACATCACTGGGATGGGCCCGTCGTTGGTCTTCCGGGCGAGGCTGTAAATGGTCACATTGTCCAGTGACACGTAGAACGATTCGCGGGCGTGGTTCAGCACGCCGCGCAGCCCGCAGCTGTGGGCCAGTGGGCATTCACCCATCTCCGTGCGGCATTCGGCGACGTCCTGGTGGTCATCCAGAACGCGCAGCACCTGGCCAACGGTGGCGGCCTTCCCGGCGGGGGAGATGCGCACTCCGCCGGCGCGTCCGCGAATGGCGTCCACGAGACCCATCTGCCGCAGCTTCAGCACGGCCTTGCTGACGTGGTTGTACGGCGTACCCACCTGTTCCGCGAGGTCGCGGGTGGTGGACAATTCACCCTCCGGTGCCGAGCACAGCACCATCAACAGGCGCAGGCTGACATCGGAAAAGGAGTTGATGCGCATTGCCTACGCCCAGATCTGGATCTCGCCGGCTTCCAGGAACGGGTTGCCGAACTCCCAGCCGGTGGGTGCCTGGCGGTACGGTCGCACGGCTGAGACACCCACACCGGTGCTGTGTTCGGCCATGACGTGGATGGCATCCGTGAGGTCGTCGGGCAGGTGGATGTCACACACGACGGCGGCCGCACGGTTTTGTTCGCGCTGTTGCGCCAGTGCCTGGAACAGGTCCGCAACCATGGCGTCGGCGTCGAGTTCGCTTTCCTCCCCGCCATCCACCTCTGTCGGAGAGACTGCCACCAGGCTGAGCTCGCCGCTGTGCGCCAGGACGATGCCGACGGGCAGGAAGGCGCCGTGTTCCTCGAGCTGTTCGCCCGCCACGCCCAGGGCGGTGCCGATGAGCTTGTTCAGGTCGTCCTGCACCTGAGCATCCTGTTCGCCGGTTGCCGGGGCGGCCGGTTCCTGGGTGTTCTGTTCAGTGGTGTTCTGGTCCATCGTTATCCTTGGTTGGTATTGGCGCGCCCTAGCGGCGTACGAGTGCCAGGACGTCGTCGCGGATGTCTGCCATGGTGACGGCGTCAACGGCTTCGGCGTTCAGGCGCAGGAAGGGTTCGGTGTTGGAGGCGCGCAGGTTGAACCACCACGTGCCGTCCTTGGCGGTGAAGGTGATGCCGTCGAGTTCGTCGACCAGCACGTCCTCACGTGTGTAGGCCTCGCGGACGCGGGCCACGGCAGCCGGGACGTCGGCCAGCTGGGAGTTGATCTCGCCGCTGGAGACGTAGGGTTCGTATTCGCGGCCCAGCTCGGAGAGCGGGCCGTCCTGTTCGCCCAGCGCGGCCAGCACGTGCATGGCAGCGAGCATGCCGGTGTCGGCGTTGAAGAAGTCGCGGAAGTAGTAGTGCGCGGAGTGCTCGCCGCCGAACACGGCACCCTCTTCCGCCATGGTGGCCTTGATGAAGGAGTGGCCCACCCGCGTGCGGACGGCCCGCCCGCCGTCGTGCTTGATCAATTCGGGCACCGCACGGGAGGTGATCAGGTTGTGGATGACGGTGGGCTCAGCCTCGCCGGCAAGTTTGGCCCGGGCGATCTCGCGGCGGGCCACAAGGGCGGTAACGGCCGACGGCGACACGGGTGCACCGAGTTCGTCGATGACAAAGCAGCGGTCCGCATCGCCGTCGAACGCCAGGCCAAGGTCCGCACCATGCTTGACCACGGCAGCCTGCAGGTCCAGCAGGTTGGCGGGCTCCAGCGGGTTGGCGGGGTGGTTGGGGAAGGTGCCGTCCAGCTCGAAGTAGAGCGGGACGATCTCGAAGGGCAGCCCCGGCAGGATTGCGTTGCCCAGGACCGCAGGGGTGGTCATGCCCGCCATGCCGTTGCCGGCATCGACAACGATCTTCAGCGGCCGGGACCCGGAGAGGTCCACCAGGGTGCGCAGGTACTCGGCGTACGCCTCCAGGACGTCCTCGCTGCCGATGGTGCCCGTGGTTTCCGCTGCCGGAATGCCGTCTGAGAGGTACTGCTGGGCGAGGTCGCGGATCTCTGTCATGCCCGTTTCCGAGGAGACGGGGACGGCGCCGGCGCGGGTCATCTTCATGCCGTTGTACTCGGAGGGATTGTGGCTGGCGGTGAAGACGACGCCGGCAGCCTTGAGCGCCCCTGAGGCGAAATAAAGCTCATCCGTGGAGACCAGGCCCAGGAGTCGCACGTTGGCGCCGCGGCCGGCTGCTCCCTCGGCGAAGGCCTGCGAGAAGCCTGCCGAGGACGGGCGCATGTCCCCGCCCACCAGGACGGACTGGCCGTTCAGCCCCAACACGTCCACAAAGGCGGCGCCCACGGCCCGCACTGACTCGGTGGTGATGGTCTCACCCACGATCCCGCGAACATCGTAGGCCTTGAACGAGTTGGACAGGTCAACCGGCGAATTTTCTTCAATAGTCACACTGCCATCCTACCGTCGGGAGCGAAACCGGGCGGTTGTCCACAGGGCGGTCCGGCGGACAGGCCGTTTGTCGGTGCGCGCTGGAATACTGGGGGCATGACATTCCACGCAGCACCCGCCCCCGCCGTCCCGTCCAGCACGCACGACCAGGCGCTGGAGGTGCTGCGGGCACTGGTGGGACGCCCGGACGCCGTTTTCCATGACGGCCAGTTTGAGGCCATTGAGGCATTGGTCGACGGCGGACGGCGCGCCCTGGTCGTCCAGCGCACGGGCTGGGGGAAGTCGGCCGTGTACTTTGTGGCCTCGCTGCTGCTGCGTGCCCGCGGAGCCGGACCCACGCTGATTGTCTCGCCCCTGCTGGCGCTGATGCGCGACCAAGTGGCCGCCGCCGAGCGTGCGGGTGTGCGGGCCATGGCCATCAACTCCGCAAATGCCACCGAGTGGGGCCAGGTGTCCGCCGCACTGGCGGCCGATGAGGTGGACGTGCTGCTGGTCTCGCCCGAACGGCTGACCAACCCGTCGTTCCGGGAGAACCAGCTGCCCTCCCTGGTGCAGCGCACCGGGCTGTTGGTGGTGGACGAGGCCCACTGCATCTCAGACTGGGGGCACGACTTCCGTCCCGACTACCGGCGCATCGCCGACCTAATCGCCCAGCTCCCCGCCGCTGTGCCCGTGCTGGCCACCACCGCCACGGCCAACTCCCGGGTGGTGGCCGACATTGAGGAGCAACTGGGTTCCGGCGTGTTCACGATCCGAGGCCCCCTGGCCCGCAAATCGCTGCGCCTGGGCGTGCTGCGGCTGGCCGACTCCCGCGACCGGCTGGGCTGGCTGCTGACGCACCTGGCGGAACTGCCGGGCAGCGGCATCATCTACACGCTGACGGTTTCCGCCGCGGAGGACACCGCGCGGCTGCTGGCCGAGGCCGACCACGTGGTGAAGGCCTACACGGGCCGCACCGACACACAGGACCGGGAGGCGCTGGAAGACGCGCTGAAAAACAACCAGGTCAAGGCACTCGTGGCCACCAGCGCCCTCGGCATGGGTTTCGACAAGCCGGATCTGGGGTTCGTGGTCCACCTGGGTGCACCGTCATCACCCGTGGCGTACTACCAGCAGGTGGGCCGCGCCGGCCGCGGCAGCGCCAATGCCGACGTCCTGCTGCTTCCCGGGACCGAGGATGCCGAGATCTGGCGTTACTTTGCCACGGCATCCATGCCCGCACAGGACAAGGCCATGGCAGTTCTGGAGGCGCTCGCCGAATCGCCCAAGCCCATGTCCACGCCCGCGCTGGAGGCCCGCGTGGACCTGCGCCGCACGCCGCTGGAGCTGCTGCTGAAGGTGCTGGCCGTGGACGGGGCGGTGCGCCGCGTGTCCGGCGGCTGGGAATCGACCGGGCAGCCGTGGGCTTACGACGAGGAACGCTACCGCCGGATCGCCCAGGCCCGGGTGGACGAGCAGCAGTCCATGGTGGAGTACGAGCGCATGTCCGGATGCCGCATGGAGTACCTCGCAGCCGCTCTCGACGACGAAACCGCGGAGCCGTGCGGGCGCTGCGACAACTGTGCGGGCCGCTGGTTCTCCGCCGACGTCGTGTCGGGTGCGGCCGAGGCTGCCGGGGACGCGCTGCGCCACGCCGGACTGCCGCTGGACCCGCGCGCCATGTGGCCCACCGGCATGGACCGGCTGGGCGTTCCCGTCAAGGGCAAGCTCAAGGCGGAGGAACTCTCAGCCACCGGCCGCATCCTGGCCCGCATGACGGACCTGGGCTGGGGCAATGCGCTGCGTGCCATGTTTGCGTCCGGCGCACCGGATGCGCCGCTTGAGCCCGCCATGGCCCAGGCCGTGGTGGCCGTGCTGCGGGAGTGGGGCCAAGGAGGCTGGGAGGGATCAGGGCGCCCCGTTGCCGTGGTCGCCATGCCCTCACGCAGCAAGCCGCTGTTGCTCCAGTCCTTTGCCCAGGCCATTTGCGAGATCGGCAAGCTGCCGTACCTTGGCGAGGTGTCGCTCGAATTTGGCGGGCCCACGGGCGAGCGCGGAGGCAACAGCGCCTATCGGCTCGCCGGGGTCTGGGACCGCCTTGCCGTTGGGCCGGAGCTGCAGCAGGCACTTGAGGGCTATGGCGGCGGGCCTGTCCTGCTGCTGGATGACCTTGTGGACAGCCGCTGGTCGCTGACAGTGGCCGGGCGTGCCCTGCGTGTGGCAGGCGTTGGGCAGGTCCTGCCGCTTGTCCTGGCCCAGGCCGGCTGATCCGGTGAGGGCGGCCGGACTGGGGCTGGACCGCATTCGCAACCCGAAAAACTGGATGGCCAGGACCTCGCCGGATCCCTCAGGGACGCCGTTTTCAACGCAGCGCCCCAGGGTCCATTACGATTTTCCACACGGCGGCGGTGCCGCACGGCAGGCGCGGAACGGAGGTCCTGCGTGCCTCGACAAGCCCGCCCTCAGGGGGTGTACTGGAGCCATGACACCACCAAACATCGCCGTCACGGGCGCCACGGGATTTGTCGGCGGACGCGTAGCCCGGATTCTCGCCGATGCCGGAGTTGCCCAGCGCCTGGTCGTCCGCAACCCGGCCAGGGCTCCGAAATTGCCCGCGTCGGACGTTGCCACGGCAGCGTTCGGCGACCGGCCCGGCGTCGAACATGCCCTTCAGGGCATACAAACCGTGCTGATGGTTTCCGCTGCGGAAAGTGCCACGCGGTTGGCCGAGCACAAGGCCTTTATTGACGGGGCAGCGGCGGCCGGTGTGAACCATGTTGTGTACACCTCATTCATGGGCGCGGCGCCTGACGCCATCTTCACCCTGGCACGCGACCACTTCGCCACCGAAGAGTACCTGAAGGCCTCGGGCATGGCGTGGACGTTCCTGCGCGACAATTTTTACCTGGATTTCATGCCCATGATGGTCGGCGACGACGGCGTCATTCGCGGTCCTGCGGGCAACGGCAGGGCGGCGCTGATCTCACGCCGCGACGTTGCGGAGGTGGCCGCCGCGGTCCTGCTGGATCCACATTCCTACGCAGGGCGGAGCTACGATCTCACGGGCCCCGAGGCGCTCAGCATGACCGAGGTCGCGGCAACCCTTAGCGGCGGCCAGGGCCGAAATATCGCTTTCCACGACGAAACCATCCCCGAAGCGTATGAATCCCCCAAGGCCTGGGATGCCCCGCAATGGCAGTACGACGCGTGGGTCTCGACCTACACGGCCATTGCCTCCGGGGCCATGGCCGGTGTGAGTACCTCTGTTGAGGACATCACCGGCCGCCCGCCGCAGTCACTGGCCGAATTCCTCTCCGCCCAGGTCGGACCGGCCCAATCCTAGACCGGCCCTCGCCGGGCCGCCTTCCCCGCCTGTCGCCCTGGAACCCGCCCGCAGCAAAGGTGAAAACACGAAGGCCCCCGCAGTGCGGGGGCCTTCGTGGAAAACCAGCCATTGCTGCGAGAGCGTCGTCAGTTGGGGCCGGATGGTGATAGAGCGTGCGCCGATATGCCCCGGAAGGTGATAGAGCGTCGGCGGGTGACGGGTGTTACTGGCCCACGGGGCGCAGGCGCAGGGCCTGCATGCCGCCGTCGACAGCGATGGACGTGCCGGTGGTGGACCCGGAGAGCGGGCTGGCCAGGTAGGCGACAGCGCCGGACACCTCGTCGGCCGACACCAGGCGCCCGTGCGGCTGGCGGGCGTTCAATGCCGCGCGCTCGGCGACGGGATCATCGGCCTGGTCCATGAGGCGTCCAATCCAGGGGGTGTCGGCGGTGCCGGGGTTGACACAGTTGACGCGGATGCCTTCACGGAGGTGGTCGGCGGCCATGGCCTGGGTCAGTGAGAGCACCGCACCCTTGGTGGCCGAGTACAGCGCGCGGGCGGGGAGCCCGGCCGTGGCGGCGATGGAGCAGGTGTTCACGATTGCGGCGCCCGTGGACTTGCGCAGGTGGGGCATCGCTGCGCGGGACACGCGGACCATGCCCACGACGTTGATGTCCCAGACGCGGGCCCATTCGGCGTCGTCGTTGTCCTCGACCGTGCCGATGGCGCCGATGCCGGCGTTGTTCACCACAATGTCCACGCCGCCGAATGCCGCGACGGTGCCGTCGATGGCAGCCTTGACGGAGGCGTCGTCGGACACGTTGCACTTGAAGCCCAGCTGGCCCTCCGGCAGGTTCTCCGGGTTCAGGTCAAGAACGGCAATGTTGGCGCCCATGGCCTGCAGCTTCGTTGCGATCGCGGCACCAATGCCGGAGGCGCCGCCCGTGATCACTGCTGTGAGGCTTGAAAGTTCCTGGCTCAATTTAGTCCTCCTTGGTGGTGCCGGCACGGAAGAATTCCTGGCGCTGGCGGCCAAGTCCTTCGATTTCAAGTTCCACGACGTCGCCGTCCTGGATGTAGGGGAAGCGGCCTGAGAGGGCCACGCCTTCGGGTGTTCCGGTGAGGATGACATCGCCCGGTTCCAGCACCATGTACTGGCTCAGGTGGTGGATGACGGTGGGAATGTCGAAGATCAGGTCTGCCGTATTGGAATCCTGGCGGACTTCGCCGTTGACCCAGCTCTTGAGCTGGAGCGTGTTGGCGTCGACCTCGGATGCCGGGATGAGCCACGGGCCCAGCGGAGTGGACTTGGGCAGCGACTTGCCCTTGGTCCACTGGCCTGCGGCACCGGGGATCTGGTATTCGCGTTCGGAGAGGTCGTTGGCGGCAACATAGCCGGCGACGGCCGAGGCGGCTTCCTCAACCGAGGAGAGGTAGCTGACCTCGCGGCCGACGACGACGCCCAGCTCAACTTCCCAGTCGTACTTTGCCGACAGCGGCGGAATGGGGGAGGCGTCGTAGGGGCCGGCCACGGTGTTGTTCGGCTTGAGGAAGACCACCGGGATGGTGGGCGGCTCGGCGCCGGACTCGGCAGCGTGCGCGGCGTAGTTCATGCCGATGCAGATAACGTTGTTGGGGCGTGCCACGGGGGAGCCGACGCGCAGTTCGGCTGCGTTTTCCAGCACAGGCAGGGTTCCGGCGTCGAGCGCTGCGCGGAGCGTGTCAAGGCCGCCGTTGGCCAGGAATGCGCCGTCGATCTCGGCAGTGACGGGGCGTGCGTCGAAGTGCTGCTCGGCACCGGTGGAGTCGGCGGCAATGACGACGGGAATTTCCCGGCCCTGCTCGCCAAGGCGTGCAATCTTCATGAAATTCAATTCCTCTGCAACCGCTTGAGTGCGCGGTTCTTGTTGTCGGTGGCCCCTTGCGGGACCTTAACATCTGAGCTTTAGGGCAACTTTACCCATACCTGGCCATGATTCCAGCATTAAGTCTGATATTGACATGTAAAACATCGGATGTTTAGCTTGAGGTAACTTTCACCACTTTTGACACCTCTTATAGGGAGCGCTTGTGAGCACCATCATTGCCGTTGAAACCAGCGACGTACGTTTTCCAACGTCCCGGGACCTTGATGGTTCCGACGCCATGAACCCGGACCCCGACTACTCGGCGGCGTACCTGCGCGTGCTCACGGACAGCGGCGACGGCCACGAAGGACACGGCTTTGTCTTCACCATTGGCCGCGGCAACGACGTGGAGACGGCAGCCATCACGGCGCTGACCCCGTACCTGCTGGGCCGCAACGTTGAAGAGCTGCTGGGCGACATGGGAGCCACCTACAAGGAGTTCATCAACGACTCGCAGCTGCGCTGGCTGGGCCCGGAAAAGGGTGTCATGCACATGGCCATCGGCGCCGTGACCAATGCCCTGTGGGACCTCAAGGCCAAACGTGCCGGCCTGCCGCTGTGGCAGCTGTTGGGCACCATGAGCCCGGAAGAGCTCGTCAACCTCGTTGACTTCCGCTACCTCAGTGACGCGCTCACCCGCGACGAGGCCCTGGAGATCCTGCGCACCGCAGAGTCCGGCCGCGAAGGGCGCATTGCCACGCTGCTGGCCGAGGGCTACCCGGGCTACACCACCACGCCGGGCTGGCTTGGCTACTCGGATGTGAAGCTGACCCGCCTTGCCCATGAGGCGGTTGCCGACGGCTTCAAGCAGATCAAGCTCAAGGTCGGCGCCGACCTCGAGGACGACGTGCGGCGCCTGCGTGCCGCACGCGCCGCCGTCGGGCCCGACATCAAGATTGCGGTGGACGCCAACCAGCGCTGGGACGTGGCCGAGGCCATCGAGTGGATGAAGCACCTGGCCCCGTTCGACATCGCCTGGATCGAGGAGCCCACCAGCCCCGATGACATCCTGGGCCATGCCGCCATCGCCCGCGGCGTGGCGCCCATCCCGGTCGCCACCGGAGAGCACGTGCAGAACCGCGTCGTCTTCAAGCAGATGCTCCAGGCCGACTCGCTGCAGGTCCTGCAGATTGATGCCGCCCGCGTGGCCGGTGTCAACGAGAACATCGCCATCCTGCTGCTGGCCGCCAAGTTCGGCGTCCGCGTCTGCCCGCACGCCGGCGGCGTCGGCCTGTGCGAGGCCGTCCAGCACATGTCCATGTTTGACTTCGTGGCCGTCTCCGGCCAGAAGGAAGACCGCATGATCGAGTTCGTGGACCACCTCCACGAGCACTTCGTCACCCCGATCGACGTCCACGACGGCTGCTACTGGCCGCCGCTGGCACCGGGCGGCGGAAGCGAAATGCATGCAGCCTCCGTGGCCGAGTACACCTTCCCCGACGGCGCCTTCTGGCTGGCGGACGCCGCAGCCCAGGCCGCCGCAGTCGAGAAGGAACTGGTCTAGTCCCATGGGCCAGGGAACCCCCACACAAGTTGTCATTCCCCACGCGCCTTGGTTCACCGAGGACCGCCTGGGCATGTTTGTGCACTGGGGGTTGTACTCCCTGGCGGCCCGGCACGAATGGGTCATGAACTACGAGGAAATCGCGGTGGAGGACTACCGCAAGTACTTCGAGCACTTTGACCCCGACCTCTACGACCCGCGCGAGTGGGCCGCAGCGGCCAGGAACGCCGGCATGAAGTACGTGGTTCTGACCACCAAGCACCACGATGGGTTTTGCCTGTGGGATTCCGCCCTCACGGAGTACAAGTCAACCAACACTCCGTGCGGGCGGGACCTGCTCGCCCCCTACGTCGAGGCGCTTCGGGAGGCCGGCCTGAAGGTGGGCTTCTACCACTCAGTCATCGACTGGCACCACCCCGACTTCGCCGTCGACGCCGTCCACCCGCAGCGCAACAACCCGGACTGGGCGGAGCTCAACAAGACCCGCACCGGCGAGGCCTACCGCGAATACCTCCACGGCCAGGTCCGTGAGCTGCTCACCAACTACGGCCAGGTCGACTACCTCTTCTTTGACTTCTCCTACCCGGAGATGGACACCAAAACGGACGACGGCGCCCCCAAGTTTCGCGGCAAGGGCGCCAATGACTGGGGTTCAGTTGAGCTGATGGAAATGATTCGGGAGCTGCAGCCCGGCATCATCGTCAACGACCGGCTGAATGTGCCGGGGGACTTTGTCACCCCGGAGCAGTACCAGCCTGCCGGGGCCATGGTCAGCGGAGACCGGGAAGTTCCGTGGGAAGCCTGCCAGACGCTCAACGGCAGCTGGGGCTACGACCGCGACAACCTGGACTACAAGACCCCGGACCAGCTGGTGCGGATGCTGATTGACGGGGTCTCCAAGGGTGGCAACCTGCTGCTCAACGTGGGTCCCACGGCCCGCGGCAACATCGACCCCCGTGCCCATGGGGCACTCGAGGGCATCGGTGAATGGATGCGCCTGCACGGGCGCGCCATTTACGGCGCCGGCGCATCAGGCTTCGAAGCCCCCGTCGACGCCCGCTACACCCAGCGCGGCGACCGCCTCTACCTGCACCTGTTCGCCTGGCCGTTCCAGTTTGTGCACCTCCCGGGCCTGGCCGGCAAGGTACGCTACGCCCAGCTGCTGAACGACGCCTCGGAAGTGTCCATGGTGGTTCTTGACCAAGACCAGGTGGCGGGCCACATGACGCCCGCCGGCCAGGCCCCCGGCACCCTCACGCTCAAGCTGCCGGTCCAGCAGCCCAACGTGAGTGTGCCCGTCGTCGAACTTTTCCTCAGCAACCCCCTCCAGACCAATCCTCTCAACGCAGAACAGGACTGACATGACCCAAAAGATCGCCCTCCACACGCGGCTCAAGCCCGGCAAGGAAGCCGAGTACGACCGTGTCCATGCACGCATCAGCGACGACCTCGACGCAGCGCTGCGCCGATCCGGCGTCACGGGCTGGAACATCTGGCGCAGCGGCCGGGACCTGTTCCACGTGGTGGAGGTGGCCGACTACCAGGCGATGCGCAAGGAGCTTGCAACGGATCCGGTCAACATTGAATGGCAGGCCGTCATGAGCGAGTTGCTGGAAGTCGAGGACGATTACTCGGGCGACGACATGGGCCTGGCGAAGGTGTGGGAGCTGCCGTGAGTGTTCCGGAACTGGGCCGGCTGGGCTTTGGCGCCGCGGGCATCGGCAACCTGTACAAGGCCATGGACGACGGCGTTGCTGCCGCAACCTTGGAGGCCGGCTGGGACGCGGGCCTGCGCTACTTTGACACTGCCCCGCACTACGGGCTGGGGCTGTCGGAGCGGCGCGTGGGTGCATTTCTGTCCTCGAAGCCGCGCGACGAGTTTGTCATATCCACCAAGGTGGGCCGGATTCTGGACCCCGTGGACAACCCGTCCGGGGCCCGCGATTCGCAGGGCTTTGACGTCCCGGCCGACACCGTGCGCCGCTGGGACCCCTCCGAGGCCGGAATCCGCCGCAGCATCGAGGAATCCCTGGATCGCACAGGCCTGGACCGGATCGACATCGCCTACCTGCACGACCCCGACGTCTACGACCTCGAGGCCGGCATCAGGCAGGCCCTGCCCGCCCTGGAGAAGCTGCGCACGGAGGGCCTTGTGTCTGCCATCGGTGTCGGCGCCAATTCCTCGGACGCGCTGCGCGACTGCGTCGAGGCAGCCGACCTCGACGTGATCATGCTGGCCGGGCGCTATTCGCTGCTGGAACAGCCGGCCGCGAAGGACCTGTTGCCGCTGTGCCAGGAACGCGGCGTAGGCATCGTCAACGTCGGCGTGTACAACTCCGGCCTGCTGGCCAATCCCGTGGTGCCCGACAACGCGAACTACAACTATGCGCCGGCCCCGGCGGAGATCCTGGCCCGCGCCAAGGCGCTTGCCGCCTGCTGCGACGAGTTTGGCGTCGAGCTTCCGGCTGCCGCCCTGCAGTTTGCCGCGGCCCACCCCGCCGTGCGCTCCGTGGTGGTGGGTGCGTCCAGGCCGGAGCAGATTGTTCAGACGGCTGCGCGCATGCAGGCCGCCATCCCCCCGGAACTGTGGACCGCACTGGTTTCCCGCGGGCTGCTGGACGAGGGGCTTGTCCATGGCTAGCATTCCGGCGGATGGGGGCAATTCCAAGAACGACGGCGGCGCCCCGGACCGCCTGGATTCCCACCTCCACCTGTGGGAGCTGGGGGAGGGGCGCTACTCGTGGCTGCAGCCCTCCCACGGGGTTTTGTACAACAGCTTCACGGCGGAGCAGGCCCGGGAAACCTTGTTGGCTGCCGGTGTGGGGCAGGCCGTCCTGGTCCAGGCGGATGACACCGCCGCGGACAACGACGCCATGCTTGCCGCGGCCGCCGCCCACGACTGGATTGTGGGTGTGGTCGGCTGGCTGCCGCTCGAGGACCCGGCGGCGTCGGCTTCGCTGCTGGAACGCTGGGGCGCCAACCCGAAGTTCTGCGGCGTTCGGACGCTGATCCACGACGATCCGCGCCCTGACGTGCTCGAGCTGGCTCCGGTTCGAGAGACCTTGGGACTGCTGGAGAAGGCTGGGCTCGCGTTTGACGTTCCCAACGCCTTTCCCCGGCACCTGGGCCAGGCGGCGGGTATTGCGCGCGACTTCCCGGAACTGAGAGTCGTAGTCGACCATCTCGGCAAGCCTCCACGTGCCGCCGGCGATGCAGCGATGGCCGAATGGGAACGGCAGATGCGCGACGTTGCCGCACTGCCCAACACCGTGGCCAAGGTCTCGGGGCTGTTTGAGGGCGGCGTGGACTTCTCCGCGGCGGCTCTTTCCCGCACCTGGGATGTTGCGCTGTCCGCCTTTGGGCCGCAACGGCTCATGTTTGGCGGGGACTGGCCCGTGAGCCTGCTGGGCGGATCCTACGCGGAGACCGTCAACGTAGCTGCGGACCTGATCGATTCGCTGAGCCCGGCCGAGGCGCAAGCCGTCTGGGCCGGCACCGCCCGCAGAGTTTACGGACTATAGGGACGCGGTATCGCTGTGACGGACCTGGAACCCGGCCGCCGTGCCGTCAGGCTGCGTGTGTTGCAAGGTAGGTGACGATGCGCGCTTCCAGCGGGCTTTCGTAGTGGGCGACACGGAAGGTGGGCCGGATGGCCGGTTCCTGATGCATAGCGGGTGCCGCGTTCCCGTCAACGGCACCCTGGATGCGTTTCTTCAGCCATTTCGGGTAGGAGGGGCGGAGGGGTCCGTTGTATTCGGGTGGGTGGTATTTGCCTGAGGGGCTGGTCCAGCCGACCCTGCCGTCGTCGCAGAGGTTGGGTGTCCAGCCGTGCAGGCGCAGCCCGGTGCGCCAGGGTTCTGCCCAGCGGCGGTAGTTCCCGTGGCGGTCCTTGTCGTCCTTGAAGTGCTTGAGGGCGTGGTGGAGCCGGCACGCAGGGCGGAGGTTTGCCATGGTGGATTGCCCGCCGGATTCGAAGCTTTTGACATGGTCCATTTGGGTGTCCAGCACCGGGTTGGTGCAGTTGGGGAAGTAGCAGCCTCCGGCCAGGACCTGCAGGACGGAGCGTTCATGGTCGGTGATCGTGTATTTGTCCGGTTTCAGCGGGAGCATCTCCCCGGTGACCGGATCCGTCAGGGCCCTCAGGAATGACCCTGACTCGCCCAGGAGTTTCCGGGCGATGCTCAGCGGCACCGGCGAATCGGTCGCGGCATCCAGTTCGGCTGGTTCATCGGTGAGGCCCAGCAGCCCCAGGTAGCCGACCTTGACCACTACCTGTGCCATCGGCAGGGGCGGATCCGCCAGGACCGGGTGGTGGCCCAGGCGGCGCAGCTCCTCCAGATAGGCGTCCTGCTCGGCCCACTCTTCCCACGGCCATTCCCGGACCCCGTCGATATCGAACTCGACCATCCGGGTCGCATCCACGGCCGCCTGCCGGTACCCTGAACCATCCCCGCCCTCCCAGATTCCATCCCTGCCTTGCCAGGCATCGCCTGCACGGCCGCTGCCCGTGGTGGTGGAGCCGTACCAGGTGGTGGTCGCGTCTGTGGGGGTGCCGTACCAGTTGGTGGTTGCGGGGTCGCCGGTGGGGTCGGTGGTGTCCTGGTCGCCGCGGGTGGCGCCGTACCAGGTGTTGGTCTCGCCGTGCCCGGTGGTGGGTGGAGTGTAGTGGGCGCTGTCGGGGAGTTCCTGGCCCATCAGGATCTGGGCGGCGACGTCGGCCCGGAGTTGGTTCAGGGTCCGGTGCTCGATGCAGTCTTGCCCGGTTCCGGCGGCGTCGGCTTCGCGTTGGCGTGCGAGGGCGTCGGCCTTGATGGCGCGGGCGGCCCGGGTGCAGTGGACCATGATCGCATTCGCTGCGATGGTGGGGATCCGCAGCTCGATGCAACTCATGCCGTCCCGCCCCGGCACGTTCGTGATGCTGCGGCGGCGGAAGGCCTCCCTGGTCCGGGTCTCCAGGGACTCGGGAAACATGGTCTCGCGTGCCTTTCGAGCCTTCGAGGCGAACCGCAACGGGGTGCACCCTTCAGCCAGCCGCAACAACTGCCACTCCAACAGTCCCGGCGCTTCTTTTGCCAGTCCCTCGGTGGCGTCAAGGGTGCTTAGCTCCTGCATGACGGTCGTGGCATGGCGCCACGATATTGCCCCGTCACCCAAGGCCGTCCGGGTCAGGGGAAGCGTGGTGATCTGCTGTGCGCGGTGGATCAGTGACACGGCGGTCCGTTCCGGGATGCACAGGGCGAGCGCAATTTCGGCGACACAGCCCCGCCCCGCCATTGCCGCCTGGTGCCGGGTCAGCTTCGTGGCCGCCGACTCCACCGCCACGGCCTCCATCATCCTGTTCACTTCGGCAGCCTTCAAGGCCGCAACAATGCCCTCGATGGAACGGATGGTGGCGAGGTTTTGTGACCCGTCACGAATGGCCCCGCGCGCCGCATCGGCCAAGCCCTGGCCGAGTACCATCGCGTCGGCAGGAATGTCAGTGCCGAAGGGTTCAATGGAATCAAGGGCGCGGGCCGCAGCAGCCAACAGTTGGTGCACACCCTGTGCGGCCACATTGCCCCGGTCTGCCGGGAACTGCTCCCGAATACTCATACCACAATTCTAGCCAGACCGTAATCAAAGCTCAATAGTTACCCAAATAAATATTCTATATCATTCAGGTGCGGCGAAAGATGGCCCATGCACCACACCCGCCCCCACCCGCCCATTGGCACCCTGCTTTGATCCGGCCCGCAGCAACAGCTGCGGGCCGGACGTGTTTTGTTACCCCTTCCGTTCCGCCCATGCAAAGCAATGATATGGGTAACAATTTCGTAAACATCGGATGTATTGTGGCGAAAAACGCCCATGTGTGACGTGACTAACGTAGGATGACGTGAGTTGACTCACTCCGCAAGACAAGTATCTTGCGTGAGCGGGCCGCTCAAACCGCCTTCCGAACAGAATGCGTGCGGCCGTTGTCAACGATGTGGGCTTCGGTAGAGGTCTGATGTCGGATCCGAGGCTTGAGAGGGCAGTATGAGTAAGAAACTTCTTCGGATATCCGGGGTAAACAAGAGCTTTCCCGGCGTCAAGGCGCTGTCCGACATGCAACTGGACCTGGGACACAACGAGGTCCTGGCCCTGGTGGGCGAGAACGGTGCCGGCAAGTCCACGCTCATGAAGCTGCTTTCCGGCATCTACGTGCCGGACTCGGGCACCTTTGAAATTGACGGCACGGACGTGTCCATCAACGGCACCAAGCATGCCCAGGAGCTGGGCATCAGCATCATCCACCAGGAATTCAACCTGATGCAGGACCTGACGGTCGCCCAAAACATCTATATCGGCCGCGAACCCCGATTCGGCGGCCTGTTCCTCAGTGAACGTGCACTGAACCGCAAGGCCCGCCTGCTCTTTGACCAGATCAACATCGACCTTGACCCCAAGGCCCGCGTGGGCGACCTGACTGTGGCCAAGCAGCAGATGGTTGAGATTGCCAAGGCGCTGTCCTACAAGTCGCGCATCCTCATCATGGACGAACCCACGGCCGCCCTCAACGATGCGGAAGTGGCCACCCTGCATGACTTGATCCGGAATTTCACCAACGAATCAACCGGCGTCATCTACATTTCCCACCGCATGGATGAGCTCAAGGCGATCTCCAACCGCATCACGGTGATTCGCGACGGCGAGTACATCGACACGGTCAACACCGCGGACACCACCATGCCCGAGGTCATCAACCTCATGGTGGGCCGCGAAATCTCCGGCAACCAGCGCCCCGAACCGCACCAGCCCTCGGACGAAGTGGTCCTGAAGGTCACCGGCCTTGGAACCAGGGACTTCCTCAAGGACATCAACTTTGAGCTGCACAAGGGTGAGATTCTCGGCTTCGCAGGCCTGATGGGGGCAGGTCGAACGGAAGTGGCCCGGGCCATCGTCGGCGCAGACAAGCTCTCAGCCGGCACCATCGAGCTCAACGGCCGGGACGTCACCATCGCCAACCCCGCCGCTGCCGCGGCACTGGGCGTGGGCTACCTCTCGGAGGACCGCAAACACCTGGGCCTCCTGCTGGAACGCGACGTGAAGGACAACATTGCGCTGAGCTCGCTGAAAATGTTCTCCCGCATGGGCGTCCTCAACGACAAGGCCATGAAGTCCTCCGCCGCCACGTACATCGACAAGCTGCGGATCAAGACCCCCTCCAGCGCCCAGATCGCCAAGAACCTCTCCGGCGGCAACCAGCAGAAGATCGTCATTGCCAAATGGCTCGTCAAGGACTGCGACATCCTGATCTTCGACGAACCCACCCGCGGCATCGATGTCGGTGCCAAGGAAGAGATCTACGCACTTCTCAATGAACTGCTCGCCCAGGGCAAGTCCATCATCATGATCTCATCGGAGCTTCCCGAGGTACTGCGCCTGTCACACCGCATTGCCGTCATGAGCGAGGGCCGGCTCACCGGCTTCCTCAGCAACGAGGAAGCCAGCCAGGAAAAGATCATGGAACTGGCCACCTTGAACATTGCCAGCTCCGTACTGGCCCCCGTCCCGTCATCCAGCGCGCAGCGCGTCACAAACTAAGAAAGAAAAGGCATTCAGATGACCTTGACCAAGGAAGCTGCGCAAGCTGCCAAGGCTGCCAGCCACAAGAAATCAGAACTCAACACACGGATCCGCGCCAGTTTCCAGCAGCTGCTGGCGTTCGCCAGCCTCCTGGCCCTGGTCCTGTTCTTTTCAGTGGCCAGCTCCAACTTCTACCAGGCCGCCAACCTCTCCAACATCCTGCTCTCCACCGTTGTGACGGGCCTGCTGGCACTGGGCACCACATTCGTCATCATCACCGGCGGCATCGACCTGTCCATTGGCACGGGCATGACCCTGTGCTCGGTCATGACGGCAGTGTTCATGACGCAGATGGGCATGCCCATGATCGTGGGCGTTCTCTGCGGTGTGCTGTTCGGTGCGCTCATGGGTGGCATCAACGGCTTCCTCGTGGCGGTCATGAAAATCCCCTCCTTTATCGCCACCCTGGCCATGATGATGGTTGCGGCCGGCCTGGCCCTTGTCATCTCCGGCACCAAGCCCGTTTACACCAACGAGGTTGCAGGCTTCCAGAAGATCTTTGCCCTGGGCAAGTCCATCCCCGGTCTGGTCATCCCGAATGCCGTGTTCATCCTCTTCGCCGCCGCGATCATTGCCGGGCTGCTGCTGTCCAAGACCATCCTGGGCCGCTACACCTACTCGATCGGCTCCAACATGCAGGCCACGGCACTCTCGGGTGTCAACGTCACCAAATGGACAGTGATGATCTACACCGTGGCAGGCTGCTTCACCGGCCTGGCCGGCGTCATCGCCACGGCGCGCCTCAACTCGGCCCAGCCAGCAGGCGGTGCAGGCCTGGAACTTCAGGCGATTGCCGCCGTCGTCATTGGCGGCACCTCCCTGGCCGGTGGCAAGGGCTCCATCATCGGCACCGTCATTGGTGCGCTCATCATGTCGGTCCTCACCAACGGCCTGTCGATCATGTCCATCCCGCAGGAGTGGCAACAGGTGGCCGTGGGTGTGGTCATCCTGCTCGCTGTCTACCTGGACATGATGCGCCGCAAGAAGGCCGTCAACTAGTTTTCACCAGCACCACCGTTCATTCGATCATCATTGTTTCCACAAAGGAGTAAACATCATGCAGAGAAGGAAATTTCTTGCCCTCGCGTCGGTAGCCGCACTGTCCCTGGGCGTTGCCGCCTGTGACACCCCGGCCGATGCACCCGCCGCCAGCGGCGGCGCCGGCGGAAAGACGTACATCGCCATCGTCTCCAAGGGCTTCCAGCACCAGTTCTGGCAGTCGGTGAAGCAGGGCGCCGAGAAGGCTGCAAAGGAATTCGATGTTGAGATCTCCTTCGAGGGCCCGGACAAGGAAACCAACGTCCAACAGCAGATGGACCAGCTGAACAACGCCATGGCGAAGAACCCGCAGGCGCTGGCCCTGGCCGCCCTGGACTCCAAGGCCGCCGAGGGCGTGCTGGAAGATGCCAAGGCAAAGAACATTCCCGTGATCGCCTTTGACTCCGGCGTCGACTCCGCCATCCCCGTGGCCACCGCCTCGACCGACAACAAGGCCGCCGCAGCCGAGGCTGCAAAGCACATGGCCGAGCTGCTGGGCAACAAGGGCGAGATCGGCATCATCGGCCACTCCCAGACGGCCACCTCCGGCACCGACCGCCGCGACGGCTTTGTCGAGTACATGAAGACCAATGCCCCCGACATCAAGATTGTGGACATCCAGTACGCGGACGGCGACCAGGCCAAGTCCACGGATGCCGCCAAGGCCATGATGACGGGCAACCCGAACCTGGCCGGCATGTACGGCACCAACGAGGGCGCGGCCATCGGCGTCGTCAACGCCGTGAAGGAAATGGGCAAGACGGGCAAGCTGACCATCGTCGGCTTCGACTCCGGAAAGGCCCAGATGGATGCCATCCGCGACGGCCTCATGGCCGGCGCCGTCACCCAGAACCCGGTCGGCATCGGCTACGAGACCGTCAAAGCCGCCGTTGCCGCCATCAAGGGCGAAAAGGTGGAGAAGGTCATCGACACCGGCTTCTACTGGTACGACAAGAAGAACATCGACGATGCCGACATCGCAGCCAACCTGTACGAGTAAAATCTGCTGAACCGACATGGGGTCCCGGAGGGCCCGGCCACCGTTGGCCGGACCCTCCGGGACCCAGTGTCTTTAATGTCCGACGGCGGGCACTGGTCTGCCGGCTTCCCGGCACCCGGGCAGGGCATCAGCGGGAGACGGGGTGCGCCGTCGGGTTTCTGGAGCAGGGTGGCTAGCCGGAGACGACAGGCTGCTGCAGCTCAGTAACCCAGTTCTCCTCGGACTCCGGCTCCGAGACGATGTACACCTCGCGACAGACCCCCGCAAGCTGGTAGCCGTGGCTGTCGATCCAGGCGTGGAGGGCATCCCAGGTATCGCCGATGGTGTCGGGCGAGCCATAGTGGATCGCGGTGGCGGCCAGGTCGACTGCCGGCACGTCAACAATGCTGAAGGCGGCCTGGGAATCGTCGGGCAGTGCGAGGCCGGAGTTGACGGGGTACGCGGCGTTGGCCCTGACGCCGTCGGCGTCGCCTGACTCGAGCGCCTCGTAGGTGGCCACGGGGTTGGGCCCCAGCGGGATGCCCGCCGTGGTGAGGTCGCGGCGCAGGCGCGCGAACAGCGGCCCGATGACAGGTCCGATGTTCTCGGGTCCAAAGCCCGGTGCCACCGCGCTGGCCTGGGCTACATGCAGTTCGGGCAGGGCCTTCAGTGTTGCTGTGAGCGTTGACATGGCTGGTTCTCCTTCTAGATGTCGGAGGCGTGCGTCGAGCCGGCGCAGGCGGGCTGCGTCAAAGTCGAGTTGCCGGCCCAGTTCCAGGCGCCGTTTGGTGAGCATTGCCGTCAGCGCGGTGTCACTGCATTTGCCCTGAACAATCCGTGCCACCTCATCGAGCCTGAACCCGAGATCCTTGTATGCAACAATCTCGCCTAGGACGGCGAACTGCGAACCCTGGTACCAGCGGTATCCCGTGAAGGGATCCACGCGGGCCGGTGTGAGCAGGCCGATCTCGTCGTAGTGCCTGAGCATCCGAATGGACACCCTGCCGATTGACGCGAACTCTCCGATGCTGAACATGATGTCTCCGACGATTCCGCCTCACACAGTGTGAGGGTCAAGGGCCAGTGTAAAACTTTCTGCCAACCGGGTTCGTTGGCTCCGGACAGGCTGGGGTGTCCGGAGCCGGGCCCGGTCTCCCGGCACCTGGGCGGGGCAACAGCAGTCCCGCTTCATCTAAAGTGGACCAATCTCACTGCATCTGGACCATTGGCAAGATCGGCGTCACTGCAGTCGGACCACCAGCCGGTGCCTGGATCTCGCCTGAACGCCTTCAAATGTTGTCTCGTATAAGGCCCGTCACCGGGCATTTTTGCGGGGTAGGCGGGGATGTGTATCTGCGGAACACTGCTGTTTCGCAAAAATTCAGAGGTCGTCTGCGCTCGCTCCGGTGAGGGACCGGCTCTGCACGTTGAGGTAGTCGAATGGAATGATGCCTGGCGTGGACAGTTCCAGTTGCTCGCCAAGGGGATCGAGGATGCTCTGGGTTGGCGTGCGTTGGTCATCGGGCATGTTGGTTTGACTTCAGTTGAAGGTCTCTCCGCCGAGCCGATTATCGACATTGACCTGATTGTCGCTGATCCAAATGATGAGGTGTCTTACGTTCCGGCGCTCGAACGTGCTGGTTTTGAACTTAGGGTTCGGGAACCATGGTGGTTTGGACATCGTGTCCTGTGCAACGTAGATCCAGATTGTCATCTGCACGTTTTCGGGTATGACAGTCCCGAAGTAATCAAGCATCGAATCTTCCGCGACTGGCTTCGTGCCAATACCGACGACCGCGATCTCTACGCAAATACCTAGCGTGAGGCGGCAGCTTTGCCACGGGCCGCAGGCGAGCATTCCATGCAGGACAACGCCAGCAAGGAACTTGTCATCCAAGAGCTCTACCGTAAAGCGTTCATCGCCACAGGGTTACTTAAAGCTTGGCAACCCAAGCGGGACGCACCGTCCCGCAGGCCGTTCCCCTGCGGACAGCCCACAACGGCCTCGTTGCCGTCCATGCTGGAGCAATCCGACCGGCCATTGCCGGACCGGCAAACGGGCGGCTTCTGAGGCTCCCGAGAAGGGATATCCTTCCTCAACCGGGATACCGTGAAGGCGACGTCCTCCCGTGATTCGCTCTACCCCTACCCCGTGAAAGAAGCCTGATGAAAACGGACACTGAAGAACTGGCAACTGACATGATGCGATTTGCGTCCCTGCTAAGACACCTGGACCTCTCTGTCGTGGCGCTTAAAATCGAATCCCTTGCCAGGGCGCTTCAGACCGAACCATCGGAAGAGTCTGTGGAGGAAGTTCGACTATGGCTCCGCTCTTTATTGAAAGGCGGCAACGGTAGCCTCAGCGACCGGTACGTGCAGAAGGGTGGAGCAGTGGATGAAGCCCTCAATGCCGAGTACGAACAACTTCTCCAGAAGTTCACGGATTTCGTCAAGGCTGAGCCGGAATCGAACAAGAGCGCGGCTGCTGCCATGTTCGCCAATGGAGGCACGTACTTCCGTTTGGTCGAAACTCCCGCCCACAATAGATGGTTCTCCCTCAAAGGGACCTTCACTTACGAAGTAGCGACTGCGCCGGGAATCACACGGCTGGTTACGTTGGATCAACTCGGTCAAGCTGTCGGGTATGGGCTGCAGGACTCCCGAAAGGACTGGCAGGAGTGCCGGATGGTTGCAGACCGTCTTTTTAGGGAGGGACGCAGGGACCATTGGGTTCACTACTCCAGCTCCCATGTCGTTCCGGACGATGCACTCCGAAAGGATTGGTAGGGATATCTTCCCAAAGAGGGAGCTTCTACCTGATGCACGTGACAATGAAGGTGTCACAGTAGAGCGTTCCCCTGATGGACTCTCGACGCCCTGGACATGAATTAAACGGACGGGGCTGGACCTTCCGGCTGGATTCGAGGTTTTGGTCCAACTTAGTTGAGACGGGGCAACAGCGGGAGACGGGGTGCGCCGTCGAGCCTCCTTAGGAGAGTGCCTCAAGCAAGGCGGTGAGGCCGAGCAGGACCGCCGCGAAGATCGGGAACAGCCACCGGGTGAGGATCTCGAACCAACGCGCCTTGAGCGTTTTGGCCGGGGTGGCCTCCAGTGGTCCGACCACCGGGTCAGGGTCCTCGCCAAGGGCCGTGACGGTGCCGGCCAACGAGATGATCACCATCAAGCCGGCGCTGATGGCCAGGACCGGCCCGGGCGGCAAGTCCAGGAACGCGTCGCCGGCGGTCTTGGGGGCCAACATTGCCGAGAGCACCCCGGCGGTCCCGCCCACAACGGGCACGGCAATCAGCGCCCAGAAGTGCCGCAGCAGGAACGGCAGGTACAGCGGCAGGGCGAGCACGAGGGCTGCCAGGAAGGCCATCCCCGCCAGCTGCCAGCCGCCAAGGAGCAGCCGCGCACCCTCGAGCCACGGGACCAGGGCTGCCGAGAATACGAGGAAAACCACCAGATTGGCGGTGCTCAGGCTGACGGTTGACTTCATGTCCTTCTTGATGGGCCTGATTTCAGCACCAACGAGTTCCGCTGCATACTCCCGTGGCGTGCCGAATGCCTCCTCGGGGGACTGGCCGGAGTCGGCGAGGAACTCCTGCACTGTGGCCAGGCTATCGCCGATGGACCTGCCGGAAACGTCCTTGAGCCGCAATTCAAGGGTCAGGTCGTCGAGCCACTTCCTGGTGGCGGGCGTGGTCGTCGTTGCTTCCTTGCTCATTGCGAAACTCCTCGATCGGTGGGGAGGGCGAGAAACGCCGTCGTGCTTTCGGTGAAGGTGTGCCACTGGTGGCGCTGGCGGTCCAATTCGTGAAGGCCGGCCGGGGTGAGCGAGAAGTACTTTCTGCCGGGGCCGCTCTCGCCGGGGCGCCATTCCACCGAAACCCAGCCGGCCGTTTCGAAGCGGGCCAGCAGCGGGTAGAGGGTGCCGCCCTTGAAGGTGCCGAGGCCGGCGTTTTCAAGCGCGGTGATGATGGCGTAGCCGTAGGTGGGGCCTCCGGCCAGGGCCTGCAGTGCGCAGAGGCCCAGGGAGGCGCGGTTCCAGTCAGCGGGCCACGGTTCTTCTGGTGATGAACTCATAACTAGATAGTATGTCTAACTAGATAGCGTGGCAAGTCTGTTAAATGCGGCCGGCCCGCAGAAGCGCCGAAAATCCGCGAAATGTCGCGGGTAGTCGTCGCCTCTGCGGGCCGGATTGATGCGGGAGGGGTTACAGTGCCTGCCGGAGCCAGTGCTCGACGCCGCTGATGTGCACCGTGACGAGCGCCTTGACGAGCTCGGCGTCACCGCGCTCGAGCGCCTCGATGATGGCCGTGTGTTCGGCCAGGGTGCGGTCCACGGCCTTTTCCTGTGTCAGGCCGCGCCAGATGCGGGCCCGGACGGTGCTGCTGGACAGCGCGTCCAGAACGCTGGCCATGTAGGCGTTGTCGGCGGCGGCCGTGATGAGGCTGTGGAAAATCAGGTCGTGCTCAACGAGCGCCTCGATACTGGTTTCCTCGTTGACGCTCGCCAGCGTGGCATGAAGTGCCGCTAGCTGCTCGGTGCCGATGCGCCCGGCGGCGATGCCCGCGGCCGCCGGCTCCAGGATGCGCCGGACCTCAAAAATCTCCAGGATCGACTTGTCCTGGTGAAGGTCCACAATGAAGCTCATGGCCTCGTTGAGCAATTGCGGCTCGAGGCTGGTGACATAGGTGCCGTCGCCGCGGCGCACGTCGAGGACCCGGATGATCTCCAGCGCCTTGACCGCCTCGCGCAGGGAGCTGCGGGACAGGCCCAGCTTCTCACTGAGTTCCTTCTCGGGAGGCAGCCGGTCTCCGGCCGCCAGTTCGCCGGAGAGGATCATGTCCTTGATTTTTGTGATTGCCTCGTCTGTTACAGCCATGCACCAAGTCTAATGGTCGGATGTTTATTGGGGGACAACGTTGCCGGATGTGACGCGGAGACGAAAAATGCGCCTCCCGTCGAAACGAGAGGCGCATTATTTGGCGGAGACGGGGGGATTTGAACCCCCGGTGGAGTTGTGCCCCACACTTCATTAGCAGTGAAGCCCATTCGGCCGCTCTGGCACGTCTCCAGCACTGGAAAGGGTAGAAGCCCCTAACCAGCATCCCAAACTTTACCCAGTAGATGGCCCTCAAAGCAAAACGAGGGCTCCTTCCGGCGCCGGGGGCAATCGGCCGCCGGGGAATCCACGCCCGCGGCGGTCCTCTGCACTCACAGACCGCCGGTCAGCGCCCGCCACAAAAACTCGTGCGAGGCCGTGTGCAGCCGTGCCGCCTGCTGGTTGTTTCCAGCCCCTGCATGCCCGCCCTCGAGGGCCTCGTGGAACCACACGGGAATGTCCATGGATTCCATCCGCGCCGCCATCTTGCGGGCCTGCACGGGTCCCACCCGGTCATCCGAGGTGGCCGTCCAGATGAACGTTGCCGGGTAGCTGACATCGGTGCGCAGCAGGTGGTAGGGCGAGAACGTCTTGATGAATTCCCACTGCTCCGGCACATCCGGGTCGCCATATTCGGCAATCCACGACGCACCGGCGGACAGCTTCGTGTACCGGCGCATGTCCAGCAGCGGCACCCCGCAGGAAATTGCGCCAAACAGCTCCGGATATTGCGTGAGCATGTTGCCCACCAGCAGCCCGCCGTTGCTGCCGCCCGTGCACCCCAGCTTCGAGGCATTGGCCACCCCGCGCGCGGCCAGGTCCCGCGCCACGGCGGCGAAGTCCTCGTACGCGCGGTGCCGCTTTTCCTGCAGCGCCGCTGTGTGCCAGGCCGGGCCGTACTCGCCGCCGCCGCGGATGTTCGCCACCACATACACGCCCCCGCGCTCCAGCCACGTGCGCCCCACGGCACCGCTGTACGACGGCGTCCGCGACACCTCGAAGCCGCCGTACCCGCCCAGCAGGGTGGGGTTGCCGCCGTCGAGCCTCAAATCCTTGGGTCCCACCTGGAAGTAGGGCACGCGCGTGCCGTCCGCCGAGACGGCAAAGTGCTGCTCCACGCTGTAGTTTTCCGCGGTGAAGAACGACGGCGCCTCCCGCACCGGGGCCGCGCCGAAGCCCTGGGTGCCCCGTGCGTCGAGCGATCCGCGCAGTACCGTGGACGGCGTGAGGAAGCCGGTGGCGACGAGCCAGTAGTCGTTGCCGTCCTCCGGGTCCTCGTCGTCAACCGCGTAGGCGTCCACGGAGTGCAGGGGCGGGCAGGCGTCCAGTTCTGTGGCGGCCCAGTCCGCGGCCGGGTCCAGGACCAGGATTTTGGAGGAGACGTCGTGGAGCAGGTTAAGCAGTAGGAAGCTCCGGGTCCAGCTCCACGACTGCAGCGACTCGGACGCGGTGGGCGCGTAGATGGTGCGCAGGGCGCGGCTGCCGGCCATGAACGCGTCCAGCTCGATGGCCAGCAGTGTGCCCGCGGAGTGGGTGGAGCCGCCAACCTTCCAGTCGGTGCGCGGGCGCAGCAGCAGCCATTCGTGGTGAAGGGAGACGTTCATGTCGTTCGGGACCTCTATGTGCACCCAGTCGTCGCCTACGCGCAGGTAGCTGCGGCTGTTGAAGAAGTCCAGGACGTCGTAGGCAACGTCGCGTTCAAAGCCGGGGGTGCTGCTGTGGGTGACGCCGCCGCTGAGGTGGTCCAGCGGCACCTCGAACAGGGGCGCCTTCGCTGCCAGCTGCGCCAGGGTCTCGCCGCGGCGCAGCACCCTGGTGGCGGCGGGGTAGGAGGAAGCCGTCATGGATCCCTCGCCGGTGTCGGTCCCCACATACAAGGTGTCCGCATCCACCCAGCTCAGGCGGGTCTTCGCCGTCGGAAGGTCAAAGCCGCCGGGCACAAAGGCGCGCGCGGACAGGTCAAACTCGCGGTAGCGCACGGCATCGCCGCCGTCGGGGGAGAGCGCCACCATGGCCAGCCGGTACTCCTCGCCGGGGGCGGGGCGCAGCAGCGAGGCGCCGGCCCAGAACCAGTCCTCGCCCGATTCCGTGCACAGGGCGTCCACGTCCAGCAGCACCTCCCACTCCGGCGAATCGCCCAGGTAGCTGTCCCATGTGGTGCGCCTCCACAGTCCGCGGGGGTTCGCCTCGTCGCGCCAGAAGTTGTAGTACCAGTCCCCGCGCTTGGACACCATGGGGATGCGGTCCTTGGAATCCAGCACCTCCAAGACGCGTTCCTCGAGGGCGGTGTAGGCCGGGTTCACCAGCGCTGCGTCCGTGCGGGCATTGTGCTCGCGGACCCAGTCCATGGCATCCGATCCGTGGATGTCCTCCAGCCAGAGAAACTCGTCGGCGGGCTGGTCTGCGATGGGCGCGGCGCCCGGGGCGGTTGCGGTGTCAGTCATGGCACCATCCTAGGCAACTGGCCGGGGTCCGCCGTCCCATTCTGCGCAATCCCGGGTGCCGCCCTGCCGCACCAAACTTATGCGCACGACTGGGCATGGGTTCTGCGCATGGTGCACTATGCGCACAACCCGCCGCCAGTTGTGCGCATAAGTTGCGAGGAATGTACCTATGCGCACAACTGGGCCTGGGTTACGCGCATAAGTTCATGCTCCTGGAGTAGCACGCACTGCAGAACCAGCGGTGCGCAGGCACATGCGTGGCTGCGCACCGCCAGGGGAGGCCGAACGGCGCAGGAGGTGCCGGACGGCACCGGCGCGGGAGCGGCCATCGGTTAAGCTCAAGGGGTGGAAACTTTGGGCGTGCAGACGGTGGCAATTGTGGGTGCAGGACCCCGCGGGACCTCCGTCATGGAACGGCTGCTGGCGCACCACGCCGCCCACACCGCCGATTCCGCTCGCCGCACCGCAGCCCTGCCCCTGCACATCCACCTCATCGACCCCTTCCCGCCCGGGGCCGGGCACGTATGGCGTACGGAGCAGTCGCGCCTGTTCCTGATGAACACGCAGAGCTTCTTCCCCACGCTGATCCCCGACCAGGGCGTCTCGGCCCTGCCCCTCGCGGGCTGCACGTTCAATGAATGGCGCCGGCTGCAGAGGGGCAACCCGGCACCGGAACTCAGCGCCGGCGACATCGAGGAGCTCGCGGCACTTGGCGAAGCCAACTTCCCCAGCCGCGCGCTATACGGCCGCTACCTGCAGTGGTGCTTCGCGCAGCTCACCCAAGCCATGCCCGACGGCGTGAGCCTCACCGTGCATGCCGCTGAAGCCAAGCGCGTGGTGCGCGGCGGCGCGGAGGGAGGGTTCGCCGTCGTGCTTCTGGATGGGACGCGGATCGCGGCGAGCCAGGTGGTGCTGGCCCTGGGGCACGTGGAGTCCAAGCTCAGCCCGGCGCAGCGCGAACTACGGAACGAGGCGCGCGAACACGGGCTGACATACCTGCCCCCGGCCGTGCCGAACGACGTCGACTGGGAGCAGCTGCCCGCCGGTGAAACCGTGCTGGTGCGCGGCATGGGGCTGAACTTTTTTGACGTGGTGGGCCAGCTGACGGAAGCGCGCGGCGGCCGGTTTGAAGGCACCGGCGGGCCGGCGGGGGAGGCCCTGCGCTACGTGGCGTCGGGCCGCGAACCGGTCATTGTCGGTGCGTCGCGGCGCGGGACGCCGTACCGGGCCAAGGCCGCGCTGGCCAGCTACTACCCGGAATCGGTGGAGCTGCGGTTCCTCGGCGAGGACGCGGTGGCGGCCATCCGGGCCATGGGCGCCACGGCCGGCTTCGACCACGACATTTGGCCGCTCCTGCACCGCGACACCCTCTGGGCCTACTACAGCACGCTCGCCCGGACCCGGCCCGGGGCGGTCTCGCCGCGGCTGTTGCCGGAGCTGGATGCGTTGCTGCATGACGGGCTCGACGGCGGCGGCCCGGGCTGGGAGGACCGGCTCAAGGCCCTGTTGGCGCAGCACGTGCAGGAAGGTTTCATCCTGGACCTGCGCGGGCTGGCACGTCCGCTGGCGGGGCATCCGCTGCGCACGGGGGCCGGATTTGCCTCGCACGGGGACCTGGACGCCGCCGTGCTGGAATACCTCCAGGCTGATGCGGCAGGTTCGGCACTGGGCGAGGACGACCCCGTCAAGATGGCCATCGGCGCCCTGAACGCGGGCCGGGCCGTCATCAAGTCGCTCGTGGCGGACCATGGCATCACCCAGGGCTCGTGGCTGGGCGAGCTGCGCGGCTGGTTCGAGGGATTCGTCGAGGGCCTGGCCAGCGGTCCGCCCGCCCTGCGCGTGGAGCAGCTGGCCGCCTTGGTGCGCGCCGGTGTGGTCCACTTTGCCGGGCCCGATCCGGTCTTCCGTATCCTGCACGGGCGCTTCACCGCCAGCTCCCCGTGGGTGGCGGACGCGCCCCGCGAGGCCCGGTACCTTGTGGAGGCGCTGGCCCCCGCCAACCAGGTCCGCAGCACGGCATCCACGCTGCTGCAAAACCTGATGGCTGACGGCCTGGCACGCCCCCGCCTGATGCTGGCGTCCGACGGCGAGGCCGTCACCTCCAGCGGGCTGGACGTCTCCGCGCCGCCGTACCGTGTGTTGGACGGTGCCGGCACCGCCGTTGAGGGGCTGTATGTGCTGGGCCTGCAGCTGTCCTCCGTGCAGTGGGGGACGGCCATCGCTGCCGAGGCGGAGGCCCGCTACCGCAGCGGCTACCGGACAGTCCTGGACTCCGACGCCATCGCAGCGCACATCCTCCCCGCCCGCCCCTGACCCGCCTCCCTCCCAACGCTCTGTCACCTTCCGGGGTGTTTCGCGGTTCCCTCTGTCACCTTCCGGGGTGTTTCACGGTTCCCTCTTTCACTCTCGACAGGACGTGACAGGGCCCCGGCGGGTCCGGCCATTGCTGGCCGGGCCCGCCGGGGCCCTTGGTGTGACTATTCGGTGATCCTTACATCAGGGGCAGGCCTTCGCCCCCTTGTTCGGCTTGCACTGCTCGTTGGGGTTGGTGATCTTCACCGGGATCGAGACAGCCGTGCCGCTGGGTGCGACACTGATGCTGATGGTGCCGCTGGTGCGTGCGTCGGCCGGCAGCTTGAACGAGACGTTCGCGCTGCCGTCGGTCACGCCCACTGTGTCAACCACCTTGGACTTGCCCTTGCTGTCGGTGAACGTCACCGTCGCCGAGGTGTTTGCGGGGCTGCCCAGCGACGTCAGATCCAGCTTGTTGAGCGTGAAACTGACGCTTCCCTTGGCATCCACCGTGCCCGGCATGCCCACAACCTCCACGCCGCGGCGGGCAAAGTCCGGCGCAATCGGCGCAACGGCCGACTGCTCCCCGAGGTAGGCAATCCAGGCATCCCGGTCGATCAGCCCGGAATCCTTGGTGTTGGTGCCCTCGGTGAAGATGCGGAAGTTGTCGCCGCCGGTGGCCAGGAAGCTGAACGTGCCCACACGGTAGGACCGTTCAAGGTCCAGCGGCTCGCCGTTGATGGTGACGGACGTGATGTGGTCGCCCATGGCGCGGGTCCGGTCGTAGGTGTAGTCCACGTTGCGCGACAGCCCCAGGTTCAGGAACGGGCGGCTGGGAATGGTGCCGTCCGCGTTGGTCTGCCACTGCTGCTCCAGCATGGTCTTCACCTGCGCGCCTGTCAGCGACGTGGTCCACAGGTTGTTCACGAACGGCAGCACCGCATTGGCGTTGGCGTAGGTGACCACGCCGTCCGGGAAGCCCTCGTTCTTGTAGAGCAGGTCTGCGCGCAGCCCGCCTGGATTGACGACGCCGATCTCGGCTCCGCCGGTCTGCTCGCCCTTGAGGGCGCTCAGGAGGGCATCGCCCACGAGATTTCCGAGCGTGGACTCATTGCTGCGGTCATCGCGGGTGTACTTGCCTGTTGCCGCATCAAACGTCTGCGCCGTCGTGATGTCGGCGGAAATCTTGCCGACCGGGACGCTGCCGGCAACCTTTGCGTCGGCCAGTGCCTTGTCGGTGATCGCCTTGACGGAGGCCACACGCGGGAATTCGGCCACAAGGGTGGCGTCGTCCGTCTTGGTGCGCGGCACGTTGCCCTGCGTGTAGGAGACAACCTTCTTGCTGGCGGGGTCAACCGTCAGCGTGATCTGGCCGATGTTCTCTCCGTAGCTGCCGGTCTGCAGCACGGGGCGGGTCTTCAGCGCAGCGTCCGGGGCGGCACCCGGGATGGGGGCGTCCCACGCGTACTGTTTGTGGGTGTGGCCGGTGAAGATTGCGTTGACCGAGGCGCTTGTCTGCGTCACAATCTCACGGAAAGCGCCGGCCGCCGCAACCTCCTCCTCGAAGGTTGCGCCGTCGGGCGTCCCTGCCCCGGCACCTTCGTGGTATTCCGCCACGATGACGTCGGCGAGGTTGCCGTCGGTGATCGTCTTGGCCACGCGGTTCACGGCCGCGACAGGGTCGCCGAAGTCAAGCATGGAGATGCCGGAGGGGGTGACCAGCGTGGGCGTCTCCTGCGTGATGGCGCCGATGACGGCCACCCTCACGCCGTTGACGTCGAGGACCTTGTATTCGTCGAGCACCGGGGTGGTGGTGCCCTTCGCGTACACGTTGGCGCCGAGGTAGTCCCAGTTGGCGGCGTCGCGGATGCGGCCCTCCAGGTCTGCCCAGCCCTTGTCGAATTCATGGTTTCCAACGGCGGACGCCTTCAGGTCCAGCGCGTTGAGAACGTCGATGGTGGGCTTGTCGTCCTGGGATGCGGAGGCGAACAGGCTGGCGCCGATGTTGTCGCCGGCCGAGATGAACGCGGTGTTGGCGTCCCCTGAGGCTGCTCGCAGCTGCTCGACGGTTCCGGCAAACTTCACCGTGTTGGCGTCGATGCGGCCGTGGAAATCGTTGATGTTCAGCAGGTTCACTTCATTGCTGGGCTCGGGGGCTCCGGCCAGCTTCAGGCCCACGATCACGGGATCGTGGTCGGAGGCTGCAAACGCCGAGGTGTCATAGAAATTCGTGGCGTTGTAGTTGTACCGGCTGTAGCCCATGGCGATCGACTCGGCGGAGTTGATGTTCCAAATGTCCTGTCCGGTGACCAGGGCATTGGCGCCCGGGGTGGCCGTGATGTGGTCCAGGGAACCCACCAGGCCGCCGAAGGCGTAGGACTGCTTGCCGGTCTTGGCGCCCAGGTCCACGTAGCCGGCGTCGGCCATGACCAGCATGGGGTCTTCATAGCTGTAGGAGTTGAAGTCGCCCATGAGCAGCACCTTGTCGGTGCCCTGTGCGGCCTGCTGCGCGGTGGAGAAGGCCACGAGTGCCTTTGCCTGTGCCGTGCGCGCCAGGTTGGAGTTGCCCTGGCCCTGGTCTGTGTCATCCGGCGTGGCCGCCGAGCCCTTCGACTTGAAGTGGTTGGCGATCAGGATGACCTTCTCGGCGTTCGCGTCACCGGCCAGTGTGAAGGCCTGGGCCAGCGGCTGGCGGGCGATGCCGGTGTAGGCGGGGTCGTCAAGGATGACGGAGTCGCCCACGGGCTTGGCAACGGCCTGCTTGAAGATGAACGCCGTGCGGATCACGTCCTCCACGGAGGCGGCCGGGCGCTGCGCGGGGGAGCGGACGTAGTCCCACGTCCCTGGTGCTGCGACGTTCAGGGCGTCCACCAGTGCGGCGAGGGCCTTGTCGCGGTCCGGGCCGAACTTGATGGAGTTCTCAATTTCCTCCAGCGAGAGCACGTCGGCGCCGGAGGCATTGATGCCGGCCACGATCTTGTCCTGCTGGCGCTTGAGGTTCTCCGCGTTCGCTGCACCGCGCTGCAGGCAGCCGGTCCGCACAGCGATGGGGTTGCCGGCACGGTCGTTGTAGAACTGGCAGGCGGAGTCCATGTCGCCGGTCTGGATGAAGTAGTTCTGGACGTTGAACGTGGCAACCTTCAGGTCGCCGCCAACATTCACGGGTGCCGCTGCGCGGGTGTTGCCAAACGCGATCGGCTGCACGGTCCCGGCGTTGGCGGGCGTGAGCGCCTCCAGCGGCTGGAATTTGTAGGCGTTGTTGCGGTTGTCGAAGATGACCGGTGCCATGAATTCAGAGGTGGAGCCCAGGCGCATGGGCGTTTCGGCACTCAGCCAGGGCAGCGGGATCGACTGGTTTGCGGCGGTGAAGAAGTTCGTGCTGGCGCCGTCGTCGAGCTTGATCGCCTTGGCAGCAATCAGTGCGAGCTGGGCCGCATGCTCAGGGGAACCCACCTGGCCGACGGCGGTTGGCTGCAGCAGCGGGTTGTTCCCCACGGCCAGGCCGAGTTCGCCGTACTGGTTCAGCGAGTAGTTGTCGGTGATGGTGAACTCGCCCTGCGGTGCCACGAGCATCCCCTCAAGGCTTTCGCGAGCCTCGGTGGTTTCCGGGACATTGACGACGGCGGCCTTGACCTCTGCCGCTGCCTCGGAAAGTTGCGTCATGCCACCGGCCGGGACGTCAATCTCGGTGGTGGTCGTGTCCGGCCCGCCGAATTCCTTGACGAGGCCCTTCACCTCAACGTAGTCGCCCACGTTGACGCTGGCGACTGTCGCGGGGGAGTAGACGAAGACGCCGTCGGAGGCCTTGTGGGTTGCCATCTCCAGGTCGCCGCCGGTGCCGGGAGTCTGGATGTAGTAGCCGTTGAAGCCGCCGGTGGGGTAGGCCGCGGTGACCTTGCCCCGGGTGGTGACGGTGGAGCCTTCAAGCGGGCTCTTGGCGCCTTCGCCCTGGATCTCGGCGATGGTCTTGGCCCCGGCGTCGCCGGGAGGATCGATGACTGGGCCTCCGCCTCCCGTGCCCGTGGGGGTGGGGGTGGCCTTCACGAAGTCGGCCTGGTTGTTGTCGGTGTCGACGAAGTCCGTGCGATTCAGCGAAACCGTGGCGCTGGCCGCCGTGGCGACCGTTGTCTCAAAGGTATTGGAGGTGCCGTAACCGAGGAGGTCGACAATTCCGGGCTTGCCAACAAGGGAACCCGTGCCAAAGTCTGCCGGCAGCCCAGTTGCCTGGTTCGACAGGATCAGGGTCCCGCCGGCGCCTCCCGGGTTGATGGTAGCTCCGGTGTAGTCCGTCGGCGGGAGGTCGAGGCCGACCGCCCCGTTTGATCCGCCGTTGATGAGGTAGTAGCCGCCGGCCTTGATGGTGCCGGTCAGAGCGGCCACGTTGTTCGGCGCCCCCTGCCCTGTGGCAGAGCGGTACTGGACCGACCAGCCATTCAGGCTGATGTCCGCGGCGGTGGGGTTGTAAAGCTCCACAAACTTGTTCTTGTAGGCGGCATTGGCGCTGCCGCCGTTCAGGTACGCCTCATTGATGATGACGTGGGTGGCGGCGGCCGCAGGCGCGGCCTGCACCGGTGAAAGGGCGAGCGGGGCAGCAACAAGCCCTAAGGCAAGCACCGCCCCCAGTCCGGCCCTAGTGGTTGATTTGTTCCTCATGTCTCCAGCTCTCAAAGGGGTGGCACGTCCTTGTGCCGCGAGTGGTGATGAACCGCAGTTTTCAATTGGGGGCAATGCGTGAGGCAGACCCATTGGGCCCTGCAGGACGTGTTTGATCCAAACACATAGATGTGAATCAACCATGAACGGATGCTGCCGGTCAAGCAAACGACGCGGGTGTGTTTGGAAACGAAAGAGTTTGTGCCAAACCGTGAAAAAATCTCACGGATCCATGCGGGGGTGTGCGATCCGGTGCCGCGCTCGCAGCCATCCAGGGCCACCATCCCGCCGCAGGCATCATTCGGACAGCAAACGTGGGTGGAGGCAGCCGGCGTGATTCATTCGGACACCAAACGTGGGTAAAACCGCCTCGAGGTCGCAGGAGACGTCCGAAAGATTGGCAGGAAGGCGTGGAGGTCGCAGGAGCTGTCCGAATGATGCTGCCCGGGCCTGCCCAGCGCATGGCGCGGTGCTTATTTGAGCCGGCGGCAGATCCAATTTGTCTGCTGGGGCCGCTGGTTGGCACGCCAGCCCAAACCGTCGCATCATTTGCCGGTTCAAGGTGGCCGCAGTTCGCTGGCTCGCGCAATTCGCGGTTCAACCCCGCCGTCCGCCGACGCCAAAGCACGGCAGCGGCCGGCGCCGCTTCGCTCCCAAGGCGCCCCGCGCCGTCGCACGTCTTGCGGCCTGCCGCCATGGTCTCCGGAAACGCCGCCGAGAATTCTGGCCGCGCCATGGCCGCCACCGTTGAGAAATGTGTTCCTTAAACGCCGAAGGGAAGCCGACCCGTGACGGGGCAACTTCCCTTCTTGATGCGCGGAAGGTAAGAGATTCGAACTCTTGGTACGGGGTTACCGCACACTGGTTTTCAAGACCAGCTCCATCGGCCGCTCGGACAACCTTCCTTACCCTAGTAGTGTTTCATAAGCAGGGCCGTGCAGCCAAAATGGTGGGCGGCCGCCAAGATTTTGCGGGTTTGCTGACAGGTGACGGAGAAGGCGATGAAGGCGATTGTTGCAGCGGGTGCCGGCGGCCCCGAGGTTTTGTCCATGATCGAGGCACCTGCGCCGGCCCCCGGGCCCGGCGAGGTGCTCATCGACGTGGTCGCTGCCGGGATCAACCGGGCCGACGTGCAGCAGCGCCGCGGCTTCTACCCTCCGCCGCCGGGTGCCTCCGACATCCTGGGACTGGAGGTTTCCGGGCGGATTGCCGGATTTGGCCCGCATGTCACCAAGCCGTTCAGCATGGGCCAGAAGGTGGTGGCGCTGCTGACCGGCGGCGGTTATGCAGCGCAGGTGGTGGCCCCGGCCGGACAGGTGCTGGCGCTGCCGGAGGGCATTGACGTCATCTCGGCCGCAGGGCTGCCCGAAGTTGCCGCGACCGTCCACTCCAACCTGTTCATGACGGCGCAGCTGCAGGCCGGCGAAACGGTTCTGGTGCACGGCGGTGCGGGCGGCATCGGTGCCATGGCAATACAGCTCGCCAAGGCGGCCGGCGCACGTGTCATCGCCACGGCGGGCAGCGACGAAAAGGTCGCCATGCTCACCGGCTACCTCGGCGCCGACGCGGCCGTCAATTACCGGACGGAGGACTTCGTCGAACGCGTGCGCCAGTTCACGGGCGGTGCCGGCGCCAACGTGATCCTGGACGTCGTCGGCGCCAAGTACCTGGCTCCCAATGTTGCGTCCCTCGCCACCTACGGCCGCCTGGTGGTCATCGGCCTGCAGGGAGGCGCGACGGCGGAGCTCAACCTGGGTGCGCTGCTCACCAAGCGGGCGGCGGTCATCGGGACCACGCTGCGGGCCCGCCCGGTGGAGGAAAAGTCGGCCATCATGGACGGCGTCCGCGAGAGCGTCTGGCCGTTGGTTGCCTCCGGCGCCGTCAAGCCCATGATCGACAGGACCTTCCCGCTGGAGCAGGCCCCCGCCGCGCACCAGTACTTCGACTCAGGCGCCCACGTGGGCAAGGTCCTGCTGACCCTCTGACCGTCGAGGTATGGGGCACAACGGCGGGAGGTGCGGTTCCGGCGAAAGGTCGGACTCCGCCGTCGGGCCTCACGGCAAACCGCCCCGTTCGCCGCTGAAACGCCACCGTTCACCGCACGCTGACCATGATTCGGACCACATTGACATTAGGGTGTGAGTTGCGTCGCTAAGGTTATGTGGCCGCATTCACGTTTTAGCGTAGGGAAAATTATGACAACGCCGTCCAACAGGGCCGCCGATCCGGGCGACCTCCTTGTCCAGGACCCGAGCCTGCCACCAGTGGCCGTCGATCTCGAGCAGGAGGAAGCGGACCATCCGTGGACTCCGCTGAAGATCGCCATCTGGGCCGCCATCGCACTCCTGGGCGGCGTTGCCTGGGTCATGCTGGCCGTGGTGCGCGGAGAAACCGTCAATGCCATCTGGTTCGTGTTCGCCGCGGTGTGCACCTATCTGATCGGCTACCGCTTTTACTCCAAGGTCATTGAGAAGTTCCTCCTCAAGCCCAATGACGTGCGGGCCACCCCGGCCGAGTACAAGGCCGATGGCAAGGACTATGTCGCCACCGACCGCAACGTCCTGTTCGGCCACCACTTTGCCGCCATTGCAGGCGCCGGCCCGCTGGTCGGTCCCATCCTGGCAGCCCAGATGGGCTACCTGCCCGGCACTATCTGGATCATCGTCGGCGTCGTCCTCGCCGGCGCGGTCCAGGACTACCTGGTCCTCTTCTTCTCCATGCGCCGGGGCGGGCGCTCCCTCGGCCAGATGGCCCGCGAAGAGCTCGGCGTTGTCGGCGGCACCGCGGCCCTGATCGCCACACTGCTGATCATGATCATCATCGTCGCCATCCTGGCCCTCGTGGTTGTCAACGCACTCGGCGAATCCCCGTGGGGTGTGTTCTCCGTGGCCATGACCATCCCGATCGCCCTCTTCATGGGTGTCTACTTGCGCTACCTGCGCCCCGGCAAGGTCATGGAAGTCTCGCTCATCGGCGTCGTGCTGCTGCTCGCGGCCATCATCGGCGGCGGCATGGTCGCCCACACCGAATGGGGTGCGGCAGTATTCCACCTGGACCGCACCACCCTCGCATGGTGCATCATCATCTACGGCTTCATCGCCGCAATCCTTCCCGTCTGGCTGCTGCTGGCCCCGCGCGACTACCTCTCCACCTTCATGAAGATCGGCACCATCGTGATGCTGGCCGGCTCCATCGTGCTGGTCCGCCCCACCATCAACGTTCCCGCTTTCAGCGAATTCGCCGGCCGCTCCGACGGCCCCGTGTTCTCCGGCGCGCTTTTCCCGTTCCTGTTCGTCACCATCGCCTGTGGTGCGCTTTCCGGGTTCCACGCGCTGATCGCCTCCGGCACCACGCCCAAGCTGATCGAGAAGGAACGCCAGGCCCGCTACATCGGGTACGGCGGAATGCTCATGGAGTCCTTCGTGGCCATCATGGCCCTTGTCGCGGCACTGTCCATCGACCGCGGCATCTACTTCGCCATGAACGCCTCCGGCGCGGCCACCGGCGGCACCATCGAGGGCGCTGCAGCGTTCGTGAACTCGCTTGGCCTGACCGGTGTCCACGTTGACCCCGCAGTGCTGGCTCAAACCGCGGCCGACGTCGGCGAAGAATCCATCGTCTCCCGCACCGGCGGCGCACCCACCCTCGCAGTGGGCCTGGCCCACATCATGCAACAGGTGGCCGGCGGCCAGGCCATGATGAGCTTCTGGTACCACTTCGCCATCATGTTTGAGGCGCTCTTCATCCTCACCGCCGTCGATGCCGGAACCCGCGTGGCCCGCTTCATGCTGCAGGATTCCATCGGCAACTTCGTCCCCAAGTTCAAGGACACCTCCTGGCGTCCGGGCATGTGGATCACCACGGCCATCATGGTCGCCGGATGGGGAGCCATCCTCATCATGGGTGTCACCGACCCCCTCGGCGGCATCAACACGCTGTTCCCGCTGTTCGGCATCGCCAACCAGCTCCTCGCGGCGATCGCCCTGGCCGTCTGCCTGGTCATCGTCTCGAAGAACACGCACGTCAAGTACCTGTGGATGGTGGCGCTGCCCTTGGTTTTCGTCACCGTCGTCACCGTGGTGGCCTCCTTCCAGAAGATCTTCTCCACCGTCCCGGCCGTGGGTTACTGGGCGCAGCACACCGCATTCAAGCAGGCACTGGCCGACGGTGAAACCAGCCACGGCACCGCCAAGACAGTCGAAGCGATGGAAGCAGTTGTCCGCAACACCTTCGTCCAGGGCACGCTGTCCATCATTTTCGTGGTGCTGTCCCTGATCGTCATTACGACGGCGGTGCTGGTCACCATCCGCTCGATCAAGGCCGGCGGAGGAACCAGCATGGAAGATCCAGCCGTGCCGTCGCGGATCTTTGCCCCGGCCCAGATCCTGCCCAACTCCACCGAGAAGGCAGTCCTGCAGGAATGGGCTGAATCCGGCAAGCAGCCGGTCCGGAGCGGGCACTAGCCATGGAGCTGCTGCGGCGTTCCGGCCGCGGATTGGCGGCGGTCACCACGTACCTCAAGGGGGTTCTCGGTGAGGACTCCTATGAGAAGTACCTGGAACACCACGAGGCCACCGGCTGCGCCACCGCACCCATGACGGTGAGGGAGTTCTGGCGTGACAAAACCGACCGCCAGGACGCCAACCCTGAGGGCCGCTGCTGCTGATTCTCACCGACGGCGTGCCAAACCGGTGGGGGCGTGCCAAATTTGGCACGCCCCCACCGGTTTGGCACGCCGTCGCCAATGCTGGTGCTGGCGGCCCGCCTCTGGTCTCGGGCTTCGAGCAGCCGGAAAAGTGTTGACGGCTCGTGAGAGACTGGCCCTATGAGTGAAAAGGCGCAGAATCCGGCCACTGACGACCCGGCCGAAGGCACAATCCTGGACACGGCAGGCGGCGGATCCGCGGCTGGCCCCGACGGCGCGGGCGAAGGGTCCCCGGACTCCGGCCCTGCGGAAGGCGCGGAAGGCCGACGCCCCGTAAATGTCGCCGAGATGGTGGACCAGCCCGCCAAAGTTATGCGGATCGGGACCATGGTCAAGCAGCTGCTGGACGAGGTCAAGAGCGCACCCCTGGACGATGCGGCCCGCACCCGGCTGGCGGAAATACACGAGCGGTCCATCAAGGAACTTGAAGACGGGCTGGCCCCTGAGCTGGTGGAGGAACTGCACCGGCTGAGCCTGCCGTTCACGGATGAGAAGGCGCCTTCGGATGCTGAGCTGCGCATAGCCCAGGCCCAGCTGGTGGGCTGGCTGGAAGGCCTGTTCCACGGCATCCAGACGGCGATTGCCGCCCAGGCCATGGCCAGCCAGCAGACTGCGGCGCGCCTGGCCATGCACCAGCTGCCGCCCGGAACCGTGATCGCCCCCGGTGTTGTCGTGGGCCCCAACGGTGAACCCCAGCGGGCCCCCGCCGGCCGCGGCGCCCCCGCAGGACAGGGCGGCTCCGCGATGGGAGGCCCCGACTCAGGCAGCCCCGGACAGTACCTCTGACCGGCATGTTCAAGGGATTATTTGGCGCGGCCCGGGCGGCGAAACGTGACGATGCCGAACTTGGCAAGGGCGTCTGGCGCCGCGCCCACGACCGCTTCCGGCGTGGCCTGGATCGGTTCCACCAGATGCTGGAGGGGCTGGCCGAAGCAGAGCCAGCCGCGGGGCGGTCACCGGAATCCGCCCGGGACAACTACGCCGCCATGGTGGAGCTGGCCGACGGTCTGGCGGACCTGCTGCCGGAGGTCCGAGCCATCGCCATGGAAGCCCAGAGGAGGGCGCCCAGCGACGGTCTGGAGGTGCCCCTGGGCACCGGCGGCTACCTCAACGACGTCCACCGCGAGCTGTCCAAGGCCGGCACCGCACTTGCGGCCACGGCGGAAACCCTCGCCCTGGTGAGGCTGGGCGTGGGGGAGGTGTCCGGCGTCGGGCTCAAGTCAGGCATCGTGAGCCAGCATGTTACCCGTGCTAGGGAAATTCTTGCCCACGAGTAGATGCTGTGGTGGGGGATTGGCA
Organism: Sporosarcina beigongshangi; assembly: GCF_016820535.1. GTDB lineage: Bacteria > Actinomycetota > Actinomycetes > Actinomycetales > Micrococcaceae > Specibacter. The sequence goes on along the minus strand of NZ_JADHDY010000003.1, from coordinate 48,354 downwards.
ATGCCGCTAGGCCCGGGTTTGCTCTGCGGCCCGCCCTACCTCGTGGAGCAAGACATGATTTCTGACAAATCTCTGGCACTCGTCAGCGATCAAATCACCCAGACGGGCACACTCAGAGCCCAGCGAGCCAGCAACATGAGGTGTAAGAAACACATTCGGCAACGTATACAGCAGTGATTCTGGCACAGGTGGCTCCGGCCACGTGACATCCAAGATGGCGCTCAAGTCGGGACGCATGGCCAAAACTTCAACAAGGTCCGACTCATTGATGACGGCACCTCTGGCGGTATTGATCAGGGTGGCATCCGGTTGCATGGATTCCAGCAGTTTCTTGTTTACCAGTCCGCGGGTCTCCGGCAAAAGCGGACTGTGGATGCTGACTACGTGCGCGCTCTCAAACAATTGAGGGAGCGTCACCAGTTCGACGCCGGCGGCTGTCGCCTGTTCCACGGAAACGTACGGATCATGGGCCACAACCTCAAGGCTAAACGACCGGAGGAGCTTGGCCACTAAAAACCCGATCGCGCCCAACGACAGCAGGCCGACTCTGCGGCCGTAGGCTCCTGACAACTGTGGGCGGACCGCGAGCGAGCCATGCCGTGACGACTCCCGCGTCAGGCTGGGAACTCGCTTAAGGCCCAGAAGAATTTGGGCCAGAGTGAACTCGGCGACTGGAATGGCGTTCGCTGCAGCGGCGGAAACTATGGGAATTTCTCTGGCCCAGAACTCGTCTGTGACGATCCCCTTGATTGATCCGGCAGCAAGAAAGACTGCTTTCAGATTGGGGGCGGAAGCCAGGAACTCTGCATCCAGGATCGGTGCACCCCAACTTGTCAGGAGGACGTCGACGTCGTTCATCAGCTCCGGGGAGCCGGCCAGCTGCCTTCGATTCAGAGGTGGGTGGAGGAGATCAACCGATTCGGCAAGTCGGTTCAAGATGTTGCGAGGGTACACGTCCGCAAGACGGTCCTCATTCATTACAAGCAGTGCGCGGAGCCGTGGAACCATGGCTATCTCCTCCAGTTTTGACAATTAACATCGGATGTTTGACGTGATTCAGGTCATGCGATAGTTTTGTGGCTACAGCTCGGCAACCGCTTTCCAAGACTAGCATCCATGACGTGGGGCGGGCCGAACATTTCACCTCAGTCGTGTGAGCGATTGCTGGTCTGGATGCGATGTTGCAACCAGGCCGCCGGTGGCGATTACCAGACTGTGGCGTTGCCTTGGTGTCGAACCGGGCCAGGCCGGGAATGGAATGCAAGCAATGGTCGACACGATACGAAGGAGTATTAATGACTGACGACGGTGATGCCTCAAATGATGGCAAGACGCAGCGACACAGGCGTGCCAACGTGTTGTTCTTCTCGAGACCGGCGAGAGAATGGCTTCACGCCCTTCCTCTTGGAAATGGCAGCCTGGGTGCCATGGTCCACGGTGCCGTTCAGTGTGAACGCATTAGCCTGAACCTGGACACCTTTTGGTCGGGCGGTCCACGGGAGCATGGTGTCACGCACGGTCCGGAAGTCCTGAGTGCCATGCGCTCGTTGATCCTTGACGGCAGCAGCGACCCGGCTGGGGTGGAAGCTCTCGCCAGGCAAATGCAGGGTCCTCCCACCGAATCATTCCAGCCCCTGGGTGACTTAATAATAGAGACAATCGAGGGCCCAGATGTTGTCGAAACATCCAATGTCTATGGCAGGGAGCTTGATCTCTCGAGAGCAGTTGCCACCACGCACTTCTGTGATCCAGATAGTGGATTCATCAGGGAGGTGTTCTGTTCCCATCCCGACAACGTCCTGGCTGTGAGGCAAGTGGCGGCGACAGAGGGTGGGTTGAATCTACGAATCTCTCTGCAGAGTGTGCACAAATCTGAGGCCAGCCCGGGCGCTGTCGATGCAGGACTTCGACTCGAACAAACCATGGGGTTGACGGGTCGGGCGCCTGACTCCATTCCAGGGATGGGCCCGGGTGTTCGAGAAGGGGTTTCATACAGCCGCCGACAGGGAATGCTCTTTGACGTTGCCGCAAGGGTGACCGCCACGGGAGGTGAAATCTCGCTTCTGGCTGACGGCTCGGTGGAGGTCCATGGTGCGACGGCGGTGACAATCATGCTCAGTGCTGCCGACTCGTACACCGGATGGTCTACAGAGCCACATGATTGTGTTGAGCAGCTTCGCTCCCGCAATGACGCAATATTGGCAGCTGCAGGCGAACTCGGCTACGACGAGTTGTTGATTCGTCATCGGGAGGACCACGCGAAGCTGTTCAATCGAGTTCAACTTACCCTTGGAAGCACCCCTTCCGGGGAGGCGCCCCCTACCGACGAACGGCTTGTGGACCTGCGGGCTGGAACAAATGATCACACATTGGTGGAGCTTCTGTTCAATTTTGGCAGATACCTTTTGATTGCGTCTTCCAGGCCCGGGTCCAAGCCGGCCAACTTGCAGGGGATTTGGAATGCGGATGTGCGGCCTCCGTGGCGTTCGAACTGGACGGCGAACATCAACACGCAAATGAACTACTGGGCTGCCGAAACAACGGGATTGGCAGAGTGCCATGAACCACTGCTTGAGTTTATCGCTGGCCTTGTGGACTCGGGCAGCAAGACTGCTGCTGAAATCTACGGCGCCGGCGGATGGACAGCTCACCACAACCTCGACATTTGGGGAACAACGTGGCCTGTAGGCGGGGGCGAGGGACAACCGCGGTGGTCAATGTGGCCGATGGCAGCAGCATGGCTTTGCCGTCATCTTATGGAACACCACGACTTTTCCCCAGACCCATTGTTTCGCCGGCGAGCATGGCCGGTGATCCGTGGGGCTGCAGAATTCTTGCTCGATTTCCTGGTGTTGGATCCACGCCCAACGGCAACTGCAGGCACTCTGGTCACTGTCCCTTCGACATCCCCGGAAGCCTCCTTCCTGGGGACCGGAGGGCAGGTAGTAGCCCTGGGTGTCATGACAACCATGGACAACTGGCTGATCAGGGAACTGTTCGCATCCTGCCTCCGCCTCGCCGCCGCCGTCGAACCGCTTTCGGAGTCGGGGACGGACCGATTTGCAGAACGTCTCGAGGCGGCCCTGGGCAGATTGCCGCAGATTGGGCTGGTGGACGGTGGCGGTATCAACGAATGGGAACAACCCTGCAAGGACGAGGATCCAGGCCACCGCCACCTGTCTCACCTGTACGGACTGTACCCCTCCAACCAGATAGACCTTCAGCAGACTTCACACATGGCCGAGCAAGCTCGTCTGGCGCTGCAGCGGCGGCTCGACGCAGGTGGCGGCGGCACCGGATGGAGCCAAGCCTGGGTGGCATGCCTGTGGGCGAGGCTCGGTGATGGTTCAGCAGCCTTGCGGAGCATCAAGTCGCTGCTGACAGATTCCGTGGCTGGGAATCTGTTGGACCTGCACCCGCCCCGAATATTCCAGATTGATGGAAATTTCGGGGCCACCGCAGCAGTGGCGGAAATGTTGCTGCAAAGCCACAGTGGGGAACTGAAAATACTCCCGGCACTCCCTTCGGAGTGGTCGAGGGGAAGCGTCCGTGGCCTGCGGGCCAGAAATGGCCTGGTGGCAGCCATCGATTGGGTGGACGGCGTAGTTTCCCGCATTGAGCTCGACGGCAGCCCTCATCAATCGGTTCGGCTGCGACTGCCAGCCTCTTCAGCCGGATCGCTGAACTTGGAAATTGTTCAAACAATTCAAATTCCGGCATCTGGAAGATTCGTCTTGCGACTGCACAACCCTGGTGCGTCTGTCACTGAACCACACGGCCCGGAACTATTGAGTGACCATACCAACGAAAGGAATTGCCCATGAGTCTGACCAAAATTCGGCCGTCGCCGCCCTTGGAAACCATGAAAGACCCCTCCCCCAGACCAACTCTTTCATTATGGGAGAGGATCAAGCGGGACAAGCTTCTGCTTGCCTTTGCATTGCCAGGGATCATTCTGATCCTGATATTTCAATACATTCCTTTGCTGGGGAATGTGATCGCATTCCAGGACTACCAGCCATTTCTTGGCATCATGCACTCGCGATGGTCCGGATTCGATAATTTTTCTGTCATTTTCAACGGCGATCCGGCCTTTCTTAATGCTCTAAAGAACACTCTGATCATCACAGCGCTCCAGGCCGTATTCGTTTTTCCTGCTCCAATCCTTATCGCCCTCTTATTGAACAGCCTGTTGTCCAACAAAATTAGGCAGATCGTTCAATCTATCCTGTATCTTCCGCACTTTCTTTCCTGGGTCATTGTCGTGGCTGTTTTCCAGCAGATACTCGGCGGCTCCGGTATGATTAACAATTACTTACGGGCAAACGGCCATGACACTCTTTCCATCATTGGAAATTCGGAGCTGTTTACCACTGTGATCACGAGCCAGGTGATTTGGAAGGACACCGGGTGGGCAACAATCCTCTTCTTGGCCGCACTTGCCCAGATTGACCGTTCCCTTTATGAGGCATCGGCAGTTGACGGAGCCAGTCGCTGGCGCCAGACCTGGCACATCACCCTGCCCGGGTTGCGATCAATCATCATCCTGTTGTTCATCCTGAAACTGGGCGATTCCCTCACGGTTGGCTTTGAACAATTGGTCCTCCAACAGCAGGCGGTGGGGCTGGGAGTATCAGAAGTCCTGGACACATACGTGTTCAACAACGGCATCATCGGAGGTGCTTGGGGAGTCGCGGCCGCCGTAGGGCTCGTCAAGGGACTAGTCAGTGTGGTCTTGGTCCTTGCTGCCAACAAGCTGGCGCATTTCTTCGGCGAAGAAGGAGTCTATAAATCATGAGCCGGAAAATAATTGATGGAATGCCCGCTCCGGCCCTGGGGGCCAGTTTACTCAAGGGGCTCATCCTTCTGCTGATCTGCACCGTTGTCATCGTCCCGTTCGTCGGAATTATTTCGACGTCCGTGGCCTCGCCGGAACAAGTGACAAAGGCGGGCGGCTTTGTCCTGTTCCCGGACTCTATTCAGTGGTCTGCTTATGCCTCAGTCCTGTCCGGCGGTGTGGTCACCCGGTCGCTGTTTGTCAGCGCTGGCATAACAGTCGTTGGCACGCTGCTGAGCCTGACGGTAACTAGCATGTTGGGCTGGGCCCTCAGTAGGCGCAGCATGGTTGGCAACAAGTTCATGATCATGCTGGTGCTGTTCAGTTTGCTCTTTACCCCCGGAATGATCCCGACTTACCTCATGGTAAAGCAGCTGGGAATGCTAGATTCTTATTGGGCCCTCATCGTTCCGACGATGGTCAGCGGGTTCAATGTGATAGTCATGAGGTCCTTCTTCTCAGGTATTCCGACGGAACTTATCGATGCGGCACGGATCGATGGTGCCGGAGAATGGCAGATATTCCGCAGAATCGCATTGCCGCTTTCCAAGGCGGTTATGGCGGTAATTGGACTATTCTATGCGGTGGGTTACTGGAACTCATTCTTTAACGCGATGCTATACCTCAGCGATTCTGCAAAATGGCCACTGCAGCTTGTCCTGCGAACGTATGTGGTCAATGGTACGCAGCTCGGGGATTCCGATCTTGGATCCCTAGATGCGGTGATGCCACCTGAGCCATCAATCCAAATGGCTATTCTTGTCATTGCGATTGTGCCAATTCTGCTTGTCTATCCCTTCTTGCAGAAGCACTTCGCCAAGGGTGTGCTAACTGGTGCCGTCAAGGGCTGACCGGTGCCTATTTCCAACGAACTTTAATCCTTTAGAGAGAAGAAACCGTGTATACCTACCAAAGATCTGAATTGTCCCGGCGAGGAATGCTTCGAGGGACCCTTGCCATGGGCGTCATCGCTGCCATTGGCGCGCCGGCCCTCACCTCATGCGGGGATGGCGGCGCGCCGGCCGGCACAAATGCCGGACAGGCCGTGTTGCCCACGTTCGTCAAATTCCCAGTGGCAAGTGCGGACCTGCCAGGCACTAATGAGGGAGTCACCGATGGCTACTTTACGTATCCCGCGAACCCGCCAAGAGTCACCACCGGAGTTCCCGGGGACGGGAAGCCCATCACCGTCATGATGCCTGCGGCGAACGCCATCCCACCTGCCACGGACCAGAATGCTTATGCCCAGGAGTTGAACAGGCGTCTGGGGTCTGAACTGAAGGTGGCGTGGACGCCCTCGGCCGACTGGTCCCAGAAGCTGGCTACAACCATTGCGGGAGATCAACTGCCAGACGTATTCAACCTGCAGAATGAAACGCCAGATTTTCCTGCCATGTTGGAGGCCAAGGCCCTCGACCTAACGCCGTACCTGGCCGGCGATGCCATCAAGAAGTATCCAGCACTAGCCAACATTCCCACCGATAGTTGGCGTGGGGCGGTGTTCAATGGAAAGATTTTTGGACTTCCCATTCCTCGCGGAATTACCACGTCTCGGATCTTGTATCGCCGGGAAGACATTCTTGAGCAGTTGGGGGCCGCAACAGTACCCTCGAGCTTTGCTGATTTCCTCGAGCTTTGTAGAATCGCCACCGACCCTGGCAAGAATCGGTGGGCGTTGGCCGGTTTGCCGTTGACGTTCATTCAGGAGATGTATGAACTTCCCAACAACTGGACGGAAACTGACGGCAACTTCAGCCACCTGTTCGAACACGAACATATGAAGGATGCACTGGAATCCGGCCGCCAGCTAGTGGCATCGAAGGTCGTCAACCCAGATGCTTTTGCTTCGGCCCAGGCCCAGTACAAGAAGTGGTTTGATGCCGGAACAGCGGTCATGGTGGAAGACAGCTTGAGCGCTTGGCAAGGGTTTCAGCGTCGAGGCGCCACTGTTCCGGGCTTCAAGATGGCCGCGCATCCTGCCCCTGGTGCTGAAGGCGGCAAAGGCGTCTTTTGGCTTGGCAAGCCCAATCACTCCATCACTGCCATCAACAAGAAGGCCGCGGACAGGGTTGAAACCATCCTGAACGTTCTCAATTGGCTCTCTTCCCCGTTCGGCAGCGAGGAAGACATGTTCAGGCAGTACGGAATTGCAGGAACTGACTATGAATTGAATGGCAGTGACCCAATCATGACGGACCAGGGGACGCTTGAGATCAAGGCAAACCCGGTCTACCTCACGGGGTCGCCCGCAACGCTATACATTTCGCAGGGAGAGGATGCTGTTCGCGCACGCCACGAGGCTGAGGAAGCCCTGGTCCCCCTGGCAGTCAAGGATGACAGCAACGGTCTGTACTCTGCAACGGCGTCTCGGGCGGGAGCGCAGCAGCTTAAAGCCATGGAGGCCCTGCAAAACGATATTGTGCAGGGCCGGAAGGCTGTCTCCGACTGGGATGCCGGCGTCAAGGAATGGCAGGCGAAGGCGGGCGACAAAATGCGCTTGGAGTACGAAGAGGCTTTCATGCACATGAACAATGCCTGATCTCTTCAACTGCGTCGGCTTGTGGCTGAGGCAGCAGGAACCATGAGCCGTATCCCTGTGGGGCGGCCCGGGCGCAAACATTCCTTTGTGCATGGGCCGTCCCACGGCGGATCAAAAAGGACCGCAGCGGCCGCGGATATCCATCCGAACCAAGGAATAGAGCACCGACCATGAAATTTTCTGTATTCACCGCGTCCACGCCGGAATGGACTCCGGAAGAAGCCGCAGCGACGCTGGCTGACCAAGGGTGGGACGGCATTGAATGGAGGATTACCGACCAGAAGACGGCGCCTGAGCCTGGTTTTTGGACTGGAAACAAGTCGACGTGGCCCCTGACCGGGCTTGAAGGGAGTCTCGACAAAATCGCAGCAATCACCATTGGTGCAGGCCTCCAGTTTTCCGGAATCGGCGGATACTCACGATGTGATGACCACATTGGGGTCGAGCGAATGTTGAAGGCCACTGCGCGGCTTGGCGCCCGACAGGTGCGCATAGTAACCCTGCCCCTGGGCACTTCCATTATGGGAGGGGAACCCTCCGGGCATGACTACCTGGACCTTTTTGCCGAAACGCGGGAACATTTTGCCTGGGTTGCAGAGCGAGCAGCCTTTCACGGGGTCAAGGCTCTCGTGGAGCTTCACCATCAGACTGTAACTTCGTCGCCGTCTGCCGCGCTGCGTTTGCTCGATGGAATGGATCCGGAGAGCGTTGGCGTGATCCACGACTTGGGGAACCTCATTGTTGAGGGTGGCGAGGAGACCCTGGCAGGATTGCAACTTCTGGGTGATTACCTTGCCCACGTCCATGTCAAGAATGCTGTGTGGCGCCGCCTTCCAAGCATCGGCGAACAAGCCGTATGGACCCACGAATGGGCATCCCTGCGAGGCGGGATCGCTGACGTTCCCCGGTACTTCGAGGCCCTGCGGGCAGTTCGATATGACGGCTGGGTGACGGTCGAGGACTTTTCCACGGACAAGCCACTCGCGGAACGGACCTCGGACAATCTCGCTTACCTTCGCTCCCTCGTCTGACTCTCATGTCGGCGGAAACCCTGGCGCTGTTGCGGCTGGGCGTGGGGACCGCCAAGGCAGTGGAGCTGAAAGCAGTCCTGGTCGGCCGGCACGTCGGCGCCGCCGCTGAAATCGTGCACAAATCGCAATCCGCGAGTTCATAAAAGACGGCGGGCGACATAAGAAAGTCTGAAAAGCAAGATTTTACGGGAGAGCTGCGTCACAATTGGACGTATGCGAGGTAAGCCTGTCCTCTCATGGATTACGATCGATTTACGTTCGCTAATTACTTTCAACGCCGAGAGGCCTCCATGAGCACCTGGTTCACCAAAAAGACCTTCAGCAAGACCTCGCTGGCCGCACTGGCCGGCGCCTCCGTTCTGGCCCTGGCTGCCTGCGGCGGCTCACCCGCACCGGCCGGCAGCAGCGCCGCCGGCTCGGAGCAGGGCATCACAGTGTACAACGCGCAGCACGAGTCCCTGACGCAGGCCTGGGTGGATGAGTTCACCAAGGAGACCGGCATCAAGGTCACGCTCCGCCAGGGCAGCGACCTGGAACTGAGCAACCAGATCATCGCGGAAGGCGACAAGTCCCCGGCCGACGTGTTCCTCACGGAAAACTCGCCGGCCATGACCCAGGTTGAAAACGCGGGCCTCTTCGCGGACACCAGCAAGACGATCCAGGACCAGGTCCCGGCCGAATACCGCCCCTCCACGAACAAGTGGACAGGCATCGCCGCCCGCAGCACCGTCTTCGCGTACGACACGACGAAGCTGAAGGAAGACCAGCTGCCGAAGTCACTCATGGACCTGCAAAACCAGGAGTGGAAGGGCCGCTGGGCCGCGTCGCCGTCCGGTGCCGACTTCCAGGCCATCGTCTCCGCCATGCTGGAACTCAAGGGCGAGGACGCCACCAGCGCCTGGCTCAAGGGTATGAAGGAAAACTCCAAGGCCTACAAGGGCAACAGCACCGCCATGAAGGCAGTCAATGCCGGCGAGGTTGAGGGCGCGGTCATCTACCACTACTACTGGTTTGGCGACCAGGCCAAGACTGGCGAGAACTCCAAGAACGTGGCCCTGCACTACTTCAAGAACCAGGACCCGGGCGCATTTGTCTCGATCTCCGGCGGCGGTGTGCTGGCCTCCAGCAAGCACCAGGACAACGCCCAGAAGTTCCTCGAGTTCGTGACGGGCAAGGCCGGCCAAACCGTGCTGCAGACCGGCACCAGCTTTGAATACCCGGTTGGCTCGGACGTCGCCGCGAACGACCAGCTGGTACCGCTCAAGGACCTGGACGCCCCCAAGGTCGACCCGGCCACCCTGAACTCCACCAAGGTCACGGACCTGATGACCCAGGCTGGGCTACTCTAAATTAAATGAGTCCACAGCAAGACCCTTCTTCAAGGACAGGCACGACGGCGGTTGGCCCGCCAAGTGCCGACACCTTGAAACACCGAGCCAAAGGCCGGGGCAGACGCCCCGGCCTTTGGCCGGTTGTCCTGATATGTTGCCTGATTGCGGCGTTTTCCCTGGTGCCGCTGGGCTATGTTGTGGCAGCCACCGTCAATGCCGGCTGGGACACCATCGTTGAGCTGGTGTTCCGGCCTCGCGTTGGTGAATTGCTCCTGAACACGTTGGCCCTGGTCCTGATCACTGTTCCACTGTGCGTGGTTATCGGCATTGGCGGAGCCTGGCTGGTGGAACGCACCCGGCTGGCCGGGCACAAGGCCTGGTCCGTCCTGCTGGCTGCGCCGCTGGCCATCCCCGCATTCGTCAACAGCTACGCGTGGGTCAGCGCCATTCCGTCGCTCGGCGGCATTTTTGGCGGCGTGCTGATATCCGTGCTGTCGTACTTCCCCCTGGTCTACATCCCCGTGGCCGCCGTGCTGAGCAGGTTGGATCCGGCCCTTGAACAGTCGGCCGCGTCGCTGGGGCTTGGGCCGTGGCGGGTCTTCTTCCGAGTGGTGCTGCCGCAGCTGCGCCTGTCGGCGGCCGGCGGTGCGCTGCTGGTGTCCCTGCACCTGCTCGCCGAGTACGGCGCCTTCGCCATGATCACCTTCGACACCTTCACCACCGCCATCTACGACCAGTTCCGGTCCACGTTCAACGGTGCCGCAGCGAACATGCTGGCAAGTGTCCTGGTCATGTTCTGCCTGCTGCTACTCCTGGCCGAATCCCGCACCCGCGGCAGCGCCCGCTACGCAAGGGTCGGTGCCGGAGTGCAGTCCAACCCGCAGCGGCTGCGCCTGGGCATGTGGCAGCTTCCGGCGCAGCTGGCCCTGACAGGCGTCACCGTGCTGGCCCTCGGCGTTCCCTTCTGGCATGTGGGGCGCTGGCTGGTGGCCGGAGGCGCGGCCATCTGGGAGCGTGAGGACCTCCTCCAGGCACTCTTGCAGACCCTCGGGTACGGCCTGGCCGGCGCTGCAGTCACCACCGTGCTCGCCTTCCCCCTCGCCTACCTCGTGATTCGCCACCCGGGCCCCGTCAGCAAGGTCCTGGAAGCTGCCAACTACATTTCCAGCTCCATGCCGGGCATTGTCGTGGCCCTGGCCCTGGTGACCATCACGGTCCACAACCTCCCGGCCATCTACCAGACGTCCATTGTGCTGGTGGCCGCCTACGCGCTGTTGTTCATGCCCCGGGCCCTGGTCAACCTGAGGGCGGGTCTGGCCCAGGTGCCGCCCACGCTGGACGAAGCGGCACAGGCCCTCGGCAAACCGCCGCTCGTGGCCTTCCTGAAGGTGACGCTGCGGCTGGCAGCGCCGGCCGCTGCAGGCGGTGCGGCACTCGTGTTCCTGGGCATCGTCAACGAGCTGACTGCCACGCTACTGCTGGCGCCGAACGGCACCCGCACGCTGGCAACCCAGTTCTGGTCAATGAGCAGCGAAATCGACTACATGGGGGCCGCCCCCTATGCCTTGCTCATGATTGTGCTGTCGGCGCCCATGACCTATCTTCTTTTTGTGCAATCCAAGAAAGCCGCAGGACAATGACAACCCAGCCCCACCCATCCCGTGGCACGTCAGCGGCTGCCTCGGCGGCACGTCCGGCCGTCCCGGGGTCCGACAGCCGCACATTCGTGCACGATTCCAGCGACGTCGCCGACCACCTGCAGATCACCGGAGTCCACAAGAGCTTCGGCGGCACCGAGGTGCTCAAGGGAGTCAACCTGGACGTGGCGCAGGGGCGCACCACCGCCATCGTTGGCCCGTCGGGTTCGGGCAAGACCACGCTGCTTCGCCTGATCGCAGGGTTCTCGGCGCCGGATTCGGGCCGGATCGCCCTGGGCGGCGCCGAGGTCGCGGGCCCGGACAAGTGGCTGCCGGCGCACAAACGCAGCGTGGGCTATGTGGCTCAGGACGGCGCCCTGTTTCCCCACCTGAGCGTCGGGGCCAACATTGCCTTCGGCCTGCCCCTGCGCGGCAAGGCGGCCTCGTTGCGGGTGGGGGAGCTTCTGGAGATGGTTTCCATGGACCGCTCCTACGCCAAGCGCCGTCCGCACCAGCTCTCCGGCGGCCAGCAGCAGCGTGTGGCACTTGCCCGCGCCCTGGCCCGCCAGCCGGAACTCATGCTGCTCGACGAGCCCTTCAGCGCCCTTGACGCGGGGTTGCGCGTGGCCACCCGCAAGGCGGTCTCGGACACCCTGGAGCAGGCCGGCGTCACCACCATCCTCGTTACGCACGACCAGGCCGAGGCCCTCAGCTTCGCCGACCAGGTGGCCGTCATGCGCGACGGGAAGCTGGCCCAGACCGGCAGCCCGTTCGTGGTCTACACCCGCCCGGCAGACCGGGCCACGGCAGAATTCCTGGGTGACGCCGTCATCCTCGAAGCCTGGATGGAAGGATCCCTGGCGCTGTGCTCGCTTGGCGGCATCCCGGTGCGCCGCCCGCCGGTCCAGGGCAAGGTCCACATCATGCTGCGCCCGGAGCAGATCCGCATCTCCAGCGGCGGCCCGATCCGCGGAACCGTGGTGGACACCGATTACTTCGGCCCCGAAACCACCGTCCGCATCAAGCTCGAGCCCATCCTCGTCGACGCTGAGCACCCGCGAGACCCCCACCAGCCGGTCGGCGGCGAAACCATCAACATCCGCCACTGGAACGCCATGCTCGCCCGCCCCGGCACGCAGCTGTCCCTCAAAGTGGTGGGCGAGGGCGTCATCTTCCCCTGGCAGGACTGATCCCCGCCCCGACGCCGCATCAGGTAAGTACCGCTTTTCCCTGACGCGGCACATAAGCGCCTGTTTTCGCGGACGCCGCATCATTCGCCGGGGCCGGCCGGCGGCGTGCCCGGCACCCAAGGCGCGGCACTCCGCCGTCGAGCCTTGACCTCCACATATGTGGTCGCCAGCGCCAGCAGGGCCACCGCGGCCCCCAGCATGACCGCGGCCGGGCGGGTTGCGCCGAGCGGCACCAGCCCAAGCGCCAACACCACGGTGGGTATGCCCCAAGCCAGGACCGGACGGGCGGGCCGTCCGTAGCGCAGGGACACGGCGGCGTTGGTGGCATAGAAGAGGGCGATGCCGCCGCCGATCGCGATGGCAGCACCCCACGGCAGGGGGTCGAACGGTGCCGGAATGGCCGTGGCGATGCCTGCGGCGAGGGACGTCACGCCAACAATCAGGACGAACGGCAGGAACAGGGTGGTCTGCACGATGCCAGTGAGGTCGCCGCGCTCGTGCAGCCGTTCCAACCCCGCGTTGACGGTGCCGATCCCGTACTGGAAGGACGCCCACCCCAGCAGCGCCACCACCAGGAAACCCAGCCCCGCCGCAAGCCCCGCGCCGGAGCTCCAATATTCGGACGCCTCCGTGACAATGCTGAACACGGATTCGCCCAGCACGATGATGATGAACAGGCCCAGCCGCTCGCCCGCGTGCTCAACGTTGATGCCCGACATGCTGCGGTCGGCCCCGATCCGGTTGCTGTTGGCCACCATGGCCACCTCAACCGCAATGGCCACCGCCCACAGCACGACGGCGCCCGGCACCGGCAGCAGCGCGGCCACCAGCCACAGGGCTGCCGTTCCGCCGTTGTAGATCCAGATGCGCCAGGAGGGATCCGCCGAATGCCCGCGGTGCTGGTACAGCCACAACACCAGCAGGAGGACCCGCAGGACGGCGTTGGCCAGCGAGAATGCCCAGGCCCGATGGCCGAGGGCCTCCGGCGCGGCCGCGGCCATCAGTGCGGATGCAGCCATGGCCGCCAGCATGGCCACGCCCAGCGCACGAGAGGTGAGCTGTGGCAGCAGGTTGATGACTGAGACGATGTTGGCCCACGCCCACCACGCCGGGAAGAAGAGCAGCACGAACGTGCCGTACTCGACCCAGCCGGGATCTCCGTGGATGCCGTGGGCCAGCTGGCCCACGAGGGCGACAAACACGAGGTCGAAGAACAACTCCATCCAGTGGACGCGGCCGGGTTCACGGGCTGGGGTGCGGCTGCGCGCCTGTGAGCGCCGGCGGGGTGGTTCGCCGGGCAGCTCCCGGGGACGGCCGGGAAGGGGACGTTGCGTGGGATTTCCGTCCATGTGCCAATGGTAGACCCGGGCCGCGCGCCAGCCCCTGCGGAGAGGAACAAGGGCATTCGGGGCCTTTTCCGCAACCACCGGCCTGAATCCAACTGGCTGACGTGGGCGCCGGAGTGAGTCTCCCGGGGCAACAAAAAAACCCCGCCGTGGCGGGGTCTTAGTGGGGCCTCCAAACAGAATCGAACTGTTGACCTTCTCATTACGAGTGAGACGCTCTACCAACTGAGCTATGGAGGCCTGCGGTCATCGCCGCCCATCAGGGCGAGCAGCTGAACACAAGAAACAACTCTAATATGAGCAGGGCGGATGTACAAAATCCGCACCGGCCGGCAGCCCGCCGCTCAGCAGCGCATGCCGGAGGAACCGGCCACCCGGCGTCAGCAGCGCGTGCCCTCGGCCGGCACCGTGCCGTCCACGAAGTAGTCGTCAACAATGTTCGTGATGCAGTCGTTGGCGCGGCCGTAGGCGGTGTGGCCGTCGCCGTCCCAGGTGACCAGTACGCCGGATTCCAGCTGGGAGGCCAGGGACTGCGCCCACTTGTACGGCGTGGCCGGATCCCTGGTGGTGCCCACCACCAGGATCGGCCCGGCACCGGGGGCAGAGATGGGCTCCTGCGTGCCCGTGGCAGGGTACGGCCAGTACTTGCAGGACAGCCCGGAATAGGCGAGCAACTCGCCAAACGTGGGGGCGGCCTTCTTCAGCAGGGCGGCCTGCTCCCGCATGTGCGCAAGGTCCCAGTTCATGGAGTAGTCCAGGCAGTTGATGGCGGTAAAGGCGGAGGAAGTGTTGGAATTGTAGTTTCCGTCTGAATCGCGGTCCGCGGAAAAGTCGGCCAGCATCAGCATGCCTGAGGCGTCGCCTGCGAAGGCCTGCTTGAGTGCGCCGGCCAGCGGCTCCCACAGATCCGTGGAGTACATGGCAAAGGCGATGGCGTTCATGAACTCCGAACCCGTCACAACCCGCCCGGACGGGGTCTGCTGAGGGGTGGCCGCGTAGACGGCATCCAGCTTCCGAATCTGCTCCATGGCATTGTCCACCGTGCCGGACACGGGGCAGTCCGCCCCGGTGAGGCAGTCCGCAGCCCACGCGCGCAGCGCATTTTCAAAGCCCACGGCCTGGCCCATCGACACGGCGTCGATGTCCAGCGACGGGTCCAGCGCACCGTCGAGGGAGAACTTGCCCACCCGGTCCGGGAACAGCCCCGCGTAGGTGGCGCCCAGCTTGGTGCCGTAGGAGAAGCCCATGTAGTTCAGCTTGGGGTCGCCCACTACGGCCCTCAGGATGTCCATGTCCCGCGCGGAGCTGACAGTGTCGATGAACGGCAGGTCGGGCCCCGAATTCTTCTCACACAGGGCGGTCTGCTCCTTCGTCTCCGCCTCGCCCGCGGCAAAACCGGCGTCAGTGGAGAGGTCATAGTCCACCTGGCGGGCGGCGTCCATCTGCGCATTGTCGAGGCATTGGACCGGCGCCGAGCGCTGTACCCCGCGCGGGTCGAAGCCCACCACGTCATAGGCGCCGCGCAGCTTGGCCGAGAAGTACGACTTTCCGCCGTCCTTCACCATGTTCACGCCCGAACCGCCCGGCCCGCCCGGGTTGACCAGCATGGCCCCGAGCCGCTTGCCGGTGGCCGGCATCCGGATGACCGACAACTTGATGGAGTCTTTTTTCGGCTTCGCGTAGTCCATCGGCACCTTCACCTCGGCGCACTGGAATCCGCCGTTGCAGGCCGTCCAGGTCACCGTCTGGGTGTAAAAATCGGCCAGGGCGGCCGGCACGTCGCCCACAATCTCGGGCCCGGCCGAGGTTTGCTCCGTCGCCGAGGGCTTCTCGGGCGCCAGCACAGAGCAGGAGCTGAGCAGCAGCCCCAGGACGGCGGCCGCGGCGGTGAGGGGCAGGCGGAGGCGGTGGCGCCGTCGGACGGGTGCGGCAGTCATGGGGGAATCCTTCACAGGTTAGAGCAGGCTGACTGCCATGGCCTCAAGGGCCAGCAGCGGGGCGACGTTGGTGGTGGTGAGGCGGCGCCGGACGGCGTTGACCGAATCCATGCGCGCCAGGGTGGTTTCGGGGCGGGTGCGTGCGGCAAAATCGGCGAGCATGGCGCGCAGCGGCTCGTTGACCAGCTCCGCCGGTGAATGTTCGACGCCGGTCCCTCCTCCGGTGTCCAGCTGCAGTACCAGCACGTCCCGGTAGAAGGAGAGCAGGTCGGTGAGGGCGCGGTCCAGGTGGTCCGTCACCGAGCGCTTGGCCCGGCGCTTCTGGTCCTCCTCCAGGGCTCGCAACTGCGACCGCATGGGGGGCGGCAGCGTCCCGGTCTCGGGAGCACCCAGGGACCGCAGCAGCGCAGCCTTCTCAACGGCGTCGCGCTCTTCATTGGAAGACGCCGCCTCCGCCTGGGCCAACTCCAGCAGGGAGGCTGCGGCCTGGACGGCGGTGCTGACGTCACGCAGGTTCAGCGGCAGCCGGACGGTGGCGTCTCGGCGTTCCCGGGCCCCGGCATCCGAGGCCAGGCGCCGGGCGATGCCGATATGGCTCTGCGCGGCCCGGGCTGCCGTGAGGGCCAGCTGCGGCTCGATGCCGTCGCGCCGGACCAGCAGAGCTGCCACGTCATCGACAGGTGGCAGGCGCAGCGTCAGGGTGCGGCAGCGGGAGCGGATCGTGACCAGGACGTCGGCCGGGCTGGGGGCGCACAGGATCCAGATGGTGCGCGGCGGCGGTTCCTCGATGGCCTTCAACAGTACATTGGTGGTGCGTTCTGCCATGCGGTCGGCGTCGCCCACGATCATGACGCGCCAGCGGGCGGAGGAGGGGCTGTCGTGGGCCTTGCGGACCAGCTCGCGGGCTTCCTCGATGGTGATGGTGGTTTTTTCGGTGGCGACGAACGTGACGTCGGCGTTGGTGCCGCTCATTGTGGTGTGGCAGGCCTTGCAAACGCCGCAGCCGCGAGCCTCCAGCTGCGTCTGCTCACACACCAGGGCGGCGGCGAACGCGAGGGCTGCGTTGGAACGGCCGGAACCGGGCGGGCCGGTCAGCAGCCATGCGTGGGTGGGCTTGCTGGACTGGGCGGCGCGGCGCAGTTGCGCCACCACCGAGTCCTGGCCCTGGAGGTCGACCCAGACGCTCATGCGGAATCCGCGACTGCCCCGGCCGCGCCGGAGCCGGCCGCGCCGTGGCCTGCCAGCAGGGCCTTGACCCGGGTCTCAATGGCGGCGGCCAGCTCGGCCACAGTTGCGGACGCCGGCAGTACCAAGTATTTGTCCGGATGTGCGGAGGACCGGGCCAGGAAGGCGTCGCGGATGGAAGCATGGAAGGAATCGGGCTCGGATTCCAGGCGGTCTTCCGCGGCATCCCCGGCGGTGCGGCGGTCGCGGCCTGACTCGGGGGAGACATCCAGCAGGACTGTCAGGTCCGGCCACAGCCCGCTTGTGGCCCAGTTGTTGAGCTGGACGATCGCGTCCGTGCCAAGCCCGCGCCCGGCGCCCTGGTAGGCGATGGAGGAATCGGCGTAGCGGTCGCTGATGACGACGTCGCCGCGCGCAATGGCGGGGGCGATGACCTGGGAAGCGTGGGCGGCGCGTGCGGCGGCAAAGATGAGCGCCTCCGTCTTGGCGTCGATCTCGCCCTGGCCGTGGTCGAGGACCAGCGAGCGAAGCTTTTCGCCCACCGGTGTCCCGCCCGGTTCACGGGTCCGCACAACCCTTTGGCCGGCGTCGGACATGGCCTTGGCCAGCAGCAGCGCCTGGGTGGATTTTCCCGCACCGTCGCCGCCCTCGAAGGCAATAAAAAGGCCCGGCTTCGGGGCAGAGTAGTCAGTCACGCCATAAGCCTACCGGCCCAAACTGAAAGCATCCTTGGGCCGTGGCGCAGTTGTCCACAATTACCCGATATCCACAATGTTGAGCGCAAATGTCATATTGCGCGGGGGCGGCGGCACGGGCGGTCTACGCTGGAAGGCATGACGTATCAGCCTTCCGCCCACCCAGACCAGCTCAGCCCCGACACCGTCGTAGTGGCGGCCGGGCGCCCCGCCCGCGGGCACGACGCGCCGGTCAACCCGCCCATCGTGCTTTCCTCCACCTACGTGGGGACGGGGCAGGTAGTGGACGGCGACCGCGCATACGGGCGCTACTCCAACCCCACGTGGGACCCGTTGGAGGACGCCATTGCCCAGCTGGAAGGCGCCACGGAACCGGCCCTCGTCTTCAGTTCCGGCCTGGCCGCCGTCTCCGCCGCACTCTCACTGATCCCGGTGGGCGGGGTCCTGGTCATGCCCACCCACTCCTACCAGGGTGCGCTGGTCATGGCACAGGAGCAGTCCGCCAAGGGGCTGTTCACGCTGCGCACGGTGGACATCGCCAACAATGACGAGGTCATCGCCGCGCTCACCGGCGCGGGGGAGAAGGCCGCCAACATGCTGTGGCTGGAGAGCCCCACCAACCCCATGTTGGAGGTTGCGGACCTTGCCGTGCTGTGCCGTTCGGCCCAGGCCGTCGGTGCCATCGTCGTCACCGACAACACCTTCTCCACGCCGCTGGTCCAGAAGCCGCTGGAACTGGGGTCCGACGTCGTGCTCCATTCCGTCACAAAGTACCTGGCCGGCCACTCCGACGTCATCCTCGGCGCCCTTGCCACCTCCAACCTGGATTTGCGCCGCGCTCTCCTGCACCACCGCTCCATCCACGGTGCCATCGCCGGCCCGTTCGAGGCGTGGCTGGCGCTGCGCGGCATGCGCACCCTCGCGCTGCGGGTGGAGCGGTCGCAGGCCAGCGCGCTGGAGCTGGCCCGCCGCCTGGACATGCACGACGGCGTTTCCCGGGTTTTGTTTCCCGGCCTGCCTTCCGACCCGGGCCACGTCCGCGCAAAGGCGCAGATGAACGGCTTCGGCTCCATCCTCTGCATCGAGGTGGCCGGCGGACAGGACGCGGCAGATGCCGTGGTTTCCGCGCTGAAGGTTTGGACGCCGGCAACGTCCCTGGGCGGAGTGGAGTCCCTCATTGAACGCCGCCGCCGACATGCCAACGAGCCGGAGACGGTTCCGGCCAACCTGCTGCGGCTGAGCGTGGGCATTGAAAACGTGGAAGACCTCTGGGTCGACCTCGACCAGGCCCTGTCACAGGCAGTCCGGGGCGCGGTTGCCGCCCAGAATGCCGGATCCGCGGGGGAGTAGTCCAGGGCCACTCCCTGTAAGCTTGGATTGTGGCTATCTACTTGAATTTCTTCCAGTTCTTTGTCCTCGGTGCCCTCGGCTTGCTGGCACTGGGAATTCAGGTGTGGGCACTGGTCGACTGCCTGCGCACGCCCTCCGCTGATTTTGAGCGTGTCTACAAGAAGACCAAGACGTTTTGGACTGCCGTGACCGCCGTGTCTGCGTTCTTCGGGTTCCTGTACGCGGTTGTTCCGTTGATGGCCCTCATGGTGCCGTCCATGGGAATGGGCATGATCCTGTCGCTGGCGGGGGCCACCGCGGCCGGCGTCTACCTGGCGGACGTCCGCCCCGCCCTGGCAGAGGTCCGTGGCCGCGGGCACCAAAACCGCGGCTCCTCCTGGTAGCGGCACCCGCCGCCAGCCACGAGCAGGGTGAACTCATGCGCACAACTGGGCCCGAGTCGCGCGCATGGACTGTTATGCGCACAACTGGACCCGAGTCCTGCGCATAAGTTCAAGGGGTTGCGCACGAGCCGAAATTGGCTGTGCGCAGGCGTGGTGAAGTGCGACGGCGCCCGGCCCGCCCAGACAAGCCGGCCCGGCGCGTCGGGCTAGACGGCGACGAGCTCGGAACCGGCAGCCGACACGGCCGGCACATAAACATCCGCCGGATCCACCGCGGCCCAGCCGACCGTCAACTCTCCCAGGCGCCAACGTGCCGGTGAGCGCACAACCGGCCAACCGGCGTCGTGCATGTCCTGGCACATGCGCAGCCAGCGCTGCCGGTTTCCAAAGGGTGCAAGAGTGGCCGCTGCCAGCCAGCATTTGTCCAGCGCCTGAAGGAAGGCGTGAATGTTTTCGCCGGGCAGGTTGTGGTGGATGAGGGCCTTGGGGAGGCGTTCGGCAATGTCGGAAGGCAGTTCGAAGCCGCCGAAGCGCATCGAAATGGTCAGCGACTGCGGGCCGGTGGCATCCAGGGCAACCCAGGTGCTGCGGCGGCCGATCTCGTCACAGGTGCCGTCCACGAAGATGCCCTGCGGGGTGAGGCGGGCGCAAATGGTGTCCCAGATGAGGCGGACGTCGGCCTCGTCGTACTGGCGCAGCACGTTGAAGGCGCGGACCATGGTGGCCTGGCCTGGGACCGGGATTTCAAAGCCGCCCACGCGGAAGTCCAGGCCATCGTGCTCCAGGCCCTTGGCGATGCGGACACGCTCGGGTTCAATTTCGATGCCCGTGACATGGGCTTCCGGGCAGACGGCGTGGATGCGGGAGTACAGTTCAACGGCCGTCGCGGGGGAGGCTCCGTAGCCAAGGTCCACCACCAGGGGGTTGTCCTCGCAGCGCAGGCGCCACGCCTCGGGACCGGCGAGCCAGCGGTCAACGCGGCGCAGCCGGTTGGGGTTGGTGGTGCCGCGGGTGGCGTTGCCAAACGGTTTGTTGCGTTGCCGCAGGGTCCGTTTTGAGGGGTCGGCGGAGGCCTTGCCTACTCTTTGCGCACGTTGGACCACTTAAAGATTTTATTTTGCGCCTGCGGGCCGTTTTGCCAAAATGGGCCCTTGCGGGTTGTGCGACGCGACACATTTTCCCGGCGCCGCGCCGGCGTCGTCGCAAGCGCGTAGTATTTCCGGGCCTTGGGAGCCTGCCCGGTAGGATGGCAGCATGACTTATACGCTGATTTTGCTTCGACATGGCCACAGTGAGTGGAACGCCAAGAACCTGTTCACCGGTTGGGTGGACGTTGACCTGAACGACCAGGGTCGCACCGAGGCCGTCCGCGGCGGTGAGCTGCTCGTGGAGAACAACCTCCTCCCCGACATCCTGTACACCTCGCGCCTCAAGCGTGCCATCAACACCGCAAACCTTGCCCTCGATGCGGCAGACCGCGGTTGGATCGACGTCAAGCGCGACTGGCGCCTGAACGAGCGCCACTACGGTGCCTTGCAGGGCAAGGACAAGGCCCAGACGCTCGCCGAGTTCGGCGAAGAGCAGTTCATGGAATGGCGCCGCAGCTATGACACCCCGCCGCCGCCGCTCTCCGACGACAGCGAATTCTCGCAGGCCCATGACCCGCGCTACGCCGGCCTGGGCGACGCCCTCCCGCGCACCGAGTGCCTCAAGGACGTTCTCGTCCGCCTGCTGCCGTACTGGGAATCGGACATCAAGGTTGACCTGAAGGCCGGCAAGACGGTTCTCGTCACGGCCCACGGCAACTCGCTGCGCGCCCTGGTCAAGCACCTGGACGGCATCTCCGATGACGCCATCGCCTCGCTGAACATCCCCACGGGCATCCCGCTCGTGTACGAATTGGACGAGAACTTCGCCCCCATCACCCCCGGCGGCAAGTACCTGGACCCGGAAGCCGCAGCGGCCTCCATCCAGGCTGTCGCCAACCAGGGCAAGAAGTAAGCCCCAGCCCAAGCACGACGGCGGCCGGTGACCTTTCGCACGAAAGGTCACCGGCCGCCGTCGTACTCCGTGCACCGCCACTTCTCCCACGCCCGGAGCCGGAGACTGCTTTTCGGAGCCGGGACCATCGCTTCCCGAAGCCGGTGCGCCGCGGTCGTGGCACCATCCAAGCCTTCCCACGTCCTCCCAGCCCTGGCACAAAGTCATGACGCCGATCCCGCCCCATGACGCCGATATTGCACCGCCTGCAGTGGCCAAAACGAAAAATGACGCCGTTCCCGCCTCATGACGCCGGGATCCCGCCGTCAAGAGGCGGGAATGGGCTCATTTTTTGCCAGAGATTCAATCCTGTGCCGGAACCCACCTCCAGCCCAGGACCGGATCCCGCAACAAATACGCCCGTCCTCCCACAAATGCGTCCCGTAGAGCAGGCACATTAATGGGGGACGGGCGCATTTTTCAGCTGCGGCCGGACACCAAGTGAGAAAACTACCCGGCGAGGAAGTCCTCAGGCTGCCATTCGCCAGTGACCAGGTAAGAGACCTTGCGGGCCACGGAAACCCCGTGGTCGCCGAAGCGCTCGAAGTAGCGGCTGGCGAGTGTCACGTCCACCGTGGTGGCGGCGGTTTCCTGCCACTCCGGTGCTGCCATGGTCGAGAAGACCGTCTTGTGCAGCGCGTTGATCTGGCTCTTTGCGGCGGAGATGTCTGCGACGAGGTCCAGGTCGCGGCTGTCCAGCAGCTCGGTGACCTTTTCGGCAATGTGGATGTCCAGTCGTGCCAGTTCCGCAAACGTCTCCGTCAGCGGCGCCGGGATCACGTGGTTGGGGTAGCGCAGGCGGGTCAGCTGGCCGATGTGGCGGGCCAGGTCGCCCATGCGCTCCAGGGAGGCGCTCATCCGGAGGGAGCCAACGATCATGCGCAGGTCGCTCGCCACGGGGCCCTGCAGCGCGAGCACGTCAATGGCCCGCTCGTCGAGGTCGTTCTGCAAAAAGTCGATGCGGGCATCGGCTGCGATGACTTCCTGGGCCAGCTGGAGATCGGCCGAGGCAAATGCCGTAGTGGCCTTGGAGACGGCTTCGCCCACCAATGATGAGATCTCGATGAGCCCTTCGCCGATCTGGTGTAGTTCGGCCTGGAAAACTTTACGCACGCGTGTGTCCTTTCAAGGGGCAGAGAGTTCGGCCCATATATGGCTATCAGCATGCCACCCCAAGGTGAACTGCGCGGCACCGCAAAGTGAACGTTTGTTGAACGGGCCGTGCAACAGGCAGCTTTTGCCGGATTTGACGCGCCCACCGCATAGGCTTGAAGCGTGGATCCCATGGTTGTAGGACTGTTTGCCGGGCTCATAGGCTTGGCCTTGGGCGTCTTTGGCATGCTCGCGTTCAGTCTCAGTGAACGCTCGCGCCGCTTTCCGGTGCACATTGATGAGCCCACCCTGCCCGACGGCGCCGCCGAAGTTCTTTCCGTCGTCGGCAAGGCGTACATCGTGATCGACACCGTCGACGGCGTGGTCCGGGCCAGCCCCGCCGCCTACGCCTTCGGCCTGGTGCGCGGCCACACGGTGGTCCACCAGGAACTGGTCAAGCTTGCCCAGCGGGTGCGGCGCGACGGCGTCATTGAGGAGGCGGACCTCATCCTTCCGCGCGTCGTCCTCTCCAGTGCGGCGTCCCCAAGTTCGACGGCGCCCGGCCCGCCGTCGGAGATGGCACCTCCGGGCGGACCCGGACAGGGCACCCTGGTCATCCAGGTCCGGGTGGCCCCGCTGGGGGAGGAGTACATCCTCCTGCTGGCCGACGACCGCACCGAGATCGCCCGCACGGAGGCGGTCCGCAACGACTTTGTCGCCAACGTCTCCCATGAACTCAAGACGCCCGTCGGCGCCATCTCGCTGCTGGCCGAGGCTCTGGAATCCGCGCCGGAGGACCGGGCCACGGTCAAGCGCTTCGCCTCCCGGATGATGACGGAGTCGGCCCGGCTCGCCGCGCTGGTCCAGGACATCATCGAACTGTCCCGCCTCCAAGGCAAGGACGTGGCGCAGGTGGCCACGGAGGTGGACATCAACGAGGTCATCGCCGAGGCCGTTGACCGCACCCGCATGCCCGCGCAGAGCAAGAACATCACGCTGGCCGTCGGTGCCGCGCTGCCGGCCACCGTCTACGGCGACCAGTCCCAGCTGGTGACCGCCCTGCGCAACCTGATCGACAATGCGGTGCGCTACTCGCCCGACAACACCCAGGTGGGGATTGGGTTGTCGGTGGACGGCGGCGTCATCTCCGTCAGCGTCTCGGACCAGGGCGACGGCCTCACCCCCGCCGAGCAGGACCGGGTCTTTGAGCGCTTCTACCGCGTGGACACGGCCCGCTCCCGCCACACCGGAGGGACCGGTCTGGGCCTGAGCATCGTCAAGCACATCGTGGGCAACCATGGCGGCGAGGTGACGCTGTGGTCCGCACCGAAGATGGGCTCCACGTTCACCGTGCGGCTGCCGCAGCTTTCCAATCCAACGTCCGACGCCGACACGAGCCACAGCGCCGGCCGTCACCCCAAACTTTAACAAAGGAGCGCAACGAGCGTGAGCAGAATTTTGATAGTTGAGGATGAGGAATCCATCAGCGACCCGCTGTCCTTCCTGCTGGGCAAGGAGGGCTACGACGTCCAGGTGGCCGACAACGGCCTGGACGCACTGGTGGAATTCGAGCGCAGCGGCGCCGACCTGGTGCTGCTGGACCTGCAGCTGCCCGGCATGAGCGGGACCGAGGTGTGCAAGCACCTGCGCCAGCGCTCCAGCGTGCCGATCATCATGCTGACGGCCAAGGACTCGGAGATCGACAAGGTCGTGGGGCTGGAACTGGGGGCGGACGACTACGTCACCAAGCCGTACTCGTCCAGGGAGCTGATTGCGCGGATCCGTGCCGTGCTGCGCCGCCAGGCTGAGCCTGAAGAACTGTTGAACTCCACTGTGCAGGCGGGGCCCGTGCGCATGGACGTGGAGCGACATGTGGTGAACGTGCACGGGGAATCGGTCAGCTTCCCGCTGAAGGAATTTGAGCTGCTGGAGATGCTGCTGCGCAACGCCGGCAAGGTGCTCACGCGCGGACAGCTGATCGACCGGGTCTGGGGATCGGACTACGTGGGCGACACCAAGACGCTCGACGTCCATATCAAGCGGCTGCGCAGCAAGATCGAACCGGATCCGGCGGCCCCGAAGTTCTTGGTCACAGTCCGAGGCCTGGGCTACAAGTTCGAGCCCTGACAGACGCTCTGTCACCTTCCGGGGTTTTCTGGGCGTCCCGCTATCACCTTCCGGGGTTTCTGGGGGTCCCTGCACCATCGGTCGGTGCCCCGGCCGGCAGCCGCCTGGCGAATCCGGTGCCACATGGACAAGGCGGGAAAGGTGCCCCATGGCGGAATTGAGACAGAACAGGACGCAGTTCCGGACTCGAGTGTAGTCAGTACGCGCCGCCGGACTCGACTGCCCGCGGCACCGTCCGGCGGTTGAGGCGGCGCCGACTTCGGCCCCGGTGCGAACAACCGGGCGCCGCTCCAGGTGGTTGGCCGTTCGGCTAGAATGTTC
The DNA here is from genome assembly GCF_016820535.1 of Sporosarcina beigongshangi. Taxonomy (GTDB): domain Bacteria; phylum Actinomycetota; class Actinomycetes; order Actinomycetales; family Micrococcaceae; genus Specibacter. The sequence goes on along the minus strand of NZ_JADHDY010000003.1, from coordinate 23,313 downwards.
GCAATTTCGGATAATTTGTTCAAATTTGCTTGCCTGGGTGTGGCGCGCATCATAGTGTGTGATGGATAACATCATGCGCGGCCCTCGCGGCCCCGCCAGACTTGAAGGACCTGACCCATGGTTGTGTTTTCGTCCAGACTCCCAAGGCAACGGCACGGCGTGAAGGCGGCCGCCATCATGGCAACGGCTGCCCTGGGCCTGATGACCATCTCTGCACCCGCCTTCGCAACTGACGCGAATGCCGGTGCTGCCCCCGGCACCACGGAAGCGGTGGCCGGAACGGCGGCGGCCGGGAACAAGGTCCTGTTTCCCGGCAACGACGGCCAGGCCCACACTGTCACCTTCGACTCAAAGTCGTTCATGGTGGACGGTGAACGCCTCAATGTCTGGAGCGGAGAGTTCCACTATTGGCGCCTGCCCGGCGTTGACGACTGGCGTGACACCTTTCAAAAAATGCGTGCCAGCGGATTCAACGCCGTCTCTCTCTACTTCTTCTGGGGCCTGCACTCCACCGAACCGGGGCAATTCGACTTCACCGGCATCAAGGACCTGGACCTCCTGCTGACGATGGCCGAGGAGGAGGGCCTGTATGTCATCGCCCGTCCCGGACCCTACGTCAACGCAGAGATCTCCATGGGCGGGCTCCCGGCCTACCTGACCAAGAACGGCGCAGGCTCGCTGCGCAGCACGGACCCTGAGGCCCTGCGTGAATCGCTGGATTGGATCAACGCCTTCAACAAGATCGCGCTCAAGCACCAGGTCACCGACGGCGGCGGCTCGATCGTCACCTACCAGGCGGAGAACGAATTGCTCAATGAAGGCGGGGACCGCCCGGCCTTCATGGCGGAACTGGTCAAGAAGATCAAGGGCGACGGCATCACCGTCCCCGTATTCCACAACGACTGGGGATTCAATGGTTCCTACGTCCCGGGCAGCGGAACAGCCGGCGGCAACGTTGGGCTGGACTATTACGGCTTTGACCAGTATCCGCTCGGCTTCAACTGCGCCGCCGGCCGCGGCCAAATCCCCGACATGGAAGCACGCGTCCGGGCACGCACCACCACCAGCCCCCTGTTCATTCCCGAAGGGCAGGGAGGCGCCTTTACCCCGTGGGGCGCCAGTTTCAACCCCGACCGCTGCGCCGAATTTGTTGACCCCGCCTTCACCCGCCAGTACGGCGTGAACAACCTCAACAACGGCATCAACATGTTCAACTACTACATGCAGTACGGCGGCACCAACTGGGGCTGGACCGGCTCGCCGTCGTCCGGCTTCACGTCCTACGACTACGGCGCACCCATCAACGAGGACCGCCAGCTCACGCCCAAGGCTGCCGTGCAGAAGGAACTGGGCTACTTCCAAAAGGACTTCGACCCCATCTCCAACATGGTCCCGCAGGACGGCGCCCCCGTCACGGTTGAAGGCGGGGCCGGTTCCATCAAGTCCTACCAACGCATCGCCACCGAGGACCAGGCAGCCGAGTCCGTCACGGGCAACGGCTCCCGTTTCCTGGGCTTCCGCCAGAGCGACAGCAACAGCACCACGGAACTGAAATACTCGTTCCCGCTCACGCTGGCGCCCAAGAAGGACGTGGTCGAGGCCAGCTACACGAACGACGACCGCGACACCTCCGCCATCACCTACACGGGCACCTGGGGCAAGTCCAACGGCGAGGCATGGGCCGCCGGCAACTACAAGGGAACCGAGACCTTCAGCGACCACGCGGGCGACTCCGTGGAATACAAGTTCACCGGTGCCGGCATCCGCGTCATCGCCGCCCAGTCCGTCAACCACGGCTACGGCGATGTCTACATTGACGGCGTGAAGGTGGGCCAGACCAACACCTTCCGCGGCCAGAACGCCAGCTTCCAGTACGTGGCATTCCAGAAGGAGGGCCTGGACCCGGCGGTCGAGCACACCATCAAGATTGTTGTCACCGGCCAGAAGGATGCGGCCAGCTCCGGCACCTTCGTCACCATTGATGCCTTCGACGTGATTGCCGCCCCTGCCCCGGCCGCCACGGTGGTGAAGCTCGACGACGTCGACCCCGCCATCCGCTACTCCGAGGCCAACGGCGTGTCCCAGTGGACCCATGAGACGGGCAAGAACTGGACCGTCAATGACTACAAGGGCACGGAAACCAACTCCAACGTCACGGGTGCCTACTATGAGTACACCTTCAAGGCCGCGGAAATCCGGCTGATCTCCCCGCGCGCCTACAACCATGCCAAGGCCGACGTCTTCATTGACGGCGTCAAGGTGGGCGAGACCAACACCTTCAAGCCCGGAACGCCCAGCGAGTCGCAGTTCAAGGCCTTTGAAAAGACCGGGCTGGACCCGGCCGTCAACCACACCATCAAGGTGGTCAACACCGGCGTCAAGGGCGATCCGGCATCGATCGGCACGTTTGTGGCGATCGACGCGATTGAGACCTCGACCCCGGACGCCAGCACCGAGGCCCCCGCCGACGCCATCACCTTTGCCCGCGTCCCGCAGAAGGCCGGCACGTTCCTGGCGCTGCACGGCCGCGACGCCGCCATGGTCGTCGCCGACTGGGCCTTTGACGGCCAGAAGATGCTCTACAGCACCTCCGAAATCTTCACCAAGATGCCCGTCGCCGGCGGCACGCTGCTGGCCCTGAACGGCGGCAAGAACGACGCCGGCGAAACGGTCCTGCAGTACGCCTCGGAACCGCAGGTGGCCACCTTGGGCGGCACCCCGGTGGAGTCAACCTGGGACGCGGCGAAAAAGACCCTGCGCCTGAACTACGTGCACGGGGCCGGCACCACCGTGAAAGTCACCGGCGGCGGCGCACCGGACCTGCTCATCCTGACCACCGACCGCACCGCCACGGCCCTGCAGTGGGCGCTGGACGGCGTCGTCAAGGGAACGCAGGAGAACCAGCGGGTCATGGTGACCGGCACGGACCTGGTCCGCTCCGCCGAGTTCGACGGCGACACCGTCCACCTGGTGGGCGACACCAAGGCCGCCCGAAGCATCGGCATTTACGTGCCCGCCGGCATCACCAAGGCCACTTGGAACGGCGAGGCCGTGGCAGCCACGGCGGGAGCCAACGGTGAGCTGACCGCCAACCTGGCGGGCCCCGCGGCAGCCGCCCTGCCGGCCCTCACCAACTGGAAGGTCTCCGGCGAAAACCCGGAGTCCGCCGTCGACTTTGACGATTCCGCCTGGCTCGAGGCAACCGCCACCACGGCGGCCAACACCCGGCAGGGCCCGGGACCCAACCAGGGCAAGGTCCTGGACACCGCGTTCTACGGCTTCTACGAGGGCGACACCTGGTACCGCGCCCACTTCACCGCGGCATCGGACGCCACCAGCATCCAGTTGCGCGGCCAGGGCGGAAATGCGGCCAACATGCTGGTCTGGGTCAACGGCACCTTCGCCGGCGCCGCGGCCGCCAACGGCACCATGGCAACCATCCAGGTTCCGGCCGGCGTCATCAAGGCCGGCCAGGAAACGGTGGTCTCAGCCGTGGTTCGCAACCAGGGCCAGAACCTGGACTGGAGCGACGACGGCCTCTCCCGCCAGAACCGCGGCCTCTTCGACGCCGTGCTGCCCAGCAGCGGCACCGTGACATGGAAGCTGCAGGGCGCCAAGGACAAGGCGGCACCCGTCGACACCGCCCGCACCATGTACAACACCGGCGGCCTGTACGGCGAACGCGCCGGCTGGTACCTGCCCGGCTACCCCGATGCAGAGTGGGCGGAGGCCGGGAACTTCAAGCCCGCCAAGGCCGGCGTCACCTGGTACCGCACCAGCTTCGACCTCGCCGTCCCGGCCGGCACCGACACCGCCGTCGGCCTGAAAGTCAACGACGCCAAGTTCGAGAACGGCCGCACGTCCTTCGCCCGCGCCGTCATCTACGTCAACGGCTGGAACACCGGCACCTGGGTGGGCAACGTCGGCCCGCAAAGCACGTTCACCATCCCCAGCGGCTTCCTGAACAAGTCCGGCAGCAACACGCTCGCCATCGCTCTGACCACCGAGCGCGACGGCGAAGGCCCGGACTCCTTCACCCTCGTCGACCGCGGCACGAGCCTGGGCGGCGTGGCCACCACGCTGAACACGGCACCCGTCTACACGCTGCCGGAGCTTTCGGCCGCTGCCGACAAGGAGAAGTACGACGCCGGAACCCCCGTGGCCATCAGCGGCACCTCCGTGCTGGCCGCCATTGGGGACGGCGCGCTCAGCAACGCGGTCATCGACTTCGGCGACGGCAGTGAACCGGTCACGGTACCCGTGGCCGGCGGTGCGTTCTCGGCGAGCCACGCAATTGCCGCAGACGGCAGCTACACCGCCATGGTGTCCATCAAGGATGCCGTGTCCGGTGCCGTATTGGGCAGCACCGAGCTGGCCGTCACGGTGGGCCGGCCCGAAGCGGCCGAGCCGGATTTCACGCCGGAGCCGGCCGCGAAGGCGGAGCTGAAGAATGACCGCCAGGTCGACCTGGGGCTGGGCAAGGGCAAGTTCCCGCGCGGCACCAGCGAAGTGGCACTGGGAAACCTGGCGGCAGGTGAATGGTTCTACGTCTACCTCAACGACGCCGGCCTCGGCTGGCACAGGTCGGCGGCGGACGGAACCGTCACGGTCTCGACCCCGGAGGACACCCGGCCGGGAGACAACAAGGTGGCCGTGTTCACCGGGGACGGCAGCCTGCTCGGCTGGGAAGCCCTGAAGGTCACGGGCCCGCCCACGAAGTAAGACCCGCGCCGGCACCTGCCGTCCCGCAAGGACGGTTGGGTGCCGGCGCAACAAAAGCGGGGCCGGTCGCCATCATGGCAACCGGCCCCGCTTTGTGCGTTGCTGGAGAAAACTGCTGCAGAAGCAGCCGAACCTTACGGGGTCGTCACCGTTGCGGCCGCTGTGGGCACCATGTCCTTGTACTCGGCGAGGGTGCCGTCGAGGACGGGCACCTGCAGGGACTTGGTTTCGCCGGCGGACGAGGACAATTCCAAGGTTTCAATGGCGCCGGGCGCTGCGGACACGGTGCTGAGGGTCGCGCGGTTGGCCTGGGCGTTCAAGACGGTCGGCGCGCCGGGTGCGACGGTGATTTCAGACTTTGCACCCTCGGTGCCATTGACGGTCAGTGTGATGTCGCTGTCGGACGTGTTGTAGAGGGTGCCAACAAGGTTGCCGGGATCGCCGGCGGCTTCCGAGATGATCAAGACGTTGCGCAGTTCCAGCGGACCCATGTCAAGGTGGACGCCGTCGGAAACGGTGACCTCCATGGTGGTGCTTTGTTGGTTGATTGCACTGCAACCGGTGAATGCCATGGCACCAATGCCGATGGCTGCAATCAGGCTCAAGCGTTGCACTCGTTTGGTACCGCGGATGCCGGCAGCAATTCTCACGTCAGTAACTCCTCATGGAAAAGACAAAATATCTTTGTTCAGCTTATCCGCAATTGCCCAAAATGTACTCTTCGGGCCCGAGACGGCCGTGTCAGGGATACTGGAACCGGCGGCGGGTGAGCATCTCTGGGGGGATTAGTCAAGGGGTCGGGAAAACTCCAAATGTTGGAGGAATTGCGCCGCAAGCGTAGCCCCGGCAGGGCCTGACCTGCGGAAACTCAAGGGAGTGGCTGGTTAACCGTGGTAAACTAGGGGCATTGGAAAGGGAGAATCCACATGCTTTTTGAGGTCGGCGAGACAGTAGTTTACCCACACCATGGTGCGGCAAAGATCGAAGAGATCAAGATGCGCACCGTTCGGGGTGAAGAGAAGATGTATCTCAAGCTAAAGGTTGCCCAGGGGGATCTGACGATTGAAGTACCTGCGGAGAATGTAGACCTTGTTGGGGTGCGCGACGTAGTTGGCAAGGAAGGCCTGGAGCACGTGTTTGAAGTGCTTCGCGCCGAGTTTACGGAGGAACCCACCAACTGGTCCCGCCGTTACAAGGCCAACCTGGAGAAGCTTGCCTCCGGCGATGTCATCAAGGTTGCGGAAGTTGTTCGCGATCTTTGGCGCCGGGACAACGACCGCGGACTGTCTGCGGGCGAGAAGCGCATGCTGGCCAAGGCACGCCAGATCCTGATTTCGGAACTGGCCCTGGCTGAAAAGACTGACGAAGACAAGGCCGCCGAGGTCCTCGACGAGGTTCTCGCGTCATAGCCTGAACGGCATTTGCCGGACGAACTAGCCCCCGCATCCCATGGTGCGGGGGCTTTTTCACGCCGTGGGACTCCGCAGCAGCACGGCCGGCCACGGCCACTTCCGCAGGGGCCGACTAATGTAGGAAGCATGAGTGAGGTAGACAACGGCAGCTGCGCCGTGGTGATTGTTGCAGCAGGGTCCGGGCAGCGCCTGGGCCACGGAGTCCCCAAGGCGCGCGTTCCGCTGGGCCGGGAGCCCCTCTTGGCGCACGCCGTCAAAGGCGTGCTGAAAGCCGGCATCGCCGCGCAGATTTGCGTGGCCATCCCCGCCGACGACGAGCAACTCGCCGAGATTTGCCGCGGCCTGGGCGCAGAGGCGGCCACCGCCGGCGTGCAGTTCACCGTGGTCGACGGCGGTGCGGACCGGTCCGCCTCCGTCTCCGCAGCGCTTGCCATGGTCGCGGACGGCACCACCACAGTCATGGTCCACGACGCCGCCCGGCCCCTCACGCCGTCGGGCGTTTTCAAGCGCGTGGCCGCAGCCCTGCGCGACGGCGCCACAGCCGTCGTCCCGGCCCTTGCCGTCACGGACACCATCAAGACGGTCGAGCCGGCCAACCTGCCCCGGACCGGCGCCGGATTGGAAAAAGTGGTCGGCACACCCTCACGCGACCAGCTGCGCGCGGTCCAGACGCCGCAGGGCTTCGACCTCGCCACGCTCCGCCGCGCGCATGAAAATGCCACGACGTTCGACACCGAGACCGCCTCTCGCATCACCGACGACGCCATGCTTGTGGAAGCCTTGGGAGACGATGTCTACGTGGTCCAGGGATCAACCCACAGTTTCAAGATCACCACACCCATGGACCTGCTGCTGGCCGAGGCCATGCTTGAAGGCCCGCTGCGCCCGCGCTGGGTGGAAGGATAGCCATGAACCTGCCCCGTACCGGAATCGGCATCGACATCCACGCCTTCGCTGCCGCTGAAGCGCCTGCCCCGCTGTGGCTCGCCGGCCTCCTCTGGGAGGGTGAGCGAGGCCTCAGCGGCCACTCCGACGGAGACGCCGTGGCCCACGCGGCCGCCGACGCCCTGTTCTCCGCGGCCGGTGTGGGCGACCTCGGCACCCACTTTGGCACCGACCGCCCCGAATATGCCGGCGCCTCTGGAGTGCGCCTGCTCGGCGAGGCAGCCCGCATTGTGCGCGATGCCGGCTTTGAGATCGGCAACATCGCCGTGCAGTTCATCGGCAACAGGCCCAAGTTTTCCCCCCGCCGCGCAGAGGCGGAGGCCGTCCTGAGCGAGGCCGCGGGCGCCCCGGTGTCGGTGAGTGCAACGACGTCGGACGGCCTGGGCTTTCCAGGCCGCGACGAAGGCATCACCGCCATGGCCACCGCGCTCGTTGTCCGCCGCGAACGCCCCGGCGCCACAAGCCCTGAATTGACTGGAAGGGATACCCTAGAGCCGTGACCCTGCGATTCCATGACTCCGCCACCGCCGCCACCCGCGACTTCACCCCACTCAAAGAGGGGCAGGTTTCGCTGTACTACTGCGGCGCCACCGTCCAGGGTGAGCCGCACATCGGCCACGTCCGCTCGGCCCTCGCCTTTGACCAGCTGACCCGCTGGCTGCAGAGCAGCGGCTATCACGTCACAGTGGTCCGCAATGTGACGGACATCGACGACAAGATCCTGGTCAAGGCCGAGGAAAACAACGAACCCTGGTGGGCGCTTGCCTACCGCTTTGAGCAGGCCTTCGAGGACGCCTACGACGCGCTCGGCATCCTCAAACCCACGTACGAGCCCCGCGCCACCGGCCACATCCCGGAGATGCACGCGCTCATCGCCACACTGATCGAGCGCGGCCACGCCTACCCCGCACTGGATGACTCCGGCGACGTCTACTTCGACGTCCGCTCCTGGCAGCAGTACGGTTCGCTGACCCACCAGAACATTGACGACATGCAGGCCGCACCCGACGCCGACCCCCGGGGCAAGCGCGATCCCCGCGACTTTGCGCTGTGGAAGGGTCACAAGGACGGCGACCCCGAGACCGCCAAGTGGGAGTCCCCGTGGGGCGCCGGCCGCCCCGGCTGGCACCTTGAATGCTCCGCCATGGTCACCAAATACCTCGGCACCGAGTTCGACATCCATGGCGGCGGTCTGGACCTGCGCTTCCCGCACCACGAGAACGAGATGGCCCAGTCGCAGGCTGCCGGGCACGGCTTCGCCAACTTCTGGATGCACAACGGCATGGTCACCTTTGAGGGTGAAAAAATGTCCAAGTCCATCGGCAACACCATCAACCCGCGCGAGATGCTCGAACTCGCCCGGCCCCTCGTGGTCCGCTACTACCTGGGACAGGCCCACTACCGCTCGGTCCTGGACTACCGTCCGGGCTCGCTCACGGAGGCCGCGGCCGCCGTCGAGCGCATTGAAACCTTCTTGGATGCGGCCACGCCGTTCCTGGCGCCGCAGGAATCCGATGGCCGGCTGCGGGACCTGGGGGCGCTCTCCTCTCGCTCGGAGATTCCGGCGAAGTTCCGCGCGGCCATGGATGACGACCTGAACATTCCAGCAGCGCTTGCCGTGCTGCACGAAACCGTGCGGGCCGGCAACACGGCCGTCGCGGCCGGAGACAGCAAGGCCGTGGCCAAGGCTGTGGCCGGCGTCGTGGGGATGACGGATGCGCTGGGCATCAACCCCCTGGATCCGCAATGGCAGCAGGGGACCGGGGCCGAAGCCGAAACGGCTGCGCTGGACGTGCTCGTCAGGGCCCAGCTGGAGGCACGGGCGCGGGCCCGGGCGGAGAAGAACTGGGCCGAATCGGACAAAATCCGCGATGTGCTGGCAGCCGCTGGCGTGGTCGTGGCGGACACAGCAACAGGAGCCACCTGGTCCCTCAAGAAGTAACCCCTTCCCCCCAGACGCTCTCGCAGCAATGGTGCACTTTCCCCAGACGCTCTCGCAGCAATGGTGCACTTTCCCCAGACGCTCTCGCACTCACCGCAGGCAAGCCGGTGACAATGCGCACTTTTCACGTCGCATACATGGCCGATTTGCCTTGAGGCCGTAAGCTGTTAGCTACGGGTTTGTTGTTTCCCGTTATGAGGCGTGCCAAAAATGTGCCCGCTGACAGATTAGTTTGACGAACTTCGGGGCCAGCACAGGGCGCCGCACCAATCGTAAGGGTTTCACCATGGCCAACAATCCCCGTTCCGGCGCCGTCCGCAAGCTTAAGAAGGGCCCCTCAAAGGGCACAGGCGGACTGGGCCGCAAGGCGCTTGAAGGCAAGGGGCCCACCCCCAAGGCTGAGGAACGCACGTACCACAAGGCCTACAAGAACAAGGAACTGGCCGAGCGTTCCGCAGCCAAGCGGGCCGGCACCAGCGCCTCCCCGCGCCGCAACAGCGGCCCCAAGGGCAAGGCCATGGAGGAGCTCGTCACGGGCCGCAACTCCGTCGTCGAGGCCCTGCGGGCGGAAATCCCCGCCAAGGCACTCTACGTTGCCGTGCGCATCGAGATGGACGAGCGCGTGCGCGAATCCATCAAGCTCGCCACCGAGCGCGGCATCCCGCTGCTGGAAGCCCACAAGCCCGAGCTGGACCGCCTCACCGAAGACGCCGTCCACCAGGGCCTGGTCCTGCAGATCCCGCCGTACGAGTACGAAGACGCCGTGGACACCGCCAGCGAGATCATCGCCAAGTGGAAAAAGGGCCACATCGCCAACGCCCCGCTGATCGTCGCCCTCGACGGCATCACCGACACCCGCAACCTCGGCGCGATCATCCGCAGCGTCTCGGCCTTCTCCGGCCACGCCGTCATCATCCCGGAGCGCCGCAGCGCCGGTGTCACGGCTGCTGCCTGGAAGACCAGCGCCGGTGCCGCCGTGCGCGTCCCCGTCGCCAAGGCCCCCAACCTCAACCGCGCCATTGGCGCCTTCCAAAAGATGGGTTTCTACGTCCTGGGGCTCGACGGCGACGGCGATGTTTCGCTGCCGGCCCTCACCCTGGCGCAGGAGCCGGTGTGCATTGTGGTCGGCTCCGAGGGCAAGGGCCTGTCCCGCCTGGTGCGCGAGAACTGCGACCAGATCGTCTCGATCCCGATCAACTCCGCCATGGAGTCGCTCAACGCCTCGATGGCGGTGGGCATCAGCCTGTACGAGATCTCGAGGCAGCGCGCGGTCCAGGCATAGCCCATGGCGGTGACAGTCATTCAGGCCATCAGCACGTTGGGGGCGGCCCTGTCGCGCCATTTTCCGCTCGGCATCTCCGGACTGCCGGCGGAGCACGGCCCGGATGCCGCCAACGTTGCGGTGTATTCGCCGTCGTACAGCCATGTGGTGCTGTGCTTCCAGCCTCCCGGTGGCCACTGGAAGGCCGTGCTGCTGCCTGACAAGACCGACGGCGTCCACCACGGCCTGGTGGAAAACCTGCCGGTGGGCAGCCGGTACGGTTTCTACACGCAGCCCGGGGCCTCCCGGGAGGAAATGCTGCTGATCGACCCGGAAGCGGTGCAGCTGCTGCTGGATCCCTACGGCCGCTACATCGATGAGTCCGCGGGCGCGGACGGCGCCGCCCGGTACCTGTCGGTGCGGATGGACGCAGGCTTTGACTGGGGGGACGTCAAGCGCCCCAACACGCCCTGGCGCGAGACCGTGATTTATGAAGCCCATGTCAAGGGCCAGACCATGCTGCACCCTGACGTCCCGGAGGACATCCGGGGCAGCTACGCCGGCATGGCGCACCCCGCCATGATCGGCCACCTGCGCGACCTGGGCGTGACCGCCGTCGAACTTCTCCCCATCCATTTCCACATTGACGAGCCGCACCTGCACGGCACCGGCAAGACAAATTACTGGGGCTACAACACGCTCGGGTTCTTCGCCCCGCATGTTGAGTACGCCAGCGAGGCGGCGCGCAAGGCGGGACCGCAGGCCGTGCAGGCCGAGTTCAAGGGCATGGTCAAGCTGCTGCACGAGGCCGGCATCGAGGTCATCCTGGACGTGGTCTTCAACCACACCGCGGAGGGCGGCGCCGGCGGACGCACACTGAGCTGGCGCGGCCTGGCCGAGGAGCAGTATTACCGGATGCGCGACGGCCACTACTATGACACCACGGGGTGCGGAAACACGCTGAATTTCGGCAACCCCCACGTCATCAAGATGGCCATGGACTCGCTGCGCCACTGGGTTGAAGAGTTCCACATCGACGGGTTCCGCTTTGACCTGGCCGTGTCGCTGGCCCGCAACGGCGTCCACGAATTCACCAACCAGCACCCGTTCCTGCTCGCGGCGGCCACGGACGGCGTGCTCGCCTCCACCAAGCTCATCTCAGAGCCTTGGGACGTTGGATACGGCGGCTGGCAGACGGGACATTTCCCCACCGGCTGGGCCGACTGGAACGACACCTTCCGCGACACCGTCCGCGAGGTCTGGCTGACGGACCGCGCGGCCATGCTTGCCGGCTACCACCACAACGGCCTGGCCACGTTCGGCGACGCACTGGGCGGTTCGTCGGCGATGTTTGCCGCCTCCGGCCGCAGCCAGCTCGCGTCGATCAACTTCATCACGGCCCATGACGGCTTCACCATGGCGGACCTGACGGCCTACAACCACAAGCACAACGAGGACAACCAGGAAGACAACCGCGACGGCACGGGCAACAACCGTTCCTGGAACCACGGCATTGAGGGCATCACCAACAACCCGAACACCCTGGCCCAGCGTGCCCGCACCGCCCGCAACCTCATGGCCACCATGCTGCTTGCCCAGGGCGTGCCCATGATCACCGCCGGCGACGAGATCGGCCGCAGCCAGGGCGGCAACAACAACGTCTACTGCCAGGACAACGAGATCTCCTGGCTCGACTGGTCCATGGACATCGAGGCCAGGACCATGCTGGCCGCCACCAAGCGCCTGCTGCAGATCCGCAAGGACTTCCTCGCCGCGCAACCCAGCACCTACCCCACCCGCGGCGGCCAGGCATTCATCCACTGGTTCGCCGCCGACGGCACCCACATGACCCCGGAACGCTGGACCAACCCGCACGAGCGCGTCCTGACCATGCTCATGGGCTCCCCGGACGGCACGGTCGACGGGCTGGTGGTCTTCAACACCGGCGTCACCGACGAGCAGGTGGTGCTCCCCGCCAATCCGCGCTTCACCGACCCCGACGGCGGCAGTTCCGGCGCGCCCCGACCGTACATGCTGCGGATGACCACGGAGGCCCCGTCCCTCATGGACGACGGCGAACCCACCTTCCGCCTGCCCCGGTCGGTGCCGCTGGTGGAACCGGGAGACGCCATCAGGGTGGACGCCAACACCGTGCAGATTTACCGCAACGACCTCACCGCCAGGTAGTCCCGTTCGAGGGCGTGCCATGCTGGCGGGGCGTGCCAAATTTGGCACGCCCCCGCCAGCATGGCACGCCCTCACCGAAAGCGGATGCCAGCAGCGGGCCGGACCGCTGCGTCAGGCTGTGGTGATCAGCGACAGTTCCGCAGGGTTGGCCAGCGCGGCGTGCCGCGGGAGCACCTTGACGCCGTAGCCAAAGTTGCCTGAACGGTCGATCAGCAGCTCGGCGGAGAACTGGTAGCGGCCGGGGCCGGACTCCTCCACGGATCCCAACTCCAGGACGCGGGTGTCCAGCAGCTCGTCGGAGTCGCCGGCTGTCCCGTACACCACGCTGACGGCCACGTCCTCCGGGGACAGCGCACCCAGGTTGACGTGGGCGCGGACCAGGACGGCCTCGCCGATCTGTGGTTCATCGGCGAGTCCGTGGGACTCCACGTGCTCCACGTGGACGCCGGGCCAGGCCGGCCTGACACGGTCGATCCAGGCCGCCAGCCCACGCACGGCCGCATAACCGTCGGCCCGGGCCAGCCGCCCGGCTTCGGCCGCGGGCTGGTACAGCCGCTCCACGTACTCAGCCACCATGCGGTTGGCGGAAACCTTCGGCCCCAAGTCGGCCAGGGTGTGCTTGATCATCGAGATCCAGTGCGCCGGCAGCCCGCAGGAATGCGGCTGGGACGGCCCGGCGGCACCGGCGGCCGCGGCCACCACCTCGCCGTAAAAGCGCGGCGCCACCTGCGTCTCGAGCAACTCGTACAGTGCGGCCGCCTCGATGTCGTCCCGTTCATCTTCCCCGGCCCCGGTATTGGCCGTCGGGATCGCCCAGCCGTTTTCGCCGTCGTACAACTCATCCCACCAGCCGTCCATGACCGAAAGGTTCAGCGAGCCGTTGATGGCGGCCTTCATGCCGGAGGTGCCGCACGCCTCGAGGGGCCGCAGCGGGTTGTTCAGCCAGACGTCGCAGCCGGGGAAAAGGGTGCGGGCCATGGCGATGTCGTAGTTGGGCAGGAACACGATCCGGTGGCGGACCTCGGGGTCGTCGGTGAAGTGCACCAGGTCCTGGATCATCTTCTTGCCGGCGTCGTCTGCGGGGTGCGACTTGCCGGCGATGATGATCTGGATCGGGTGCTCGGGGTGCAGCAGCAGCGCCTTGAGGCGGGCGGGGTCGCGCAGCATCAGCGTGAGGCGCTTGTAGGTGGGGACGCGGCGGGCAAAGCCGATGGTCAGCACGTCCGGGTCCAGGGCGGAATCCGTCCAGGCGAGCTGGGCGTCCGCGGCACCGCGCTTCTTCCAGGAGGCACGCAGGCGCGCCCGGGCGTCGTCCACGAGGGCGGCACGCAGGCGACGGCGCATGGCCCAGACATCCTCGTCGCTGACCTCGTACACCTTGGACCAGTCGGGCCCGTCCAGGACCTCGGCGCCGAACCGCTCGCGCGCCAGTTCGGCCAGCTGCGGGTCAACCCAGGTGGGCACATGCACGCCGTTCGTGACGGAGGTGATGGGCACGTCCGCCTGGTCGAAGCCCGGCCACAGCCCGGAGAACATGCCGCGGGAGACCACGCCGTGCAGCTTCGCCACGCCATTGGCGCGCTGGGCCAGGCGCAGCCCCATGACGGCCATGTTGAACACGCCGGGGTCGCCGCCGTCGTAATTTTCGGCACCCAGGTCCAAAATGGAGCCCACGGGCACGCCAGGCGCCAGCTCGCCGGCAAAAAAGTGCTCAACCATGCTCCGCGGGAAGCGGTCAATGCCCGCGGGAACGGGCGTGTGCGTGGTGAAAACGGTCGAGGCCCGCCCGGCGGCCAGGGCCTCGCCCCACGACAGCGGCGACGCCGTCACCGCAGGGTCCATGAGCTCGCGGATCCGCTCGATGCCCAGGAAGCCGGCGTGCCCTTCGTTCGTGTGGAACACCTCGGGGGCAACCGTGCCGGTGAGCCGGGCGTGGACGCGCAGCGCCTTGACGCCGCCCATGCCCAGCAGGAGTTCCTGCGTCAGCCGGTGGTCGCCGCCGCCGCCGTACAGCCGGTCGGTCACCCCGCGCGCGGCATCGTCGTTCCCGGACACGTTGGAATCCAGCAGCAGCAGCGGCACACGCCCCACATCGGCGCGCCAAATATGCGCGTGCAGCACCCTCCCTTCCGGCAGGGGCAGGGACACCAGCGCCGGCGTGCCGTCCTCCTCGCGCAGCAGCGTCAGCGGCAGCGCATCCGGGTCCAGCAGCGGGTAGCTCTCCTGCTGCCAGGCGTCCTTGGACAGCGACTGCTTGAAGTAGCCGGCCTGGTAGAGGAGCCCGACGCCGATGAGCGGCACCCCGAGGTCGGATGCGGACTTGAGGTGGTCCCCTGCCAGGATGCCGAGCCCGCCCGAGTACTGCGGCAGGACCTCGGTGATGCCGAATTCGGGGGAGAAGTAGGCGATGCATTCCGGCGCCCCGGCGCCCAGCCCCTGGTACCAGCGCGGCTCGGCCAGGTAGGTCTCCAGGCTTTCCTGTGCCGCGGCCACCCGGGCCACCACATCGGGGTCGGCGGCGAGCTCCTGGAACTGTTCGCGGGACAGCGCCGCCAGCAAGGCCAGCGGGTCGCGGCGGGACTTCTCCCACAGCTCCGGGTTGAGCGATTCAAACAGGGCGCGGGTGGGCACATGCCACGACCAGCGCAGGTTGGTGGCCAGCTTTGTCAGCGCGGAAATCTGCGCAGGGACGACGGTGCGAACGGTAAATCTGCGGATTGCCTTCATGCCGGTCACACTAGCCCACCGCCGCCCGGACTCGTCAGAAGCTGTGACAAATTGGGCGCTTGTTACGCGCCGCCTGTCATCCGCGACGCGCCGCCGCGCCATAATCGACGCAAACCTTAGCAATCCGGGCGAGGAGTCGCTAACGTCTAGATTGTGAGTACATCCCAGCCTTCGCCCAAAGTGCCCGCCGCCGCAGCCCCGGCCACCGCTTCCGAGGTTGGCGCTGTTTCCAGGCCGGGAACGACGGCGCCTGTCCCGCCCTCCGCTGTGCCGGCCGCAGACCCCCGCGAGGGCCTGCGCTTTGGCCGGATCCCGGTCACCAATGTCCAGCCCGTCATTGAGGGCGGTTCCTTCCCGGCCAAGGGGATCCGCGGCGCCGACGTGCGCGTCAGCGCCGTGGTGTTCCGCGACGGCCACGACATCCTGGGCGCAACGGCCATCCTGTTCGCCCCCGACGGCTCCGAGGCGCAGCGCGCAGCCATGGCACCGGGCGCCAAGGGCACGGACGCCTGGGAAGGTGTGCTGACCCCCGCAACGGAGGGCGGCTGGAGCTTTGCCGTGGAAGGCTGGACCGACCTGTACGCCACCTGGGCCCACAACGCCCAGGTCAAGATCAATGCCGGCGTGGACGTGGAGGTCATGCTCGCCGAAGGCGCGCTGCTGCTTGGCAACGCGGCCAGGGACGCCAAGGCAGCCGCCCCGGAGCAGGCAAAAATCTTCAGGCAGGCGGCGCGCACACTGGGGGACACGTCCCTCAACACCAACGACCGCCTGGCCGCCGGCACTAGCCGGGAGGTGCGTGCCGCCGTCGTGCGCCATCCGCTCCGGGACCTGGTGACCCGCAGCGAAAAGTACCCACTGATGGTGGAGCGCGACGCCGCCGGCCGAGGAGCCTGGTATGAGTTTTTCCCGCGGTCGGAGGGTGCCCGGAAGCATCCCGAGACGGGGGAGTGGACCAGCGGCAATTTCCGCACGGCCGCCCACCGGCTGCCGGCCGTGGCCGCGATGGGCTTTGATGTGGTCTACCTGCCGCCCATCCACCCGATCGGCACCATCAACCGCAAGGGCCCCAACAATTCGCTCGTGGCGGGGCCGTCCGATCCGGGGTCGCCGTGGGCCATCGGTTCGGCGGCGGGTGGGCATGACGCCATCCACCCGGACCTGGGCACGGAGGCGGATTTCGCGGCATTCGTGCATGCAGCCAATGACCTCGAGCTGGAGGTGGCGCTAGACCTGGCGCTGCAGTGCGCACCCGACCACCCCTGGGCCACCAAACACCCGGAATGGTTCACCACGCGCGTGGACGGCACCATCGCCTACGCCGAGAACCCGCCTAAAAAGTACCAGGACATCTACCCGCTGAACTTCGACAACGACCCCGCCGGGCTCAGCACCGAAATCCTGCGCATTGTGCGCCTGTGGATTGAGCGCGGTGTGCGGATCTTCCGTGTGGACAACCCGCACACCAAGCCCGTCTGGTTCTGGGAGTGGCTCATCGGCACCGTGAATGCAGAGAGGCCCGACGTCGTTTTCCTCGCCGAAGCGTTCACCCGGCCCGCCATGATGGCCGCCCTGGGACGTGCGGGATTCCAGCAGTCGTACAGCTACTTCACGTGGCGCAACACCAAGGAGGAGCTGGAGGAATACCTGGTGCACGTCAGCCGGGAATCCGCCGGCTACTTCCGCCCCAACTTCTTCGTCAACACCCCGGACATCCTCACCGAGTACCTGCAGTACGGCGGGCCGGCGGCGTTCAAGATCCGCGCCATCCTGGCCGCCATGTCCAGCCCGCTGTGGGGCATGTACGCCGGGTACGAGCTCTTCGAACACGTGGCCCGGCCGGGTTCCGAGGAGAACATCGACAACGAGAAATACGAATACAAGGACCGCGACTTCGCCGCCGCTGAGGCTGCAGGGAAGTCCCTGGCGCCCTTCGTCACGCTGCTGAACACGATCCGCCGCGCCCACCCGGCCCTGCTGGACCTGCAGAACTTGAGCCTGCACGAAAGCTCGGACGACGCCACGCTTGTGTTCAGCAAGCACAAGGATGTTGCCGCCACGGACACCGAACCGGCGCGCAAGGACACCATCATCGTCGTCATCAACGTGGACCCGCACAGCATGCGGGAGGGTGAAGTCACCTTGGACCTCGATGCCCTCCACCTGGACGGACTGTCCGCCGACGGCACGTTCCTGGTGGACGACCTCGTGACAGGGGCCACCTGGAACTGGGGCAAGAAGAACTACTTCCGGCTGGACGCGCACATGGAACCGGCCCACATCCTGCACATCAGGCGTTGATGAGATGGCCTTCGCATTCGGCAACAGTGCACCGCAGTTCAACCTGAATGCGCCCGGCGTGGCACATGACCCGCACTGGTACCGGAAGGCCGTTTTCTATGAGGTCCTGGTCCAGAGCTTCGCCGACGCCAACGGGGACGGGACCGGGGACTTCTCCGGGCTGATCGCCAGGCTGGACTACCTGCAGTGGCTGGGCATCGACTGCCTGTGGCTGCCGCCCTTCTTTGACTCGCCCCTGCGCGACGGCGGCTACGACGTCCGGGACTTCAACGCCGTCATGGACAGCTACGGCACGCTGAGCAACTTCAAGTCGCTCGTCACGCAGGTCCACGAGCGCGGCATGCGGATCATCATTGACCTGCCCGTGAACCACACCTCGGATGAACACGAGTGGTTCAAGGCCTCCCGGGAAGATCCCGAGGGTCCCTTCGGCGACTTTTACATGTGGAGCGATACCACTGACCTCTACCAGGACGCGCGCATCATCTTCTTGGACACGGAGGAGTCCAACTGGACCTTTGACCCCATCCGCCGCCAGTTCTTCTGGCACCGCTTCTTCAGCCACCAGCCGGACCTGAACTTCCGCAACCCGGCCGTGTGCGAGGCCGTCCTCGACGTGGCCCGCTTCTGGCTCGCCCAGGGGATCGACGGCTTCCGCGCCGACGCCATCCCGTACCTGTACGCCGAGGACGGGACCAACTGCGAGAACCTGCCGGAAACGCACCAGTTCCTCGTGGAGCTCCGGGCCATGGTGGACAGGGAGTTCCCCGGACGCATCATTGTCGCCGAGGCCAACCAAATGCCGCACGAGGTGGTGGACTACTTCGGCACGGAGGAAGCCCCCGAATGCCACATGGCCTTCCACTTCCCCATCATGCCCCGGCTCTACTATGCGCTGCGCGACCAGAAGGCCGCTCCCATCATCGAGACGCTGGCCACCACCCCGGACATTCCGCACGGCGCCCAGTGGGGGACGTTCCTGCGCAACCATGATGAGCTCACCCTGGAGATGGTCACGCCCACCGAGCGTGAGGCCATGCTGGGCTGGTATGCCCCGGACTCGCGCATGCAGGCCAACATTGGCATCCGACGGCGGCTGGCACCCCTGCTTGACAACTCCCGTGCCGAGATTGAGCTCATCAATGCGCTGCTGCTCGCCCTTCCCGGCAGCCCCTTCCTTTATTATGGGGACGAGATCGGCATGGGCGACAACATTTGGCTCAACGACCGCGACGCCTCCCGCACCCCCATGCAGTGGAACCCGGATCGCAACGCCGGCTTCTCCAGCGCAGACCCCGGCAAGCTCTTCCTCCCCGTGGTGCAGTCGCTCGTCTACCACTACAACCACGTCAACGTGGAGGCACAGTTGGCCCACGGCAGCTCGCTGCTGCACTGGACCAAGCAGATCCTCAGCGTCCGCAGGGCCCACCCTGCCTTTGGCCTGGGCCGCTACAAGAATGTCGCCACCTCGCACGACGCCGTCCTGGCCTTCCTACGCGTCCTGCCGGTGGGAAACGTCGAGGACGTGGCGGCCGAGTCCATCCTCTGCGTCTACAACCTCTCCCAGCACCCGTCCGCCGCCACCGTCCACCTTCCCTCGCTCGCCGGGCGCGGGCTGCGCGACCTTTTTGGCTCCGACATCTTCCCCGGCATCGGCGACGACGGCCGGCTCACCCTGACCCTCGGATCGTACGACTTCTTCTGGCTTCGTGTGCGCTCGCAGGCCTCCAACGCCCTGTCCACACAGACCCAGGCGATGCCCGTCGTCGGCGGATCGGAGTTCGGGTACTGATGGCGGCGACGCTGTTGGATCTCCTCGCGGACTGGTTGCCGCACCAGCGCTGGTACCCGCGCAAGGGCAGCGGGGGCGCCCGGCTGGGTGTTGCCGGCCGCATCGAGCTGCCGTCCCCCACCCCCGACGTCCGGCTGCTGGTCCTGCTGGTCACGGTGGAATTTCCCCCTGCCGAGGGTGCCAGTCCCGGCCGGGGAGGGCCCACCGCCTCCCCGTACGACGCCGGTTCCGGCCTTCTGCTCCAGATCCCCCTGAGCCTAGTCCAAGATGGCGCGCCTGTACTAAATAATGGTGGCTCGATTGCCGCAGGCGCCTCAAGCGGTGCCGGTGCCGCGGATGCCTCCCCGACAGATGCAGCCTCCCCTGCAACCGAGACAGGTTCGGCCCCAGTCCCAGGCGCAACAGACGGGGCTTCCGCCGCCTGCATCGGCCAGCTGGCACCGGATGCGGGCCGGGCCGGGGCCTGGGTCTACGACGGGCTGGCCGACCGCCGCTTCATACAGGCCTGGCTGTCTGTCACGGCTGGTGCAACCGGACTGCCGGGCGTACAGCTGTGGCGCCATCCCGCCTGGCAGCCGGACGGGGGAGAGGAGCTCGGCTCCGCCGCGCTGGTGACATCCGAGCAGTCCAACAGCTCGGTCATCTTCGACGTGGGCGGAAAACAATTGATTGCCAAGTTCTTCCGAGTGCTGCACCGGGGCCAGCATCCCGAGGTCGACGTTGGCCGGGCCCTGGCCGCAGGAGGACCCGTCCATGTGCCCGCACTCCAGGCGGCGGCGACCTGGACGCGCGCAGGCGCAACGCTTTTTGTGGTCCATGACTTCCTTGACGGGGCGGTGGACGGCTGGACATTCGCCCTGGCGGAGGCAGGCTCGGGCACTGACTTTTCACCACATGCCCGGGCCCTGGGAGCTGAGCTGGCCAGGCTCCATGCGGCACTGCGGGAGCGGCTGCCCGGAGGTTCCGGAGATGCCGCCGCCGTGGAGGGCTTCGTTCGTGCGATCGGCACCCGCCTGGCGGAATCATGGAAAGCCGCGGGCCCCGCCGTCGGGCCCTACGGAGACCAGTTGCGGGAAATTGTGGCACAACTGAACCAAATAAAGGCACTGCCTCCGCTGCAGCGCATCCACGGCGACCTGCACCTGGGGCAGCTGCTGTTCCGCGAGGAGGAACCGGGCCGCGGCTGGTACTTCCTCGACTTCGAAGGTGAACCCCTGCGCACACTGGCCGAACGCGGCCGACCGGACGTCGTGCAGCGTGACCTTGCGGGCATGCTGCGCTCCTTTGACTATGCGGCGGCACAGGCGCATGCCGGATCCGGACCCGGCGCCGCAGCCGCAGAATGGGTCGAAAACTGTTCCCTGGCGTTCATGGAGGGGTACGAGGACGTCATGCAAGCGTGCATTTCACGCACCGACCCCCTTTTCGTGGCATTGTGGCTGGACAAGGCGCTCTACGAGGTGGTTTACGAATTGCAAAATAGGCCGGCTTGGGTGTGGGTGCCGGTCAACGCGGTGCGGGAGTTGTTTCATTCTAGGAAAGTGGTGTGACATGGCACTGAAGAAAATTGCCCCTCTGGCAGTCAGCGAAGAAATCCTGGCGCAAATTTCAGCTGGAAGCTATTACGCACCGCATTCGGTGCTGGGTGCGCACCTTGTCGGTGAGGATTTTGCCACCGTCCGCACGCTCCGCCACCTGGCCACGGGCGTGGCAGTGAAGACCGGTGCCGGAGTATTTCCCATGGTCCACGAGTTCGGCGGAGTCTGGGTTGCCGTGGTTCCAGTGGACGAGGCCGGCCGCGTCCCGGACTACAGGATTGACGTCGACTACGGCCACGGCTCACATCGCACCGACGATCCATACCGCTACCTGCCTACGGTCGGTGAGGTGGACCTGCACCTCATCGGCGAGGGCCGCCATGAGACCTTGTGGACCGTTCTTGGCGCGCATGTGCAGCGCTACCACTCCTCGCTGGGCGAAGTCGGCGGAGTCAGTTTTGCTGTCTGGGTTCCGTCGGTGCGGGCAGTGCGGGTAGTCGGTGAATTCAATGGCTGGGACGGGCGTGGGCACGCCATGCGCAGCCTGGGCAGCAGCGGAATCTGGGAACTGTTCATCCCCGACGTGGACGCCGGCGCGCGCTACAAGTTTGAGATCCTGACCGAACAGGGGCAATGGCTGCAGAAGGCCGACCCCATGGCGCAAGGCACCGAGGTGCCGCCGTTGACGGCGTCGAGAGTGGTGGAATCCTCATACGCCTTCAAGGACCAGGACTGGATGGCCCGGCGTGCGGCAACGGACCCGCACAATGCTCCGATGAGCGTCTATGAGGTGCACCTGGGTTCTTGGCGCCCCGAGCTCAGCTACCGCGACCTGGCCAAGGAACTGGTGGAGTACACCCAATGGCTCGGCTTCACCCACGTGGAGCTGATGCCTGTGGCCGAGCACCCCTTCGGCGGATCCTGGGGCTACCAGGTCACCTCCTACTACGCCCCGACCGCCAGGTTCGGGCACCCCGACGACTTCCGCTTCCTCGTCGACTCCCTGCACCAGGCCGGGATCGGCGTCATCATGGACTGGGTGCCCGCACACTTCCCCAAGGATGAGTGGGCGCTGGCCAAGTTCAACGGCGGCGCCCAGTACGAACACGCCGATCCGCGGCTGGGTGAGCACCCCGACTGGGGAACACTGATCTTTGACTTCGGCCGCAACGAGGTGAGGAACTTCCTGGTCGCCAATGCGCTGTACTGGTTCGAGGAGTTCCACATCGACGGGCTGAGGGTGGATGCCGTGGCATCCATGCTGTACCTGGACTATTCGCGTGAGGACGGCGCCTGGAGCCCCAACCGCTTTGGCGGCCGAGAGAACCTGGAGGCCATCGGCTTCCTGCAGGAAATGAACGCCACGGCCTACCGGCGCAACCCGGGAATTGTCACCATCGCCGAGGAATCCACCGCGTTTGCGGGTGTCACCGCACCCACCAGCGGTGGCGGGCTGGGGTTTGGCATCAAGTGGAACATGGGCTGGATGCACGACTCCCTCAAATACATGGCGGAGGACCCCGTCAACCGGGGCTGGCACCATAACCAAATCACGTTCTCGCTGGTGTACGCCTTCACCGAGAACTTCCTGCTGCCCATCAGCCATGATGAAGTTGTGCACGGGAAGGGCTCCCTGTTGCGCAAGATGCCGGGTGACCGGTGGCAGCAACTGGCCAACCTGCGCGCCTACCTCGCATTCCAGTGGGCTCACCCGGGCAAGCAGCTGATCTTCATGGGAAGCGAGTTCGGGCAGGAAGCGGAGTGGAGCGAACAGCACGGCCTGGACTGGTGGCTTACGGAGAACCCCGCCCACGTAGGCGTCCAGCAGCTCGTCCGGGAACTAAATCTCCGCTACGCCGAGACTCCCGCGCTTTATGAGCTGGACAATGTGCCGGAGGGCTTCACCTGGATCAACGGCGGGGACACGGCCCACAACGTGCTTTCCTTCATCAGGTGGGACAAGGCCGGCAATCCACTCGTGTGTGTTTTCAATTTTGCCGGCGTCGCCTACGAGGATTTCACCGTCGGCGTCCCCACCGGTGGGGTGTGGCAGGAGGTCTTGAACACGGATCTTGCCGAGTACGGTGGATCGGATGTCAAAAACACCGGCGGACTGACCGCAAAGCAACTCCCTTGGGATGGCCAGGACCACGCGGTGACCCTGCGGGTTCCTCCCCTCGGGGCGCTGTATCTGGCACACAAAAACCCCTAGAACACGGGTAGTTTTGAGGTACCTCCCTTCCGTTTGGTGTTCCCGGCAGGGAGGTGCTAGAGTTAGTACTCCGCTGAACGAACCGTTCAGATCCGGACAAAACCAAATCAATGGCCTCGAAAAAGGCCCGTTGAATTGTGTTCAAATGAGAGTTTGAGCCGGTCGAAGTTATGGATTTGACTCCGGAGATTTTATGCGGGTAAGATTGAAAAGTTGCCCCGGTGCTGATCGTTGTGGACTGGAATGTTTTGTTTCTGGTTCGGGTGTGTGGCTG
>NZ_JADHDY010000029.1 GCF_016820535.1 Sporosarcina beigongshangi | reverse complement strand
CATGATCCGGGGGGTGTTGCCACCGGGGTCCGATAGGCGCCAGGGATAACGCTAATGGGGACCGGACCAGCACAGGGATACAGCGTGTAGGTCAGCCGTAACGTGGATGCCGAGCCTTGCCGCCGCAGGACAAGCCAACACCGAAATGAATGACACAATTTCTGGGAGGTTTGCGTTGATCAAGAACCACGACGAAGTCGATATCTTCATAGGCGTTGACGTCGGCAAGAGCAATCACCACGCGGTCGCCATCGACCGGGCCGGCAAGAAGATCCTGGACCGGGCACTGCCCCAGGACGAGGCGAAAATCCGGGCGATCATCAAGGCCGTCGCCGGCAAGGGCACCGTGCTGCTGGTCGTGGACCAGCCCTCGACCATCGGGGGCCTGCCGGTCGCCGTGGCCCAGGCCGAGGGCATCATGGTCGGCTACATACCGGGCCTGGCGATGCGCCGCATCGCCGACCTGCACCCGGGAGAAGCCAAAACAGACGCGAGAGACGCGGCCATCATTGCCGAGGCAGCACGGTCCCTGCCGCACACGCTACGTTCCATCGTGATCGCCGACGAGCAGGCCGCAGAACTGTCAATGCTGTGCGGTTTCGATGACGACCTGGCCAAGCAGGCCACGGCCACCTCTAACAGGATCCGCGGGCTGCTGACCCAGATCCACCCAGCACTGGAGCGCGTCATCGGCGAGCACTTGGACCACCCCGCCATGGCCGAACTGCTGATCAAATACTCCTCGCCCCAGGCGCTGCGCAGGGCCGGCCAGGCCCGCATCGCCGCTCTTCTGGCCAAGCATGCCCCGCGGGCCGGGAAACGCTGGGCTGCAGAGATTTTCACAGCCCTGGGCGAGCAGACGGTCGTCGTTTCTGGCACCAGTGCCGCTGGCATCGTCCTGGCCCAGCTGGCGGCGATGCTCAAGCAGCTGCGCGGTGCACGGGATGAGCTCCTGACCCAAGTCGAAACGCTCGTGGAGGCCCACCCTCTTCACGAGGTCCTGACCTCCATGCCGGCGGTAGGCGTCAGGACCGCAGCACGCATCATCACCGAAGTCGCCGGCAAGGAATTTCGCTCATCCGGTCACCTCGCCTCGTACGCCGGCCTGGCCCCCGTCACGTGGCGCTCAGGGACCTCGATCCGGGGCGACCACCCCTCGAGGAAAGGCAACAAGACACTGAAACGGGCGTTCTTCCTCTCCGCCTTCGCCGCGCTGAAAGACCCGCTCTCACGCGCCTACTACGACCGGAAACGTGCCGAGGGAAAGAAACACAACCAGGCACTGATCGCCCTCGCCCGGCGCCGCTGCGACGTCCTCTTCGCGATGCTCCGCGACGGCACCTTCTACGAAGCACCAACCCCGAAAACCATCTGATCACCACCACGCAGACGCCGGCGGGCACGCACCGCCAGCCATCAACTCCTGCCCAAAATCAGTGGGTCAAAAAATCGAAGAAAACCCTTCCAAACCCTTGACGAAAAACATAGGGACACCCCCCC
>NZ_JADHDY010000028.1 GCF_016820535.1 Sporosarcina beigongshangi | reverse complement strand
CTGACATGCAAACAAGCACCCCGTGAGGGTGGGGACAACCCCGCCACCAGCCACCCCTGTGGAAAAACAAACAACGCGATCTGCACCATGTTGGCTGCTTCGGTGACTGCCTGCAATCGCCAGTCGGGCACAAGGTGGCCGCGGCCAGTGAGGTGCCGATGTGGTGCTGTCTTCTTGGCAGGGGTTGTGGATAACTTCTGGCGGGTTTTTGGGACTGAGTGTATTTTGGGATGACAGCCAGCGACAGGGCTCACCGGCGAGTCCTGCCACTCATAACGACTTATGGGGGACCGCTATGACCGAGCCGCACATCACGGCTGCACCCGGAACCGGCATGTCCGGCGGCGCGCAGCCGCCGGGAGGCAGGGTTGTTGCTGATGGCAGGGGCCGGGGTGCTTGGCTGGTTGCAAGGTTCGCCGCGGCCGCCCTGCTGGCAGGTGTCCTGGTGCTGGCGGGTTGCTCCAGCCCACCGGCGCCGCCGTCGGGAAGCACCGGTGCAGCCACCGCGGCGCCAGCGGCAACCACCGCCTCGTCGCCCGTTGTCGGCCGGTACAGGGCGGCCAGCGCCGTGGGGCCTGCCGAAAACGTCCCCGTCCCGGTCCTGCCCGAGGCAGCAAAGGAATTCAGCAAGGAAGGCCTCATGGCCTTCGCCGAATACTGGTTCTCCACGCTGGGCTACGTGTTTGAGACGGGCGATTCTGGTCCGATGATGGCAATCACTGAACCTGACTGCAAGACCTGCGCCTACGTCAATGAACCACTGGCCAAGACCTACTCGGAGGGCGGATGGGTTGTTGGCGGCCAGATGGAGGTGGCCCAGACAATTTCGTATTTCACTCAAATATCGGAAGGCCTCTATCAGGCCCAAGTTGAGGTGCTTCAAATTCAAGTCGTCTATTACAACGCGGATCGCACGGTCAAGAAGGAATACCCGCAACATACTGCACGCACCAACATCGTCAACGCCCACTGGGTAGATGGCCAATGGATTGCAACAACCAGCGAGCCACTGAAGCGGGACAAGTAATGGCACGACAATGCATGCCAGCCATCCGTGTCCTCGCCGTGACGTTCATAGCCTTACGGATGCTCGGCCAGCTAGCTGGCAATCCACTCGACACTTCAGAGTGGAATGAGTCAACCGTAGTAATTGCGGACGAACAGCTGGTTGAAAGTAACCCAGATACGCAGGATCACACCGTCGATGGAATTGAAACAGCGACAATCAATATCCCTGTGGCAGATCCCTATGTTTATGAATACCGGGATGCGTGCACGGATGGTGACAGTCGAAACTTTGATGACTGCATCGCCGTTGTTGCGGCCTGCAGCACGGGCGGCGGGGAGTCCGGGACANTTTGATGACTGCATCGCCGTTGTTGCGGCCTGCAGCACGGGCGGCGGGGAGTCCGGGACAGAGTCGGGAACCGTTCTTTACCGGTACAAGTCCCGCAGCGATGTCACCCCGCCGGTATGGACGTTTGATTCGGGACCGCACTGTGTCTACACCGACAAACCGGCCGTCAAGCCCCGCGACGTCCTGGCGGAGATTGCCGGGTTGATCGCCCACGAGTTCCAGCAGGTCCCCATTGCCCCGG
>NZ_JADHDY010000027.1 GCF_016820535.1 Sporosarcina beigongshangi | reverse complement strand
AAAAATGAATACCAAGTCTCTGAGTGAACATGCGTAATTCATTACGAAGTTTAATTCACGAGCATCAAACTTAAATTGAAGAGTTTGATCATGGCTCAGATTGAACGCTGGCGGCAGGCCTAACACATGCAAGTCGAGCGGTAGCACAGAGAGCTTGCTCTCGGGTGACGAGCGGCGGACGGGTGAGTAATGTCTGGGAAACTGCCTGATGGAGGGGGATAACTACTGGAAACGGTAGCTAATACCGCATAATGTCGCAAGACCAAAGTGGGGGACCTTCGGGCCTCATGCCATCAGATGTGCCCAGATGGGATTAGCTGGTAGGTGGGGTAACGGCTCACCTAGGCGACGATCCCTAGCTGGTCTGAGAGGATGACCAGCCACACTGGAACTGAGACACGGTCCAGACTCCTACGGGAGGCAGCAGTGGGGAATATTGCACAATGGGCGCAAGCCTGATGCAGCCATGCCGCGTGTGTGAAGAAGGCCTTCGGGTTGTAAAGCACTTTCAGCGGGGAGGAAGGCGGTGAGGTTAATAACCTCACCGATTGACGTTACCCGCAGAAGAAGCACCGGCTAACTCCGTGCCAGCAGCCGCGGTAATACGGAGGGTGCAAGCGTTAATCGGAATTACTGGGCGTAAAGCGCACGCAGGCGGTCTGTCAAGTCGGATGTGAAATCCCCGGGCTCAACCTGGGAACTGCATTCGAAACTGGCAGGCTAGAGTCTTGTAGAGGGGGGTAGAATTCCAGGTGTAGCGGTGAAATGCGTAGAGATCTGGAGGAATACCGGTGGCGAAGGCGGCCCCCTGGACAAAGACTGACGCTCAGGTGCGAAAGCGTGGGGAGCAAACAGGATTAGATACCCTGGTAGTCCACGCTGTAAACGATGTCGATTTGGAGGTTGTGCCCTTGAGGCGTGGCTTCNGATTAGATACCCTGGTAGTCCACGCTGTAAACGATGTCGATTTGGAGGTTGTGCCCTTGAGGCGTGGCTTCCGGAGCTAACGCGTTAAATCGACCGCCTGGGGAGTACGGCCGCAAGGTTAAAACTCAAATGAATTGACGGGGGCCCGCACAAGCGGTGGAGCATGTGGTTTAATTCGATGCAACGCGAAGAACCTTACCTGGTCTTGACATCCACAGAACTTTCCAGAGATGGATTGGTGCCTTCGGGAACTGTGAGACAGGTGCTGCATGGCTGTCGTCAGCTCGTGTTGTGAAATGTTGGGTTAAGTCCCGCAACGAGCGCAACCCTTATCCTTTGTTGCCAGCGGTCCGGCCGGGAACTCAAAGGAGACTGCCAGTGATAAACTGGAGGAAGGTGGGGATGACGTCAAGTCATCATGGCCCTTACGACCAGGGCTACACACGTGCTACAATGGCATATACAAAGAGAAGCGACCTCGCGAGAGCAAGCGGACCTCATAAAGTATGTCGTAGTCCGGATTGGAGTCTGCAACTCGACTCCATGAAGTCGGAATCGCTAGTAATCGTAGATCAGAATGCTACGGTGAATACGTTCCCGGGCCTTGTACACACCGCCCGTCACACCATGGGAGTGGGTTGCAAAAGAAGTAGGTAGCTTAACCTTCGGGAGGGCGCTTACCACTTTGTGATTCATGACTGGGGTGAAGTCGTAACAAGGTAACCGTAGGGGAACCTGCGGTTGGATCACCTCCTTACCTTAAAGAACCTGCCTTTGTAGTGTCCACACAGATTGTCTGATGAA
>NZ_JADHDY010000026.1 GCF_016820535.1 Sporosarcina beigongshangi | reverse complement strand
GGGGTTGTTGTTTGAGAACTACATAGTGAACGCGAGCATCTTTTATAAGAAAGCAATTTCTTTGAGAAATGAATGAACCTGGAACTGGATGCCGTCTTGTATGCCTTTGTGGTGTGCGGGGTTGGTGTTTGTTTTCATGGTTCTCTCGATAGAAGCATGAATTATTGTGAGTGCAACATTTTGTGTTGTTCTTGTGAATTTTGGCTGCATGTGTGTGGTCAAGTTTTTAAGGGCGCACGGTGGATGCCTTGGCATTAGGAGCCGAAGAAGGACGTAGGAATCTGCGATAAGCCTCGGGGAGTTGATAACCAAACTTTGATCCGAGGGTGTCCGAATGGGGGAACCCCGCTACCCGTCGCAAGACGAGGTGGTGACCCGCACCTGAATATATAGGGTGTGTGGAGGGAACGTGGGGAAGTGAAACATCTCAGTACCCACAGGAAGAGAAAACAATAGTGATTCCGTTAGTAGTGGCGAGCGAACGCGGATCAGGCTAAACCGTGTCATGTGTGATAGCCGGCGGGCGTTGCATGGTGCGGGGTTGTGGGACCGTCCTTTCCAGTTCTGCCGGACTGGTGAGGGGAATGGTGCATGTATAGGTGAACGGCTTTGAATGGCCGACCGTAGAGGGTGAGAGTCCCGTAACTGAAATGCAGTGCACTCCCTGGATGGTATCCCAAGTAGCACGGGGCCCGAGAAATCCCGTGTGAATCTGTCAGGACCACCTGATAAGCCTAAATACTACCTAATGACCGATAGCGGACAAGTACCGTGAGGGAAAGGTGAAAAGTACCCCGGGAGGGGAGTGAAATAGTACCTGAAACCGTGTGCTTACAATCCGTCAGAGCCGCCTTGTTGCGGTGATGGCGTGCCTTTTGAAGAATGAGCCTGCGAGTTAGTGTTACGTCGCGAGGTTAACCCGTGTGGGGAAGCCGTAGCGAAAGCGAGTCTGAATAGGGCGAGTGTAGTGGCGTGATCTAGACCCGAAGCGAAGTGATCTACCCATGGCCAGGTTGAAGCGCGTGTAAGAGCGCGTGGAGGACCGAACCCACTTCAGTTGAAAATGGAGGGGATGAGCTGTGGGTAGGGGTGAAAGGCCAATCAAACTTCGTGATAGCTGGTTCTCCCCGAAATGCATTTAGGTGCAGCGTTGCGTGTTTCTTACTGGAGGTAGAGCTACTGGATGGCTAATGGGCCCTACAAGGTTACTGACGTCAGCCAAACTCCGAATGCCGGTAAGTGAGAGCGTAGCAGTGAGACTGTGGGGGATAAGCTTCATAGTCGAGAGGGAAACAGCCCAGACCACCAACTAAGGCCCCTAAGCGTGTGCTAAGTGGGAAAGGATG
This sequence comes from Sporosarcina beigongshangi, assembly GCF_016820535.1. Taxonomy (GTDB): domain Bacteria; phylum Actinomycetota; class Actinomycetes; order Actinomycetales; family Micrococcaceae; genus Specibacter. The sequence continues at coordinate 802 of NZ_JADHDY010000026.1, read as the reverse complement.
TGGGATTGCTTAGACAACCAGGAGGTTGGCTTAGAAGCAGCCATCCTTAAAAGAGTGCGTAATAGCTCACTGGTCAAGTGATTCCGCGCCGACAATGTAGCGGGGCTCAAGTACACCGCCGAAGTTGTGGATTTCAAACAATGCCCTAGCCAGCTTGCTGGTTCAGGGGTTTGGAGTGGTAGGGGAGCGTCGTGCAGCCATTGAAGCCGCAGTGTGAACTAGCGGTGGAGGCTGCACGAGTGAGAATGCAGGCATGAGTAGCGAAAGACGGGTGAGAAACCCGTCCGCCGAATGATCAAGGGTTCCAGGGTCAAGCTAATCTGCCCTGGGTAAGTCGGGACCTAAGGCGAGGCCGACAGGCGTAGTCGATGGACAACGGGTTGATATTCCCGTACCGGTGAAGAACCGCCCCTATTGAACCAGTGATGCTAACCATCCAATCCACTTGCTGCGTGCCTTCGGGCCAGGGCCGGTGGGGAGCGTGGGACCCGATCTGGGGATGTAAACGTATTAACAGGTGTGACGCAGGAAGGTAGCCGAGCCGGGCGATGGTAGTCCCGGTCTAAGGATGTAGGAAACACGATAGGCAAATCCGTTGTGTTGTCTTTGATGACGATTCTGAGATCTGATGGGACCCCCGTACGGGGGAATTCGGTGATCCTATGCTGCCAAGAAAAGCATCGACGTGAGGTTCCAACCGCCCGTACCCCAAACCGACACAGGTGATCAGGTAGAGAATACTAAGGCGATCGAGAGAATTATGGTTAAGGAACTCGGCAAAATGCCCCCGTAACTTCGGGAG
>NZ_JADHDY010000025.1:1340-2851 GCF_016820535.1 Sporosarcina beigongshangi | reverse complement strand
GCGATGAAGGACGTGCTAATCTGCGAAAAGCGTCGGTAAGGTGATATGAACCGTTACAGCCGGCGATGTCCGAATGGGGAAACCCAGTGTGATTCGTCACACTATCGTTAACTGAATACATAGGTTAACGAGGCGAACCGGGGGAACTGAAACATCTAAGTACCCCGAGGAAAAGAAATCAACCGAGATTCCCCCAGTAGCGGCGAGCGAACGGGGAGCAGCCCAGAGTCTGAATCAGCTTGTGTGTTAGTGGAACGGTCTGGAAAGTCCGACGGTACAGGGTGATAGTCCCGTACACCAAAATGCACAGGTTGTGAACTCGAAGAGTAGGGCGGGACACGTGGTATCCTGTCTGAATATGGGGGGACCATCCTCCAAGGCTAAATACTCCTGACTGACCGATAGTGAACCAGTACCGTGAGGGAAAGGCGAAAAGAACCCCGGCGAGGGGAGTGAAAAAGAACCTGAAACCGTGTACGTACAAGCAGTGGGAGCACCTTCGGGTGTGACTGCGTACCTTTTGTATAATGGGTCAGCGACTTATATTCTGTAGCAAGGTTAACCGTATAGGGGAGCCGCAGGGAAACCGAGTCTTAACTGGGCGTTAAGTTGCAGGGTATAGACCCGAAACCCGGTGATCTAGCCATGGGCAGGTTGAAGGTTGGGTAACACTAACTGGAGGACCGAACCGACTAATGTTGAAAAATTAGCGGATGACTTGTGGCTGGGGGTGAAAGGCCAATCAAACCGGGAGATAGCTGGTTCTCCCCGAAAGCTATTTAGGTAGCGCCTCGTGAACTCATCTTCGGGGGTAGAGCACTGTTTCGGCTAGGGGGTCATCCCGACTTACCAACCCGATGCAAACTACGAATACCGAAGAATGTTATCACGGGAGACACACGGCGGGTGCTAACGTCCGTCGTGAAGAGGGAAACAACCCAGACCGCCAGCTAAGGTCCCAAAGTCATGGTTAAGTGGGAAACGATGTGGGAAGGCACAGACAGCCAGGATGTTGGCTTAGAAGCAGCCATCATTTAAAGAAAGCGTAATAGCTCACTGGTCGAGTCGGCCTGCGCGGAAGATGTAACGGGGCTAAACCATGCACCGAAGCTGCGGCAGCGACACTATGTGTTGTTGGGTAGGGGAGCGTTCTGTAAGCCTGCGAAGGTGGCCTGTGAGGGTTGCTGGAGGTATCAGAAGTGCGAATGCTGACATAAGTAACGATAAAGCGGGTGAAAAGCCCGCTCGCCGGAAGACCAAGGGTTCCTGTCCAACGTTAATCGGGGCAGGGTGAGTCGACCCCTAAGGCGAGGCCGAAAGGCGTAGTCGATGGGAAACAGGTTAATATTCCTGTACTTGGTGTTACTGCGAAGGGGGGACGGAGAAGGCTATGTTAGCCGGGCGACGGTTGTCCCGGTTTAAGCATGTAGGCGGAGGTTCCAGGTAAATCCGGTACCTTTTTAACGCTGAGGTGTGATGACGAGGCACTACGGTGCTGAAGTAACAAATGC
>NZ_JADHDY010000025.1:0-1240 GCF_016820535.1 Sporosarcina beigongshangi | reverse complement strand
TACCAAGGCGCTTGAGAGAACTCGGGTGAAGGAACTAGGCAAAATGGTGCCGTAACTTCGGGAGAAGGCACGCTGGTGTGTAGGTGAAGTCCCTGCGGATGGAGCTGAGACCAGTCGAAGATACCAGCTGGCTGCAACTGTTTATTAAAAACACAGCACTGTGCAAACACGAAAGTGGACGTATACGGTGTGACGCCTGCCCGGTGCCGGAAGGTTAATTGATGGGGTTATCCGTAAGGAGAAGCTCTTGATCGAAGCCCCGGTAAACGGCGGCCGTAACTATAACGGTCCTAAGGTAGCGAAATTCCTTGTCGGGTAAGTTCCGACCTGCACGAATGGCGTAATGATGGCCAGGCTGTCTCCACCCGAGACTCAGTGAAATTGAACTCGCTGTGAAGATGCAGTGTACCCGCGGCAAGACGGAAAGACCCCGTGAACCTTTACTATAGCTTGACACTGAACATTGAGCCTTGATGTGTAGGATAGGTGGGAGGCTTTGAAGCGTGGACGCCAGTCTGCGTGGAGCCAACCTTGAAATACCACCCTTTAATGTTTGATGTTCTAACGTAGGCCCCTGACCGGGGTTGCGGACAGTGTCTGGTGGGTAGTTTGACTGGGGCGGTCTCCTCCCAAAGAGTAACGGAGGAGCACGAAGGTTAGCTAATCCTGGTCGGACATCAGGAGGTTAGTGCAATGGCATAAGCTAGCTTGACTGCGAGCGTGACGGCGCGAGCAGGTGCGAAAGCAGGTCATAGTGATCCGGTGGTTCTGAATGGAAGGGCCATCGCTCAACGGATAAAAGGTACTCCGGGGATAACAGGCTGATACCGCCCAAGAGTTCATATCGACGGCGGTGTTTGGCACCTCGATGTCGGCTCATCACATCCTGGGGCTGAAGTAGGTCCCAAGGGTATGGCTGTTCGCCATTTAAAGTGGTACGCGAGCTGGGTTTAGAACGTCGTGAGACAGTTCGGTCCCTATCTGCCGTGGGCGCTGGAGAATTGAGGGGGGCTGCTCCTAGTACGAGAGGACCGGAGTGGACGCATCACTGGTGTTCGGGTTGTCATGCCAATGGCACTGCCCGGTAGCTAAATGCGGAAGAGATAAGTGCTGAAAGCATCTAAGCACGAAACTTGCCCCGAGATGAGTTCTCCCTGAGACTATAAGTCTCCTGAAGGAACGTTGAAGACGACGACGTTGATAGGCCGGGTGTGTAAGCGCAGCGATGCGTTGAGCTAAC
>NZ_JADHDY010000024.1 GCF_016820535.1 Sporosarcina beigongshangi | reverse complement strand
TTCGCCCACAATGTGGAGACGGTCCCGCGGATCTTCAAGCGCATCCGCCCCGCCTTCCGCTACGAGCGCTCCCTTGACGTGCTGACCCAGGGCCGGGACCAGGGGATGGTCACCAAGTCCAACCTGATCCTGGGCATGGGCGAGACGCGTGGGGAAATCTCGGTGGCCCTGCAGGACCTGCACGACGCCGGAACCGACCTGATCACCATCACCCAGTACCTGCGCCCCTCCGAACGCCACCTGCCGGTGGACCGGTGGGTCAAGCCGCAGGAGTTCCTGGACATCTCCCAGGAAGCTGAGGAAATCGGCTTCCTCGGCGTCATGAGCGGGCCGCTCGTGCGCTCCTCCTACCGGGCCGGCCGCTTGTGGGCAACCGCAATGCGCAAGAAGGGCCGCGACATTCCCGAGCACCTGGCCCACATCGCCGAAGGCATCGAAGATTCCGGACACACCCGGCAGGAAGCCTCCTCCCTGCTGGCCGCACAATAAGTCCGCCACGCATTCACCGCGCGAGGCTGCGTGCGGACCCCAACAGTTTGGATTCTGATGCTTGCCACGCGCTTGGAAATCATCCCCACCGACACGATTGTGGCTGCGGTGCTCGCGCAGCTTCCCGCCAGCACACCCCTCACAATCACGTGCCTGCCGCACCATGGCATCGAGCGCACCATGGCAACGGCGCTCGAACTGGCGGACCACGGCTACACCGTGATCCCACACCTTGCTGCCCGGTCCATTGCCAGCCCTGGCCAATTGGCCAGGATCGTGGGCCAGTGCCGTGCTGCGGGGATCACCGAGGTGTTCACGATCGCTGGTGACAGGGCGCAGCCCGCCGGTCCCTTTGCCTCCAGCGAGGCCCTCATGCGGGAGCTTGTTGAGCTGAGCGGCAACTCGCTGCGGATGGGGATCGGAGGGTATCCGGAAGGTCATCCCGGCATCACACGCGAACATTTGCTGCAGGCGACAAGGAGCAAGGCGGAGATGGCCAGCTGCATTGTCACGCAGATGTGCTTCTCTTCCGAGACAATTGCAGGCTACATCGCCCACCTTCGAGGTGAGGGCATCACCGTGCCAGTCTGGGCCGGCGTTGCAGGGGCGGTGCCGCGCACCAAACTCATCTCCCTGGCCACGAAGGTCGGCGTTGGCAGTTCGCTGAAATTCATCAGCGGCAAGGGTGCGCCCGGCCGGAAATTGCTGGGCAGTCGCCAATACAGCCCCGACAGCCTCATGGCGGAACTGGCGGCACTGCCCACGCCTCCCGCAGGCATCCACCACTACAGTTTCAACAACATCGAAGGCCTTGCCCCGGCGTCCGCCTGACCCGGCGAGGATGGCCGCGCCGGTGCCGTTTCTACTCCCGGTGCTATGCTTGTATCTCGAATCTTTGTACTAGGTGGTGATGTGGTGTTTGGCATGGACCTGCCCGTCCCGAAGCAGCCCAACGAGCCCACGGGATTCGCCTCGCCCGCCCGCGACTATTTCGACGGCGGCATCGACCTTAACCGCCACCTGATTCGCGACCGCACCAGCACGTTCGTCATGCGCGTCGCCGGCGATTCCATGGCCGGGGCCGGCATCGCCGACGGTGATGAGATCATCGTGGACCGGGCGCTCTCCCCGCGCGATGGATCCGTGGTCGTTGCCGTGGTGGAGGGTGAGCTGCTGATCCGCCGCCTGGTGATGCACGACGGCGCCACCTCCCTTGCCACGCAGCCCGCCCACGCCCCGTCCCCGGCTTGCGCAGACGTTGTCGCCTTGAGCGGCAACGTCACGGTGTGGGGAGTCGTCACCCGGTGCCTGCACCACGTTTAGCCGCTGCTTTCCCATCAAAGCCTCCGGCCGCACGGTTTGCCTCCTGCCGCCCCCTACGCCTCGAGGGGGAATCCGGGCAGGCCGTCGATGCTCCGTGCGTTCCTTTCGGCGCGGTAGGCGGCCATGCCGTCAGTTCCCTTCTTCTCTGCCTGCAGGCGCAGGAGATCGCGCTCTCCAGTCACCTCCATGACAGGAACGCCCCAGCCACACGAGTCACTGACGCGGGCCACGTCCACCGCAATGACTGCCCGAGTGCTCGGGTGCTCCGGGTGGAGTGAAACAACATCCTCGAATGTGGGATCCCCCGGGAGGTGCACCGAGCCACGCCCGTGCAGGCGCACAATGCGGGGGCGGCTGCCAAAAGAATTGAACATGAGGCACACCCTGCCGTTCTCCTGGATATGCGAGATGGTTTCAATGCCGCTGCCCGTGTAGTCAACCCAGGCAACCCGGTGGGGGCCCAAGACCGAGAACGAATCATGGCCGCGGGGCGACATGTTCACATGTCCGTCGGCCCCGAGAGGCGCGGTTGCCACGAACCACATGGGCTGCTCCTTGATCCAAGCCCGGAGATTGTCGTCTATGCAATCGAATAGTTTGCCCACGCTCCGAGCCTAATGGATTGAACCGCCATCCCCCGAAGCTGTGAAACGTTGATGGGAAGGTGCGCACCACCTCGACGCGAGGGGATCGGCCGTCCACGGACGGATGGCCTGCGGCAGAACGAAACGCTAGGAAGCGAGGACGCCCAGACCCCTGAGAATGGCCAGGATGATTCCTCCCGCCGACACGGCAATCATGATCCACACCCCCACGCCCAGGCGGGTTGCCAGGCGGCGACCCTGCGGCGCCACGTGCGGAAATCTTGCGAATTGGTTGCTGCGGCCTGGGGAGAAACCATAGTCTGCCGGCAGGTGTCGATCACGCCACTGCTTCCACTCCGCCGCGTGGCCTGCGAGTGTCAGGGCACCTTCCAGCAGGTCCCGCATTGCGGCAGGTTTCTGGGCCGCGCCCGCGTCGGAAAAAAGGAACAAGCTGTCGTCAACGATTTCCAGGTCCCACGCCCTCAGATCCCCGGCAAGGAGGGCGGTGAGTTCCGGCGTGAACAGCTGCCGCACATCGTCTTCGTAGCCGGCGGGAACGTACAGGTTGAAATGCAGGTCCAGGTCCCCTCCCATGCTCAGTCTCTGTCCCCGGACAAAGTCCTCCTGAAGAGTTGAACCATTGGCCTTGGCATCCAGGACGATGTGCGGCAGCGCAGACTCCAACTGGAGGTGGGCGTACTTCCAGGCGCGGACCCGGGTGTTGCCGCCCGAGCCTGTCAACGACCGGCAGCTGCCGATCTCCAGCGCCCGCGGCGGGCCCAAGACGATCACGTCATGCGTTGTTCCGTCACGGCCCTTGCCAAATCCGGTAGCGGGAAACGCCGGGGAGCGGCCTTCAAACGAATAGCCGAAGCCATTGGCGGTGGCAAAACGTTCAAATCGGAAGGCGTCCCCGTAGGGCTTCCGGCGGCGGGTTGCCGACCATGCCACCATGACCATTGCCACCACAGCGCAGACGGCTTGGAGCTGCGTCGATCGTGCAGCTCGTCGGCGTCGTCCGCTGCGAGGGTAAAAATGAGTGTGGCCACGGCGAGGCACAACGTCGCCAGCCAGGCGAGCTCGAACCAGGACATATAGGACGAACGTCGGATGCGGGGCTGGCGCCGGGCAAAGGCGGCGACGTCACGGCGTCTGACAGGGCCGGTCAGCGGCGACCAATCAATGCTCACGTGTTCCTCCCGGATCGACTGGGTGAAAGCATAACGGAACCCGGCCGGGGGCCTGAACCTGGCTACTCGGCAGCGGGGTTCCTAGTCCCGGAGCGGGGAACCAACCACGTCGAAGTGAAACCCGCCAAATGTTCCGGAAAGGAGCGGGCGCGCGGCAGCTATGGCCGCCTGGACCTCCGGCAGGGCCAGCGAGGACTGGTGGGCTTCGGCGCTTTCCCACAGCTCGACGACGAACACCGTGTCGGGCTCGTCGCGGTTGGTGCCCACCTCGTAGGCGAGGCATCCGGCCGTCCTGAGCAGATCGTTGCGTTGAATGAGTGCAGCCACAAGTTCGTCGCGCCTGCCCGGGACAGTGCCCAGCGTACCGACATTGGCAAAGGTCATGCTCGACACACTATGGGGCTGCGCCGCCTCGGGCAAGGGCCAGGACGCAACGCCCTGACCATGAAACGGGCCCAGGCGCGTGAATGCCCCAAAAGTGCCAATCAGGCGCACCGCGGCCGGCAATGGGAGTGAGATCCGGGTTTCCGTCGAGGTGGGTGCCATTGGCGGCAGTGGTTACAGTGTGGAGTGTTGCCACCCCGTGCCGACACAACACGAGGAATCGCTTTAGATGAAGGATGGTTGGACATTTTTGGAAAGATTCACCTTGGCCCCCGTCAGCTACGTCATTTTTCGACGCGGGGCCTGTGTCCTGCTGCAGCTTCGGCAAGGAACCGGCTATATGGATGGCCATTGGTCGGTGGCGGCGGCAGGTCACGTTGAGGCCGGTGAATCTGTTGCTGAGGCAGCCTGCCGTGAAGCCAGGGAGGAACTCGGCGTCATTGTCGACCGCCGGGAGTTGGTGCCGGTCACCACCATGCACAGAACCCATGAACCCGCACTTGCCGTGGACCAGAGAGTCGACTTCTTCTTCAGCTGTGAGTCCTGGGCGGGCGACCCCCGGATCGTGGAACCTGACAAGTCGGCCGGACTGGAGTGGTTCGAACTTGATGGGCTGCCCGAGATTCTCGTCCCCCACGAGCGGTACGTCCTGGAGCGTCTTAGGACAGGGCTGGCACCCATCGTCAGTTTTGGTTTTCCAGAGCACCCGTAGAAGCGGTGCCGGAGGGATCGCACCAAGGAAGAAGCTGAAGCCGAGGGCGCCGTGCACGAGACATGGCGGCCATGCACATTCCGTCGATTTCCACGCGTCCTAGCTGCTACAACGAGGACATTGCCCATTGGAAGTGCAATCGTTCCACGCCCGCGATCGTCACTTTCGGGCAATGACCGTAAACGTGCACGGCACTCGGTCACGTTCGGATTCCGGCCACGCAAAACCATCCGGCACCTCGACCATGCGCGGGCTGAACTTCCATGGAAGCGTCGTGGCCTCGTCCAGGCGAAGAATCTGCAGTCCCGCGCCGATGAGTGCGTTGACGATGGTCGACAGGGGATGGGGCCACTCGAAAGTCCTTGTGTGAGCCACCTTGCCGTCGCCGGCATAGGTGGAGTCGTTGTCCCACACCTGGGCCTTGCCGTCGCCAAAGTACTGGTAGCGAAGCTGCAGCCCGTCCGCCTGCTCATCGAGGGCGTAGAGGATCGGGTGTCCGTCGCGGATGTAGAAAATCCCGCCTGTTCGCAGCAGTCCGGCCACCTGGGCCGCCCACTGGTCCAGGTCGTGAAGCCACGTAATGGTCCCGATGCTGGTGTAAACCACGTCAAAATCGCCGTCGACGGCGTTGCGCGCCTCGAGCACGTCGGTCTCCACCCACGTCGCCTCGAGGTTGAGCCGACTTGCCAGCTCCGCGGCAGACTTCAGGGCGGATGGGGAGAAATCGACGCCGGTGACCAGGGCGCCCGCCCGGGCAAGGGACAGCGTGTCCGTGCCGATGTGGCACTGGAGGTGGCAGACGTCCAGTCCCGCAACCGTCCCGTCTGGCAGGAATGGCTCGAATGCCGCCAGATCCGTCCGGATGACGCTGGACAAATAGCCGGGATCATCAAAGTCGCCGATGTTGTAGGCCGCCTCATGGAGGGGGACCCTGTCTTCCCAGTTCTCGCGGTTGCTGGCGCGTGCGGTTTCCCAGTCGACGTTGAATCGTCCTTCGCTCATGAATGTTGAGTGTACACACGATGAGGAGCCGCAGTGGCAGGCCTTGGCGGCAGTTCCCCAGCGCATTCACCGGCGACCGGCACCATAGTATTGGGGACAAGGGGGAAACATTGACGGGAACCAACAAAGCCAGGCCGCTGTATGTGGAAACCCGGATCCGGGCCGCGATGGACCGGGTGTGGGAACTGAGCCAGGACCCGGAAGCCCACCCGTGCTGGGACCTGCGGTTCTCCCGCATCATCCCCATTGACCGGGACGAAAAAGACCAGTTGCGCTTCCGCTACGAGTTCCTCCTGCCGCTGCACACCATCAGGGGCACCGGGACATCGTTGGGCCACCGGCACCGGGAGGACGACCAAGCTACGTCAGTGCTGAAATTTGACACCGCCGATTGGCTTTCACCCATCGGCTCCGGCTCGGGATACTGGCGCTACATCCCCGCCGGCGACGGCCTGCGCTTCATCACCGGTTACAACTACCAGCCGGGCATGGGTTTCATTGGCAAGGCCCTGGACGCCACAGTCATCCGGCCGGCGCTGGGCTGGGCCACGGCTATCAGCTTTGACCGCCTGCGCCTGTGGGCTGAATCCGGCCTGGACCCCAAAGCGGCCCGCAACCGCTGGTTCCTCGACGCCGGTGCCCGGGCTGGCGGCGCGCTTGTGGCGGCAGGGCTGTTCGGCCGGGCCGTGGCCCGGCGTAGCGCGGGATCCGCAGCGCTCGGCGCGGCAGCTGCACTGGCATCCAGCTCCATCCCGGCGCATTGGTCGGTCCCTCGTGCCGGACGCTGCCTGCGGACCGCCCCGGACGAACGTGCCGCACGGGCGCCGTCCACACTCGCAGGGCTGCGCGAACCCGAGCAGCCCGGTGCCCGCAGAACCCGTCCGGCAGACAAGGAATAGACATGGCCTCGATATTTGAAATTGCCCTGGGCAAGGACTTCCAGCGGCTGCATCCCATGATGCAGAAGCGCTTCGGCGTGGACGTGGAGGCAGGCTACGCGTGCGTCGGCACGGGTGTCTTCACTGAAGTGCGCCGCGGTGCCTGGTGGACGGTGCCGTTCCTGCGGTTCGGAGCCTTCCGCAACATCCTTTTTCCCGACCACGGTGACAACATCCCCTTCACGGTGGAAAACTACCCGTACGTCGACAGTTTCGGCCGCCCCACCGTCACCTTTGTACGGACCCTGGACATGCCTGCCGTCAGGGGAAGCAGAGCAAAGAAGCGCCGCTTCGACGCCACCATGGTCCACAGCAAGGAGCGCGGTGCCATAGTCGACTACCTCGGCACCCACCAGCACCTGGCCACGGATCTTGTCCTGGAAGTGCTCGACGACGGCTCCCTCCATCTGCAGACCACAGGCCAACGCTTCTTTGAAGGACCCGTGGCGTTCAATTTCCCGCCCATTGGCACCGGCACAGCCGACCTCTACGAGGGTTACGATGAGGCCCGAGGCGTCTACACCATCCAGATGCAGGTGCGGAACCCGTGGTTTGGCTTCCTGTTCGGCTACAAGGGTCAGTTCAGCTGCGAATTCCCCGCCGTAGTTGGCGACGCCGTGCCGGCGCACCTGAAGCCGGTGCGGGAAGAGGTTCGCGAGTAGTCACCCGGCCTGTGGCGGGCCGACCGCGGACATGAGCCATGCGCCGTCGGACTTCTCAGCACTCCACAGCTGGGTGTGCTGGTAGACGTTGTTGACGGAGCTGCCCGGGCAAAAGTCGACTGAAGTCCTGCTTATGGAAATGCGCCTGACTTTGTCCGCTTTGGCAAAGAGCAACCAGTGCACGTCCTCGTTGGAGGAGGTGTCCAGCGCCAGGGCTGCCTTGGTGAACGGTTCGGGGGCGGCCGCCACATCGCTGTAGGGGCAGACAACAAGCACTTCATCCCAAAGTGCAATGGGGGCGGCGGAGTCCTCGCCCCGGGGCAGGCTGAATTCCCCGCTCCGGGCGGTCGTTGCCAGTGCAGCCTGGTAGTCGCCGCCGCCGGCGCAACCGGTCAGTGTGGCGCCCAGCAACAACAGGACGGCGGGGCTGGCCCATGTTGAAAATGCACGGGCTGGGTTTTCAGGACTCATGGTTCGAGGCTACCTGCCCGTGGACTGGGAAGCCGGGCAACACTCTCTCTTGCCGCATATTCCCACTGTGGGTATATTGGCAGGCGTGAATGAAAATACGTTTTGGATCCTTACCGCCCTTGCCGGCGGGCGGCGGCACGGCTACGCCATTCTGCGTGACGTGTCGGAACTTACCGATGCGAAAGTATCGCTGCGGGTGACGACGCTTTATGCCTCCCTGGACCGGCTGGAACGGGATGGGCTCGTGGCCCGGGCCGGCGAGGAAATTGTCGACGGGCGGGCGCGGCGCTACTACGAGCTGACGGACGATGGCTTTGCCGGCCTGGCCCTGGAGACGGAGCGGCTGTCCGTCAGGCTGGACGCCGCGGCACGGCGCCTCGCTGCACCGCGCCCGGCGGTCGGAGGTCCCTCGCCGGTAATCATGGTGTGGGGGTGTGCCGGATGAGTGCTTCTTTGCGGATCAGGTATTCGCGGCTGCTGCGCTGGTATCCGAAGGCCTGGCGGCAGGAACATGGGCGTTTCATGCTCGACACCCTCCTGGAGCAAGCCGGCGACCGCGGGATCAAGCGGCCGGGCATTGCCGAGGCGTGGTCCATCAGGTCCCATGGGCTGGGGGAGCGGGCAACGAACCGGTGGGCTGTGGCTGCCTCCGCGGTGTCCCTGGCGGCCTTCGCCGTTGCCACCGGGATCCTGCTCAGCGATGCGCTCCAGTTGCCCGGGGCCGGTATTGTCCGGACCTTGCTGGCCGTGTTCGTGGGTCCGCTGGCCCTGTCGCTGGCGGCAGTCATCATGCTGCACTGGCGCGGGGTGGTTGCCGCGGAGCCATCCCTGTGGATGGCGGCCTTCGCAGCGCCGGCATGGGCCCTGGCGGCGGTGGCGGCCGCCAGCTGGTCCATGGCATTCGGCGAGGCCGACGCGGGGACGGGCCGCACTTGGTTTGGAACCAACACTGCCTTGTTTATCCTTCTTGCCTGGCTTCTTGGGGCCGTCGGCCTTGTGGTCCCGCTTTTGTTGCTGCCGAGGAAGGGTCTTCCGGCGCCGGTGCGGTGGCTTTTGGCATGCGTCATCGCGCTGGTTTTCACCATGCTTCTTGGCATGCTTGCCGTGGCAGGCCAGATGCTGGGCGCCGTGGCGGCGGCAGTGGTGCTGGTGCTGGCGCTGCTGGCGGGGAAGGCAGCGGGGATGAAGCCGCGTCCGGCGGACGCGCCGGTTCTGGCTACATCTCAGCCTCTGCCGGTGTCTCCCAGCAAGGCAGCGTTCCGTGCGCCGATTCCGCCTGTGAGGCCAACGACTGGGCGAGTTGCCGCCTGTGCCGCCGCAGCCCTCTTTTCGTTGGTGGCCGGACTGGGTTGTGCAGCCTTCTCGCTCACCGGCAGCATTTGGGCTCCCGGCGTCGAGGATTCCACGCATGCCATGAACCTTGGTCTGGCGGCCGGGGCTGTCGCGGGGATTCCTGCAGCCGCTGCCGCGGGCGCTGTCCTGGTCCCGCGTTTTGGTGCGGTCATGCGCATCTCGGCGCTGCTGCTGTGTCTGGGCCTGGCTGTTGTGGCCGCCGCCCAGTTTGCCGGGGCAGGGCATGAATTGCAGTGGCCGCTGATGCTGCTCGCGGCGCTGATGGCCGGCTTCGCCTTTGCACTTCCGATCAGCCGAATCGTAACCGACAAGCTCCCGGCGTGCATGTCCCTTTCGGCGGCACTCGGACTTGCCGCGGCCGTTCCGGCGCTCATGGCCGCGGCGGCAGCGGCGTTCATCATGCCGGTTGTTGCAACCGTACTTGCAGTCCTGCTGCTTCCGCGGCTGACCGGGAGGGGGCCGCAGCCAAGCATTGGGACGGTCGACCCCGGGTAGCCGCGCCGGCAGCCGGCCGCGGTTGTAATGAAGTACGACGGCGTGGGTCGCCTTCCAGCGGAAGGCGACCCACGCCGTCGCACTTGGCAGATGTTGGGTGGGTCAGTCCAGCTTGCCGGTTTCCTCCGGAACCCAGCGGAGGATGTCGCCGGGCTGGCATTCCAGGACGCGGCAGATGGCGTCGAGGGTGGTGAAGCGGACAGCCTTGGCCCGGCCGTTTTTCAGGACTGCGACGTTGGCGGCGGAGATGCCCACGGCCGCGGCGAACTCGCCCACGGACATCTTGCGCCGGGCCAGCTCGACGTCGATGTCGACAATGATGGGCATTAGACGACCTCCGCCAGCTCGCTGTCCAGGCGGGTCGCATTGCGCAGCAGGTCGCGCATGACGACCATGAGGAGCACGAACGCCGTGCCGCAGATGACTGTGCCGCCCACCAGCAGCAGCACGCCCGGCCCGCCGGTCCGCACGACGCCGAACAGGTGGATGCCGAGGGCCAGTGCCAATGTGGTGGCGGCCGCCGCGGCCCAGATGATGACGGTGGCCCAGCGGAGCGAGTCGGGTGTAAAGATGACGTCGCGCTGGATGTGCGAGAGCAGGATCCAGGTGGCCACCAGCATGGCCTGAAGGCAGAAGATGCCGCCAATCACCAGTGCCGCATACGGGACGGCAAGGCCGGCGACCTCTGGAAACATCACAGCGGATTCTGCGGCGAGGGTGGGGACGATGATGGTCTGCCCCAGCACGGTGCCCAGGAGAATCATGATGAGCAGGGCGCGGAGCAAGATGATGACTGAATCCTTCATCTGTTGATTATCGACTACTATCAATCGAATATCAATAGATTATGCTGCGTGTCCGAGTTTGGCGAAGCGGGCGGCGGTGAATAGCTGAAGGAGTGCGGCCATGGGGGCGGAAACGGTGGAGCTTTCACCAGTGGCAGGCAGGCGCCGCTACCTTTGGGGAATGGGATTGCTGCTTGGCGCAGCAATCCTCGGCGCAGGGTCTGTCGGACTGGTTGCGTGGGGCTGGTCCACGAGGGGGCGCCTGGCCATCCTTGGTTTGTCCGAATGGCACTTCGTCCTTGCGGGAGTGTTCCTTGGCGGGGTCGCGGGTGTTGCCGGCTTCATCATGCTTTTCGGCCAGGTCTTGGGCGGCATCAGGCGCACGTGGGTCCGTTGGGCCGCCACAACGGCCTCATTGTTGCTCGTGCTGGCCACCATCTTGGTTTGGCTGTTCGCGCTGCTGTTTCTCATGGTGATGGCGGGCTGGTCCGAATACACAGAGGTGGAATCACCCTCTGGAGTTCGTGTCATCGTCGAGCATGGAGGCTTTGACCCGGACGACTATGACATTTACGTCCAGAAGTCAGGCTTTGTCTATGTTTGGGCGGCGGGAACGACGACGGTCGGGAACGAGCCGGCGCTCACCGGCTGTTCCCTCGCGGAGGGAGATTCCGTACTGGTGCTGACCTGCGGGGGCCACGTGGTGGAGGTGCCGCCGGTGGGCAAATAGGGCGGCGGCTACCCACGTTTCTCATGGAAGGCTTTCCAGTCCTCGGACGTTGCGGCTCCCTTGACTGCGCGGAAGCGTTGGCAGAAAGAGACAGGCGTTGCGTAGCCGACTGCGCCGGCGATCTCGGCAATGGGTGCACCGCAGTCCTTCAGCAGGCGGCCGGCTTCGTCGATGTGAACTTTCTGTGCCCGGAAATCTGTTGTTGGTGCTGGCCGGGCGAGTTATCGAGAAATGAGTCCAGCGGGGAACGCCTCTCCCATTGGAGATCCCGCGAGAGGCTGAGGGCTACGTGGGAGACTCGGGGCTTTGTGCCCATTTTTCGTCCGTGATGGAGATTTCCTTCGTCATTGCATCAAGGAAGCGGATGACAACGTTGCGTTCTTCGCTTGTCAGCATGGCCGCTGCGTGGAATCGCTTGGCTTGCTGGCGGCCTACCGTATCCATGGCGGCCTGCCGAGTTTTTGCTGTGATGGCGATGGACAGGGCGCGGCGGTCGGTGGGGTGGGGCTGGCGGGTGATGTGGCC
>NZ_JADHDY010000023.1 GCF_016820535.1 Sporosarcina beigongshangi | reverse complement strand
GGAGTTTTCCACCGGGCCGCTGGAATAAAACTAACAAGCTCCGCCGCCGGCCGTCGATGGGGAGGACTCCCCACCGCCTGCGGCGCCCCAATCGGAGCTAGCGTTCGTGGTCCATGGTGGTGGCCACCTGGAGCTTGAATGCCTTGCCGCGGCCCACTATGTAGCCGCGCCCCGGGATGAACTTGTTGTTGTAGATCCGACCCAGCGGCGTGTTCATGAGGCTGTCGCCTTCCACGTCTCCCGGGTTGAGCAACAGGCCCCTGCGCCCGGCCTTGAACAGCCCGGCAAGGTTCCATGCGGCGGACCAGGTGGACGTCTCGGCCTCCCCCACAACAAACAAGTTCGCCTTGATCGCAGCCTTGATCAAGTCCACCAGGTCCATTTCGGCCGAGGAGTCGCTGAACTCGGTGACACCCTCAATGAAGAAGGCCACAGGCACTTCCTCGGCCTCCACCTGGTCGATGAAGCGGCGCAGTTCCGGCTCCACGGCGGTGGCCGTGGCGAATGACTCGTCCCACACCGGCAGCGAGGCGATCGCAGACCTGCGCGAGCCGAAGTACACGCGGCGGGTTCCCGGCGTCGAGCGTTTCAAGGCTTCGGCAAGGGTGACCAGGGCCGTGGTGCGCCCGGAACCCGGCGGCCCGGTGACCATGAGCGCGCCGTTGGCACCAAGCCCTGCCGGTTCCAGGTTGTAGTCGTCCACGCCGATTGTCACGCTGCCGGCAGCGGCCGTTGGCAGCACGTTCAGGTCCAGCATCTCCGGCAGCGACTCAATGCGCGGGGCGGCCTTGATGCCCTGCCTCCGCAGGGTTTCTGCCAGCGACGCCACCTGCCGGGCCTGCAGCGCAAGGTTGGCGGTGCCACCAAAAATGGCCAGCTGGATCTCCCCGCCGTCGATCAGGCCGCGGCCGGGAGGCGAGGCGGCGTTGAGCACGTCCTTGGCCACGCCGAGTGTCAGATAGTCGTCTTCGGTGGCCATGCGCAGCACCACCTTGCGCTGGATGGAGGACGCCAACGACGTCGGGAGGGACCTTGGGCTGTCACCGGCCACAACGATGTGCACGCCCATGGGACGGCCGTCGGTGGCAATCTGCTGCAAAGTTTCAAACTGGGTCATGCCGGTGCGGAACTCGTAGAGCTCCCTGAAACTGCCCAGCCCGTCCACCAGGACAATGATGCGCGGGGTGTCCGGCTTGTTGGCCAGGCGGCGGTATTCGGCGATGCTGCCGGCCTTGACTTCGGCAAAGCTGTCTGCACGTTCCTCGATGATGGAGCGGACGTGGCGCAGCAGGCGGCCCACGCGTTCGCCGTCCTCGGCGTTGATGATGCCGCCCACATGCGGCAGGGTTTCCAGCATCTGCAGCCCGTTGGACGCGG
Organism: Sporosarcina beigongshangi; assembly: GCF_016820535.1. Classification (GTDB taxonomy): domain Bacteria; phylum Actinomycetota; class Actinomycetes; order Actinomycetales; family Micrococcaceae; genus Specibacter. The sequence goes on along the minus strand of NZ_JADHDY010000023.1, from coordinate 27,887 downwards.
CATCAATTCCGTAAACCTGGACCGGGCCGCCACGCGGGGTGATGGCGGCGGCGATCGCGATGGTGCGCAGCGCAGCCGACTTGCCGGATCCGCTGGCACCCAGGATGGCCATGTTGCCGTCCTGGTCGGGCTCATAGAACACTGTGGGCTGGGCCTGGTGGGCGGGGTCGTCCATGACCCCCAGGAGCAGCTTCTCATCTGTGCGCGGTGTGGGGAGCCTGGAAAAGTCGTAGATGCTGGAGAGCTCGCCCAGCCACGGCTTGCGTGGCGGCTTCACGCCCAGTTCCACAGCGGCCAGGGAGATGTTGGAGACCACGCGGGCAATGTCGTTCGGGCCGGCGGAATCGGCCACGGGTGCGGCCTCGATCTCCTGCTCCCACGGCGCCCCCGCACCAAAGTCCATCTCCACAATGTCGATGCGCGGCCGTTCAGGCGTGCGGCTGGTCCAGCCGCCGGCGTAGCCGGTCTGGAAGCCCTGGATGCGGCCAGGACCGGTCTTCGCTGCACCGCGCCCCGGGATGGAGGGGCTGAAGTACGCGGCCGTGTCTTCACCGAGGATGTCGTTGGAGTCGTCCACGTCCGCCATGCGCAGGGCGATGCGCATGTTGGTGTTGGCGCGCAGGCTTTCCTTGATGACGCCGGAGGGCCGCTGCGTAGCCAGGATCAAGTGCAGGCCCAGGGAGCGGCCGCGGGCCGCAACATCCACCACGCCGTCCACAAATTCGGGAACTTCCTTGGCCAGCGCGGCAAACTCGTCCACCACAATGATCAGCGACGGCGGCGCTTCCGGGTCCGCTTCGCGTTCCAGGGCCAGCAGGTCCTTGGCCTTCTTGCGGTTGAGCAGGTGCTCACGGTGGTGGAGCTCGGCCCGCAGCGAGGTCAGCGCACGGCGCACCAGGTGCGGGGACAGGTCGGTGACCAGGCCAACCGTGTGCGGCAGCTTGACGCAGTCGGCGAAGGCGGCACCGCCCTTGTAGTCCACAAACAGGAAGGAGAGCCTGTCGGGGCTGTAGGCGGCGGCCATGCCCAGCACCCACGACTGGAGGAACTCCGACTTTCCGGCGCCCGTGGTGCCGCCCACCAGGGCGTGGGGGCCTTCCGTCTTGAGGTCCAGGTACATGGGCTCAACACCCTTGGAACCCACGAGCGCACGGAGCGAACCCTGGTGCTTGCGGTTCTTGACGGCGCGTGAGGCCACGGAGTTGTTTTCCAGCCAGCGGTCGGCAATGCCGGAGGTGCCTTCCACCAGGTCGTGCCCTGCAAGGGCAACATAGGACACTCCCCGCGGGAGGTCGGAGTCGTCCTCAACTGTCTTGCCGGCGTCGACAACCGGTGCCAGCATGCGGGCAAGTTGGCCGGCCAGCTCGACGTCGACACTCTCGCAGCTGACCGGATAGGTCAGCTGGCCCAGGCGGACCTGGCCCGTGGTGGCTGTCTCCCCCACCTGCAGAAAGTCGCGGCAGGCAGCCGGAAGGGCTTCGACGGAATTGGCCACCCACAGGATGTGCACGCCCACGTCGGCACCATATTCGGTCAGGCGGGAGAGCCTGGCCCGGTCCGCATTGACGTCGTCTTCAACGATGACCAGCATGGCCGGCACGACAGCTTTGGCGGATTCCGGCTTGCTTGCATCCAGCGGCCCCCTGAGGGCGGCGGCGTTGGAGGTCATGGACATGCCGCGGGCCACCAGCAGGTCTTCGAGGGAGGACAGCAGGGCGCCGACAGCACCCTTGCCGGCCGCCAGGTGGTCCCCGGGGAGCGGCGAATGCACCGAACCGACGTGCGGCAGCCACTGCAGCCACTGCCAGCGCTCCTTGGATTCGGTGCCGGTCATGGCGGCCACCACCAGTTCGCCCGGGGAGTGCAGGCCCACGGCCTGCAGCACCAGGGCACGGGCCACATCGTCCACGACTCCGCGGGGGCCTGCCACGCCAAGCGCCCCGCTGTTGCGGAACTGCGTCACGACGGGTACGGCGTCAATGTCGCTGAACTCTTTTTGCAGGTCCTCGATTTCCTCCATGAATTCAGGCAGGGTGTTGTTGGAGTTTCCTGCCTTGACAGGTGTTCGGGACGGCTGGCGGCCCACGCCAAGGCGCAGTGACAGGAACGCGGGGTGTTCGGGGCGGTGCGTCCACAACAGCGGCCCCAACTTGTAGATGGCGTCAACAGTTTCAGCCGCCGACGGGGTTTCGGCCAGCCGCACGGCCCGCTCCAGCTGCTGGCGGGCACTCATCTGCCGCCGGAACTCGGTGACGGCGCCACGGAACTGTTCAATGGCTTCGGCCAGGTTCGCCTTGGCCTCGCGTTTCTGGTCCACCCAGCCGCCGATCAGCATCAACGGCATCATGGCCATGAAGATGAGGCTGTAGGCGCTGCGGGTGACGGCAAACATGACCGCCCCCATCATGACGGGCGCCACCAGCATCAGCATGGGGAACCGGGTTCGTTGGGGCCGCTGGGGGCCGGCCGGGATGGTCTGCTCCTCCACCTTGAAGTGCGGCACCACGCGCGGGGAACGGTTGAACTCAACCAGGGGCCCGCTGCGGCCGGAGGACGCCACGTGGCCCAGGCTGACGATGGAGATGGTGGTCTCGCCCAGCGTCACCTCGTCGTAGGTGCCCAGGACGGCGCGGGACACCTGGGTGCCCTCCATGAGCAGGCCGTTTGCTGAGCCGGTGTCCACAATCTCAATGCTCTCCCCCACCGTGATGCGGGCGTGCCGCTTGGAGGTCATGGGGTCGCTGAGGCGCACGTCGGCGCCAAAGTCGCGGCCGATGTAGCTGGTTCCAGAGGGCAGTGCGAATTCCTTGCCCTGGTCCGGACCCGAGACGACGCGCAGCGTGGCCACGGCCGGGCCGCGGTCGTGGCCGGGCACATCGAAGGCGTCGCTGACTTGCGACAAGGCCACGGTGGCGCCGGGGCGCAGCCCCGATTCCAGCAGGTTGGCGTCCGGCGGCAGGGTGCGCCCGCGCAGCCCGCCCACCAGGGACTCCTCCACCAGCAGGGACAGCTTGGCCGGGGCAGCGGCGCCCTTTCGGGCCGGGTCTGCCAGGTACAGTTCGGTGGCGATGTCACCGACCGTGGCCAGTCCGTCCACCGTCACGGCCAGGTTCTTATCTTCCTGCGGTTCACGCCGGAGCGTCAGCCTAATCCTCATTCATCGTCCGTTCCGCGTTGGGTGTCCAGCAGGGGCAGGTCATCGGGGATGACCAGGTGGGAGGTGACGGCGTGCTCCACGAGACGGGCACGCCGGTTGGTGGCAAGTTTTCCGCTGCCGCCGCGCAGGCCCACCACGCCCACCCGGTCCAGTTTGTCGCACACATTGTCCAGCTTGCGGTTGAAGGTGGTCAGCGGCCAGCCCAGCCGCTTGGCGGCCTGCGCCGAGGACGGGATGGCGCTGAAGCCGGTGCCGCCGCGCCGGAGCATGGGCTCGGCCAGCGCCACGATCAACGCCTTCTGCGACTCGGTGAACACGACCGGGCCAATCGTGGTGGAGCCGGCGGAGTCCTCCTCACGGCTCAGCGACTGGAACGACGGCGCCGCCAGGTGGACGGAGAATTCGTAGGTGGTGGGCCCCGCCGTGAAGATCACGTTCGTCTGGCTGAACACGAGCGGGATGCGGGCGCCCGGCGCCATCCACGCCTGCATGCCGCCCGCGGCGTCGGCGATCGTGGCCGAGAGCATGGTGCCGGCATTGCTCAGCCACCAGATCCCGTCGTACTTGCTCACCTCAAGGAATTTGCGGTGCAGGTACGGGTTGTCGTCCACCTCAAGGTCGCCCTCGCGGCCAATGCTGAAGACACCGTCCGGGGATGGTTCATACCACTCGCCACAGAAGTCAATGGTTAAATCGGCCATGCAAACATCCCCCTTGTGTACTGGCCCGTTACGAGCACTTCTTTGTCTCAGGCGATGTTTCGCCCGATTTGCGCAGCAATTTCACCGAAATGCACGACTTGTCATCCGCACCGTTGGCCACGAACACCTTCGGCTCGGCAATCCGCTTGAACTCGCCCGTTGACACCGCGCTGATGGGCGCCCACAGGTAGGCGTCACCGTCCTGCGGGTCCGGGTTGGTCCACGTCCAATTCGAGCCGCCGTTGCCCGGCGCCGCGGACAGGTCCGCAACTGCCGGCACCGGCGCGCCAACCACCAGTGCGGACGACGGCGTGCCGCTGGCCACCAGTGTTTCCGGCGCGCTCGGCGCGCCTTGGCTGGTGAAGACCAGCACGCCAACGACGACGGCGGCCACCAGCACCAGCCCCGAGGACAGTCCCAGCCACAGGCGTTTCTTCCCCCCTGCCGCCGGGGCCGGCTGGTCCAGGGGGCCGGCCTGCCCGCCTGCCTGATCCAGTGAGCTGCGCTGCACCGTGGAATCGAGCACGTGCTCGGCGCCCTGGGCGGGGCCGCCGTGCCAGGCGGCCGGCGCTGCGGGCCGGGCGACGGTGTCGCCCGCTGTTCCTGCCGGACCGGGCGGAAGTCCGGTCCCGGACACGCCGGCGGCCTGGCCGGGGACTGCGGGCGCCGGCGGCTGTGACCCGCGAACGGTCTGGCCGTTGCGGATCAGCCCGGTGGTGTTGCCCGTGGTGTTGTCCCGCGGGTTCGCCGTGGCCCCGGATACCAGTCCCTGTCCGGGTGCCGCACCCCGGCCGCTGCCCTCGGGGGTGCGGGTGCCGCCGTCGTGCGAGGGAAAAGTGGGGCTGGCGGCGGGGTTGTTGGTACCGGCCTCGGGGTCGATCGAGACGACACTGCGCACCCGGGTGGCTTCGTGGTGGCCATCGGGGCGGACCTCGTGGGAAACCACGTCGTCCCGGACCTCAAAGGGGGTGACGGAGAGGTTGAGTTCGGTCTGCACCCGCATGAGTGCGCGTGCAAAGTCCTTGGCGGAACCGTAGCGGGAGGCCGGGGACTTTGCCATGGCCGTGGCCAGCACCCGCTCCAGGGCCTCGGGGACGTCGGCGCGGCCCAGTCCCGGCAGTGCGGCTGTGGCAATTCGGTCCATGAGCATGCGCTGGGAGTTGTCTGCCCCCGGGATGACGAACGGCGAGTGCCCTGCCAGCAGGGTGTAGATCGTGGCGCCGAGCGCCCAAATGTCCACCTTCACGCCGTCTGTGGCGCCGGCGCCGAAGGATTCCGGCGGCGACCACGGAATGGACATGCCACCGCCCTCGGACTGTTCGCCGTCCATGGTGCCGGAGATGCCAAAGTCCGTCAGGGCGGGCCGGTTGTAGTCGGTGACCAGCACGTTGGCCGGCTTGATGTCGCGGTGTGCAATGCCGGCCCGGTGGGCGGTTTCGACGGCGGACGCCACCTGGATGCCGACCTCCAGTGCCCGGTCCACGCTGCTGCGGCCCTGGCGGTACTGCACGTCCAGGCTGGGGCGTGAGCAATACTCCATGGCCAGGTAGGAGTGGCCGGAATCGGTGATCTCGGCTTCATAGATGGTCACGATGTACGGGTGCGCCGACAGTTGCGCCATCAGGTTTGCCTCGGACTCGAAGCTGCTCCGGGCGCCGGCCGTTTTCAGGTCGGCCGTGAGCACCTTGACCGCAACCTTGCGCCGGGGCCGGTCCTGCTCATACAGATAGACGTCGGAGAAGCCGCCCGAGCCCAGCACCGAGATAAAGCGGTAGCCGGGCAGCGTGGGCGGCGGTGCCGGTGCGCGCCGGGAACTCACAGGAGCCCGTCAAACAGCAGCGAGACGCCGTCCCCCAACTCGGCGATGTCGCCGTTGAGCAGGATGGCTTCTTCACCTTCGCCCAGGCGGCGCGGGGCCTGGCCCTCGCGCACCAGGATGGTGCCGTTGGTCGCCTTGAGGTCAACCAGCAGCACGTCCCAGCCGTCCAGGCGGACCTCCACGTGGGAGCGGGAGATGTCGCCGTTGGGGCTCTGGACGTGGACCAGCCGCGGCATGGCCTCCACCATGACACGGGAAACCGACGGCTGGCGGCCGACAATCAGCGAGTGGTCCAGTTCCACCACTTCGCCGCTGGAGATGTGCATGGTGCCCAGGCGCGGGCGGCCCACCTCGCGGGGTTCGGAGGTGATGGCCGTGCCGCAGGTGAAGCAGGCGGACAGGCTGGGCGGGTTGGCATGCCCGTTGGGGCACACCCGCGCCAAAACCATGGGGCCGGTGGGCGGGCGCGATTCCAGCACGGCCGCCACCTCAGGAGCCGCCTCCAGTCCGAGGTCGCTGCGCATCACGGTATGGCCGTCGTGGTCGGGGTCATAGGCGTCGTGCTCAAGGCCGGCCGTGCCGCTTCCGCCGGAGCCGTCTGCGCCGTCCCCGAGGAAGCCCGCCAACAGGTCGCGGTCGCCCTCCACGGGCAGGGGCAGTTCCGGAGGCTCGGGCAGCTTGGCCGGTGCGGCCGCCGCGGCGGCGCGGCTGGCGAGGCCCCACGGCACCGATTCGATCATGAGGCTTGCTGGAATCTCAATGCCGGGTTCGGCATCCGGATCCCCGTCCGGCCCGGCGGGCAGGGAGGTGTTTCCGGCCGCGGGCGGCTGGCTGGGCAGCGGCGGGAGCAGCTTTTCCGCCAGCGGGGCCGGAGTGTCTTCCTCCTCGCCGTCGGCGCGAACGGCTGCCCCCTCCACGCTCTTCGCCACAGTGGCGCCGAACAGGAAGTCGTAGTTGGTGGTGAATCCGTCCTCGGCGAGATCTGCTGCAGCATCGGCCGGCTCGGAACCTGCCGGTTCGTCATCGGGCCGGCCGTGCAGGGTGGCAGCGCCCAGGCCGTCGTCGGTGCCGACGTCCAGCCCGTCGTCCCCGGAAGCGCCGGCTTCGGCACCAGATTCGTCCGCGGCAGGGGTGGCGCCCCCAAAGTTGGAATCCCCATACCCGGCGCCGGCCTGGTCCGGGGAGTCCACGAGGCCGGCAGCGTCGAAGCCGCTTTCCCCGTCTTCCCCGTCCGGGCGGATGGTCAGGTTCAGGTCACCGTCCAAAGGAGCACCGGGGACGTCCATGGGCGCCAGCTGTGCATCCCATTCGGCGTTGGCGGCCGCCGCTGCGAGGGCAAAATGCTCCTCCAGGGGGTGGACGGCGTCCTCGTAGCCGCCGGCAAAATCATCCAGGCGGCTGTCAGACAGCTCTTCATCCGCGGCGGTGCCGTGGGAGTCCGCCCCTTCCAAGGAGGCCGGCCCGTCAGTCTCAAGGCTGTCCGAACTCTCCGGCCCAATGTCAGCCGGGCCGTCCAGGTTGGCGAGCCCGTGAAGCCCGGCCGCGCCGGCCACCGCGCCGGAGGCGGCGGAAGGCAGCTGGGCGGGCAATCCGCCGTCGTGCTCCAGGGAACCTTGCGCCTGGGAGCCATGCGCCAGGGACCCTGGCGCGGCCGGCTGTGCCTTGTCCAGCAGCAGGCCGCGGCGCTCCTGCAGCCCGCCCCCGGCCGGTTGCGCCGCCATGTGCAGGGTTGCGAGCCGGACCACGGCGCCGGCGAGGGGCAGCCCGTCCGTGCCGGCGGGCGCTCCGTCGAAGGTCAGGTCCACGGAGTCGGGCAGCGGCAGTGAGCGCTCGCTCCAGGTGGTGACGTCGCGGCCGGAGACCAGCTCAGTGGCGTCGGCAGTGTGGGCGGCGAGGGTGATGTTGCCGCGCAGGATGGTGTGCAGGCGTTCTCCATGGAGGAGGATGGCGAAGCTGGGGAGGTTGGCCAGGCCCGTGCCGAACTGCTCAGTCACCTCGTGGAGGACGCCGTGGATGGTAGGCTCCGCACCCAGGAGGTCCCAGAGCCGGGCGACGATGGCGGGGTCGGTGCCGTCCTCGAGCACGACGGCGGCCCCGTGGCGCACAATGCCCAGCCAGGTGCCGGTGGTGTAGCTGTTGTTATCCATGGTTCTCCTCGTGCAAGGGTGTGCCTGCAGTCTCTTGCACGCCTGTGGTTTCCGGTGCGGCGGCGGTTTCTGCCGGTGCTTCATCGGTTTCCGGTGCGTCGTCGGTTGGTGCGTCGGTTGGTGCGGCGTCTGCCGCGTCGGTTTCTGGGTCGGTTTCTGGTGCTGGGATTTGCGGCGCAGGGGCTTCCGGCGCAGCTTTCTGGGCGGTGTCGGCCAGGCGCCCCTGCGGCTCCGGCCGGGGCGGGCGGGGCAGGGTGTCCCCTTCGGCATCGTTCCGCTGGGACGGCTTGTCCATGGTTTCATCGCCCTCAGGCCCGCCAACGTTGCTGGCGTCGAGCACGATGGCCGTGATGTTGTCCCGGCCTCCGGCACGCAGGGCCGACTGGATGAGCGCGTCAACCGCGTCCTGTGGCTTGGGCAGGGTGCTCATGATGCCGTGGATCTGGCTGTCGCTGAGCTCGCCGGTCAGTCCGTCGGAGCAGACCAGGATGCGGTCGCCCTCCTTGACGGGCACCAGCCAGTAGTCGGCCTCCGTATCCGAGCCCGCGCCAAGCGCCCGCGTCACCACATGCCGCCGCGGGTGCACGAGTGCCTGACCGCGCGTGATGTAGCCGCCGTCCACGAGTTCCTGCACCTCTGAATGGTCCACGCTGATCTGTTCCAGGGCGCCCTGGCTCAGCCGGTAGGTGCGCGAATCGCCCACGTTGAACACCAGCCAGTACGGGACGTCGCGCTCTTCCACGAGGACCACGCCGGTGACCGTGGTGCCGGCCCTGGCGTCGGTCAGTTCGCGGATGCGTGCGTCCGCCTGGCGAAGGGCTGCCTGGAGGTCCGACGCCGTCGCCACCCGGGAGCCCTGAGTCAGGACCCGCTGCTGGCCCAGTGTGCGGATGCATTCCCCGCTGGCCACTTCCCCGGCCTCGTGCCCGCCCATGCCGTCGGCGACGGCGAACAGGGGGTCGGCTGCAAGGTAGGAGTCTTCGTTCAGTTCCCGACGGAGGCCGCGGTCCGTTCCGGCACCGACAACCAACTGGACGCCGGCGTCCCGGCGCAGCGGTGCGCCGGCGCCGTGGTCCGTCACCCGGTCCTGGGAGTCGTTGCCGCCTGGTGCCGCCGCGCTCACGCGCGACCCACTACAAAGGAGCGTTCGCCGAAGTGCACGCGGGCGCCGATTTCGGCCAGGACGGGGGTGTTGGGTGCCAGTGCGGCCTTGGCACCGGCGGTGCCGGTGATGGCGCTGCCGTTGGTGGAATTGCGGTCGGTGACCCACAGCCCCTCCCTGCTGGCCCGGACGTGCAAGTGCGTTTTCGACACGGACATGCTGGTGTCGCGGATCGTGATGAGGCGGGAAATCATCTCACCATCGTAACCGGCGGGGTTGCGGCCGATGAGTGCCACGGTGTCCACGTCCTGGATGGCGCCGTCGTCAAAGGCCAGGCGCAGCGGTGTTTTTGCCGCTGCCGGCCGGATCCGGGTTTCCCCGGCGACTTCGTCGGCATCGCCGGAGGGCAGGGGTTCGGTGGTCTTCCACGTGGGTTGTCCCGTATCGGACGGCCCGGCCGGGTCGGCAGGCGCCACGTAGGCGGGAGGGCCCGCGGCAGGGGGCGCAAAGCTGACGGGTTCGTTGTAGCCGTTGGCGGCAGGCTGCTGCGCGGAGGGTCCGACCGGCGAGGACGCCGGTGCGGAGAAGCCCGGCACCGTGGTGATCGGCCCCTGTGCATGGCCGAACTGTTGCGGCTGCTGCGGCGCGGCCGGCTGCGGGAGGGGCGAGTTCACCGTGGCGATCGTGGGCACAGGCGCAGGTTCGTAGGACGCCCTGCCTGCCACTCCCCCGGTTTCCATGGGGTTGCGACCGGCCTTGATGTTGAAGACCAGGGTCTTGGCCACTTTGTCATGCCAGCCCTGCCACTGGCCGTTGGTGTCCCAGGTGTTGGAAATGATGACCAGGACAGTCCCCACAACGGGCACGATGGAACCCAGGCCGATGATCAAGTTGCGCAGGAAGATGGCCAGAATTCCCGCCCGCTCCCCTTCCATGTTGGTGGTTCTCAGGCCCAGCATGGCGTTGCCGGGGGTCTTGCCCGTGCGGGCTTCCCAGATCCACAGCCACAGCGCGTACGCCAGGCTGAGCAGGACCAGAGCGGCATAGAACAGCAGCATGTTGCGCTGGTAGGCAACGAGGTCCGCCTCGGTAGTGACCCCGCCGAGCTGCAGGACAGCCACCACGACGACCACGAGGCTGAGGATGGCCGGCGGCACGCCGTCAATCAGTTTCGCGGCAAGGCGCCGCCCGGCACCGCCGGGAACCAGTGCGGCTGCGGCGGCGTAGCGGGCGTCTGCGCCCACCTGCTGGGGCGCCACCAGCGGTGCCGTGGTGCCGATGCCCACCGGGACGACGCCGGGCACCGACGGAACGTTGACAGGAGGTCCCGGAACCTGCGGCTGGCCAGCTGCGGCCGCGTTCCCGGTGAAGGGCTGGCCCACGAGGGGCACGGTGGTTGGCGCCGGTGCCGCGGCGCGGTTGGGGACCGCCGTGCCGCACAATGTGCAAAAGGACGCGCCGGGCGCGAGTTCCGCCCCGCAATTGCGGCACGTGTCCGCCACTTTTTGCCCCATGTGCTTCTCAACCCTTCAATCGTCGTGCGTGTGTCGGCAGTCCTGCATGGTGCGGAACTGCGCCGGCTGGGGCGTCCCCTGGGGGACGCCCCGTCATTTCGCGGTGCGGCCGGGCCGCTTCCGCGCCTCAACCAGCAGCGACCGCGGCGAGAACCGCGCCCGCATCCGTTTCCAGAATCCTACCGATCCATTCATGCTTTTGAGAGATTGCTCCACATTGTCCCAATAGCCGGCAACCTCTTCCTCGCTGGGCTGGCCCGGTCCGAAGATCGCGGCATCGGCCCGGTGCGCCAGCAGTGCAGTCGTCCCCTGTGTTCCGGGGAAGCTGTTTTCCAGCGATGTCGCGGTTTCCCGCCGGGTCCCGGAGGGATCCACCGCGGCGCCGAGGTCGGTGGCCTGGCTGAGCACCTCGGACCAGCCGCCGCCCACCCTGTCGGTGGGCAGGCCCCGGGTCAGGCGCTTCTTTCGGCGGCGCGACTTCAGCGCCACAATCAGCACCAGCGGCAGCACCAGCACCACCACGGGGATGGCCGCAACGGCAACGATCAACAGGATCCTGGAGACGATGGCCGCCACCGGGTTGTCCTTGCTGTTGGTGTTGATGGCGTCGGCGTTGTTGTCGTCGGGCAGGTCGGCCGGTTCCTGCGGCGGGGGCGGCGGCTGCAGCACCTGCGGCTTGGGCTTGGAGGCCTTCTGCGGTTCGGGCGGGTTGGGCACATTGTCCTTGTCCGGCGTCGGGTTGAACGGCACCCAGCCCACGCCGGCGAAGTTCACCTCAACCCAGGCATGGACGTCCGCGCCGGTCACCTTTAGGATCTTGGCACCGTTGGCCGGGCTTTCCGGATCCGGGTAGAAGCCCATGACCACGCGGGCGGGAATGCCCAGGTGGCGGGCCATGAGCACCATGGCCGTGGCGTACTGTTCGTCGTCGCCGATCATTTCGGTGCCCGAGAGCAGCTTCGTGATGCGGGCCGCGTTGTGGCCCGAGCTCGATTGAACCTGCCCCTCCAGTCCGTTGCTGAACTTGCCCTGCTGCTTCAGCGCCGTTTCCAGCGCCCGCACCTGCTCCAGCGGGTTGCTGATTTCGCCCACGATGTCAGTGGCCTTGACCCCCACAACCTGCGGGACGTTGTCCGGCTTGGGCAACCGGATCGCGCCGAAGTGCGCCTTGGCCAGCTTCGCCTGGTCAACCACTGGGGTGTCCACGCTCATGGCGTAGGCGTCGCCCTTGGTCACGCCTGCAAAGTTCAGGGCCGTGCCGGATTCCTTGTTCAGATACAACGTGGGCGTACTGCCCTGCACGCTCTTGTAGGCCAGGCTCTGGGCCACGGCCACGTTCGGGATCCAGACGCCGCTGTATCCGTCAATGGAAATGTCGACGGCGCTTGCCCCGCCTCCGGCGTTTTGGTTCAGCGACTTGGGGTCGCCGATCGGGGTGAAGGAGGCCGAGCTGTTGGGGTCCACATTGAACACCACGCCGTCATAACTGTCCATGGCTGCCAGGCGCAAGCGCCCGTCCTTGGGCAGGCCCTCCACCTGGAAGAGCACCTTCTCCTTCTCGTTCTTGACATAGTCGCGGAATTTGGTCAGCGGCGAGGCCAGCTCGTGCAGTTCCGGCGGCGGGACCACATTTTCGCGCAGCACCTCGCGGGCACCGGGCGCCGTCAGTGCAGGGGTGGCCACCATGGTGAGCGTGCCGGCCACGGCGATGACGCCGGCCGCCATGCCCAGGCGGCGCCAGAACGCCGTGCGGGCTGCGCCCGGATCGGCAACGTCCTGGTTCGCGGAGACGGCGGCGGCCGTTTCACGGCGGGTCACTTCGTAGCGGTAGGCGAGCCAGGCGACGGCGCCCACGGTGAGGATGACCCCACGCACGCCGGGCATGAACACCTGGGCGGTGCCGAACAGGATGCCCGTGATAAACAGCGCCACCACGGGAATCAGGGACCAGGTGGCATTGCGCAGCCGCCAGGCCAGTGTGCCGGCCGCAATCGCGGCAATGAACGTGGCCAGGTAGGGCACCACCATGACCTGCACACTGGTGCCGACGGGTGCGGCGAGCGTGAGCATGTGCTTCCAGGACAGCATGATGCCCAGCAGCAGCCCGCGCAGGGACTCCATGGACGGAATGAAGCCGGCGATGGACTCATCCCGGGCCGCCAGGACACTGCCAAACAGCATGTAAACCACAAACGACAGTGCCACCATGGTGACCAGCCCCAGCCGCCAGTGTGCACCGAGCGCGGCAACGCCAAGTCCCAGCGCAATGGCACCGAATCCTGCAATGAGGTACTTCGGGTCGTGGCCGAACGCCGGACCGAAGCCCAGCACGCCCACGCCCAGCAGCACGGCCAGGACACCGGCATCAATCAGGAAGTGCCACCAGGGGCGGCCGGTCCTGAACGCCGAGATGGGCTTGGGCGCCACGCGGCGCGGCCCAACGTTGGCCGGGGTCGACGGCGTCCGGGTTGCGGTGCGCTGTGGCGCAGCACTGCGGCGCCCCATTACGCGACCGCCTTCCGCAGCACCATGGGCAGATCATTCAGCTCGCCCAGGGTGAGCACCGTCAGGTCGGCAATGTTGGCGCGGGCAGGCTGTGCCCCGCCGATGCAACGGATGGCGAAGGCGCGCACCCCTGCCGGGACGGAGGCCGCGGCCGTTCGCAGCTGTGTGGCCGTCACCTTGGAACCGACCACCATGAACACCACGGAGGCGTTGGGGACGGCGTCGGCCAGGGTCCGGGCCAGGTCCACGGTGGTGCCGCGGCGGTTGTGGGCCCGCAGCCGGGTCATGTCGTCGAGCATGTTCTTGCCTGTCTCGCAATGCAGGGGGCCGCGCTGGGTGATCATGCTCAGCTCCCGGTTTTCCTTGATGGCCTGGCGCCCCAGCGAGGCCGCAGCCGAAATCGCCATCTCAAGGTCGTCGTCGTGCTCATATTCGTCCAGGTTCACCGAGAGGGCGACCGCCATGTGGGAGCGGCGGGTTTCCTCGAACTGGCGCACCATGAGCTTGCCCGTGCGGGCTGTGGTCTTCCAGTGGATGTGGCGGCGGTCGTCGCCCGGGACGTAGTCGCGCAGGGCGTGGAAGGCAATGTCGGAGTTGGAAAGGTCCTTGGTGGTGAGGCCCTCCAGGTCCTTGAGGAATCCTGCGGCAGGCCCGTCCAGACCCGTGGTGCGCGGGTGGACGTAGAGGTCCACGGGGGCCGTCCACTCCATCCGGCGGCGCAGCAGCGTCAGGGGGTCGGCGCGGACCGAGCTGACCGGGCCCACCGTGATGACGGCGCGGCGCGTGGTGGGGATGGTGAAGAGGTCCTCGTGCACCTGCTGTGGCGCCATGCGCGGCAGGTGGAAGATGGCGGTTGCATGGCCCACGGGCAGTTCCAGCGCGGCCGGCAGCACGGCGCGGCCGGCCCTGTTCTCGACGGCGATGCTGCCAACTGCGTGGTCTCCCACGGCCACTCGGGTGCGGGCCAGGTCCAGTTCCACAGAGTAGTTGGAGCGGCCCAGGACGAAGGCGATTGCGATGAGCGCGAGCAGCAGTCCCAGCAGGGCGGCAACCTTGGCTTCCTGCCAGCCGTACACGGTGCCCAGGATCCACAGCAGGACGGATGCGCCGATGACCACAAAGCCCAGGGTGCTGATGGTCTTGACGGCGGGAACCAGGTACTGCCGTGTCCAGCCGGCGACGACCTTCCATGCGGGTGCCACGTAGCTTCCGGCCACCCGCTCCGCTTCGCGCCACAAGGAAGTGGGGTGCAGCTTGGTGGGTGTGCCCTCATGGTGGAAAGGCCGCCCCAGGAATTCACCCACCTTGGCGGCAGTGGATTTTAAGTTCATGCGCTTCGGTCCTAGACTGCGGCGCGCTGCTGCGGCGCCGCCACGGCGGCCAGCACGCGGGCCAGGACCACCTCGGCGGTGGCGCCGGCAAACTCGGCTTCGGGGTCGATCACCAGGCGGTGCGTCCACACGTAGGGTGCCAGCTCCTTGACGTCGTCGGGCAGCACGTAGTTGCGGCCCTTCGCGGCGGCCCACACCTTCGCAATGCGGACCATGGCGATGGCCCCGCGGACCGACACGCCCAGACGGGTTTCGGGTGCGTTGCGGGTTTCCTCGCACAGGCGGGAGATGTATTCCAGCACGGCGGAGTCGGTGTGGGTGGTGGAAGCCAGATCGGCCATGTCGGCAACGGCCTGCGGGGTGATGATGGCCTGCAGGGTTGACGTGCGGTCACGCTGGCTGGAGCCCTGGAGCAGCTGCACCGTGGAGGTGTGGTCCGGGTAGCCGATCGAGGTCTTGACCAGGAATCGGTCCAGCTGTGCCTCGGGCAGGCGGTAAGTGCCTGCCTGCTCGATGGGGTTCTGGGTGGCCAGCACCATGAAGGGGCGGCCCGTCTCATACGTGGTTCCGTCCATCGTCACGCGGGACTCTTCCATGACTTCCAGGAGTGCCGACTGGGTCTTGGGCGAGGCGCGGTTGATTTCATCGGCCAGCACGATCGTGGCGAAGATGGGTCCCTTGTGGAACTCAAACTCCTGGATCTTCTGGTCGTAGATCATGACACCGGTGACGTCCGAGGGCAGCAGGTCGGGGGTGAACTGGATGCGCGAGTTCGTGCCCTTCACCGTGGCCGACAGCGCCCGCGCCAGCATGGTCTTGCCGGTGCCCGGTGCGTCCTCGAACAACACGTGGCCCTCGGCCAGCATGGCCGAGATGGTCAGCGTGACCACCTGCGACTTGCCCAGGATGGCCTGGCCGACGTTGGCCACCAGCTTCTCAAAAGTGCCAGCAAACCATGTGGCTTGTTCCGGTGTCATCGACATGCGTTGTCTTCTTTCATTGTTGCGTCGTTTGCTTGCGTGTCTTGCGTAATTTGGGTGCGGAACGGATCCGCTGGCAGAGTCGGTGCGGCCACCGGAGGTTTCGGCGGCCGCACAGTTCTGCTAGCACCGAATAGGAGTGCCTGCTACTCCACGGTCACGGATATCCACCGTGACACCCTTGACCCACCGGCCTGCCTGCGGCCCTGTGGACATGCGGTACCAGCCACTGGCCCCGCATCCGTCGACCTGGACCCATCCGTCCGCCGTATCAAGCCATTTGCCCCCGAGGTTCCTGTCTCCGCCCGGTGAAACATACCCGTCACACGTGGGGGGATTGTCGGTGTAATTGCCGTCCCAGCTGGCGCTCTCCGTGCAGGAATGCCACATTCCCTGCTTCACAATTACTTCCGTAATCATCGGCGCTGGCGGATCCGGTGCCTTGCCGGTCGTGGCTGTAGCAGTATTGGAGGCAGGACTACAGCCTGCACTGCTGCATGCCCTGACCCTCAGGGTGGCACTCTTGTTGAAGCCGACAACAGTTCTGGAGTACGAGGTCGCCGTTCCACGGCTCTCCCACCCGCCATCGTTGAGGCTGCTTTCATAATGTGTGATAGCCCGGCCGTTGCCACTGGCCACACCCCACGACCACGTCTGGGTCTGGACGTTTTGCGCGGCAGTGGAACCGGACACGGTCACGCCTGATGGGATGCCGTACGGATTGACGGTGTTGGATGGCGCCGAGGCGTCACCCGTGGAGGCAATGCCATCCGCTGTCGCCTGTGCCCACGCATTCGCACTGACATCGGTGCCGTTCGGTGAAGGAAGTACTACGCCCGACGGGGCTCCGCATTGTTCAGCTCCAGTTGTCAGTTTCACGCAATAGGTGACCTCATTGGCGCTGTAGCCGCTGAGCTGGGTGGCATCCAGCGGTGTGTAACTGACCTGTACCTGGCCGCCGGCCCCATTCGTGCCCACGAGTGCAAGGCTCGGCGGGCTCATCATGGCCACCTTGCCCACAGCACGCTGCGGGGTGGAGGCGGGACTCGATTCACTGTTTCCGGCTTTGTTGATGGCCACAACACTAAAAGTGTAGGGCTCGGTGGAGTTGCTGACCGCGACCGTCTGGCTGTTCACCGTTGGCTGGTAGCTGGCGGGTGCCACGCCTCCGCCGGACTGCGTCAGGATATAGGACGTAATCGGTGCACCGTTGTTGAACGGCACGTCCCAGTTGACGGCAATTTGGTTTTGGTTGCCCACGCGTTCCAAGACCTGCACCGTCGGCGCCAACGGCGCTGCGGGCAGCCCTGCCGGCGTCACGATGGCTGAATACTGGCTCCAATCCGACGGCTGGGGCGCATCATTGACGGCCTGAACCCTGAACTGGTAGTCCGTGCCATTGGCAAGGCCCGTCCATGTCAGCGTGCTCCCGGTGACACCCGTGCGCTGTGCATTCTGTCCTGCCGGGGCCGGTGAAATCTCGACGTTGAAGCTTGTGACTGCCGAGAACTCACCCACCGGCGTGACCCAATTGAGCGTTGCGGCCATGTCACCGAACTCCGTGGTGGGCGCCGCCGGAGCGTCGGGCATGCGGTCGGGAATGGCGACGACGGAGAGTGGTGAGGCGTCCGAATCCCCCACGGCGTTGGTGGCGGTGACGCTGAACCGATATTCGGTGGCGTTGGTCAGTCCCGCAATGGTGCAGGTGTTGGTCTCGCAGGCCTGCGAGCCGCCATTCCAGTTCACCGTGTATCCGGTCAGCGGGGATCCGTTGTCGGCCGGCGGTTCCCACTTCAGCAGCACGGCCTTGTCGCGCTCCTCGAGAATTTGAGGTTTGACCGGGGCGTCGGGGCGACCCTTGACAGTCAGCTTGATCTTGCCGTTGACGTACCGGTCTGAATCAGCCGTCTTGTCTTCCACCGTGTAGCTCACCACGACGGTGCCCTTGTAGTCGGGATCGGTTTGCACCGTGACCGCATCCTTGGTGTGGGTCACGACCATGCCCTTGGGGTCTGTCTCGATGGTGGTGTCGACCACCTTCAACGGAGTGTCCGGGAACGGGTTCACATCGTTCTCGAGCACCTTGACCACCTCGGCGCGGCCCGCGTGGGCTTCCTTGACGATGTCCTGGTTGGCCACGGCCAGCGGCTCGGATGAGGAAGTGGCTGTCAGGGCAACATCTGCCACCACGGGATCGTTCTTGCCGTCGCTGACGCTGATCTGAACCGAAGCCTTGGCCCCCACCTTGGTGCCGGTGGCCTGCTTGGCCGTCAGCACTGTGCCGGAGAAGGATACGTTGAAGTTGGCCGGTTCCTTGCTGACCATCTCAAACGAGAACTTTTCCTTGTCGCCGGGGTCCACGTCAAAGGCCAGGGGCCCTACGTCGATCGTCGCAGTCTCCTGTTGCGGCACTTCCAGCATGGAGCCGGTGAAGGTGGGAGGCGTGTTCTTCTTCTCTTCTTCCACCTTCTTCTCTTCGGGAGCCTTGGTCTCCTCAGGGGCGACAGGCTCGTCCTTGACCACTTCCTTTGCCGGAGCTGGATGGACCAGTGTCATGACTGTCAGCGTCGACTTCAGGCCTTCCGGATCATCCGGACCGGTGCCGTCGGTGACCTCGAAGGTGATGGAGCCCTTGCCGTAGAACTTGATGTCCGGGGAGTAGCGCAAGGCCGCGCCGTCGCCTTCGATGACCTTGTCTGTGGGAGCACCCACCATGGAGATCTTCGAGGCTTCTGTGAGCCGGGGCGAGCGCCCGTCGCGGACTTGCACGTAATCGGAGAGTTTCAGCACGGCGCTTTCGCCGGCCGTCAGCTCAATGATGTCGGTCTTCTTCAGCACCGGGTACTGCTTGTCCAGGCCCGGCACCCAGATGACTGCCGTGGATGCCAGCCCGTCCTGATCGGTGACGGTGTAGGGAATCAGCTGCTCCGCGGGTGCCAGCACAACGCGGACAACGCCAGCGGAGGTCACGGAGGCAGTGGTGGCCTCGGCACCGGGTGCGGTTTCAACGGAGACCTTGAGCTCGTCCGTGACACCGTCCGGGTCGGCGTCGTTGTCAAGAACAGGCACGTCCACCGTGTTCTTGCCCATCATCTGCTTGACCGTGACACGGTCGTCGCGGGCGATCGGTGCCTTCAGCGGTGCCTCGGGGTCCACGGTCATGCGCACATTGCCCGTGGCCGTGGCGCCGAATTTGTCGGCAGCCGTGTACATCATGGTGGCGATGCCTGGCTCCACAGGGCTTGTCATGACGGCCTTGCCCTTGTCGTCGACCTTGGGGTTCATGCCTTCAGGTCCCTTGAAGCCGTCGGCGACCAGGCCGAGGGATCCGCCGTCAGGATCGGAGTCGTTGAGCAGGACGTCCAGGGCAACGTTGCGTCCCGGGCGGATGGTGATGTAGTCGTCCTCCGTGACCGGGGGGTGGTTCATGTTCAGGGGCTGGGCAACGCCCACGTCCACCCGGGCGATGGACTCGGCGCCGAGCCTGTCCCGGACCCGGTACGTGAACGAGTCCGTGCCGGCCGAGCTCTCGCTCGCCGTGTAGAAGATGAAGCCGTTGCCGACCTCAGCGGTGCCAAGCGACGGGCCCTTGTCAATGCCCACCAACTCGACGGAATCGCCATCGGGGTCCAGGCCGACAAGCGGCACGGGGATGCGCACCTTCTCCCCGGCCACCACCCGGCCGGTCAGGTTCTTGGCCACGGGCGGCTGGTTGTGCTCCGGGTCTGCGGGCACGATCGTGATGGTGACGGGCGCGGAGTTGTATTGTTCGGTGCTGTTGGTCACGCGGTACACGCCCTTGACCGTCTTGGCCGTGGGGCCAGCGATGAAACGCAGTTCATTGCGGTCGGTGAAGAGCTTGCCCAGTTCGGCGTCGGGGGCCTCCACCACCTCGGGGCTCTTGAGCGTTTCACCGTTGGGGTCGATGTCATTGGCCAGCACGGGAATGCTGACGACGTCGCCGACCCTCACCTTGGCTTCGTCCGGCTCGACGCGCGGCGGCTGCAGCTTGTCTGCCGCGGGAATCCGGACGACGGCGATTTCACCCACGGCGCTGCCGGCGCCGTTGGAGATGGTGTATTTGACGTTGAGCGTGTCCTTGAGGCCGCGCAGGTCCGTCAGCTTGACGATGTTGCGGTCGATGATCGTTGCCGATACGGGGGACCCGCCCGGCAACTCCACCGACTGGACCACCAGGACGCCGCCGGCGGGGTCGCTGTCATTGCCCAGGACGTCCACGAGAACCGAGCCGCCGGAGGGCAGCATGGCAAGGTCCTTGACGGCAACGGGCAGGCCCTGTTTGTCCGATTCCTGCACATCGACTCGGATGAGGCCGGTCGCGCTCATGGGACCGTTGGTCACTTGGTATTCCAGGTACACGGGGCCGGCCACCTTTGAGGTGAAGGTGACAGTGCCCTGCTCCGTGATCTTGGAGATCTGGGTGTTGGCCACGGACTCGACGCTGGCCAGGCGCAGCGTCCGCCCCGACGGGTCCTGGTCGTTGCGCAACGGGGCGAGCACGACAGGCTCCCCCACGATGGCCCGGAAGAAGTCTGCGTTGGCCACCGGCGGAACCGTCCCGACCGGCTTTACGTTGACCTTGATCTTGGTTTCCGTAATGGCAATGCCGTCAGAAACGGTGACCGTCATGGTCTTCGGGCCTGCTTCTTCACCGTCGTCTGTATAGCTCAGTTGTCCGTCGGGCGTGGTCTTGATGACGGCCGAGTCGTCGTCTGAAACAGCACCGCGGAGATAGATGTCATCTCCGTCGGGGTCGATCCACTCCAGGAGCATGTTCTGCTTCATGGTCTTGCCCTGCTCCACTACGAGGATCTGGTCGCGCATGGGATAAGGCGCGTTGTTTTCCGCCGGGGCACGATCCGGACGCCAACCGTGGCCCGGGCGGAGCCGCCGCGGCCGTCGTTCGCAATGTAATCGAACTGTGCGGCGCCGGCCTGGTCCGCGGGCACGTTGATCTGAAGCCCCGTCCCGTCATAAATGGAGGAGACGGCGCCGATGGACGGATCAACGGCAGGCGCCTCCACCGTCAGCACGTCGCCGTCGGGGTCGGAGTCGTTGAACAGCACCGGCAGGATGGTGGTCTTTCCCGCCCGGACACCAAAGCTGTCCGGGTTTGCCAGCGGCGGCCGGTTGGGCTTGGTGCGGTCTGGCAGGGAGCTGACGACGTTGGGATCGGCCGACTCCTCCTCCGCCTCATCCGACTTGGCGGTCTTGGCCTTGAGGTCGTCCCAGTTGTTGACCAGTTGCATGTTCTGGTTGACGAGCCACACATTGCCGGTGTTGATGTCGTTCAGGACCACGACGTCTCGGTTCTTGCGGAAAACGAACTTGGCCTTGGCTCCGGCGTCGGGAATGTCCACCAGGTCGCCGCTGCCGCCGCAGGAAAGCACGTACTTGTTGATGCCCGACCAGGCTGCGTGCACACAGTTGTTTTGCACCACGGGTGCTGCGGCAGTTCCGGCGTCCGGCAACGCCAGCACCTTGGCGGCCGAGCCGTCCAGCGGCTGGGTGACCAGCGTCTTCGCTGTCGCGAGGGCCACAAAGTCGCCGTCGCCGCTCGCCTGGGCGAGCTGCCCGCCGTCGGCCGCAGGAACCTCAACCACCTTGTTGCCGGGAAGGAACAGCTTGCCAGCTTCGGCCGAGAAGGCGACCGGCTTGCCGCCGGCGACTGTGATCTGCAGGTCTTCCAGGCCGGACAAGCCGTCGGCCTCGGCCTTGTCTTGAGACTTGACCGTGCCGTTGGAGTTGAGGGTGGTGGTGATGATCTCGCCGGTCTTGACGTCGGCGGTGTAGATGGTGTCGTCGGGTGCCGTGACGGAGACGGGCGTGCCCAGGCCGGTGAGGACGGGGACTGAGGATTCGTCACTGAACCCTTGGACCGCCGCATTGTTCATGGCCCAGACCTTGCCCTGGTTGGGGTCGGTCAGGGCGACGACGTTGGTGCCCTGTGAGGCGTATTTGCCGCCGCCGAGGTTGGTTTCCGATTCCATGGCCATGAGCGGGACGCTGACCGTGTTCAGGAGCGAGCCGGAATCGGAGCTCATGAAGACGTTGTCGGCGTTTTGGATGACGTCGAAATTGGTTGTGGTTGCCGTGAACCCGCCGTCGAGCTCCTTGGACTGGTTGTTCAGGTGCCCCACAAGGCCGTCGGCGCGGTTGGTCACCCAGACACTGCCGTCGTTCAGGTCCACGTCCGCCGTGGCAAAGCCCGGGTACACCACAGCCCCGGTGACCACGACAGCTGACAGCGCAATGGCAACGGAAGCCGTCAGTACTTGCTTCTTATTGGTGGACTTTGAGAACAGACTGTTCATTGCCATCTGAAACCTTATTTATTGTTGCGAACCTGGACAACCGGAGTTATCCACCCCATGGCGATGTGCCCCAAGACATCACCTTGGTTATCTTAGCGGGTTGCTCCACATGATGGCCTAATTAGAAGTACACAAAATGCACAAACGGGGAGTTCTCCCCATGCAGCGCCGTCTCCGCAGTGGATGTGCGGCAGCACGCAATGACGGCGCCGGAGGGCCGGCGCCGTCATTGTCCATGGTCAGCGCCCGGGCCCGGGCCTACCACTCGGGAACCCATGCCGGGGCGTCTGCGCCGGTGCCGGTCAGCGTGTCACAGCGGACCAGCCGGTCCCCGATCCTCTCCATCAGACAGAGGTGGGCAGGCGGGTATTGGAGGGCTCCGCCGGAGCCGCTTTCATCCAACCTCGCGGAGTCCGGCGACGGGACGAGCGTGACCAGGAGCAGTGCGGCGGCGGTCCGGGCCGAGGTCTTCCTCGCTGCGGACCGCCCTGGTCCCGCTTATGCTGCGGCCATGGCCGGGATTGAAACGGAAGGCCAACCGCCCACCATGTGCGAATGGCTCCTGCCCCTTGCCGCCCGCGCGCTGGCGGACCTGGCCCAGTCGGCCAGGGACGACGGCGAGTCCCCCGCCGAGCTGCTCGCCCTCCTCGACCGGCTGCTGGGAAACTTCCCGGCCGCGTTCCGGGAGCAGGGCACCGCCACCGAACTGTACGCCGCGCAGAACACTGCCTTCGACATGCTGTACCGGGCCGAGGACGGGCGGGCCCGAGGCAGAGCCGGCAACGCCCGGGAGTGGATCCAGACAGCCGACGCCTGCCAGGCGGCCACCCTTCGCTGGGAGGAGGCGTACTCCTGTTGGCGGGCCGCAAACGCCTTGCTGATGCGCGGCCATTCGCTGCGGCCGCTGGCCGCCACCGTCCTCCGGCGCGGACTGGACCTGGCCGAGGAGCTTCAGGCACTGCCAATCTTGGCGCATCTGCGCAACCTGGCGGCCGGGGCCCGGATCACCGCCCCCGGCCAGGCCGGCGCCCCCGCCGCCGTGCCGGCCCAACTGCCCGGCCTGACCCGGCGGGAGCGTGAAATTCTCGGCTTTGTTGTGGCCGGACACACTTACGCCGAAATTGCCCGGCACCTCGTGATCAGCGAAAAAACCGTCAGCTCCCACATCTCCAACCTGCTGCGCAAGACAGGCGCCTCCAACCGGCTCGACCTCTCCCGGCTCGCCAACCGCTCCGCCGCCGCAGGGTCTGCCGCCGCCGGGCCCGGGCCGGAAGCGGCACCGGGGCGCGGTCCGGCGCACTGAGGAGGCCCACCGCCGTCGTGCCTCAGTAGCTTAACCGGCATCCTCGGCGGCGACCGACCGCCTGATGGCGTCAAGGGATGCCGCCACATCGGCGCCGTCCGTGGACCAGTTGCTGACGGAGATGCGCAGGACGTCGCGCCCGGCCCAGCGCGAGCCTGACATCCAGGTGGTGCCGTCAGCCAGGATGCGGGCGGTGATGTTGCGGGTGCGCTCGTCGCTTCCAAAGGACACGCACACCTGGGTGAAGACCACCTCGTTGAGAACTTCGACGCCGTCCATGCGGGACAGGGCCGCCCCAAAGGCCTGGGCACGGGCGACCAGTCCGTCGACGAGTGCCGCAACGCCGGAGGTGCCCAGGGACCGCAGCGCCGCCCAGACCGGGACGCCGCGGGCCCGTCGGGAAAACTCCGGCACCTTTTCGAACGGGTCCCCGGGTCCGTCCCGGTCGGTGACAAGGTAGCTGGCATGGGCGCCGAACACGGAGCGCAGGGCCTGTGGCCGCGAGACGACGGCCACGCCGCAGTCGTAGGGCACGTTGAGTGTTTTGTGGGCGTCGGTTGCCCACGAGTCGCAGTCCGCCAGCCCGGCCAGCTGCCCCCTGTGGGTGGGGCTGGCCGCGGCCCACAGCCCGAACGCGCCGTCGACATGCACCCAGGCCCCATGCCTGTGCGAGATTTCGGCGGCCTCGCCCATGGGGTCCGAGGCACCGGAGTGCAGGTTGCCGGCCTGCAGGCACACGATGGCGGGTCCGGTGCCGGCGTCGAGGGCCTGTGCCAGTGCCGCGGGCCGGATGCGGCCCTGTGAATCAACAGCCACCTCGGCGGGCCTGCCGAGTCCCAGGTATTTCAGCGCCATGTCGATGGAGGCGTGGCGTTCGGCGCCCACCAGGACCCGCACCCGGGGTGAGCCCGACATCCCCTCGGCGGCCACGTCCCAGCCGGCTTGGTCCAGGACATGGGCCCTGGCGGCGGCCAGTCCGGCAAAGTTGGCACCGGTTGCCCCAGTGGTGAATCCGACGTCCGCCCCGGTTGGCAGTCCCAGCAGCTCGAGCAGCCAGGCCCCGGCCACCTGCTCCGCCGCCGCAGTGGCCGGCGTGGCATAGCGCATGGCCGCATTCTGGTCCCAGGCGCTGACCAACCAGTCGGCGGCCATGGCTGCCGGGAGCGTGCCGCCAATGACCCACCCGAAGAACCGGCCCGACGGCATCGCCATCAGCCCGGGCTCGGCCAGGCGTGCCAGCTCATCGACGACGGCGGCCGGGTCCAGGGGCTGCTCCTGCAGGGGCATCGAGAACCGGGCCAGGAGTTCGTCGGCGCCGAGCGGGGGCCCCACGGGGCGTGTTGGCACTGAGGCGAGCCAGTCGCTTGCATGCGCGCGGGCCGCATCCAGTGCCGCCCGGTACTCCGCTGCCTGATCTTTGATGCCCATGCCGTCAACGCCTCCCGGCCGCACTGTGGATGGGGACGTTTCCGCCACCTGATTCCAACGGTACGCCCGCCGCGGCGGCCCCCGAAAGGGGAAGCCGTCCATGTCCCCGGCGCAGCAAGGTTCTCCAGAGCACCCCGGCGCAAGGCGGCGCAGGGCTGGGGGCCGGGACCCGCCGTCGTGCTTCAGGGACCGCGGATCCGGCTGCGGGGGTCAGTCGACGACGAGCCCCTGCCCCTTGCCGCGTTCCAGCAGCACGGGGGCGATCTCGCCGAAGCCGCGCACATTTTCCACGGGCAGCTGGGTCAGGATAAAGCGGTCATCCCCCTGCAGGGCAGAGGCCGTGACGGAATCAATCAGGACCGTGCCGGGCTCGGCCAGTGAGGTCAGGCGGGCCGCCAGGTTCACGGTGGGGCCGTAAATGTCACCGAGGCGTGAGAGCACACGCCCCCAGACCATGGCCACGCGTGCCTCCGGAAGGAAGTCGTCGGCGGCCATGGCCTCTGCCAGCGCGAGCGAAATCTGGGCACCCGCCACGGGGGTTTCACAGTTGAAGAGGACTTCGTCGCCGATGGTCTTGACCAGCCGGCCGCCGCCGACGCTGATGATCTCGGCGCAGATGTTTTCAAAACGCTGCACCAGGCGGGCAAGCGTTTTTTCGTTCATGCGGCGCGACAGCGAGGTGTAGCTGACCAGGTCGGCGAATCCCACGGCGCGGGCCAGTGGCAGCGGCGCGTCGTCTTCGTCCCCGGCACGGCCCAGGGCGCTGGCGGCGAGGCCCTCTTCGGCGCGCACGGCCAGGCGCTGGATGCCGGCGTTCAGCTGGCGGCGGTATGAGTAAATCAGCAGCTCTTCCAGCGGTTCAATCAAGTTGGGCAGTTCGGAGACCACCGCGCGGCGCGCCTCGGCGTCGCTCACCCCGTGCTCCACCACGAGATCCTCCACCAGGGCCTCGATCTGCCAGACGGCCATGCGGTCCGTCATCTGGCCGATGGAGCGCGTGACGGAAATGGCTGTTTCCTCGGTGAGCAGCCCCTCGCGGACCATGGTGACCACGGTCTTCAGGGCGTCCTTGTCGCGCTCGGTGAATGCGACGTCGTCGTCCCCCAGGTTGGGGAAGCCCATGGCGCGCCAAATCTTGCGGGCGGACAGCAGGGACACGCCTGCCCCGGCGGCGACCTCGCGGCGCCGCAGCGTACGCTCGCCACCCAGGAGCTGTGTTTCCAGGTCACGGGTCTGGTTTCGTGAGGCAGGAGTCAACAGAGGCTCGGTTGGATCAGTGGTCTCTTCCAAGCTTGCGCAGCTCCTTTTCTGTCATGCCAACTTCACCAGCGTAGTCCCCCGGCTGGGGAGTTTGCTGAATGGACGCCATGGACGCCCGGAAAACCTTGGTCCAAGCTTGTTGCGTCTCACCATTAAAGCGCGTCAGGGCCGGAACTTCGTTCAAGGTCCTCATGGGGCCCCGGTACATGTACAACTTCAGGTCTCCCGAACCCACCATTTTCTGTCGCCAATTCTGTGTGGGGCGGACCTCCTCGATCTGCTCCAGGCCGTACACCGCCGTGAATTTTCCAAACAGGCCGCGCCGCACCAGCAGTCGCTGGCTGGTCAGAAAATACTTCGTCCATGTCCAGCGCCACACCCTCCGCAGGGGGTAAAGCCACAAGAGGAGCGCCTCCGCCGACATCAGCACCACCACGAATGTTTCGCGCCAGGCGGAGAATCCCGGAGCCCACTGGGCAAACTGTGCCGGCTGCAGCCTCGCGAACCCCGCCGAGCCCGCGAGCACGATGAACAGTCCCACCGTGATGGGCCAGATCAGGACGCGCGAATGGGGCCTGCTGCGGATCTCCACGTTTTCCCCCGGCAAAAGCCACTTATGCATACTTCACCGTGCCATCGGCAGACGTGCGACGCAGGTGGATCACATCCCCGGCGCTGACGTGGTGGATCCGGCCGGCCCCGTCCCGGATGTCCAGCCCGCCGTCCGCACCAAGGCCAACGGCAGTGCCATGCAGCATGGTGCCGCCTGGCAGCTCGGCACGCACGTCCTGGCCCAGGGTGCTCATGTGCGCCGCCGCCAATTCGAGGACGCTCTTGCCGCCGGCCGGGGCGCTCTCCGCGTCGCCCCCGGCGCGCACGAAGGCCTTGAAATGCGTAGCAAAATTGTTCAGGTAGGCAGGCAGGAGCTGGTTGCGGTCCAACGTCGCCGCACCCTCCAGCAGCAGCGAGGTGGCCCGTTCGGTGGGCAGTTGCCCTGCCGTCAGGCTCACGTTTACGCCTGCCCCAATCACGACGCCGAACGCGGCTTGGGCTGTTTGGCCCGGGTTTTCCCGGGGCGGGGTTGCGCCGGCTGCGGCCGGGTGTGCGAGCCGGGCCGGCACTAGCTGGGCCAGGATCCCTGCAAGCTTCCGCCCACCCACCACGACGTCATTGGGCCACTTAAGTTCCGCCCGGACGCCGGTGAGTGCCCGCACTGATTCGCACAGGGCAATGCCGGCCAAAATTGACAGCCAGCCGTAGCCGGAGGGCGCAAACGGGGATGCGGCTCCCCCGTTTTCATGGGCCGCACCTACTGCACCTGCTGCGCCGTCGGACTTCTGCTCAGCCGGCCACACGAGGATGCTGGAAATCATGGCAGCCCCGGCCGGGACCTCCCAAGGCCGCCCAAGCCGTCCCTTCCCGGCGGGCTGGGCGTCGGCGATGAGGACGCTGAGGTCCGGCCAGTACTGCTGGGGGTCGGCGGCCGCAGCGGCTAGGTCCGTATTGGTGGAGCCGGCGGAATCGACTACCTCGACGCGGCCGTAGCTGCCCAGGGGATGCAGCAACGAGGATTTGAGACTGGCGGGGTCAAGGGCGATGCCTCGTGCCGGTGCTGGATTTTGGGTATGCGTCAGACCGTTTTGGTCAGGTAAAGGTGCAGCGCCGGTCATGCCTCCAATCTTATCTGGCCGTACTGACATCGAATCCGACTACGGGTTGAGATCCGGAAACCAGCTGCCGGCGACGCCCGTGTTCTCTGTGCAGCTGCTCTCTCCACAGCCGGCGGTGCAGGCATGGATTTGGGCGTGCCACGCTGTATTCCACGGGTCGGGGCCAGGGGATGCGTGGTCTTCTCCCCTGGGCCGGGTGGGCATTTGTGTNTTAGAATGTATGTATGGGAACGACAGCGACGGGGCTGGGAGGCAGCCACCCCACCACAGCAGCAGGAACGGCCGGTGACCGGGTGCACCGGCTCCTGGACCGTGCCGCCGCCCTGGCCGCGACCGCCGCCCCGACCACCACACCCCCGCACTGGGCACAAGCAACCACCGGTGCGGGCGCCGGCGCCGTGGCGGGGGATGACCCGTTCACGGCAGCGAGGTTCGGGGTCGACCTGGGCGCGTTCACCGACACCGAATGCGTCGCCTGGGCACGGGACGTGGAAGACGTCATCCGCCTGGCCCAGGCCCTGGCCGTGGCAGCCGCCGGGGAACTGGAACACCGCGTGAGTGCCGGCCGGTACACCACCACCGGGATCAAGAACACCGTGGACCTGCTCGAACAAACCCTGCACCTGGGCCGCGGC
>NZ_JADHDY010000022.1 GCF_016820535.1 Sporosarcina beigongshangi | reverse complement strand
TTCTAAATGAGGCAACGACTCAGCTTCCCGGAGGTATTGCTATGAGGCAACAAGGAGGAGGCATTCAGTAGCACCCTGCTAAACAGACCGGGCGGGGACTCGTCAATAGCACCAACTACACAACACGTATTATGCTCAGAAGCGCCGCCCGAACAGCGGTGAATCATCCATGACAACAATGGAATTCACCACGAACCGCGGAGAGCCCTCAAAGCTGCCAGGGACGTGAAAGAACAAGTGCGAACACTGCTGCGCACCGGCTCCTTGGAAGACGCCGAGCTGGCCAAAGAAGAACTCGAGCGGCTGGTGAAGGAATCCAACCAGCCCGAGACGACCAGGCTCTGGCGGACCATTTGCCGCTGGTGGAAGGAGATCGAAGTTCTCATCGTCACCGGCGCCACCACAGAGAAAGTAGAGGCCACTAAAAGCCGCCTCCGTACAGTATGAGACAGGGCCCGATCGGGTCCCACCGCTGCTGTCCGAGATGCCCACCCATGCTTTCGAAAGCCTCGTCAAGCACCAGGTCGACACCATGCTTGGATGACATATGAAAAAGTCCGATGGAGGTACTCGTCAATAAGCCGACCAATACACACGGAGCCAGCCCATTTTGTCAACCCCGGTAACAGAACAAGCTACTCACTTTGACATCACAGGGCCTTGACAGCTTTGATGACCCGAGCGGACGCAGATCCATCCAAATTCGGAAGGAGAGCCTCCAATCTATCGCCGTAGAGACTCGAGACTGCCCAATCATTTTCGCTAAGCTCTTTCATGCCAGAAACAATCTCATCCACGGAAGCCGCAACGGGTCCGGCACCATGTTCCACATAACTAAACCAAGATTTTCTAAATGTATGTCCACCTTCATAGATTGAACCCGCGTCAAACTGATAGTAAAACACGGCAGCTCCGGCAATAGCCGCTTCAATACCAAGCGACGAATAATCAGTAATGACAATTTTTGATGAAGCAAGGGTTTGTTGAATCGATATTTCCGAGAAAGGAACAACATCAACGTCTGCACCAAAATTGAAAAGATCAACGTATGGGCTTAGATGATCGTGAAGCGCAAATACGGGTTTCAACGAAACGGAATTTATCCATGTTGCAAAACCATCGCTACTCAAAAGATTCGACCAAGAGCGGTAGAATTCACTACCAATCAGGATCTCAACCCTCTCCGCGTGACTTTCCGCTACACGAAGCTGGTCCGAAAGGTCCTTTCGCCATGTCGGAACCACCAATAGCCGGTCTCGCTCGGGCATTGGGCTGGCCGCTGCCAGCTCCCGAAGACGATCGTGCCGCGGGAATCCGGTCAGTTCGATTTGCCTTCGCATAAGTCGATAATGGGTCTCGTCGGCTACAAAAGACTCCACTTCACCAGGGCTACACGCGGCAACCAGTGCTAAATTCTTGGTATTAATCCATCGCGAAATATCATTCATTGTAATACCGTGTTGCAAAAAGATTCGCCGCGCCTCAATTGGGCCATATTTCTTTCGATCAATAGGCTCGTAGACTTCTGTGTCCATATGAGAAGAAAGTATGAACGATGCTTTCAAAACCGCAGCTATCGATTCAGTCTCACCGTAAGGAATGAGCCGAAAGCCCTCGGCCGACAAGCGGTCCCAATCTTTTGACGTACGATCAAGCATGAACCATGAATTGATCTCTGGATGATTCATCATGGCGAATCGGTAAAGATGCTCGGCATTGTCATCAGCACGGTCTGGACGGTCGATGAAGATCCAAGCCCACTGGTATGCGCGACTCGTTCTTGCAGCCAGTACCGCCTTCGTGACCTTCCGATTCCTTTTGACATCGCGGGACTTTATGTAACTATGCCGTACGCGATCAGCAGATCTCTTCAAGATTTGAAACTTTGCTTCTCGAATAGAGGTTCCATTGACCCAAGCTTCCTCAGCTGCCTTGCTTTGCAGAACGGAAGCGACAGTTCTAAGCCGTACCGCAGCACTCTTGGGCGTCATGACTTGTCCCGACGATCTCTTCAAGCTTGCCCGATACTTCGCAACTTGTTCGTGGGGGGAAGTAATACTCGTGCCAGGCAGCAATCTGAGGTATTCTGGAACATTACGCCTAAAGCTTGGCAGCCTGTTAAAAGCCGGAACTTTAGTAATCGTTGCGCGCTTTCCACCAATACGTATTTCGAGATGGGTGTTCGCGGGCAAGGCCACAATACGTTCATTCATGAGCTGCCGTCCAAACAGATCATGTCGAATCGATTTTGCATAAATTGGCTTTATGCGCTTACCATTCGAGAAGAATTTCTCTTTTGGCATCTTTCCAGTGTAAGAGTATACAAACTTCTGGGCAGAACTCTTTTTCTCTACGGCGCCCCACTGATAGACGATGGTTTTGTCAGATTCTACCCATGCTTCATCTTTGAAATATCGAAGCAGACCTTCCGAGAGGTACCAACCAAAGTTCTTTATCGCGAATTTTCGAATTGTCGAAGAATCGATTAATTCAAATATGGCCTCTAAAGTCTCCCAAAAGTCATCCAAGATTTCTTGACTGAGGCTCGCAAATGGGTTATTCCAACTCCGGTCGGCCGTGAAATACCAATACAGACCATACAGCACCATATTCTGGGCCCAGACTGGTGTATATCCAAGTTCATCGGTGGCATAGCGCAGCATGCCCAGATGACCGTATTTTGGTTCGTGAGTAAACTTCTCGGGCTTAGTCCACGCAGTATCTATCAAAGAAGATCCATCACTGCGTTTCCGGTAATAGTACCTGGCACTCGCGACTAGACCAAGGACGGGATCTTGAAAATGAGACAAGTAACGGCCATTGAAGTCCGCATCTTCAAACCCCGGTTTAACATCGCTATTGAAGCGCAGTCCATTTTCAAGAACGATAGACCTGCGAACAATTGTCGAGTGGCCACCCAAATGTACAACGTGAGGCTCATCATTCAAGCTGACCAACCGGTCACCCCGCTTGTACTTCCAACTCAAGGGATGGTTATCAACTGTGATCCCTCGGTCTTCCAGATAGATTACCGAACGGGATGAGAGCATGGAGGCACTACTATGTGAGTCCCGGCGTTCAAATTCTTTCAAAGCTTGGAAGTAGTCCGGGTGCAGCACATCATCTGAGTCGATGAAAGCAATCCATTCGCCGGTTGCCGCATCGATCCCAGTGTTTCTCGCTTCAGATACTCCTGCGTTTTCCTGAGTAATAATTTTAACATTGAGGCGAGTGCTTCCCGCCCATTGATTTGCTATACGCAATGATTCGTCGGTGGACCCGTCGTTTACTATGATAATTTCCAGTTTATCAAAATCAATAGTTTGACTATCCAAGGAACGATACAAATCGAGTGCATAGTCTTCGTTATTATAAACTGCAAGTACAATACTGAACTGCGCGATTTTCTCGCCGTGATTTCTTGTCATGAAAATCCATCTTTCGCCGGACCGAGCGAGAATAAACTGGCTGATCCAATATTAGTCTTCTGCGAATCAAAGCGTATACAAAGTGCTGATATGAGAAGTAATAATTAATTGGGGAATTATTTGTGTCCGTTGGCTCGCCAGAAGCCGCGGGTGTCAACGACGTGCTTGCCGGCGAGGGTGGCGGTGTCGATTTCACGGAACTTGTCGTGGTCAACCAGCAGCGCCACGACATCAGCTACGGAAATTGCCTCTTCTGCGGTCACCGAGGTGATGTTCGTGAAGCCCTCAAGCTTCTTGGGCAGCACTTTGGAGTGCGGCGTTACCACCAGAATCTTGGCGTCGGGACGTTGGGTGGCCAGCTTGTGGACGATGTCGACGGCGGGCGATTCACGCATGTCGTCGATGTTCGGCTTGAAGGCCAGGCCAAGGGCGGCGATGGTAGGAGCCGTGTTGCCTACGAGCGGCTCCAGGATCTGCTCCACAACGCGCTGCGGCTTGGAGTCGTTGACCTCGCGGGAGGTGCGGATGAGGCGTGCATTCTCGGGATCAGCAGCCACAATGAACCAGGGGTCCACGGCAATGCAGTGCCCACCAACGCCAGGGCCCGGCTGCAGGATGTTGACGCGGGGGTGGTGGTTGGCCAGCTCGATGAGCTCCCAGACGTCCACGCCCAGGTTCTTGCTGACGACAGACAGCTCATTGGCGAAAGCGATGTTGACGTCGCGGTACGCGTTTTCAACCAGCTTGGAGAGTTCAGCGGTGGTGGCGTCCGTCTCCAGGATCTCGCCCTTGCAGAACACCTTGTACAGGGCAGTTGCTGCAGCGGCGGCTCCGTCGTTGAGCCCGCCCACGATCCGGTCGTTGGTGACGAGCTCAATCATGACGCGGCCGGGGAGGACACGTTCCGGGCAGTGTGCAAAGAGGACAGCCGGACGACCGTCGGAGCCGTCGAGGCTGAGGTCGGGGCGGGCCTCCAGCACTACTTGGGCCATGTGGGCTGTGGTCTGCGGCGGGGACGTCGACTCGAGGATGACCAGTTCGCCACCACGCAGCTGTGGGGCGATGGCGCGTGCTGCATCCTCGATGTAACTGAGGTCTGCAGACTTGTCAGCGAGGAACGGCGTGGGGACGGCAACGATGAAGGCATCCGCAGCGGGCGTCTCCTTCTGTGCATGGAGGAAGCCCTGGGCGACCGCCCCGGCAACACTGGTTCCGAGGTCCGGCTCGACGAAGGGGACCTCGCCGCGGTTGACGGCCTCGACGGTGTTCGAGGAGACGTCTACGCCGATGACCTTGATGCCGTTGGTGGCAAGGATGGCGGCGGTTGGCAGGCCGATGTAGCCCAGTCCAATGACGGCCACGGTCTCAATGCCGGCTGCTTTTGCTGATTCAAATGTCGGTGTGTTCACTGGGATCCCCATAGAATTTTAGGTCGCCGGATGCGAGTAGTTCGGCGTCTTCCACTTGCCAGGTGTGGCCGTCGCCGGCGCGCACCTGATAAAAATTGAAACGGTCTGCAGAGTAGATCTGCATCCCTGATTGTCCTGCATTGCGCAAGAACCCTGTGTCCTCCCCCAGCCCGAGGGCAGGGAACGGGTTGGCAATGAAAGTATCCTTTGCGGCCACGATAGTTGGCCCCATGACAAAGTCAGTGTATCTGTGCTCCTTGTGGCCAAAGCGCAGGATAGTGGCCTTGGACGACTCGAGGTGCATGTAGTGTGCCTGCTTGCCGACGATCTGGGCCCGGGAGTAATCCAGCGCAAAGATCTGGTCGGAGAGGTAGTCGGCACCGTAGTGGTCGTCGTCATCCATCTTGGCCAGAACGTCGCCGTCGGCCGCAGCTACGCAGCGGTTCAGGCACTCCCCCAGCGACACGTCGCGGCCGGCGGTCAGCAGGGCGACATTGGGCAAGTTGTACTGCTCCTGCAGCTTGCGCAGCTGATCCGGTGCGAGCTCAAAGCCATGGGTCAGCAGGACGAGCTGCGTTTCGATGCCGTTCTGCGAAGCCGCAGTGCGGAACACGTACTCAATCTGCTGCGGACGGATCGTGGGAACCAGGGCCGAGGCCGTGGGCCGGACCATGCCGGACGCGCGGCTGGGCAGGGCGCTGGACAGAACCGTCTCCACGCGGTGCGCGTAGGTGTGTTCCTGCCAGATTCGGCGCTGTGCCCGGTGTGCCGTCCTGTCGTTGAGCTCGGCGTTCTTCACGAGTGCCCGGCTCTGGTGGGCCGCGGATTCACGAGTTTCTGCAACGGGGACTTCGCCCTCGGTGAAGAAATTGCGAATCGCAGCACTGGGGGTGGTGATGACGGGCGTGCCGGCGGCCGAGATTTCGAAGATGCGGCGTGCGCACATGCTGGCGGAGTCAACCACGGAGTTGACGTTGAGGAACACCTTGTATGCCTTGTAGGCGGAGAGCATTTGCGGGTAGGTCAGTGAACCGACCACTCGCGAGTCAAGCGGTGCCGGAAACTGGTACTCGGGGCTGCCGCCGAGCTGGCGGGAGAAGATCTCCAGACCGGTGCCCATTTTGTTGGAGGCGTCCATGACACCGTTGAGCAAAAGGTCCATCTGCTCGCGGCGCTCGGGGTATTTGTGGGCAAAGTACATGCCGCCGAAGGCTACGTCGCGCTTGTGCCAGCCTTTGGCTGGGCGGATGGGGTTGTGCACCGCGGGCTGGGCTGCGAATGGCAGCACATCGATGCGGTCGTGCCCCAGATCCTTGCGGTAACTTTCAATGCGTCCCTCATCTGAGGTGAAGACGACATCGAAGAGCCTGGCGGCAGGCAGGAAGTCGTCGTAGTGCGGCGGGTCTTCCTTGTTCCAGAAGACGGTGGGGATGCCCTTCTCCCTGCAGGAGGCGAGCAGGTCGATAAAGGTCTGCGCCGGGCCGTTCTCACTGCCGATCTTGCCGCGCCACAGGCGCTCGTTGCCGGCCCAGGCCGACTCGATGAACACCAAGTCCAGGCCGTCGAGCTGCTGCGCCCAGGCGGCGGGGTCGAGCGCTACGGCGTTCCATTCGAAGCGGAATGCCATGGCGGAAAAATCGTCCAGGATGACGCCGACCTTGAGGTCGTTCCGGCGGGCGTCCCCGGTGGGGATGTCGGCGGGTGTGAAGGACAGGTGGCGCTTCTTGCCACGGCCGACCCATCCGCCTTCAACACCCTGGACACTGGTGGGCGCTGCAAAGCCGAGGTCCACGCGACGGCGGGCCTGCCATTCCTTCAGCTGGTCCGGGCCGCCGGAGCGCAGGTGCCACAGGGCTGTTTTTGCGTCGTTGACTGTGTACATCAGCGCACCACCTGCGGACTCCGGCTGGATTCCGGGGCGTTGACGACGTTTACCATCTCCAGGGACGAACGCAGCTCCGCCCGCAATGCGAAGGCAGAGTCGTTGTTGCCCTTGGCAAGCAGCTTGGTGAATTCCATGTACCGCTTGGTCACTTCCTTGGGCTCGCCGTCCATGATGAGATCGCCCTTGTCCAGCCACACGACACGTCCGGTCATGTCTTTGATGGTGGTCAGGCTGTGGCTGACGAGCAGGACGCAGCCTGCCTTTTCGCGAAGTTCGTCCATGCGGCGCTTGCTGCGGGCGGCAAACTGGGCATCACCCGTGTTCAGGGCCTCATCGACAAGGAGGATCTCCGGGTTGCCACAGGCGGCAATGGCAAAGCGCAGGCGCGCACCCATGCCGGAGGAGTAAGACTTCATGGGCAGGTGGATGGACTTTTCCAGACCGGACACCTCCACGATTTCATCGAAGCGGGCCTCGATTTCCTCCATGGCCAGGCCCATGGCCAAACCGCCCAGGATGACGTTCTGGTCACCGGCGAGTTCCGGTACGAGTGCGGCGTTGACGCCCAGCATGATGGGCGTGCTGGTGGCGTGGATGGCGCCGCTGGTGGGACGCGCCTGTCCACTGATGAGCTTCATGAGCGTGCTCTTGCCGGAGCCGTTGCGGCCGATAACACCGACGGATTCACCGCGGCGAACGATCAGAGACAGCTCGTTGAGGGCGTTGACCGTTACCGTGTTGGGGTTGGGCTTGAAGCGACGGAGAAACTTTCGGTGGAGACTGGGCGGCTTGGACTGTTCCTCGGTGGAAATGACCTTGTATTTCATCGCTACGTTCTCGGCCACGACGCAGGGATCTGAGGGCGTGCCGGGCACAGTGCTATCCCCTGACATAGGATTCCTCCGCCCGCCAGAAGAAGACCATGCCAACAACGAGCACGATGGACGCCCATGCCGTGAGCATGGCCCAGGACATCAACGACGGGGTTACCCCATACAGGACCGCGTCACGGGTGATGTCGATGATGATGAACATGGGGTTGGCTTCCATGACCTTCAAGATGGTGGGGTGGTCCTTGAAGCGGTCCAGGGAGTAGAACACCGCGGACAAGTACATGACGAGACGAAGGAAGAACGGCAGCAGGTGCGTGATGTCATTGACCTTCGAGATCATGCGGGCAAGGATCAGCCCGACGCCGAGGTTGAAGGCAAACTGCAGCGCCAAGACCGGCAGCAACAACAGCCAGCGCCAGGTAATGGGCTCTGCAGGCGGAACCACCAGGACGATCAGCAGCATGGCGATGATCATGGGCACGTTGCCAAGGAATTCGCGCAGGTTGACACCGATGGGCAGCGCAGCACGGGGGAAGCTGAATCCCTGCACCAGCGCCTTGTTTTGCTGCATGGAGCGGGCACCGCTCATGATGGCACCCGAGGTTATCTGGTACATGAACACGCCGATGACCAGGTAGCCGATGAAGTTGGGGATGCCCTTGCTGGTGTTGAGCAGCAGGCCGAATACCAGGAAGTACGTGAGCCCGTTGAAGATCGGGTTCAGGATCAGCCACGCACTGCCCAACTTGTCGCGGCGGGTGCCGCTTTGGATGCGGGCCCGCGCGTCGTAGTACGTGAATTGGCGGAAGTCCCACAACTGGACGAGGTAGTCCAGGAACTTGGGGCGCGCCCCAACCCTTTTCAGTTTGCTCAGGTCTACGGGGACGTCATGTACTGCAGCAGGCTGAGGCAGCTGCCCTACAGCTTCAGTCATGCGTTCCACTGCGACTTTCCAACGACAACTTAACTACTTTCTTGTACTCCGCGCTGTAGGCAGCAGCATTTGCCGCCCATGTGCGGGTCTCCAGTACACGGCTGCGACCGGCCGCGCCCAGGCGCTCTCTCAGTTCCGGGTCCATTAACAGCCCAGACAAAACCATGGCCAAGTCGGTGGAATCATCCGCCGCACTCAGCCTGCCGTTAACGTTGTCTTCCACTATCTCACGGAGAGCAGGCAAATTGCTTGCCACGACCGGGCGGGCGCTGGCCAGGGCCTCCACCGGCTTGAGCGGGGTCACGGCACGGGTGACCGCCAGATCCTTCCGGGGGACAACGAAAATATCAAGTGCTGCATGGTAAACCGGCGTGGACTCGCGGGGAACCCTGCCGGTAAAGATGACCTTGTCCGACAGGCCAAGGCGTTTCGCCTGGTCCTGCAGTGACGGGGCTGATGTGCCACTTCCCACAATCAGCACGCGTAACTTGGGGAAGTCAGGCGACAAAATGGCAAAGGCGTCAAGAAGGTCGTCCATGCCCTCATAGTCGACGAGCGAGCTGACCGTGCCGATGTAGTTCAGTTCAGGATCGAGCCCCAGCATTGACCTTGCCTGCACGTGGTCCTTGGGCTCACCGAGAAACTCGCCGCCGACGGCGTTGGGTGCCAGCAGCACCTTGCCCGCCGGGATGCCGGCGGCAACGATGCTCTCCTTCATGGTGTCGCCCAGGGTGAAGACTGAGCTGGCAGCGTTCATGGCCGAGGCTTCACAGGCCTGGAAGTCCAGGTAGCGCTGGCTCTCCTTGGCTGCCTCGGCGCGGGTGGATGCCCAAGTGTCTGCCAACTGGCCACGGACTTCATACACCCACGGGATGCCGAGGGCCCGGGCCACCGCATCCACGACAAGCCCGTTGGCGAAATGGGTGGTGGTGTGGAGGACTTCGGGACGGAACTCCAAGGCAGCACGAAGGAGCTCTTCCGCCTCCTGCTGCATCCGGGCATCCGCGGTGGCAGCCATGTGCGGGGGCAGCAGCCGCTGGTAGGTGATGCCGTCAACAACGTCCTGCTCAGCAGCAAGCACCTTGCCGACCTGCACGGGGTACCCCAGCCGGGTCACGGCCAGGACATCCCAGCCGGCATCGCGCTGGGCCGCCATGATGGAATGGCTGCGCTGTGCGTAGCCGCTGGCAGTGTGCGGGAGCGAATTAGTCAGGAAGTGCAGTACCCGGCCGGGGACCGGAACCATGTGCACTGACGGCAGCACGGGGGTCCAACCGGAAAATGTCTTCAGTTCACCGGCCAGCCGGTCGTGGTGTTTGCCCAGGCTCCCCCGCTGGCCGGCGAGGGCTGCGACGGCACCCGACATGTCGCCGTCGTACCATTTGCGGCGGGCCACCGTGGCAGGCAGCCGAGCGCTGCCGGCGGCGGCGGGAAGGAATTGGTCAGCCCATTCGGGTTGTCCGGCGGCCAGGGCGATGTCCGCAGCCAGGCGGGCGCGATTGCCGGAGATGCCACTGGTGCGGGCCGTTTCAAGGCGCCGTTCCAGGCCGGTGCTGTCGCCGGCGACATGCGCCGCGATCAGGGCGGCAGGCGCGGTGGACGAGGGCATCGCCTTGCAGAGGGCCTTGGCGGCGGGCTGCACGATCTTGGCGGGCAGGCGGCGGGAGAGCTGCAGCACGAGCACCACGGGATCATCTGAAACATGCCGGAGCGCGGTTGACGCCGCCAGCGAGAAGTTTTTCAACAACCCCACTAAACAGCACTCCTTTCACGGACAAGGCCCTTGATGGCGTCCATGTATTGTGTGGCCAACATGGGGTAGTTGGCATTCTTGCGGACCCACTCGCGGCCGCTAGTGCCGGTCCGGAGGCGGCTGCGGTCGGCGGCGAGGTCGCGCCAGAGCTCGGCAATGGCTTCGGCCTTCCAGGCGACGACGTCACCGCACTCCGCTTCCTTGACGATGCGTGCCGCTTCGCCGCGGACCACTGCCGTCACGTGCCGGCCAATGGACATGACTTCATAGGTTTTGGACGGCACGGTGGCTTCGAAGGACTTCCAGTCGTCCCGCAGGGAAACGATGCAGGTGTCCGCCTTCTCGTAGCGGTCCAGGACGTCCTTGCCGTGGAGGGAGTCATGGAAGATGACGGGAGCGTTAAGCTCGGCCGCCAACTCCATAAGGCCCGGGCGTTGGGTGCCGTGGCCGACCATGTGCAAAATCATGGAGTCGCCGACAAGGGCGCTGGCCCGGATGACGACGTCCAGCCGCTGGCTTTCGCCGTGGTTGCCGAGGTACAGGGCTTCAAAGACTTCGCGTTCCAGCTGGGGCGGGTCAAAGACCGGGACAGAATCCAGGTCCAGGCCGTTGCTGACAGTGATCACGTTTTTTACGCCGCGGGCGCGAAGGGTGTCGGCGAAGCCCTCCGTCACCGAGACGACCATGTCGGCCCGCAGCTGGATGGCCTCAACGACCCTTTCCACGAGGCTCTTGACGCTGCCCTTGACGATGCGGGCGTCACGGGCCAGGTCTGGCCAGGCGTCGCGCATTTCAACAATGAGCGGGACCCTGCGCAGCTTGGCCACGATGTAGCCGGCGACCATGATGGGCAGGCTGGGGGCCGTGACAATGATGACTTCAGCCCGGCGCCACATCAAGCCAGCGGGCACCGACATGGCTGCTGACACCAGCTGGTCCACCATGCGGGCTATGTGGGAGTTGCCGCTGTGGGGAATGTAGGGGGCACGCTTGATGCTCTCGCCCAGGGGTCCCTGTTGGCCGCGTAATGGCCTCCCTGCAATGTTCCTGGGAAGGGTGCGCTTGCCCACTGGAAAGTGGGCCACCGGGGTGACTACTTCCACTTTCCAGTCCGCCTTGCGGAACTCACGGATGAGGGTTGTCCAGCGCCGCTGTGGCGGGCTGTTCTCCGGCCAGTAGGAATGGATCATGAGCATGATGCGCAGGGGCTTGCCCTGCCCGGCGGGCTTGCCGGATGCTTCGCCTTTCCGGGCCGAAGCCCCTGAGGCGGCGCGCTTTTGCGCGCGGAACTTTTCAAGCATCTGAGAGCTGGCTCTCTGCCGCCGCGGCCTTTTCGGCCTTTTCAGCTTTTTCGGCCTTGGTTGACGGAGTTGGACGGCCGGAATGACCCATCACCTTGAAGTAGCCGATACCCAGGGCAACGAGCAGCGCAATGACAATGAGCTGGACATAGAACGGGCTGCCCTTCGGAGCCACCTTGGGTGTGGCTGTCCGTGTGGACTTGTACTCGGCCTTGGCGGGGGTGGGTGAAGCCTGCTGCGGGACGGATGCCTGGGCGGACGCCAACTGAGCGGTTGCCTGGCTTGTTGCGGGGACACCGGAGTGGCTGGCACTGGCAGCCAGGGCAGGTCCTGAAAGCGAAAGGCTCCAGAGGACCACCATAAGAACAGCCGCCAAGGCAGCGGCAGGCCACCTGCGGGTGAGCATTAGCCCCAAGTTTTCCCCTTCATCCACAAACACCCCGGCCACGACGTGGCCGCAGAAAGTACGAGCGTTGAACTGTCAGCGGCGAGAATCCATCAAACCGCGAAGTCCAAACACGTTATTATCGCATATTTCCACGGCCGGCTCCGGGAAGCAGGGCTCAGCCGAGACCGTTTTGGGAGAGGTATGACACGAGCGAATCCTTGGTGAGGGCGTCCGCGATACCCTGCACCGCGGCGTCGTCCTTGATAACAATGGACTGTCCGTCCGCACTGGTTCCGGTGCCCAGGTTTGGCAGCGTGAAAGAGATCACATTTGCACTGCGGACGTCGCGCAGACTCAGTGCGAGGGCACCGAGGGTTCCCGCATCCAGGCCCTCATCGACGGAAACATACGGGGAGACCTGGCTGACCAGCTCGCTAATTTTCAGGGGGTTGGTGAGCGTGGCCGGGGTCAACACGGTGTTCATGACCGCCTTGAGGAAGAGCTGCTGGTTGCGCACCCGCTGATAGTCGCCGTCGGAAAAGGCATAGCGTTCACGGACGAAGGAGAGCGCCTCATCGCCGGTCATCTTTTGCGGGCCTGCAGCGAAGGTGTGGTCGCCGTGCGTTGACGTGAACGGCACGGTCACCGGGACGGTGACACCGCCGAGGGCATCCGTAATTGCCTTGAAGCCCTCAAAGTCCACGATGGCGACGTGGTCGATGCGGTTCTGGAACAGGCCCTCGAGAGTCTGGACCACGAGCGGGACGCCGCCGTAGGCCATGGCAGCGTTGATCTTGGCCTCGCCGACGCCTGGAATGTCAACCCAGGTGTCGCGCATGATGGACATCATGGTGATGTTCTTGCGGTTCGCGGGAATGTGGATCCACATCATGGTGTCCGAGCGCTGGTTGGACGCCTGGCCCTGCTCCGCCATGTCCACGCCGTCGCCGCGGCTGTCGCTGCCGAGGAGCAGGATGTTTTGGGCTCCGCTCGTGGCCGCGGCCGGGCGGCCCTCCTCCTTGGGGAAAACCTTCTCCTTGGTGATAGTCTGCGCACCGCTGTTGAAGTCATTGGCCAGCTTGGCCACGAAGAGGGTGGCAACCAAGGCTGCAATCACGAAAAGCCCAAGAAAAAAGAAGAGGACGTTGCGTGTGGTCTTCTTCTTTTTGGGTTGTTGGTTGCGGCTGTCGCGCCGGGGGCCGTGTCCGGGCGCGCCCGGTCCGGCTGCGTCGAGGAGGTCAGTCATATGTTTCATGCTGCCATGGATTTCTGGACGATCGCTGCGTGGCAGCTGAATGTCGTCAAGTTTGTGGATTGTGGCGGGGCGGACCAGGCCGCCCTGACGTGTCATCGGCGAGGAGGTTCCCAGCTTCAGCCGATAAGCTTCTAGGCATGCCTTTGATTTCTCGTTCCTGGCGGACGGCTGTGCCCTTTGCGGCAACCGCCCTGCTGGTCTTGACCGCCTGCGCCCCCTCCGTAACGATCGATGCGGCCGCCGATGCCAACAATCCGGCCTGCGCACCGATGATGGTGGCACTGCCGGATTCTCTGGCCGACGCCAAACGCCGCACCACCACAAGCCAGGCCACGGCGGCGTGGGGCGATCCTTCCGTGGCAGTTCTGCGCTGCGGCGTCACGGTGCCCGGCCCGACGACCGACAAGTGCGTCACCATCAACGGCGTGGACTGGGTCATGAAGGAGACCGAGAACCATTCCTGGACGTTTACGACGTATGGGCGCAACCCTGCCACCGAACTCATCCTGTCCGAGAACAAGATCCCGTCCGACACGGCCCTGACCCAAATCTCGGCCGCGGCAGCCAAGATCCCGTCGACCGGCGGCTGCCTGTGATCTGGCCGAAGCCAAACTTCTCACTCCTGGATGCCCTGGGGCAGAGATTGGAGCAACAGAACTCCGTGATCAGGGAGCATCTGCTCGTGTTCCGCGAGAACGCTTTGGTGAGCAACTGAGTTGATCACAACTATCAGGCATCTGCCCAAAGTATGAGTCGTTTATGCTGCTCCGCGTTCTAACCGAAGCACCCTGCCAGCCGGCTCTGGCAAATAGGTCCTGATCGAGGTCCTGCGTTTACCTATCGTCCAGCATGGTTGCGTGTAGGTTTGCCTGTCTTGGTTCGACAGACTTGGGTGATTCCAGCGGCACACTTGCCGCATACCTTGCCTAGGTCTTGTGTCACTTGAAGTTGTCGCTCCAGTTCCCAATAGAACTCTTCGGTGGAGGGTGGCCCGACGCTTAATAGCAGGCCCTTCACCTTCTCAGGATGAGAATTCACTGCCCGATACCACGCCGAAAAAACGACTGGCGACACCCCAAATTCGCATCTCATGGCACCAATGAACCGAGATTCTGTGCGAGGGCCCCCGACTCCAGAATTGTATAGTTCAAAACCTTCTGCGCGGAGCCGGGCTATCTCAAGGATTTCGGCATAGTCGAGATCGTTCTGGTTGTCGTAGTATCCCAGTATCTCTTTCTTGAACGCGGACACTCCGTGTGCTTCGATCGCTTGGAGCATCAAGTCCCCGCTGCCCAGGTATTGAGAAACATTCCGCTCATCCAAGCGGCTCGATTGACCAGCATAGACCCAGCCATCATCCAGATTGCGCGTGATGTACAAGTATCCAATTGCCAAGGTGGCTCCTCATTGAGATCTGGCGTATTTGAGGCCAGCTCTCAGAACAGCAGGATCGTGAGCGGGCATCTATTTGACTACATCACAGATTTCGCTGAATTCCGGAACGCAACGGCGTGGCTAGCTCTGGGCCACCAGCTTCCACAGCGAGGTGACCTCGCGGGAGCGGGCATCGAAGAAGGGGTCGCTGCGGTCCATGGAACGCGGGTGGCGCGGCTCAGTGTCCAGCCTGTCCCTGACCTTCAGGCCGGCGTTGTCGATCCACTGCAGCAGTTCCTCGCGGGAGCGCAGGCCGAGGTGTTCGGCAAGGTCCGAGATGATCAGCCAGCCCTCTCCCCGGGGCTCCAGGTGTGCGCGCAGCCCGGTGATGAACGCCTTGAGCATGCGGCTCTTGGGGTCGTAGACCGCATTGTCCAGGAGGGTGTTGGCAGTGCCGGGCAGCCACGGCGGGTTGCAGACAATGAGCGGCGCCTTCCCGTCCGGGAACATGCTGACCTCGGTTGGCTCGACGATCCCGTCCAGGCCGAGGGCGGCCAGGTTCTCGCGGGCACATTCGATGGCCCGGGGTTCGGTGTCCGTGGCGATGACCTTCTTCACGCCGCGCTTGGCGAGGATGGCGGCGAGGACGCCCGTGCCGGTGCCAATGTCGAATGCCAGATCCGTGGACGGAAGCTCCGCCTCGTCCACCAAAGCCAGATACTCGCTGCGGATGGGCGCGAAGGTGCCGTAGTGGGGTTGGATGACCGCGTCCAGCTCCTGCACAAAAACGCCGTTGCGGCGCCATTCGAACGCACCGACGGCGCCCAGCACGTCCTGCAGCGGGGTCACGGTTTCC
Source organism: Sporosarcina beigongshangi (assembly GCF_016820535.1). Taxonomy (GTDB): domain Bacteria; phylum Actinomycetota; class Actinomycetes; order Actinomycetales; family Micrococcaceae; genus Specibacter. Next base: position 38,880 of record NZ_JADHDY010000022.1, on the reverse strand, counting down.
TCCGCAACGTCGCCGGCGGCGGCTGCCCACGCGTCGGCGATGTCCGGGGCGCGACGCAGGGCGACCTTGGGTCCGGGCTCCAGCGGGACCAGCAGCAGCCCGAGCATCCGTGCCCGCTGCGTCCTCCCCTGGCGGTAGCGGTAGAAGGCCTTGGCGACCTCTTCGCCGTCGTACCTGGAAAAGACGGGCAGGCGGCGGGCCATGGCCGAGAGCAGCTGGCGGGCGTTGTGGTAGTCGCCCTGCCACAGCATGGCGGTGCCCTGGGCGGCGAGGCGGTAGGCGTCGTCGGCAGTGAGGGAATCATCCACGGCGGCGACCTTCTTGGGCGCGGCTGCCCCGCTGGCGGAGAACCAGCGGGCGGTGTGCTCGGCGCCGTCGCGCGTCCAGCTCACGGTGGGGGTGGGCTGCGTGCTCATGGGCGAAGGGCTCCTTGGTGTGGCCTGTCTGGGCGTGCGGTGTCGGCGGATTGGCCGACGCCCCAGTTTAGCGGCTTGCGGCCGGCGGCGCCCCGGAAGCCTACCGGCGGAACAGGACGCCCGTTTCCGAGGTGAACAGGTCATCCAGGGCCAGCAGGCCGTAGTCCTTGTTCATGTGGTAGTAGTCGCCGCGGCTGTACAGCGATTCCGGAGAGACGTCCGCGGGGTCCGCCAGCCCGAAGCGGGCCTGCGTGAAGATGTTGCCCGACCGGGTGGCTGTGGGCTGGGGGCGGACGTGCACGTCAAGCTGCTTGAGTTGTTCCAGCGAGCGGGAGTAGACGGCGGCGAGCCCGGCGTCGTCGCCGTTGCCGAGCGCGTCCCGGTAGAAGCCGAAGTCAAGGTCCCCGCGGGCGGCGATCCACTCCAGCGGGTGCGGCTGCTGGACATAGACGATGGGCTTGTCCGTGCGGGCGCGCAGGGCACGGATGATCCGCCCGGCCTTGTGGCTCATGAGCAGCTCGTTGGCGGAATCCTGGTACGCCTCGCCCGAGAGCATGTAGGCGCCGGCACCCTGGGCCTGGTGGTCGCTGCGGAAGCGCGGGTAGGTCCTGGCGAGGGTGTTCATGGAGTAGTGCATGCCGAACACCACGAAGACCTCGTAGCGGGCGCAGTCCAGGACCTCGCCGTAGACCAGCCGGATGTCGTCGAACACGGACGGCGCGTCGTGCTCCCCCAGCCCGGAATCCCGTATCACGAGGGGCTTTTCACCGTAGGTACGTTCAATCTTGAAGTCCACCGCGAGCTGCGGGTGGGCCTGGGCCAGTTCGTCCCAGGCCGGCTTGACGTGGCCAAGGTGCGAGTCGCCGACAAAACAAATTCTCATGAGCCGAATGCCTCCAATAGTGCCTCTTCACACATGACAGCCTCGGCGCTTGGCGCCGCGGGCTGGCCGGGTGCGGGGTCCTCTGCCGCTGCATGGACCGGGTGTTCCGCGAAGAAGTAGCCCATGACGGTTTCCACACCCTCCGGCGTGACGTTGCGCAGGGTGGAATCCAGCAGCGAATTGCCTGACGGGGCTCCGGTGATGACCTCGTAGGAGGGGAAGTAGTCGACGTCGGCAAACTCGTCTGCGAGCGCGCCCGCGGCGGCGCGCAGGACCGACTTCGAGTACACCGTGGCCGGGAGTACGTGCTGTCCGCCCGCCGTGGCGGCCAGGGACACGGGTGAGACCGTCAGGATGATCTTGAGCCCGGGTGTGCTCTGCTGCAGGAGCCGCCGCAGCTCGATGAGGTCCTGGTGCACCTCGCCGTAGCTGAAGTTGTGGAAGTGGTACGCGGCGGGGTCGTAGTCGCCGGCGATGGTGCCGGGCGCCGTCGGAAAGAGCGTTCCCGAGGCCGTGTGCACCCAGCCCTCCGTCAGGCCGAGGGTGAAGACGAGGACCTTGGTGCCGGCCAGCAGTTTCCTGACCTGGGCCAGGTGCTGTTCCCGGTGCAGGCGGACCAGCTCCGCCGTCTCCAGCCCGTTCGGCTCGACGGCGGGGCGCAGTGCGTCAAAGAAGCGTCCGTCCCGTTCCCAGGTGATGTCCGCCGGTGTGCGCTGTCCCGTGGCTTCCTGGACGAGTTGCAGGAACTGGCGGACGTAGTAGATGTTGCCGAACCTTGCGGAGTAGGTGCCGAAGCCGTAGCGCTGCGCGGTCTCCTTGGCCATCCAGGGCGGGGCTGGTTCCGTGTCCAGGACGTTGTAGCCGGCGGCACGGAGGTGTCTGGCGATGTGCTGGGCAAAGCAGCTGCCTGCTGTCATGATGCCGTCCGTGGGGGTGATCTCAAATTTCCTGGTGTACAGGCCTGGCAGTTGGTCGGGAGCCTTGCCGGCCACGGCTTGCTTCCAAAAGGACTTTGCCTCCCTGCCCCTGTAGGGTGAGCGGCGGCTTTTCTGGTCCACGGTCATGGTTGCGGGCCCCTTTCCGGATGTGGCTTAGAGTTGCGCAATGGCATCGGCGAAGTCGTTGCTCATGGCAAAAGGCGGGTATTGGCGGGAAAACTCGTAGGCTGCCCGGCGCTGCCTGGGGGCTTCCGCGAGGGAGGCGGCAATGCGGAAGGCGAGGTCGTGCGGTTCCCGGCCCTCCTCATAGAACCCCACCCACTGCTCGGCGCCGTACACGGCACGCAGCTCGGCCTGGTCCGGCACGAGGGCCGGCAGGTCGAAGGAGGCCGCCAGCTGCAGCGAGCCGGAGTTCAGGGATCGCCTGTATGGCAGCACGGTCAGGTCCGCCGCGTTGAACCACTTGGGGGTGTCCTCCGCTGAAATGTAGCCGAGCTCCTTGATGTGCTTCACCCCGGCCGACAGGGCTGCGTCCAGGACGGCCCTGTCCTCATCCGAGACCCGGCCGGCCAGCAGCAGGTGCACGGAGGGGTCGATCTCCTGCAGACGCTTGACCGCGGCGATGAGCTCCAGCACACCCTTGTACGGCTTGATGTTGCCAAAGAACAGCACGGCCTTGGCGTCCTGCGGCAAGCCCAGTGACGCCCGGGCCGCCCTTCTGCCCAGGCTGTTGTCATACCAGCCGCGGTAGCTGGGGTGGGGAATGGCAACGATCTTCGCGGGGTCGATGTCAAAGGTTCCGCTGACTATTTCCGGCGTCAGCGGATTCATGATGTGGATCTTGTCCGCTGCCTCCGCAAGGATGCGGTACAGCTGCGTCTCCAGTTCCACGAACCGGGCATCGTGGGCCATGGCGTTGTGCACCGTCCAGATGATGCGCACGCCACGCTCCTTGGCAAGGTCCAGCGTGGCTGCAAAACTGGCGAGCCGCTGTTCCGCATCCTCTTCGGAAGCTGCTTCCTGGCAGACACGCGTGGTCCAGTGGATGTGGAGCACGTCCCCGGGGTTGCCTTTTTCAATGGCGCGGCGCAGGTCCTCCAGGTAGTAGGTCTTGACGATGCCGACCCCGCGGCTGGCACTTGCCATGTACGTGATGTCTATGAAGGCGTTGTCGGCCCAGTAGGGAAAAACGAAGATCCTGCGTCGCAATGGTGTGCTTTCTGTCGAGGCTTCAGTCATGGTGAGACCGCCAGGGCGGCGCGTTGGACGGTTTTCCAGCCGTGGCGGACCACGCGCTGCACCGCCACCGGCTGCCTGTTCAGAATCCGCCACATCCGCCGTTTGGGGTGTCCCTTTCCGGACAGGGCCTGGACTGCGCCAATGGCGCCGGCGTTGCCGGCGGCGATCAACGTGAACCTCACCCTGTCGGCCGGAGACCGGTGCAGGCTGCCCAGGCGCCCGATGTTGGCGCCCGCGAAACGTACGACCCTGGCCCTGGCGAGGCGCCGCTGGTCGTCGGGGAGGGTGGGCCAGTCGTTGACCAGGCGGTTCAGGACGCCGCGGCTGTAGGCCTGCCGGCGCAGCTCCAGCTGCACGTGCTCGTCGCCGGACACGATCAGCGCATCCTTCCAGGGGAACAGCGCCCCGATGCCGCCCTTGTCCATGTCCAGGGCCCCGCGCCGTGCGTTGCCGAGCGGGCCGGTGTTGCCGCTGAGGAGCAGTTGGTAGACCAGCTTCTTTTTGGGCTCAAGGGCGTGGAGGCTGCTCCGGGGAACCACGCGCAGCAAGGCCGCTGCTGCGTCAAACACCGGCCGGGCCGCCAGGGCGTTCCTCGCTCCGCCGCCGGCCAGGAAGCCCTTCAGGTGGACCCACAGGTCCCGTTCGACGACGGCGGAAAAGTACAGCTGCACCAGTTCGGGGCTGTGCGTCCCCAGCACCATGCGTGCGCAGGCGAGTTCCTGCTCCAGGTAGTTCTGAAGGCTGGCCGGGTTGGAGGCCTTGGCCGTCATGGAGGAGTTGCCGGGGCGCTTGCGGTACACGTACGAGTGGCCGGGGACAACGTCCAGGGATGCCGCCCCCACATAGGCGCGGACCATGGGTGCGATGTCGTTGGCCCGGCGTGCGTCGGGAAAGAAGTTGTTGATCCGGTCCCAGAACCGGCGGCGGAACATCTTGTCCCAGCAGCAGCGGTTCATGACAAGCTCAGGGAACTCGCCGATGGTGATGGCCTCCCGCAGCACGGCGAAGCGCTTGTTCTTCCAGTGGGGGTGCCACACCCCGTCCTTGCTCAGCTGCAGGTAGTCCCCCACTGCCATGTCTGAGCCGCTGTGCTCGAGCTGGCTGATGAAGCGGGTGTAGGCGCCCTGGGGGACCATGTCGTCGCCGTCGGCAAAGGCCAGGAACTCGCCCCGGGCGGCATCGGTGCCGATGTTGCGGGCCGTTCCCCCGCCTGCACCGTACGACCGCAGGTAGTGGATGCGCGGATCATCGAGCAGGTGTTCCGCAATGGCGTTGGCTGTCTTGTCCTCGCTGCCGTCGTCCACGACCAGGATTTCCAGGTTGGCGAAATCCTGGCGGCGGATGCTCAGCAGGCAGTCGTCGATCCAGCGTTCCACGTTGAGTGTGGGCACCACGACGGACAGCTGCGGCGAGTCCACCCGGGGCCGCGACGCGCTGAGCACCTCGAGGCGAAGCGACTCGAGCACGGCCAGGTGCCGCTGCGGCACGGCGCGGACCGCCTCCGCCGAGCCGAGGTCCAGCAGCCCGGAGACCAGCTGCGCGAGCGCCGTCTTCACCTGCTGAGGTGTGCCGGCGTCGATCCAGCGGGCACGGTCAAACGCCTCGATGCGCAGGAGCCGGGACACGTAGGCATCCCGGACGGCGGCTGGCTGGTCCCGGAGCAGGCCCATGACCTTTTGGGTCTCGGCCATCCAGTCGGTGAGGGGCTTGGCGTCCCCCAGGGAGTTGGAGATGGCGCCCCGCCGGCGGCGGTGTTCGTAGACGTAGTCGCTGACAATGTCCACGCTGGCGGCCTTGGCGTAGGCCTGGGCGCAAAAGTGGATGTCCTCGCACAGGGTGTCTTCGGAGAAGCGGATGCCGTGCTCCTGTAGGAAGGCCAGTGAGTAGACCTTGTTCCAGACGGTGTGGTCGTGGATGAGTTCGGGGTGCTGCGCCAGCGTCACCCCTTGCCGGGACCGGGTAAACACCGATGAAACGGTGGTCCAGTAGTCCGAGTATTTTTCCGGGTCGGTGTAAAAGTCCACGGCCCGTCCGGTGACCAGCTCGGACCCGCTCCCCTGCAGCGCCGCCATCATGGCGGCCACGGCACCAGACGGGACCCTGTCGTCGCTGTCGGTGAACAGGACATAGCTCCCGCGGCACAGTTCCAGTCCGCGGTTCCTGGCCCGCCCGAGTCCGCCGTTGGCGAAGTCGTGGACCGTGACCCTGGGGTCTGCCTGGGCGTGTTTCCGGGCAATCGCGGCGGAGGAGTCCGTGGATCCGTCGTTGACGACGACGATCTCAAGGTCGGAGAAGGACTGGCTTCGCAGTGAATTCAGGCATTCATCCAGCCACGGGGCGACGTTGTAGACCGGGACGACGACGCTCAGGGTTGGCTGGCGGACTGTGTCGGCATTTGTCATGCGCGCACCGCCAGCACGTCCAGCTCGGCCGTGGCATCGGGGCTGCCTGCGGAACCCTCCGCGGGCTTCCGGCCGAGCTGCCAAAAGTTCCATCCGCCGTCGAGCCACTCACCAGCATCCAGCACGTTGCGGCCGTCGATGATGTTGCGGCTGCGCACGAGCGTGTCGAGGGCGGCCGGCTCGAGCTCGCGGAACTGCCGCCATTCGGTCAGGAGGACGACGACGTCGGCACCGGCCGCTGCCCCGTCCAGGGTGTCGGGGTAGTGCAGTTCGGGGCAGCGCTGCGCGGCGCTGGTGCGCGCGATGGGGTCAAACACGGAGACGGCATGTCCGCGTTCATGCAGCCGTGCGGCTACGTCCAGGGCCGGCGAGTCGCGGACGTCGTCGCTTTCAGGCTTGAAGCTGGCGCCGAGGACGGCCACCTTGGGCCGGGGGCCGCTGCCTGCGATCGCGGCCTCCACCAGTTCCACGACCTTGTCGCGGCGGCGCAGGTTGACGGCGTCGACCGATGAGAGGAAGTCCATGGTCTGGCTCAGGCCCAGCTCGCGGGTGCGGGCCTGGAGTGCGCGGATGTCCTTGGGGAGGCAGCCGCCGCCAAAGCCGACACCGGCATTGAGGAAGCGGCGCCCGATTCGCTCGTCCATGCCGATGGCGTCCGCGAGGGTGGTGATGTCCCCGCCTGCCACCTCAGTGATCTCGGCAAAGGCGTTGATGAAGGAGATCTTGGTGGCCAGAAAGGCGTTGGCAGCGACCTTGACGAGTTCGGCGGTTTCAAAGTCGGTCTCCACCAGCGGCGTGCCGGCGGCCAGGGCCGTGGCGTAGACGGTGCGGAGGATGGGCAGCCCGGCGCCGTTGTCCGTGCCGAAGACCAGGCGGTCGGGGGCGAGGGTGTCCTTGACGGCGTAGCCTTCGCGGAGGAATTCCGGGTTCCAAGCAAGTTCCACCGTGGCGCCCGGGTGGGCGAGCTTCTTGGCCATGGAGGCCAGGCGGCGGGCGGTGCCCACCGGGACGGTGGACTTTCCGATGACAAGGGCGTCCTCGTCCACGTGGGCCAGGAGGGCGCGGAGGGCGCCGTCGATCTGGGAGACGTCCGCCGTGCCGTCGGTGCCGGCCTGCGGGGTGCCCACGGCCAGGAAGTGGACGTTGGCAAAGGCAGCGGTCTCCGCCATGGAGGTGGTGAACTTCAGCCGGCCCGACTGGACGTGCTTGCGCAGGAGCTCGGGCAGCTCGGGTTCGTGGAACGGCAGCCTGCCCTCCGCGAGTGCGGCAACCTTGGCGGGGTCGGTGTCCATGCCGATGACTTCAAAACCCATTTCTGCCAGGCATGCGGCATGTGTGGCGCCGAGGTATCCAGTGCCGATGACGCTGATTCGCATGGTTATAGTGCTCCCAGATTCATAGTTGGAGCCGCCTTGGCCCCGAATGGTTGGTGTTGTGCAGACAGGTGCGTCGTGCCTTTAGGCCGGGGCATGGTGCCCCGTGGAGAACCAGCTCCGGTAGCCGGCGGAGCGGCGTTCCTGCAGCGGTTCCCTGGGTGCCAGGCCCATCTGCGGGGCCGGCCGGAAGCCGTTCCACTGTTCCAGGGTGTCCTGCAGGAAAACGGAATCGTCCGCCTGCCATGTGTGGGCGGCACCGCTGCCGCTGCGCCGGTGCATCATGTAGTTCTGCCCGTGGTTGCGGTAGACGCTTCCGCCGGACGCAAGGACGGCGTCCAGGAGCGCGCGGTCCACGGCCCTCGGGGCGTTGCGCCAGCCGCCGGCGGCCCGGAGGTCGTGGGCGGAGATGAACATGGTGCCGCCTGCCACGTGGCGGGTGTACTGCTCCCCCGCATGGGACCGGCGGGTGGTGATGTCCGGGCCCTCCAGGTAGGTGAACTCAACCGGGCTGCCCACCAGGACCGCGTCCGAGTATTCCCGGGCCAAAAACAAATCTTCCAGGTGCCGCGGGCCGTACCAGTCGTCGTCGTCCATCTTGGCGAGATACTCCCCCGAGGCGCGCCCCATCCCCAGGTTGAGGGCGCCGCCGAGTGTCAGGTTTTGCGGCGCGTGGATGACCGTCAGCAGCCCCGGGAAGGCGGCAACGGCGGCGTCGCCTTCCGGGCCGAGGTCCTCGACGCCGTGGAGGATCAGGATGGTTTCCGTGTTGGTCCAGCTCTGCCGGGCGACCTGCGCCAGCGCATGCGGCACCATGTCCGGGCGCTTGGATGCGAGCAGGACGGAGATGGCCGGGTCCAGGGATTCCGAAAGGCCGGCGGCCCGGCGCAGCACCGCCCCCCGGTAGCGCGGGAGGTAGGCACGCAACGCGGTGCGGCGCATGTCGATGGAGGCCGATTCGCGGTCGGTGGCGGATTCCTTGGGGACGGGGCCGGACCGCAGGGTCTCCATGGTTTCCGTGCCCAGGAGGTCTTCGGCCAGGTGTGGGAGCGCACCCAGGGCAAGCGGCACGCCCGAGGCGGCGAGCTGGGACAGGGCCCTGGCACAGGCCATGGGCTTCATGGTGTCGAGGCCGTCGAGTTGCACGCTCCAGCTGTTCCTGAGCGCAGCGATGTGGGCCTCGGTGAAACCGCCTGCCCGGGTCTCCAGGAGGAGCGGCTCGGCGCCCGGCGTTTCGTGCCCCGTGAGCTTCCACCAGGTGCCGCCGTCGACAGCTTCCAGCGTTGCCGTGCCGCACCCGGGGAACGACTTGAAGCCGACGGGTGAGCTGTTGAAGGGGTCCACGGGCGCCAGCTGCGCGGCAATGGAGTCCTCTGCGCGTCCCTCTGCGGGACCGGCCACGACGTCCATGGAGTCGACGGGCTCGACGGTGTCCATGTCCACGTCCGGGGAGACCCAGCGGGCCTGCGGGTCGGCGGCCGCCCAGGCGGCGGTCTCCTTGTCCGAGACACCCAGGCGCAGCCCGCCCAGCGGCAGGGTGCGCCGGCCCTGGGCTGCCACGGCGGCAAGGACCCCGTGCACATCCAGCCAGCCAGTGGAGGTTATCCGGACCACCCGTGCACCGGGGATCCAGTCCAGGGTGCCCTGGGTGACGGAGTCCGCAGCTGTTGCGGTGAACCCGCTGTGGAAGGGGTGGGCGGGGTCCGGCTGTTCGACCACGACGGCAAGGTGCTTGGCCCGGCCCTCTGCAGAGAACAGGGGCAGGACTTCGCGCAGCCGTCCCAGGCTTTGGACGATGACGACGTAGTTCTGGTGCCAGGGTCCGGGCGGGTTGCTGACATCGCGTGCCAGGTCGCCGTCCAGGATGTCGCGCCTGTGCCAGCCCGGCTTGTTGGCTTCCAGCCCCAAGGATCCCACCGCTGTTGCGGCATCGATGGTACCCAGCGGGACGACGACACTATCCACGGGTTGCCGTTCCGCCTGCACGGGTGCCCAGCGCCTTGAGCCTGCGGACAATGGCGCGGGCATAGTGCTTTGCACCCTTGCGGCTGCCCTTGGCCTGCTTGGGCGGGCCGGGCAGCACGTTGACGTCCACGATGTGCCGTTCTGCGGCGCCGCGCCGGAAGAACACCTTGGGTGCCGGCTCGCCAACAAAGTGCAGGCCCAGGGCCGCACCGTCGATCCAGCGCTCGGCGCCTGCCCGACGGGCGGCCGCTTCCGCCTGTTCGAATCCCTCGTTCCGCAGGAACTGTGCATCCCAGAATTCCAGGGCCTGGGGCCGGCCGGGGACCACGGTTCGGACGACGCTGATGCCCGGCTGTTGCAGCGCCTCATAGATGGCTTCAATACTGTATTTGGTCAGCAGGAGGCCTGCGGGCAGCACCAGCACCGTCTCCGACTGGGCCACGTGCTGGGCGAACACCGATTCATCGCTGAACCGGTCGTCGCCTGCCAACCAGTTGCCAATCTCCGTTCCCTGCTTGAGCATTCCGGCGGGTAGCTCAACGCGGAAATCCTGAAAGGAGGAGTCCAGCAGTGTTGCCAGGGTCAGTGCGGCTTCCTGCTCATTGCCGGATCCGAGCAACACGACGGACAGCCGGCCGCGGCCCGAGCGCGGCCCCATGAAGGGACGCAGCGCCAGGCCCGCATCGGCAAGCCATGCCGCCAACTGCCCTGATTCGTGTTTGGATTCAACGAGCATGCCGCCCATCTCCGATCGCCTGATTCACTATGCCAACTTGTGCGGACATCCCCAGATGCCGCGTTCAGTGATGACGCTAGTTCAGGGAGTCGCCTGGGAATGGCGGATTTCCGCGGAATTGAAGGAAGTTAACCAACAGTTCAGGTGGTGGGAGGGAAGTAAACGTCGCAGCGCTACCTGTTGTTTTCCGACTGTTCATTTTGTGACGCGGGGAGACACCCGGGCACAGGTGTTGCCCGTCCTGCCGGCACCGGTCAACGTGGCGGATGCAGGGCCGCCCGCCTGCCCCCGCCGCCGACGCCGGGGCATTTGTGGCACTGGCCGGAGCGAAACTGGCATATGCACACGTCTTTGTCACGGCATCGAACCCCATGAAGCTCAACGCCACCGATTCAACAGCCACAGACAACAGCGCCAGAACCGCCGTCAACAGCGTGGGTGCATGAATCCGGCCGTTCATTTCCCTCGGCTCCCTGCTGCGGGGCGACGGCTGCACGGCCTTGAAAGCTGTCAGCCGGCCACTGCCGACTTCCCTGTCCTCTTACTGCTGTCTAGCCCGTGGGAGTTGGAGGACAAACCGCGCCCCACGCCTTTCACTGGGTTGCTTGCCAGCGCCCATTTCCATGGAACCGCCCGGCTCGAGTCCGTTGTCGCGCATGTACTTCAGCGCCCGCTTGACGATGATGAGCTTCTTGGCAAGTTCCCTTACTGCCGGTGCTTTCGGGTCAGAGATTTCATCCAGGCGTTCATGAAGTCGGTTGACTCTCGTTTCGACACCTTCGAGGAGGTGCCATACGTTTGGATCGTTTTCCACGTCTTGGCAATTCCGCAGGATTTCTGCCGCCAGCTTCAGGGAGACGACTCCTTCAAACTCCTCTGCGCTTGTCTCCGAACCAGAGAGACCAGTCACAATGGTCCCTCCCCCGGTGCCTACCAATATTCCTCCCCCGCCCACGAGAGCTCCTGCTGTTATGAGGCCCCCAATCATGCCGCCAGGGCCAAAGCTGGCCAGTGCACTGGTTACCACGGCTGCTCCGGCTAAGCCGGGAGCCGCCGCAAGGGCAAGTCCACCTGTGCCCACGACCAACGCCGCAGCACCAGCCAAGACGGCCCCCACCTTGACCCACTGCAGATTCGGGTTGTCGCGCAAGATTCCTTGCGCAAGTTTGCTCGCGTCCAAGACGTCGCTTCCGAATTTCTTCATAAGACCGATTTCCCCAGCAATCTCCTCCATGGCGCGCTGTTCAGCATCCTTGGTTGAGATCTCAAAGGGTGCGATGACGTTTGTTGCGGCCAGCGCCGTCAGAAGTTCCACAGCGGCTTCTTTTGTCAGTCCCAAGTGATTGAGGACAGGTTCAGGCAGAAGCGACTTGGGTGTTGAGGAGTCAAAATCGAGTCGTGAGATCTGTGCCGGCATGGGCCGTTTGAGATAAGCGTTGCGAACACGCAAATCAGACACCGTTTGTGCCTGCACGGCCCGCAGGGCGGCAAGATAGCGGTGGCGGATATCAGCCGCCAGCTGATTCTTGATGAGATGGCCGTACCGGATGCCCAAGAGTGCCTTCGTCTCAACGTCATCGAGTTCAACATCCATTGCCGACGCAACAAGCACGACCTCTTTCGATCTGGAACCGAAAAGCGCATAGCCGATTGTCTCTGCCACCGTGTCATGACTCAGGTAAACGGTTGCAGCGTGAGGTCCTGGCTTGTTGGCGTTGAAGCCGGTATTGATCATATGGTCCAGCAGCCAATTAAAAACCGATGAAAGGCCGCGTCTGGTTGCCACCGGATCCCAAGCGTTCCTGAAGTTCACCCACCAATCCAGGTTATTTGGTGGATCAGAAAGGGATTCGCGCAAGTCGTTGAGCGAAAATTTCCCGTTTGCCAGGGGGCTGCCTATCGTCACCATGGCCGATACTTCCATGCCAACAGGCAGCCGGAGCAAAAGGTCCGCGGCAATCACGGACCCGAGGCTGTGGGCAACGATCACAATCTTCCCTGATTCTGGCAGCTTGGCCAGGATTCGGTTTAGAACTTGGGCACGAATTTGCTCGCTTTTCAGGTAATTCGCCGCTTGTTCAAAGCTTTTGTGTATCAGAGCCAGATCAGCGGCTGCATCGATTGCAGGCCTGGCCGTGTTTCCGATCATCTCGTTCACGACGTGTTCTTCGTCTTGCCTGCCAATCCGGTTTTCAATGCCGGACAGTCGTCCTTCAAATTCTCTGCGATACAGTCTGGCAGCCTCGCGGCTGGGGTTTTTTACTGTCCTGCGCGGCAATTCCTCCGGTTCGTCGAAGCCTTTGAGCGCATGGGCATACTTGGGAGCGATGATTCGAATTGAATCCAGGCTCGGATGTCCAGTACGAATCATGGATTGTTCGAGCGCAGCTTTCCAGTGATCTTCCCGATCGCCATCGCCTACACCGTGTAGGAAGAGCAAAACTGGTTTGTTGGACAAGACAATCCCCCATCATCGCTATCGGTTGCGCGCCCTCCATGGAACGCCCAACTATTTGTGATTCAGCTTACTTACAGAATCCCATGTTTAGCTCACGCACTGGCTGCTTACGGCCGCACGACGCAGTTTCAGGCCACATTGGCACACATATTTGCCTGCGGTTCTGTCGGGGAGGCTGGCGGTCGTCGGAACCCGTCAAACAATTGATTTCAGGAAGCACCCGTCATTTGGCCGGACTTTCACTTTCGCCGACCTCACCTTGCATCGGTGGACTCTATGGTGGCGGATGGATGTCCGGAATCCAGCCCCGGCCCCCGCCCATCGTCTGCAGCGGCGACGAATTCACCGGTAGCCGCCCCTGTAGAATCTGGAACAAGCCTTGGATGGCACGCCAATCCACGACGCCGCGGCCGCCCCACTGGCAATGACGCTCGCTAATCATTGTGTCCTGGGCTCCGGCTGGGCATTCCCAGATACCTGAGAGCTACCCACTGGCATGCTAAATCCGGGCCAACAATTCCGCCTTCTTCGTCTCAAACTCTTCAGTCGTCACGATGCCGGCGTCTCGAAGCTGGCCGAGTTGGCGAAGCTGGTCGAACACGGCATCGGACGCGCCATCGGCTGGCGCAGCGAGCGGCACAGGATCCGCGACCGAGGCTGGCGCTGGGGCCGGATTGCCAATACGCGACTTGAAAACCTCGACGAACTTCTCGAAATCCTGCCGCTCGACGACCCATTTGAGGGTGACCCGGTTACCTGAGGCGAAGAACGAAACTTGGTACCCCATCATCGTCTTCGATTGCTCAAAGGAAGAGATATTTCCGTAGGTGAAGGACTCAAGCTCGTATCCGCCAAGTTTCTTCGCATAGAAAACGACCCGCTGGTCCGTAGCAAGCATGACGCCGGCCCGCGCGCTGTCGCTGCCAAGAATCTTCGTTTCGTACGAGCCCAGGACAGCTGCGGACACCTGTTCCCCCGCGTGCAAGTGCGCCTGCGCCTGCCCGATCAACTTCTCAATCTTGGCCATCATTCCCCCTGTTTGGTAATAGTGTGCATCGTCGGAAGCCTACCGGCAGAGACGAGCCCAGAGCAGCATCCGTGGCAACTTCGATGCTTTCCGGCGTCCGATGTCCTTCTCGAGCTGGCTGACCCTGCCATTGGAAACGTCGAGGTGGACGTCAATGTCGGCGGCGGCAGAAGACCTGGGTGACGTCACCGCCGTCGTGCTTGGAAAAGGCGGGCAGGCGCCACTGCGCCGGGAACCTGAAGGTCAACGGCCGATCGTTACCGGAACGGCCAGCAGCCGGGACAGCAGTGGATCCAGCACCAGTTCGGTGGCCCCGTCCCCGGCCCGGTAGATGCCGGCGATCTCCAGCATTACGAAGCCGTGCAGGGCGCTCCAGCACTGGCCAGCCAGGTGCCGAGGGTTCTCGCGCCGGATGACGCCGGCGCACATCACCCTGTCGAGGGCGTCTGCGAGGGCCGTGAACGTGTCCCTGCCGACGTCCATGTCTTCGTGGGAGAGCCTGTAGCCGCCCAGCGTGGCCCCGCCGAACATCACGGCATAGAGGTGCGGGTACTCAAGCGCGTTCGCCCGGTACGCCCGGCACAGGCGGACGAGGTCCTCGAGCGGGTCGTCGGTGTGCTCGACCGTGGCCAGGCGCTGCCGAAGCTGGGAGAAACCTTCGGCCACCACCTCCCGGACCAGGGCGGGCATCCCGCCGAACTGGGTGTAAACGGCCATGGTCGAGGTGGATGCCTCCGCGGCCAGCCGCCGTGCCGAGAGTGCACTGGGGCCCTCCTCCCTGAGCAGCCTGGCCGCCGCTTCCAGCAGATTCCGGCGGACTTCGGAGGGCAGCGCGGCTGCGGATGCTGGGAATTCGGATGGATGGCTCATGGTAGGCAGTATGGCATAACAGTGTTATACCTAAAGCAATAACACTGTTATTGGAGGATGTTGTCATGACGAACCGCTATCTGCAAGGAAGCCTTGCCCCCGTCAGCGAGGAGCACACCGCGACGGATCTGCCCGTGGCCGGGGAAATACCGGCCAATCTTGATGGCCGCTACCTGCGGATCGGACCCAACCCGGTGCTGGATCCGGGCGACAGCTACCACTGGTTCCTCGGCGACGGCATGGTGCACGGGGTCCGCATTGCCGAGGGCCAGGCCAAGTGGTACCGCAACCGCTATGTTCGGTCCGCCCACGTCACCGATGCGCTCGGGGAGCCCCGGACGCCGGGCAGTGGCAAGCCCGGCGACTTCGCGGCGAACACCAATGTGCTCGAGCACGCCGGTCGCACCTTGGCCTTGGTTGAGTCCGGTTCCCCGCCCTATGAACTGACCCGGGAGCTGGACACTGTGGGGCCGTGCGACTTCGGCGGCACCCTGACCGGACCGCTGCAGCGCGGCGGCTATACGGCCCATCCGCACGAGGACCCGGCGACCGGGGAACTGCACGCGGTGACCTACAACTGGCTCCGCGGGAACCGGGTCAACTACTCGGTGCTCGGCACCGACGGGCTGATCCGGCGCTCGGTGGACGTCCAGGTCGGCGGCAGCCCGATGATGCACGACTTCGCGCTGACCGAGCACTTTGTGGTGCTCTACGACCTGCCGGTCGTCTTCGACACGTCAATCGTCACCCGCACGATGCCGCGGCTGATGCGCCTGCCTGCGCGGCTGATGATGAGCCGGCTGATCGGGAAGAACCCGCTGCCCGACAAGATGATTGACGGGATCGCGCGCAGGTCGGCCAACAAGGGCAACCAGGCGCCGAGCGTGCTGCCGTACTCCTGGGATCCGAGCTACCCGGCCCGGATCGGACTCCTGCCGCGCGACGGCGGGAGCGAGGACGTGCGCTGGTTCGAGATCGAGCCCTGCTTTGTCTTCCACACCCTCAACGCCTACGAGGAGGGACCACCGGAGGCACCGCACAGCGTGACCATTGACGTGATCCGGCACGACCGGATGTTCGCCACCGACCTGCACGGCCCGAACGAAGGGCCCTCAACACTGACCCGATTCACGATCAACCTGGTGGCCGGCACGGTGAGCCAGGAGCAGTTCGACCAGCAGTCGCAGGAGTTCCCGCGGATCGACGAACGCCTGACCGGCTCCCGCCACCGCTATGGCTACGCGGTCGGTTTCGAGCGTGCCACCGGGGGGCGACGGGGTGATCAAGCACGACCTCCTCGCCGGGACCTCCCAGGTCCGCCGGCTGGGCACGGGGCAGGAAGCCGGCGAATTCTGCTTCGTGCCCCTGTCGGACGCCTCGGCCGAGGACGAGGGAGTTCTGATGGGCTACGTCTTCGACCGGGCCAGCGACCGGAGCGACCTGGTGCTGCTCGATGCGCAGACCCTCGACGACGTCGCCCGGGTGCATCTTCCGGGCAGGGTGCCCGCAGGGTTCCACGGCAACTGGACACCAACCGCCGACGGCCGATGATGCAATTCCTTGAACCCCCGCACAGGGGCGGACACCCTGGCTGATCAGCAGGCACCCCGCAGCCCTGCCACCATGCAGGGACGGAGAATCCAGAGGTGGACTTCAACCCCACCAATTCCTGTCTTCCGGCTCTGCTCGCCGAATGACCCCAGAAGGGAGATGCGGCGTCGGGGAGAAACTGGAATTATCCGGTGCGGCGTTCGCGAAAAACGGGCTTTATGTGCCGCGTTGAGTAAAAAAGCACCTTATCCGATGCCGCGTCGGTGGGGATATTGGTGGGGGCTCGGTTAGCGGAGGCCGACCTTGCGATGCAGGGCAAGCTGGATGAGTTCGTCGATTAGGTCCGCATACGGCAGACCCGATGCTTCCCACATCTGCGGGTACATGGAGCTCGGGGTGAAGCCGGGCATCGTGTTGATCTCGTTGATGACCAGCTCGCCCGCTGCCGTGTAGAAGAAGTCCACGCGCGAGAGGCCTTCGGCGCCCACGGCGTCAAATGCCCGCGCTGCCTGCTCCTGGATGCGTGCCACGTCCGCCTCCGGCATGTCGGCCGGGCAGCTGAGGTTCACGGCGTCGCCCTGCACGTACTTGGCCTCAAAGTCGTAGAAAGCGTGGTGGTCGCCGTCGACCATCGCGATCTCGCCGGGCAGGGATACGCGCGGGGCGTCACTCCCCCGGCCCTCGAGGACAGCGATCTCGATTTCGCGGCCGACGATACCGGCCTCAATGACGAGCTTGAGGTCATGTTGGCGGGCCTCCGCGATGGCGGCATCCAGGCCGTCCAGCGAATCAACCTTGGAGATGCCCATGGACGATCCCGCACGGGCCGGCTTCACGAACACCGGGAAGCCCAGTGCCGCGACGCGCTCGCGCACCTTGCCCGGTTCAACCGTCCATTCACGGTCGGTCACGGCAATGTAGGGGCCCACGGCCAGCCCGGCAGCCTCAAAGACCACCTTCATGTAATGCTTGTCCATGCCAATGGCCGACGCCAGCACGCCGGCGCCCACATAGCGGGTGTCGGAGAGTTCCAGCAGACCCTGGATGGTGCCGTCCTCGCCCCACGGACCGTGCAGCAGCGGGAAGACCACGTCCACGGCACCGAGCTCCTGCGGCACCTCGGCCGCGGCGGAAACCACCAGCTGGTGGCCGCCGCCCAGGTGGGCCAGCGACACCGTCTTGTCCCCCGCCTTGATCTCCGGCAGGGCACCGTCCTTGAGGGACCAGCCTTCGATCTCCGGCCCGGCCAAGACCCACTGGCCGCTTTTCGCAATGCCGATGGGAACGACGTCGTACTTCCCCCGGTCAATGGCGCCCAGCACGCCGGCGGCGGTCACGCAGCTCACCGCATGCTCGCTTGAGCGTCCGCCGAAGAGAATGGCCACGCGGGTGCGCGCGGTGGTGGCGGGGGAATCAGTAGTCACGCGTTTAGTCGCCTTCGGATTTCAGTTGGCGGGCCAGGAGGAGCGGGCCCAGATCATCGACAGTAAGTTTACCTTCAAGCACGGCCACGACCGCGTTGGTGATGGGCATGTCAACGCCCACCTTCGCCGCCAGGTCCGACACCGCGCGCCCGGACTTGATGCCCTCGGCGGTCTGCGTCATGCGGTTGTTGACCTCGTCAAGGGTGAGGCCCTCGCCCAGCATGCGCCCGGCAGTGTGGTTGCGGCTCAGCGAGGAGGAGCAGGTGGCCACGAGGTCGCCCAGCCCGGCCAGGCCGGCCATGGTCTCGGCGCGCCCGCCCAGCGCAAGGGCCAGACGCGTGGTCTCGGCCAGGCCGCGCGTGATGACGGAGGCCTTGGTGTTGTCCCCGACCTTCTGCCCCTCGCAGATGCCCACGCACAGCGCAATCACGTTCTTCACGATGCCGCCGATCTCCACGCCCACCACGTCATTGATGGTGTAAGGGCGGAAATAGCTGGGCTTGCACACGTTCGCAACCCACTTGGCCGTGTCTTCGCTGGAGCATGCCACGACCGACGCCGTGGGCTCCTGGCGCGCAATCTCCATGGCCAGGTTGGGCCCGGAGACCACCACGATGCGGTCCTCCGTGAGGTTCAGCTCCTGCGCAATCACCTGGGACATGCGCTGGTCCGTGCCCAGTTCCAGCCCCTTCATCAGGCTGACCACGACGGCGTCCTCGGCAATGAGCCCGGCCCACCCGCGAAGCTGCTCGCGCAGCGTCTGGGCTGGGACGGCCAGGACCACCAGCTGGGCGTCCCGCAGGACCTCAGCCACGTCCGTGGAGGCGGAGATGTTCTCCGGCAGCTCAGTGGTGGAGAGGTAGCGGGGGTTGCGGTGGTGCTGGTTGATCTGGTCAACAACCTCCTGGCGGCGGCCCCAGAGGACAATCTTGCGGTCTGTTCCTGCCGCGGCGTCGCCGAGAATCTTTGCGAAGGTGGTGCCCCAGCTCCCGGCACCCAGGACTGCTGTCTTGACCGGCGCAATGCCATCCACGAAACTCACTGGACGTCCCCTTTGTCTGTTGTTCCGGCGTCGTGCCCGGTGTTGTTGTTCTTCTCTGCCACAGCATCCCCTGCGGGTGCCGGGGCGTCCGCTCCGCGCTCCACAAAACGGCCGTGGCTGGACTGGTGGTGGGCTGCCGGGTCCCAGCGCCGGGCCGGGGCCTTCTCGCCGCGGAGCTCCTCAAGCATGGCCGTAATGGCGTTCATGATCTTCTCGGTCATGGCCTCGAGGGTGGCCTTGTCGGCGTCGCGGCCGCTGAATTCGCTGAGGTCGACGGGGTCGCCGACGACCACCCGGACCTTCTTGCGCGGGAAGATCTTGAAGCCCTTGGCGTAGCGGGGGAACACTTCCTGGGCGCCCCAGTGCACCACGGGAACAACCTTGGCGCCCGTGCCCAAGGCGAGCCTGGCAGCCCCGGTGCGCCCCTTCATGGGCCACAGCTCGGGGTCCCTGGTGAGCGTTCCTTCAGGGTAAATCACGACCGCGCCACCGCCGTCGAGCACTTCCTGCGCGGCCGTGAGCGACCGGCCGGCGCCCGCACCGCTGCGCTCCACCGGGATCTGGTGCGCGCCGCGCAGCGCCGCGCCGACGACGGGGGTCCTGAAGAGCCCGTCCTTGGCGAGAAAGTGCGGCATGATGTTCTGGTTGTAGAGCATGTGGCCCACCACGATGGGATCAATTTCGGTGCAGTGGTTGGGGACCACGATGAAGCCCTCGTCGCTGGGCAGCTTGTCCAGGCCGTGCCACTCCTTGCCGATGGCGACATTCATGAGGGGCCTGGCAACGCCGGCGAGGAGCACGAAGAACATGCGCGTGCCGAGCGTCATGCTGCGGGGCTTGAAGGGGCGCTTCTGTTTTGCCACTGTGATGATCCGCCTCGGGTGCTCGTGTGGGATTGCTTGGATTGGGGCTCTTGGCTACTTGGATTCGTGGACGTCGAAGTCGGCGCCGAGGCCGTCCAGTTTGGCCGTGAAATGTTCATAGCCGCGGCTGATGACATCGATGCCGGTCACCGTGGAGGTGCCTTGGGCCGCGAGGGCTGCGATCATGTGGCTGAAACCGCCGCGCAGGTCCGGCACGTGGATGTCCGCACCCTTGAGCGGTGTGGATCCGGAGATCACGGCCGAGTGGATGAAGTTGCGCTGGCCGAAGCGGCACGGGATGCTGCCAAGGCATTCGCGGTGCAACTGGATGCTGGCACCCATCCGGCGCAGCGCCTCGGTGAAGCCGAAGCGGTTTTCGTAGACAGTTTCATGCACGATCGACACACCGTCCGCCTGGGTCAGGGCCACGACCAGGGGCTGCTGCCAGTCCGTCATGAAACCCGGGTGCACGTCCGTCTCCAGGACGAGCGGCTTCAAGGCGCCGCCCTTGTGGTAGAACCGGATGCCGTCGTCGTGAATGTCCATGCCGCCGCCAATCTTGCGGAAGGTGTTCACGAACGTCATCATGTCGCGCTGGCTGGCGCCCTCGACGTAGATGTCGCCGCCCGTGACGAGCGCGGCCGAAGCCCAGGAAGCGGATTCGTTGCGGTCCGGCAGGGCCGTGTGGTCGTAGCCGGTGAGCTCCGTGACGCCCTCAATGCGGATGGTGCGGTCCGTCTGGACGGAGATGATGGCGCCCATCTTCTGCAGGATGGCGATGAGGTCGATGATCTCCGGCTCGGTGGCGGCGCCGGTCAGCTCCGTGATGCCCTCGGCGCGCGTGGCGGAGAGCAGGACCTGCTCCGTGGCGCCGACGCTGGGGTACGGCAGGTTGATCTTGGTGCCCTTCAGGCCCATGGGTGCGGTGATGGAAATGCCGGTGGCAGTCTTGTCCACGACGGCGCCGAACTGGCGCAGGACTTCCAGGTGGTAGTCAATGGGGCGGTCCCCAATCTTGCAGCCGCCCAGGTCCGGGATGAAGGCGTGCCCGATCGAGTGGATGAGGGGCCCGCACAGCAGGATGGGAATGCGCGAGTCGCCGGCGTGGGTGTTGATCTCGGCGGTGGAGGCCTTCTTGGCGTTGGCCGGGTTCATGGTCAGGTCACCGGTGACGGGGTCCTTGTCCACGGTGACGCCGTGGATCTGAAGCAGCGAGGTGACAACCTCGACGTCCTTGATCTCCGGCACATTGCGCAGCGTTGAGGGGGAATTTCCCAGAATCGCCGCCACCATCGCCTTGGGGACGAGGTTTTTGGCACCGCGCACCTGCACACGTCCCTTGAGTGGAACACCACCACGGACTGTCAGAACTCTGCTCATCGTCACCTAAATCCTCTGCTCCACGCTCTGCCCGTCGGGCGGCCGGGGTTGTCCCGGGCCCTCGGGCGCATCCCGGCACTCGCCGGGGTCTTGCCCCAGTATGGTCCGGGACTTCAACCAAGCATAGTTTCTTGGGGCGTGGATGCGTAAAAGCGCTGGGCAGATGTGGCGGACGACTCGCCGGCGGGCGCTTTTGGTGGTTTGTCCGGGGTGCCGCCCGGGAACTGGCATGCCCGCCTCAGCCCGGGGCTGTAGTACTTATCCCGGGGGCTGTTGTTCTAATTCGCCGCCGTTGCACAGGGCGCCAAGGCCGCCCGGGGGCTGTTGTTCTAATTCGCCGCCGTTGCACGGGGCACCAAGGCCGCTCGGGGGCTGTTGTTCTAATTCGCCGCCGTTGCACAGGGCGCCAAGGCCGCTCGGGGGCTGTTGTTCTAATTCGCCGCCGTTGCACAGGGGTCCGATTAGAACGACTGCCCCCGCAGCCCGCATTCGCCACCCTGACCGTCCTCGGTCAGCCTGTGCGCAACGCCTACCGGATGGAGCGGCACGCCACTTCCGTTGGTGTCCATGGTGATGCAACGTCGTCCGTTGGCGCGCCGTCGTCTTCTCCACAGGCCGCTCCGTTGCTCAACTTATCCACATCCGGAGGTTTGGGTCTCCACATCTGACTCCTTCGGCGGAATTCTTGTGGGATGGCAGACTTTACGGTTCCAGAATTCATTCGGCCCGAAAACAAGCTCGTGGACGAGTATTCGGCCCAACGGCTTGCAGCACGGGCCAAAGCGGGCAATCTCTACCGTGTCCGACGTGGGCTTTACCTGCCTTTTGAACTGTGGCAGGCGTTGACGCCCTGGGAAAAGTACCGAGTGCAAATCCAAGCGGTGCACGAGACTGCGATGCGACCGCCCTTGTTCGCCCGACAGTCCGCTGCCGCGGTCTTGGGATTGCCATACTTTGGCTTTCGGAATCCGGTGGAGACAGTAGTGTCAGGGGACAAGAGCGGTGGCCAAAGCAGCTCGGGCGTCCACCGGGTCAAGGCAATTCCGGGGGATCCACCGCCATGGGAAATGTTCGGACTCCAGGTAACTCCGCCACCGCAGACCGCGAGGGACTTGGCGGTCCGGTTGTCCTTCGTGGATGCTTTGCCAACGATGGACAAAGCGCTACAAGCGAGGACACCACAGAGCTGGCCCTGGGACAGGAAACGGATCTTCTCTCCGCAAGACGTGCTGGCCAGTGCCGAGCTCCTGCCCAACAAGACGCAGCGCACGAGAGTGGCTAGAGTTGTCGGCTACGCCAACGGCCTGTCACAGTCGGCCGGAGAATCCAAGAGCCGCGCCGTCATGATTCTCAATGGATTCCCGCCACCCCAGCTTCAAGTACGATTCTCCGATTCAAACGGCCTCATCGGCTATCCCGACTTTGATTGGGAGGAGTACCAGACGCTCGGCGAGTTTGATGGATACGAAAAGTACTCAGCCCAGAAGTACCTCAAGGGAAGGACCCCTTCCAAGGTCGTGGTGGAAGAGAAAAAGCGTGAGGACCGGCTTCGGGCCAAAGGCTATAAAGTGGTTCGCTGGTTGTGGGAAGATCTCACGGACCCCCGACGGCTGGTCCGGCTCCTCCAGGGGGCCGGGCTGCCGACAAAATGAGGGGCCCACACTTCTGGCCGGTGCTGACCATTATTTGCTGCGGCTCGGTTGGGCTTGCGGGGGCTGTTATTCCAATCGGAGGCTGGTCCAAAAGGCGTTCAGATCGGGCGGGGGCTGTCATTCCGATCCGCCCCTGTTAGACAGGGGTCCGATCACAACAACAGCCCCCGAGCCGTAAATTGCAGCCCCCAAAGTGAACAACAGCCCCCAACAGGAAACATTGCTCCCGGATATTGCCCTCAATGCCGGGCAAGCCGGACGAGCAGTCTCGGTTCGGGCCGCGAATGGATGCTTCAGCCGAAATTCTCCGCTCCGATCTTGTCGCTGGCCGGTCTTCTCCGGAATATTCATGCCCTGCTGGTTCATGGCCAGTTCGAGGTGAGCGCCGCCACCGGCCCACAATTTTCCCGGAGCCTGGCTCTTGTCCCGGACGCCTTCGTACGCGCCTGCCACCGTGTTGGTGGTGGCCGGCTTGCCTGTGAGGAAGTTGAGGGCGGGTGCCGGTTCGCCGGAAGGTCTTGCATCTGCCGCGTCGCCCGTCGAGATGGCGAAGTCTGGCTTCCTGCCACCGACCGGCCTGTCTCCGATGGCGTTGGGCATTCAGGTCATGGAACCTATGACCTGAACCGCCAACATCTCCTGTCTACCCGGCGCAGCCCGGCCGGCAGCACAAGGCGGGGTCCCGCCGTCGTGCTTCAGGGAAGGCAAAAGCCGGCCCGCCCCATGGAAGGGACGGACCGGCTCAGGCGGCTGACTTAGAACTTTGCCGGCAGCGTGGTGGGCTTGAAGGACGGGCGCTTGGCCTCGAACGCGGTGATGTCGGGTTCATTGCGAAGGGTCAGGCCGATGTCGTCCAGGCCCTCGAGCAGGCGCCAGCGGGTGTAGTCGTCCACCTGGAACGGTGCGACGACGGTGCCGGCGGTGACCATTTTGGCGACGAGGTCGACTGTCACTTCGGTGCCGGGCTCGTTCTCCAGGACCTTCCAGATGAGCTCGATGTCATCCTGGGCGACCTCGGCGGCGACGAGGCCCTGCTTGCCGGAGTTGCCGCGGAAGATGTCGGCGAAGCGGCTGGAGAGGACAGCCTTGAAGCCGTAGTCCTTCAGCGCCCAGACAGCGTGTTCGCGGGAGGATCCCGTGCCGAAGTCGGCGCCGGCGACCAGCACCGAACCGGCCGAGTACGGCTCCTGGTTCAGGATGAATTCCGGGTTCTTGCGCCAGCTGGAGAACAGTGCGTCCTCGAAGCCGGTGCGCGTGATGCGCTTGAGGTACACGGCGGGGATGATCTGGTCGGTGTCGACGTTGCTCTGGCGCAGCGGGACACCAATGCCGGTGTGGGAGGAAAACTTTTCCATGGTGAGCTCCTTACGCTACGTTGGCGGCTGTTGTTGCCGGCTCGAGGTCCGACGGCGAACTGAGGGTTCCACGGATGGCGGTGGCGGCTGCCACAACAGGAGAGACGAGGTGGGTGCGCCCGCCCTTGCCCTGGCGGCCCTCGAAGTTGCGGTTGGACGTGGACGCGCAGCGCTCGCCCGGTTCCAGCTGGTCGGGGTTCATGCCTAGGCACATGGAGCAGCCGGCGAAGCGCCATTCTGCACCGAAGTCAAGGAACACCTGGTCCAGGCCCTCGGCTTCCGCCTCCAGGCGGACGCGGGCCGAGCCGGGGACCACGAGCATGCGGATGTTGGGGTCCTTTTCGCGGCCGCGGATGATGTCCGCCGCTGCCCGCAGGTCCTCGATGCGGGAGTTGGTGCAGGAGCCCAGGAAGACCGTGTCGACACGGATGTCCTTCATGGGGGTGCCGGCCTCAAGGTCCATGTACGCCAGGGCGCGCTCTGCGGCGGCCTTGGCGTTCTCGTCGCCGAAGTCGTCCGGGTTCGGGACGGTGTCGCTGAGCGAGACGCCCTGGCCGGGGTTGGTGCCCCAGGTGACGAACGGTTCCAGCGTGTCGGCGTCCAGGAAGACCTCTGCGTCGAATTCGGCGTCGTCCTCGGTGGCGAGGGACTTCCAGTACTCGACGGCGGCGTCCCACTCTGCGCCTTCCGGTGCGTGGGCGCGGCCCTTGAGGTACTCGAAGGTGGTCTCATCCGGGGCGATCATGCCGGCGCGGGCGCCTGCCTCGATGGACATGTTGCAGACGGTCATTCGGGCGTCCATGGACAGTGCACGGATCGCGGAGCCGCGGTATTCCAGGACGTAGCCCTGGCCGCCGCCGGTGCCGATCTTGGCGATGATCGCCAGGATGATGTCCTTGGATGTGACGCCCGGGCGCAGCGTGCCCTCGACGTTGATGGCCATGGTCTTGAACGGCTTCAGGGGCAGCGTCTGGGTGGCCATGACGTGCTCAACTTCTGAGGTGCCGATGCCGAAGGCGAGTGCGCCGACGGCGCCGTGAGTGGACGTGTGGGAGTCGCCGCACACAACCGTCATGCCGGGCTGGGTCAGGCCCAGCTGCGGGCCCACAACGTGGACGATGCCCTGCTCGGCGTCGCCGAGGGAGTGCAGGCGGACGCCGAACTCGGCGCAGTTGTTGCGCAGCGTCTGGATCTGGGTCCGGCTGGTGAGGTCAGCGATCGGCTTGTCGATGGCGATCGTGGGGGTGTTGTGGTCCTCCGTGGCGATCGTCAGGTCGGGGCGGCGCAGCGGGCGGCCGGCCAGGCGCAGACCCTCGAAGGCCTGGGGCGAGGTGACTTCGTGGATCAGGTGGAGGTCGATGTACAGAAGGTCCGGCTGCGCAGCATCGCCTTCGCCTTCACCCTGGCGGACGACGTGGTCACGCCATACTTTTTCAGCCAGCGTCTTCGCTTCTTTGCGCGGGGCAGACGGTGCCACCGCTACTGCGTCGGGTGTGGATGACTCGCTCACAGCAGCTCCCTTCCTCATGTTGAACCCTTGTCCCACGGCGCCGTTTTGCAGGCCACGCGGCAGGTTCGTTGGTTTGTATAGTCCTACTGTCCCAGCCCGTTCGGCGCTGAAGCCAGCCCGCCGATTTGCATCTCACATGCTGAGACGTCAATATCATTACATGGACAATTCTAGTGGCGTTGGCGTCATCGACAAAGCGGCTCTTGTGCTTGATGCACTGGAGGCCGGCCCTACCACCCTGGCTCAGCTCGTTGCAGCCACCGGTTTGGCCCGGCCCACCGTGCACAGGCTGGCACTGGCCTTGGTACATCACCGGCTGGTCAGCCGCGACATGCAGGGCCGCTTTGTGCTCGGCAGCCGGCTCGTCGAGCTGGCGTCTGCTGCAGGCGAGGACCGGCTCATTGCGGCCGCGGGACCCGTGCTCCTGCAGTTGCGCGACTCCACCGGCGAAAGCGCCCAGATCTTCCGGCGCCAGGGCGACTCCCGCGTGTGCGTCGCCTCGGCCGAGCGCCCCATCGGCCTGCGCGACACCATCCCGGTTGGCACGCAGCTGACCATGAAGGCCGGATCCGCAGCGCAGGTCCTGCTCGCCTGGGAAGACCACGAGCGCCTGCTCGAGGGCCTTCACAACGCCCGCTTCACACCCACCGTTTTGGCTGGTGTTCGACGGCGGGGCTGGGGCCAGTCCCTCGGCGAGCGTGAGCCTGGGGTCGCCTCGGTCTCAGCCCCGGTGCGCGGCCCCTCCGGCCGGGTCATCGCCGCTGTCTCCATTTCAGGCCCCATTGAGCGCCTGACCCGACAGCCCGGCCGCCTGCATGCCGAGATCGTGTGCAACGCCTCCCGCATCCTGACCGAGGCCCTGCGCAAGAGCTCCTAACGATTCCCTCCCCCGACACGTGGCGCCCCGGCGGCACCCCGGCCAGCTTTGCTTGCCTGGGGTGCCGCCGGGGCGCCACAGTTTTTTGTGCCCTGGTTTGGCTGCGGCGCGTTGTCCGGGGCCGTGCCCTTGTCGGTGCTGGGGCCTGTGGATAGGGTGCTGCCATGGGACGCATTTCAGGTGGCCCGCTTCCAGGTCAAGTGATGGCAGCTGCCGCCGTGGCCTTGCTGCTGCTCTCGGGCTGCACGGGAACTCCGAGCCCCCAGTCAACCGGGTCGGCTCGAACTTCTGCCTCCGCCACCGCCTCTGGTTCCACTGCGGACTCCAACACCGGCATCACGCCGCACGCCGTCGGCTCCGCACTTCCCTTTGAATGCGGAAATCCAATCGGTTCGGGGCTCACCGCCGCCGAACTGGCCGGACCGGACGCCGTCGGAATCCCAAACCTCGTGTACTTGAGCGCCTCCGCCACCGGGGGTACAACCATCCAGTGGATCGGCGGAGCCAGTTACGGAGGCCTGAATTTTTCCAAGGTGGGGCTGGTCCTGAAGGCAGGCAAGGCCTTCACCTTGGAGGTGCCCGCTGAACTGCGCGGACACATGAAAATTGGCTGGTCCAACTCCGGCTACACGCTGGCGGATTCGCTGGATTCCCCCGGCTGCACCGGAACCACGGACAATGCGGTGTGGCTGGTGTACCCGGGCGGAATCTGGCTCGATGCCCCTGCCTGTGTCCCACTGACCGTCAAGCACGGAGAGTCGGTCGAGACGCTCCATCTGCCCATCGGCAGGCCCTGCCCCTGAGCTCCACGGCGGCTACTCCAGCCCATGGCAACGCCCTCGATGACGGGGTTGAGCTGCAGGCCTTCCCTGTTCAGTAGCGGGCGAAGTTCTGCACGCCAATGGAAAGGCCGGCGTAGGGCCCTGAGGTGTAGCGAGCGTAGCCAAACCCGAAGTCCGTGAAGTTGGGATTGAGCATGTTCGACCGGTGGCCCGGGGAACTTACCCAGAAGCTGAACATCGTCGCTGCGCTGGTGTTGAAGGCAACGTTCTCGCCGGCACCCGTCCACCCTGCTGGATAGTTGGTGTAGAACGTCGGATTGTGCCAGTTTCCGCTCCAGCTCGGTGAGGCAAAGTCGGCTTGGAGGTGATCAGCCCATTTCTGCGACCATGTGGCCAGGCCCGGGTTCCATTTCAACGGCTTGAGCTTGTTCTTGGCCCGGTAGTCATTGACCAGTTTCAGCGATTCCGAAACCACGGGGTCCGACAGCGAGGGGACTTTCGGCGGAGGTGCCGCCACGGCAGCCGTCGCCCGGCTGGTCTTTGAAACCGACATGTACCCTGCCTTGGATCCCGTCACCCGCACCGAGATGGTCTTGCCCCGGTCCGCCGTTCCNGATCCCGTCACCCGCACCGAGATGGTCTTGCCCCGGTCCGCCGTTCCCAAAGTCAGCGACGAAGCCGTCGCCCCGGTAATCACCACCCCGGAACGAAGCCACTGGTACTTCAAGGTGGTTCCCGATGTCCATGTCCCGGGCACGGCCGTCAGCTTCTTGCCCACTGCCGCAGTACCGGAAATGCTGGGCACCGGCGCCACAAGGGTTCCCGCGGCCACAGCCACCGTCGCCCGGCTGATTCTCGCCGCGGATGCATACCCGGGCTTTGAACCCGTCACTCGCACCGAGATGGTCTTGCCGCGATCCGCCGTTCCCAGCGTCAGCGACGAAGCCGTCGCCCCGGAAATTGCCACGCCGGAACGAAGCCACTGGTACTTCAAGGTGGTTCCCGGCGTCCATGTCCCGGGCACGGCCGTCAGCTTCTTGCCCACTACGGCCGAACCGGAAATGGTGGGCACCGGCGCCACAAGGGTTCCCGCGGCCACAGCCACCGTCGCCCGGCTGATTCTCGCCGCGGATGCATACCCGGGCTTTGAACCCGTCACTCGCACCGAGATGGTCTTGCCGCGATCCGCCGTTCCCAGCGTCAGCGACGAAGCCGTCGCCCCGGAAATTGCCACGCCGGAACGAAGCCACTGGTACTTCAAGGTGGTTCCCGGCGTCCATGTCCCGGGCACGGCCGTCAGCTTCTTGCCCACTACGGCCGAACCGGAAATGGTGGGCACCGGCGCCACAAGGGTTCCCGCGGCCACAGCCACCGTCGCCCGGCTGATTCTCGCCGCGGATGCATACCCGGGCTTTGAACCCGTCACTCGCACCGAGATGGTCTTGCCGCGATCCGCCGTTCCCAGCGTCAGCGACGAAGCCGTCGCCCCGGAAATTGCCACGCCGGAACGAAGCCACTGGTACTTCAAGCTGGATCCCGGCGTCCATGTCCCGGGCACCGCCGTAAGCTTCTTGCCCACTACGGCCGAACCGGAAATGGTGGGCACCGGCGCCACAAGGGTTCCCGCAGCCACAGCAGCCGTCGCCCGGCTGGTCTTTGAAACCGACATGTACCCTGCCTTCGAACCCGTCACCCGCACCGAGATGGTCTTGCCGCGATCCGCCGTTCCCAAAGTCAGCGACGAAGCCGTCGCCCCGGAAATTGCCACGCCGGAACGAAGCCACTGGTACTTCAAGCTGGATCCCGGCGTCCACGATCCGGGCACTGCGGCCAGCTTCTTTCCGACCGCGGCCGAGCCGGAAATCCCCGGCGCAGGCGCCACAAGGGTTCCCGCAGCCACAGCTGCCGTCGCCTTGCTCGTCTTTGAGGCCGACTTGAACCCTGCCTTGGCGCCCGTGACGCGGACCGAGATGGTCTTGCCACGGTCCGCCGCACCCAAGGTGAGGGACGGCGCCGTCGCCCCGGTAATCACCACGCCGGAACGAAGCCACTGGTACTTCAGGGTGGTTCCCGACGTCCACGTCCCGGGCACCGCCGAAAGCCGCTTTCCCACCACGGCCGAGCCGGAAACAGTCGGCACCGGTGCCGACAACGGCCCCGCAGCCACCGCCGGTGTCATACCGAGGAAGACCAACGTCAACGCCACCAAAAGTGGGAGCATCAATCGTTGCCGCAACAGCGAACCGTTCATATGACCTCCCCCAGAACAAGATGTGGATACGTCCACCTTAGCGACGAGTATTGTTTTCCCATGACCAACTATGCAGTGTTCCTGCGAGGGATCAACGTAGGCGGCATCAACCTGAAAATGGCTGATCTCCGGACCGCGCTCGCCACCCTGCCACTCGGCCGCACCAAAACACTGCTGGCGTCCGGCAACGTCGTATGCACCTTCGACGGGACTGCCGCGGAGCTCAAGGCCATGGTGGAAACCCTGCTCCGCGAACGCTTCGGCTACGACGCCTGGGTTGTCGTAACCACCTCCACACAGCTTGGCGCCATCATCGAGGCCTGCCCCTGGCCTGCCGACGACGCGACCACCCACAGCTATGTGACGCTGTCATCCGATCCGGCCGTCCTCGACGAGCTGGCGAGGCACGGCGGCGAGATCTCCGGCGTCGAATTTGCCCGTCTCAGCCCCGAAGCGATTGCGTGGCCCGCGGCGGCCGGAGGAACCTTGGACAGTCCGTTCAGCAAGCTCACGGCACGCCCTCGCTATAAGAGCACGACGACGACCCGCAACTTGCGCACGCTGCTCAAGTGTCAGGAGGCCATGGCCGCGTTCGCCTGACCGCCTGCATCAACGCGGCACCAGCAGACGTCCGCCATTTTGCGGCGCTGGCCAACGCCGCGTAATTTTCCGGGCACTTTTCAGGCCGCCGCACGCAGGGAAGTGATGCGGCGTCGGGCGAAAACGGGGATCATGTGATGCGGCGTCGGGGGAAAACGGGGATTATGTGATGCGGGGTTGAGGGAGAGTGGGGTCAGCGGGCGTTTCTGAGGGCCTCGGCGAAGGCGCGGGAGGCGGCGACCTCGGCCTCGGTGGGGTCGACCACGAGCGACTCGGACGTTGCGGCGACGCTCTCGCGCAGCCTCCTCCGTGCTTGGGCGGCCCGGCCGTTGGCCCCGGCCAGGGCAAGGAACTTGCTGGTGATCGCCAGGAAAATGCCCAACACAGCTCCCCCGAGCAGCATCAGGGTGGGCAGCGGCCAGCCCTCCACGTTCGGGGCCTCGGGCACGGGCAGCTGCAGGTAGGCAAGCACGGCCAGAACGCCCAGCCACACGAGCCCTCCGACGGCAACCAGCAGCGCGAGCCACTGGATGACCGAGAACACTGGCCACCACCAGGCCCGCGTGTTGGCCTTGAGGTCGGTGCCGGCGACGGCCTGGTCCAGCGCATCGGGCAACTGGTCACGGTTGCTGCGTGCTGCGGCCCGGATGGATGCACGCCACGGCCCCGACGCCCCGGCGCTGGCGGCGTCGGCAAAGTCGCGCACTGACGAGTCGATTTGGGCCTGTTCGGAGGCTCCTGCAGGAGGCAGCGAAGTCCGGTTGACCTCGGACGTGCCTTCGCGGCGCAGGCTGAGGCGCCGCAGCGGATCCTTGCGGAAACGCGATACCCAGCGGGTCACGGGCCAGCCGGTGCGGCGCGTGGCCTCCAACTGGTATGACGTCTTGACGGCCGAGACCACGGTTTCCACATGCACGGCCCCGGCCAGCCCGGCCGAGAGCGCCTTGCGGTCCTGCTGGTGCACGCCCGCAGCCACCCCGTCCCCCGAGGCGTCGGCCAGGCGCTGTGCCGCCACGGCAACATCTGCCGCAAGCCGCGCCGACTTGGCGGCCTTGGCTTTCACGACGGCGGCGATCCGCTGCCGCAGCTCCGGGATGCCCTCCCCCGTGGCGGCCGAGACACCGGAAATCTTGACGTTCCGCAGCCCGTCGCGGTCCAAAATCGCGGACAGCGACTCCAACACAGGTTTGACCTCTGAGGGGTCCAGCCGGTCGATCTGGTTCAGCACCACCAACGTGACGTCGGCATGTGAGGAGAAGGCCCGGATGAAATCGTTGTGGATGGCCGCGTCCGCGTACTTCTGTGGGTCCATGACCCACACCAGCACGTCCACCTGCCCGGCCAGCCGTTCCACGATGGCCCTGTTGCCCAACTCCACCGAATCAAAATCCGGCAGGTCAAGCAGAACCAGCCCTCCGGCGTCGTCCATCAGGCCGGGTACGGGGGCACCCTCGCGGCGGTCGGCAACCTCCAGCCAGTCCAGCAGCGGCGCGCTTCCCTCCATCCCCCAGACCATGGCGAGCGGCTCGCTGGTGGTGGGGCGGCGGACGGCGACCGTTGCCGCGAACGTGCCCGCCACCGCGTTGAACAGCGAGGACTTGCCGCTGCCGGTCGCGCCGAAAAAGCCCACCACAGTGTGGTCGGCGCTGAGCGAACGGCGCTCGGTGGCCCGCTCCAGCACGTCATAAACGTCCTGCAGGGAGGCGTCGTCGAGCCGGCCCTCGCCCAGTTCGCGGGCCTCGTTGAGGGCGGCGAGTTGCCGGCCCAGCGTGGATTCGGCGCGGTCTTGGCGGTGCCGGCTCATGCGTTGGTGCCCTTTCCGAGGTCGGCGAGTTGCGCGGCGAGGCCCTCCAGGCGCTGCGCGTCGGCCTGCACGGGTGCGAGCCGGTCCAGGAATTTCTGCTGCTGGCGTTCCAGGAGGCTGGCGCAGCGTTGGTCGAGGTCGTCCTTGGCGTGCTTGGCCAGTCGGCGGACGGCGTCCTCGCCAAAGATGGCCTCGAGCAGTTTTTGGCCCACGACGGCGGTGCCTCCAGCGATGCCGATCTCGGCTCCCGTGAGTCCCCCGGTGAAGGAAAAGACGACGACCATGAGTGCCACGCCGAGCCCGTTGACGCCGAATGAGAGCCAACGGGCCTGGGAGCGCTTCGAGGCGCCTTCGGAGCGGATGAGCGCCAGGACCCCGCCCTGCCAGGCCCGGATTTCCGCAGCGACCTCGGCCGGGAATTCGGGTGTGGTGCCGGAGAGGTCGTCGGTGCCCAGCAGCTGGCGGCCCGCCGGGTCAGCACGCCAGCGCTGGTCTGCGTCCTCTGCCGCGCGGGCGGCCTGGTCCAGGATGACGGCCTGGAGCCCTGTCTCAATGGCCGTCTCCACCTTGACGGCCGGCGGCGGCTGCCCCTTGAAGAACGCGCCGATCCTGTCCCGGACGCGGCCGATGTTGGTCTCCACGGCCCTAAAAAACTCACCTGTGCCAACAAAGTCCTGCCAGCGGTTCAGGACCTCGCCGCGCAGGAGTGTGCCGTCGCTGGTGGCCTGGCCAATTCTCGTCCCGGCGTCCGCGAAGGCAGCGCGGACGTCATCGCCCAGCTGCTCCCCGGCGTCGTTCTGGTCCTGGACGGCGCCGGCGAGCGAGGTGAGCCGGTCCGAGAGGGAACGCACTGTGCCGTTGAGTGTGCGGCGGACGATTTCCGCGCGGCCGGCCGCATCCTCGCTGATGTCGCCGAGCCACTTGTGGATGGGGGCGACGGTGTCGGCGGGAAGCATGCCGAGCTCGTTGAGGGCGGCTTCGGGGACCACGAACAGCTGGGCGCCGGAGAGGCCTTCGCGGTTGAGCATGGCGTGGAGGTCCGCGGCGATTTCCGCCTCAGCGCCGGCGGGGACGCGGTCGAGGACGACGGCGACCGTGATGTCCCGGCCGGCGGCGTCGAGGAGGAGCTTCCACGGGACGGCGTCGGCGTAGCGGTTGGCGGTGGTGACGAACAGCCACAGGTCCGCGGCGGCGAGGAGCTGGCCGGCCATTTGGCGGTTGTCGTCGGAGATGGAGTCCACGTCCGGGGCGTCCAGGATGGCGACGCCCTGCGGGACCGCTTCATCGCCGACGAGGACGAGCGAGGTAATGGCGCCCGCCTCCGGGGCCGTGCCGGCCTTGGATGCGGGGGTGCCGCCCTTGACGATCTCGCCCTGGATGCGCCGCAACGTGGGCAGGACGCGGGTGGAGGTGAACCAGTCGGCGTCCAGCGGGTGGTGGAGCAGGATGGGCTGGCGCGTGGTGGGGCGGATGGCGCCGGAGCGCGTGACCGGGTGGCCCACGAGGGCGTTGACGAGCGTTGACTTCCCGGCGCCGGTGGAACCGCCGACGACGGCGAGCAGCGGGGCGTCGAGGCTGCGCCAGCGCGGGAGGATGTAGTCATCCAGCTGGCCTAGGGCGTTGGCCGCCGTGCTCCTGGCGTCCTGCGCGGTGGGCAGCTCCAGCGGCAGGTCCAGGCCGGCAAGTTCCGTGCGGACGCTTTCCAGGAGCTCGACGGCGGCTTCCTGCTCAGCGGCTGCATGGTTGGAGCCGGTGGGGCGCGATTCGGTGGGGTTCACAAGCTTCATCATGCCAGTTGCCGGGCGGGTTTCAGCCTATTGCCGGTGTTCCGGTGCCAAATTGTTGTGGCGGGGGTTGTATTGCCTACCGTTGGGCGTGCCCGAGTTCGTCGAAATCCGGCGTGGCGGCGGTTGGGCTTGCCGGGACGCCCAACCAGGCCCGCGCCTCCGGGTGGGGTGCCGGTCATCCTTGACCGCGCGGAGTACAGCATCTCTCGAAGAAGATCATGCAGTCGGGTGCCAACAGAAAAGCAGACCCCACCCGGTTCACCGGGTGGGGCCTGCTGATTGTTTAAGTCTGGTGGTTCCTACTTGCCGAACACGTCCTTGGCGGCGTCCTTGACATGCTCGCCGGCCTGCTTGGCCTTCGCTGCGGCCTGGTCTCCGACGCCCTCGGCTTGAAGCTTCTCATTGTTGGTCACGTTGCCCAGGGCTTCCTTGGCCTTGCCGGTTGCTTCCTGGGCCTTGTTGCTGATCTTATCTCCGAGTCCCATGGGGACCTCCTTCAATTCGAATCCAACTAGAACACTTTCGAGACTATGGAAGAAGCCTGTGCGTTACCTGAGTACACGGTGCTGCGGCCCCACGGAGATTAACGCAAAAGGCCGGGAAGCTTTTCAGCTTCCCGGCCTTGCTTGTGACCCCAGCGGGATTCGAACCCGCGTTACCGCCGTGAGAGGGCAGCGTACTAGGCCGCTATACGATGGGGCCCTAATACATTCATTTTTGACGAAACGAACTTCAGAATACTACCTGAAGTTTGCTTCATCCGCCAAATGAAAGGCGGCTCTTGCAAGCGCTGGGATACCAGGACTCGAACCTAGAATGTCGGTACCAGAAACCGATGTGTTGCCAATTACACCATATCCCAATGGCTGCGCTTTTCCCCTGAAGTCCGCGGGTTTCCCCGGCCCTTCAGCGGCCCTCGCGCCGGGATAAAACTATACCTGAGTCTTTCAGGAAGTCCAAAACGAGAATGCCGCTTTTCGCTGAGTCGTGCGTCACACCCGGCCCGCGGGCTCCGAAAGTCCCAGAAGTTCAGAAATTTCAGCCAGCGACGACACCACGGCGACCTGGGCGGCCGCATCTGCCGTCGCGGCAGCGCCACCCGGGGAGGCCCCACCACCCAACGAGGAGCCGGCCGCAAGGGCGGGCACCTCCTGCGCCTCCCGGTTCAACCACACACCGTGCAGGCCAGCCCGGACCGAGCCGACGCCGTCGACCATGAAGTTGTCCCCCACGTACAGCACCTCCCCCGGCTCCAGCCCAATGAGCCGGCACCCCTCCAGGAAGATCTCCGGCGCCGGCTTGGAGACGCCGACGGTGTCGATGCCCACGAGTACGGAGATCCGCTGCAGCCCGGCCTGGTCCAGTTTGGCGCGCTGGTAGTCGTGCACGTTGTTGCTCACGGCCCCGTAGACGATCCCTGAGGCGTCCAGTAGGTCCAGCAGGGGCACGACGTCGCTGAAGGCGCGGATGGACAGCGGCTGGGCCACCTCGAAGTCCTCGATCCACTGCGCCTCGGTGGCGGCGTCGAAGGGGACGCCCAGGCGGGCGAACACGGCACGCGCCCGCAGCCCACGCTGCTCGTTGAAGGTGAACTCGCCGGCCACGTAGCGGTCGTAGTAGTCCTCGGCGTCGGCCATGTAGATGGCGGCGAACTGTTCCCAATCCGCGGCACCGTGGCCGGGCAGCAGGTGGGCCGACGCGGCGACCATGGCGTCGGCCATTGCCTTGAACAGGTCAACAACGGTCTCGTCGATGTCAAACAAAACGCCCCTGACCCGGCCCGAAAGACGG
Organism: Sporosarcina beigongshangi; assembly: GCF_016820535.1. GTDB lineage: Bacteria > Actinomycetota > Actinomycetes > Actinomycetales > Micrococcaceae > Specibacter. The sequence continues at coordinate 3,904 of NZ_JADHDY010000022.1, read as the reverse complement.
GCGGGGCCAGGGGCGTTGTGCAGGGCGGAAGAAGTCAAGGAACTTAGCCCCGGAACGCGCGCAGGCGGGTCAGGGACGATTCCTTGCCCAGGATCACCATGGACTCGAAGAGCGGGGGCGAGACCTTGCGGCCCGACATGGCCGTGCGGACCGGGCCGAACGCGAAGCGCGGCTTGATGCCCAGGCCCTCAACAAGAGCCGACTTCAGCGCCGTCTGGATGGACTCGGCGTCCCAGGGCTCGAGGGGCTCCAGGGCGGCCAATGCGGCAGCCACTACCTCGTCCAGGTTTTCCGGCATTCCCTTCAGGGCATCCTCGGCGACGTCAACGGCGTCGTCCGCCTTGAAAAGGAAAGCGATCATCTCAGGCGCCTCGCCCAGCAGGGTGATGCGCTCCTGGACCAGCGGGGCGGCCTCGTCCAGGATCTCGTTCTCGCGCTCGGTCAGGGTCTCCCCCACGAGCCCGGCAGCCTGCAGGTAGGGAACCAGGCGGTTGCGGAAGTCGCCGGCCTCAAGCATGCGCACGTGCGTGCCGTTGATGGCCTCGGCCTTCTTGATGTCGAAGCGGGCGGGGTTGGCCACGACGTCGTGGATGTCGAATTTATCAACGAGCTGCGCCACGGTGAAGATGTCCTCGTCGGCGGAGAGCGACCAGCCCAGCAGGGAGAGGTAGTTCAGCAGGCCCTCGGGGATGAATCCGTGGTCGCGGTGCAGGAACAGGCTCGCCTCGGGATCGCGCTTGGAGAGCTTCTTGTTGCCGGCGCCCATGACATAGGGCAGGTGGCCGAACAGCGGCATGTACTCCGCCACGCCAACCTCGTACAGCGCCTGGTAGAGCGCAACCTGGCGGGGCGTGGAGGAGAGCAGGTCTTCGCCGCGCAACACGTGGGTGACGCCCATAAGGGCATCATCCACGGGGTTGACCAGCGTGTACAACGGCGCACCGTTGGGGCGGACAATGGCGTAGTCCGGGACTGATCCTGCCTTGAAGGTGATCTCGCCCCGGACCAAGTCGGTGAACGTGATGTCGGTGTCCGGCATGCGCAGGCGCAGGGCGGGCTTCCGGCCCTCCGCCTTGAAAGCAGCAATCTGCTCAGGCGTGAGGTCACGGTCAAAGTTGTCGTATCCAAGTTTAACGTCACGGCCGGCCGCCTTGTGACGATCTTCCACCTCTTCGGGTGTGGAATAGGACTCATATGCGTGCCCGCCGGCGAGCAGCTTCTCAATGACGCCGGTGTAGATGTCCCCGCGCTGCGACTGGCGGTAGGGCTCGTGCGGCCCGCCCACCTCGACGCCCTCGTCCCAGGTGATGCCCAGCCACTTCAGGCCGTCGAGCAGCTGGAGGTAGCTTTCCTCGCTGTCGCGCTTGGCGTCGGTGTCCTCGATGCGGAAAATCATCTTCCCGCCGGTGTGGCGCGCATACGCCCAGTTGAAGAGGGCTGTGCGGATCAGGCCCACGTGGGGCGTTCCCGTGGGCGACGGGCAGAAGCGCACCCGGACAGGAGTTTCAGCGGTGACAAGGGGGATTAAGGCTGCGTTAGTCATGATGGTTTCCAGTTTAGCCGTCCCGCTGATTCTTGCGCGCATTGGTTCCCCCGTTTCAAGGACGACGCCGGACCGGCTCGCCTTGGGTGCCGCGCCCCACGGCGCACGGACGCGGGAGGGGCCCGGCAACCGCCGGGCCCCTCCCCCACTCATGCGCTGTGGCGCGGCCGCCTTAGGGTGCCGGTGCGAGCCAGCCGGCGCGGGCGCTGCCCCAGCCGGTTTCGCTGTCCCAGCCGCTGCCGACCGACAGCGTGGTGTTCGTGGTGTTGAACGAACGCACCGAGTAGAGGTAGCCGCCGCTGGCGTCCACCCCGTTGGCGAAGTCGACGCGGATGTTGCCGGCGTCGATGCCGGCCCCGGTCACGTCGTTGAAGCCCGAGTGGTCTGCGTAGATCTTCGGGTTCAGGAGCCCCAGTCCGTGGCCGCTGGCCTGGATCTTCAGCGCGGTCATGCCGGCGAACAGCGGCGAGGCGAGGCTCGTTCCGCCGATCCGGTAGGTGTCGTACGACGCCGTCTTGCCGAACGTCTGGGTCTGGCCCACGAGCATGCCGGTGGTGGGGTCGGCGTCCATTGACACGTCGGGCAGCGCGCGGCCGCCGTTCGGGCTGTGGATTCCGGCGGCCAGCTGGTAGTCGGGCTCGGGGATGTTGGAGGAGTAGCCGCCCCCGCCGCCATACTGGAAGGCGATGGACGGGGCCCAGGCCCCATTGGTGATGGAGTACTTGGTGGTCTGCCAGCCGGTTTCACCCGTGACGCCCGCCGTGGTGATGGCGGTTGAGGTGCCGCCGACTCCGGTGACGAACGGGTCCGAAGCCGGATAGTCGGTCTGCGGCGAGCCGACGTTGGCGGCTTCATCGCCGGAGTCGCCCGAGGAGAACACGTAGCTGATGCCCTGGACGGCGCCCTGGAGGAACGCCATCTCATAGGCCTGGAGAAGGGGCTGGCTGACCACATCCCCCACGCCGCCCCACGAGTTCGTCACGATGGTGGCGATGCCTTCGTCATTGATGCGGCTGAAGGTGTCCAGCAGGTCCGCGTCCTGGCAGCTCTTGCCGGCGTAGTAGCGGATGTTTGCCGCCGGCGCCATGGCGTGCACGGCCTCGACGTCGAGGGTCTGCTCGCCGTACCAGCCCGCAGCGTCACATTGGCGGGGTGAATTGTTGGCGTTCACCTGCGTGAATGCATTGGGCAGGACCTGGGTGTACTGGCCCGGAGTGAACGGCTGGTCGCCGGTGCTGGTGGCGTAGGCGTTCGCGTCTGCCTCGATGGTTGGGGAGGCGTAGGCATCGGTGATGGCCACCGTCACCCCGCGTCCGTCCAGGCCGGCGGGGGCTCCTGCCTCATAGGCGCCGCGCAGCTGGGGACCGGTGTAGCCGCAGGGCGCGTAGGGCAGCGTCGCCCCGTTCAGCTGCGGCAGCACCGTGCCGTCCGGAGTGGGAAGCGTGCCCGGGTTTTGGTCCCCGTACCAGTGCGAGCAGACGGGCGCGTTGCGGAAGCCGCCGCTGGGCGGCGAGGGCTTCTTGGTCTTGGGTTCAACCACGCTGACCGTGGTGTCGAGCCCGGAGACGGCGATGACGGACGCCGCGACATTGTCAGGTGCGCTGGCGGCCCCGGTGGGGGCCTGCACCGTCAGCCCGTCGTGGCTGAACTTGGAGATTTTGACGTTGAAGGCCTTGTTGGCGGCCCCCACGCTGCCGGCGGCGTCCACGTAGCGGCGGTTCGCCTCCACGGTCACCTTCAGGCCCGAGCCTGTCAGCCAACTGCTGACGGCACTGACAGCTGCGTCGGTGGCGTCAAACTGTGCATGGTACTGGGCCGGTGTGAGGTATTGGTTGGAGCTGGAAGCTGCCTTCGCGGCGGCTTCCAGTGCACCGACCCCGCCGTTGGGCGCGAGGTAGACGCGCGCATTGACGGGGGCGTTCGGTGAGGCTGCACCAAGGTTTTTGCCGTGGGTAAGCCAGCCGGGTTGTGAATTCGGGATTGGTTTCGAAGAAGGTGTCGGGGCGGCGTCTGCGGCGCCGGCACCGGTGATCGCGGCAACGAATGCCACCGCAACCACCATTGACACTCCGATGAAGTGTTTGTGCATTGCAGAATCTCCATACATTTAAGGGGCCCAATGACGGCTGTCGGAAGCCCACGGGTCAAGGCTAGGACTCGCCGGCTTCCGCGGCAATGGTTTTGCGTGCCCCATCTGAAGTGTTTGGCGCGCCGGTATCGGGCTCCATGCGGCGCAGGCGCAGGGAGGGCCCCGGCCGCCCCGGCACATTCGCCGAAGGAAAACCCCTTGTTGCCTCATAGCAATACCTCCGGGAAGCTGAGTCGTTGCCTCATTTAGAAACCTCCGCTAGCCCTTGTGGT
>NZ_JADHDY010000021.1 GCF_016820535.1 Sporosarcina beigongshangi | reverse complement strand
TTCGTAATGGATGACATGGCCGGCTCCTTCAAAAGAATTGAATGACTCACAACCAGCCTGACGTAGAGGGTTGCGCAGGATTCGCACAAAACCATGCGCAGGAGTGGTGGGTTGCGGGGTGCCCAGCCCACGAGAGGCGGGCCGGGCGCGTTGGGCGGGCGCCGCCGTCGTGCTCGTGGCGGAAAGCTGGCGCAGAAGGGGGCTGCGCACAGGAAACGCCGATACGCTTGGGGGAGGTCGACGGCAGGGGAGTCAATGGCAGGCAGTGAGCTGAAAAAGGCAGAGAAGAAGAAGTCCGGCTTTGCCAAGGGCAAGGTCAACCCGGCGGTGGAAATGGCGGCCGGGGCGGCGTTCGATGACAAGGGCAATCCCACGCCCGCGGTCCACGGCATGCTGTTGCGGGCCGTGGAGGTGCAGCGCCCGCTTGTTCTGGCGAACCTGCGCAGGCTGCGACGGCGCTACCCCAACGCGACGGCCTTCGAGCTGAGCCAGAGGCTGGAGCGGGACTTCCTCAATGCCGTCAGCAGCGGCGGTGCGGCGATCGGCGCCACCGCCATCATCCCCGGCGTGGGAACGGTTGCTGCACTGTCAATCTCGGCTGCCGCGACGGTCGTCTTCCTCGAGGCCACGGCGTTGTACGCCCAGTCCGTCGCGGAACTTCACGGCTTCCGGCTGGCCGATCCGGAACGCGCCCAGGTCACCGTCATGGCGATCATTCTCGGCGACGAGGGCCTGTCACTGCTGGCCGGCCTCACCGGACAGGCCCTTGGCAAGGGCAAGACGCCCATGCAGGCCTGGGGAAAAACGGTCAGCAAAAGCCTGCCGCTGAGCGCCATCAAGAGCATCGTGGCACCCATGCAGAAAAAGTTCCTCCGGAAAATGGCCGTCAGGGGCAGTGCCTCCATTGTTGGCAAGGCGCTGCCGTTCGGCATCGGCGCGGCCGTGGGCGGCGTGGGCAACTACATGATGGGCCGCGCCGTGGTGAACTCGGCCCTGCACGCCTTTGGCCCGGCGCCCCTGGAAATCCCGCACGGACTGCTTGCCGAGCTGGACGCGCCGAAGCCCGTAAAAGTGCAGAAGCCGGCCAAGGCCCTCAAGCCCGGCAAGGAGCCGAAGGACCAGGAAGCGGTCAAGCCCGGCAAGGAACCGAAACGGTCCATGTTCAGGGTGCCGAAACTGCCGGGGAGGTAGCCGCAAAGATGCGATGCCGGCAGGCCGGCATCGCATCTTTGCGGCGTGATTCGGGCGCCGCGCCAACCGTGAAAGGCGGGCCGGGCGCCGTCGCACTATCCGAAGATCAGCGTGGCGAGCGCGAAAATGGCGAGCCCGGCCAGTGAACCCACCACGGTTCCGTTGATGCGGATGAACTGCAGGTCCTTGCCCACCTGGAGCTCAATCTTCTGGCTGGTCTCCTCCGCGTCCCAGCGCTCCACGGTGTCCGTGATCAGCGAGGTGATCTCGTGCTTGTACGTGCCCACCAGGTAGGCGGCCGCGTTGGAGATCCACGTGTTGACCTTGCCGGCCAGCTCGTCGTCGGTGGTGAGCCGGACGCCGAATTCCTGCACGGCGGAGGTGAACTTGCGGCGCAGCTCTGAATCGGGATCCTCGACGGCGTCTGTCAGCGCCGACTTGATGGTCTCCCAGGTGCGGCCCGCCAGCTCGCGGACCTCGGGGTCGCCCAGGACCTGCTCCTTGATGCCCTCGGCCTTGGCGATCATGGCGGGGTCGTGCTGGAGTTCCTGGGCCAGGTCCTTCAGGTACTTGTCCAGCTGGAGCCGGACCTCGTGGTTCGGGTTGTCCTGGACGGCGCGGGCAAACTTGTAGACCTCGGTGTAGATCTTGTCGCCGACGAGGCCGTCCACGAAGCCGGGAACCCAGCTCGGGGAACGGTCGGAGACGAGACCGGAAATGGTCTCATGGTTGGAACGGATCCACGTGGTGGAGCGGTCCACCAGCAGATCAACCAGCGCATGGTGGTGGCCCTCCGCAAAGATCCGCTCGGCCAGCCTGCCCACTGGCGGACCCCACGGCGGATCCAGCAGGTGCTTGCGCACCAGGGACTCGATGACGTCCTGCACGTCGTCGTCCTTTAGCACAGCGATGGCGCCGCGGATGGCGGCTGCGCCTTCCGTGGCCACGCGCTGGGCGCTTTCCGGCTTGGCCAGCCATGCACCGACCTTTTGCGCAATCTGGGTGGTGGCCAGCTTTTGCGACACGACTTCCTCGGACAGGAAGTTCGTTTCCACAAACTCCGCGAGCGAGACCCCAATTTCGTCCTTGCGGTTGGGGATGATGGCGGTATGCGGGATCTTGATGCCCATGGGGTGGCGGAACAGGGCCGTCACCGCGAACCAGTCGGCCAGTGCGCCCACCATGCCGCCCTCGGCCGCCGCCCGGACGTACGCCAGCCAGGGGAATCGCGGCTGCAGTGCAAACGCGAAGCAGAAGACAACTGCCATGAACACCAGCAGCCCCAGCGCGATGTTCTTCATCCGCCGCAGCGCAGCAGCCTTCGCCACATCGGGGTGCGGTGGGTGTGCGGCCGTGCCGAGCTGTTGTGTCTGCGCCATGAAGTAAGCGTAGCGTGGTGGCATGACGGTCAAGATTTTTGCCCACCGCGGATCCAGCGCTGCCTATGCCGAGCACACCCGCGCCGCCTATTTGCAGGCTCTGGCCGACGGCGCCGACGGGGTTGAGTGCGACATCCACCTCACAGCCGACGGCCACCTGGTCCTGCTCCACGACGAAACGCTGGACCGCACCTCCAACGCGACCGGCCCGGTGTCCAAGCGCACCCTGGCCCAGTTGCGGGAGCTCGATTTCACGTCCTGGCACGGGGCCGCCATTCCGCCCGAATTCGGCACCGCGGCACAGCAGCTGCTGACCCTGCCCGAGCTGCTGGACCTCCTGGCCGGGGCAGGGCGGGACATCGAGCTCGCCATCGAGTTCAAGTACGGTGCCGCCTTCGATCCGGACCTTGTCGATGCCGCCCTGGACACCCTGCGCGGGCGCGGTTGGGCCCCCAAACCGTCGCTGGCCGGGAACATCGAGGTCTCCTTCATGTCCTTCCACCCAGCCGCAGTGAAATACCTCGCCGCCCGTGTTGACCCGGCCCGGCTCTGCCAGCTCCTTGAAGATGTTGACGTGGCGGACGTCCGAGAGAAGCTGGACCTCGGGCCCATCGCCGGTCTGGCCGCCACGGCCGCGCTCAACTGGTCCATGGGTGAGGGGGAGCGTGTGCTGGACGACGGCGTTGCACACCTTGCCGGGCCCGGCGTCGAGTATGTGCGGGAGCACCCGGGTGACGTGGCGCGCTGGGTTGCTGCCGGGCGGGTGCTGCGGGTCTGGACGGTCAACACCGCAGAGGAATTGGAGCTCTGCCTGTCTGCCGGGGTGGCCGAGGTGACCACCAACGTGCCCCGCGGAATCAGGGAGATGCTTGCGGCGCGCCAGTAAACGCCTGCGGGCTTGACTGGAAGCCGACGCCGTGTGGTTGCATGGAACCATGGCATCGAGAATTGAAGACTACGCACTTCTGTCTGACCTGCACACCGGCGCCCTTGTGGGACGCGACGGCAGCATCGACTGGCTGTGCTTCCCGCGCTTTGACTCGCCGGCCGTTTTTACGGCCCTGTTGGGGACGGCGGACCACGGGCGGTGGAGAGTGGCGCCGGGCCATCCCGAGGCGGCCGTCAAGCACCGCCGCTACCTGCCGCGCACCTTTGTCCTGGAAACCGTCTGGACCACCCCGGAAGGCTCCGCCAAGGTCACGGATTTCATGCCGCTGGGCGACCGCCGCGCCTCGATCGTGCGCCGCATCCAGGGTCTGTCCGGACGCGTGGAGTTTCGCCAAAACATCACCGTCCGCCCCGGCTACGGCAAGATCCTGCCGTGGGTGCGGCGCATTGCAGAGACCGACGGCAGCGAAGCGATTGTTGCCGTTGCGGGACCAGACGCATTGGTGCTGCGCGGCGATGAGCTGCCCCACGCCGTCGACCATGAACACGCAGGCACCTTCGCAGTCGGTGCGGGGGACCTCGTTGAACAGGAACTGACCTGGTACCCCTCGCACCGCCAGGTTCCGGCGGCAGTCGATATCGACGCGGCGCTGGCACAGACCGTCAAATATTGGCAGGACTGGGCCGCGCGCTACAACCAGGACGGCAAGTACGCGGAGATCGTGGAACGCTCCCTCCTGGTGCTGCGCGCACTGACCCACCGGGACACCGGCGGGATCGTGGCGGCCCCGACCACCTCCCTGCCCGAGGACTTTGGCGGTGCCAGGAACTGGGACTACCGATACTGCTGGCTGCGCGACGCCGCCCTGACGCTGGAGGCGATGCTGACCCACGGCTACGCGGACGAGGCGCTGAAGTGGCGCGACTGGCTGCTGCGCGCGGTGGCAGGGGACCCCGAGGACCTGCAGATCATGTACGGGCTCTCGGGTGAACGGGACCTGGCCGAAGGCGAGCTGGGCCACCTCCCCGGCTACGAGGACGCTCTGCCGGTGCGGATCGGCAACGGGGCCGTTGGCCAGTACCAGGCCGATGTTGTGGGCGAGGTGCTCGTGGCACTCGAGAAACTGCGCCTGGCCGGCGGCAGCGAGGACCACTTCTCGTGGCCGCTGCAGCAGGCCATGCTGGGGTTCATCGAAAAGCACCTCCAGGCCAAGGACCACGGCATTTGGGAAATGCGGGGGGACCTGCTGCACTTCACCCACTCGCGCGTCATGATGTGGGCCGCGTTCGACTGCGCCGTGCGTGCCGTTCGCGACCACGGGCTGAGCGGGCCGGTGGAGCGCTGGGTTGAACTGCGGGAGCAGCTGCGCGCGGAGATCATGGAGTTCGGCTTCAACAAGGAACTGAACTCCTTCACCCAGACCTACGGCGGCACCACCACGGACGCCTCGCTGCTGGTCCTGCCGCAGGTGGGGTTTGTGGGCTATGGATCCCCGGAGATGCTTGGCACGGTGGCCGCCATGGAGAAAGAGCTGGTGGACGCGCACGGGCTCATCATGCGCTACGAGACCGCTTCCGGGCTGGACGGGCTGGAGCCTGGCGAGCACCCGTTCCTGGCCTGCTCGTTCTGGCTGGTGGAACAGTACGCGCACACAGGCCGCCGCCCGGAGGCCGTGGCGCTCATGGACACGCTGGTGGGCCTGGCCAACGAGCTGGGCCTGCTCAGCGAAGAGTACGACATGGACCAGGGGCGGATGGCCGGGAACTTCCCGCAGGCTTTCTCCCACCTGGCCCTCGTGCGTGCCGCAGATGCCCTGCACGGCACCGAAAACCTGAGCCTCTCCGACGAGCCCATCGACACCAACACCAGGCCCATCGCCATCGTGGCGCAGTGAGCACGACAGCACTGCTGGCGACACTCAGGGCATCGCCGGCGGCGAAGATCGGCGCCTCAATCGCCATCGCCACGGGGCTGTACGGGGTTTCCTTCGGCGCCCTTTCCGTGGCGTCCGGGCTCAGCTTTTGGCAGACCATGGTGCTGAGCCTGCTGCTGTTCAGCGGCGGCTCTCAGTTTGCGTTCATCGGCGTGGTTGCCGCCGGCGGCACGGGGGTTGCGGCCATGAGTGCCTCCGCACTGCTGGGCATCCGCAACGGTGTTTACGGCATGCAGCTCAACGCACTGCTGCGCCCCACGGGGTGGCGCCGCTTCGCCGCAGCCCAGGTCACGATCGACGAATCCACCGCCACGGCCTCAGGACAGTCCGATCCGAGCGAGCAGAAGATTGGCTTCTGGGTTGCCGGGCTAGGCATATTCCTGCTGTGGAATATTATGACGGCCGTGGGTGCGGTGCTGGGCGATGCCCTGGGCGACCCCAAGCAGTGGGGCCTGGACGGGGCCGCCGTGGCTGCGTTCCTTGGCCTGCTCTGGCCGCGCATCAAGGCGTTCCAGCCGGCCGCCATCGCCGTGGTGTGCGCCGTCGTGACGCTGTTGGCCGTTCCCTGGGTGGCGCCGGGGATTCCCATTCTGGTGGCCGCACTCGTGGCCGGGCTGATCGGCTGGTTCCGCAGCGGCGGCACCCCGGCCCACGCTCCCGGCCACGTTGGTGACGGGATGGAACCGGAGCTTGACCCCTACCCGCACGAGGGTAAGCATGACGCCAGGGCGCGTGGCACGGATCAGCTGCGCACCGAACAACTCCGCACCGAACGACAAGGGGAAGAGCAGTGAGCATGTGGTGGTGGCTGCTGATTGCGGCACTTGTTGGCTACGCCACGAAACTGCTGGGCTACCTTGTCCCGGCCAAGGTCCTGGCAAACCCGCGCATGTCGCGGGTGGCGGGCACGCTGACCATCGGCTTGCTGGCCTCCCTGACGGTGGTCAATGCCGCGGCGTCCGGCACCTCCGTGGTGCTCGACGCCCGGATTGGCGCGCTTGTGGCCGCCGCCGTTGGGCTCTGGCTGAAGGCGCCGTTCCTCGTGGTGGTCATCGTGGGAGCCGCGGCCGCTGCCGGGTTGCGGCTGCTCGGCATGCCCTGACCCGGGGCGATAATGGGAGCAGACACACCCAAGCATTAGAGGAGAACACCATGATCGTCGCATTTTCAGTGGCACCCAGCGGAACCCCGTCGGCCGATCCGGCCGGAACGGGCGATGACGCCTCCGTCCACACTGCCGTGGCCGCCGCCGTAAAGGTGGTCCGTGAGTCTGGGCTGCCGAACCGCACCAGTTCCATGTTCACCGAGGTTGAGGGCGAGTGGGACGAGGTCATGGATGTGGTCAAGCGGGCAACGGAGGCCGTGGGCCGCTACGGTTCCCGCGTCTCCCTGGTCCTGAAGGCCGACATCCGTCCCGGCCACACCGGCGAGCTCGACGGCAAGGTGGCCCGGCTGGAAGGGGCGCTCGACACGCTCGGTGCGTGACCGCCGTCGTGCACCGGACAGCTCCGTACTCCCGCGGAAGACACAGGCTGCATGTGGGCATAGCATGGCACCATGACCGGCCTGGCGCCGCTCGGGAGTGTTTGGGACCTGTTCAGCCTTGCCCGCAGGCAGCTGGTCCTCTCCTCCCGGGCCTTTTACTTTCCCTGCCAGCTGCCGGCCAATGCCCAGTTCGTTGGGCCCGTGCTGGATGATCCGGCGTGGGCGTCCGACGCCGGCTGGACGGAGCCCGGCGGTGAGGGGCCGCTCGTGCTGGTTGCCATGTCGCCCACGTTCCAGGACCATGCACAGTGCCTCCAACGGATCATCGACGCGCTTGGAACCCTGCCTGTTCGCGGTGTGGTGACCGCCGGGCCCGCTATCAAGGTGGAGGACCTCGTTGCACCGGCCAATGTATCGGTCATGGCCGCGGCGCCGCACACCCTGGTCATGGGCCGTGCCGCCTTGGTTGCCACCCACGGAGGTCATGGCACCGTCATGAAGGCGCTCGCCGCCGGGCGGCCCCTCGTGGTCCAGCACCACGGCCGCGACCAGGCCGACAACGCCGTCCGGGTCAGCGCCCGCGGTGCCGGAAAGGCCGTGCCGCGCCGTGTCCAGCGAGGCTGCGGCAGGGCGGAACCTGCTGCTTGCCGCCGTCGAGGGGTGAGCCCTCCGGCAAGTGCTCCGTGCACCTGGTCCGCCGGCCGCCGTCGGACATCAAAAAGGGCTGTTGCCGCTGCCCCAACGGGCCTACGCTGGGACCATGGTTGAGCATGTGAGCAGGCCTGGATGGGCCGAGGTTGAGGAGTACCTGTCGCGGACGCTGGTGCATGGCGGGGCCGGCATGGACGCCGTGATCGGAAGCATAGACGCCGCCGGCATGCCGCGGATCGAAGTGGCGCCCACCGCCGGGAAGCTGCTGATGCTGCTCGTGCAGATCAGGGGCGCGAGGCGGGTGCTGGAAATCGGCACGCTGGCCGGCTTCAGCACCATTTGGATGGCCCGGGGAATGCCCGACGGCGGCCGCGTCACCACGTGTGAATACCTCCCCGAACATGCGGCCGTGGCGCAGCGGAACATCGACGCGGCCGGGCTGGGGGACAGGGTGGACATCCGTGTGGGGGCTGCGCTGGACACGCTCGCCACGCTGGACGGCGGCGAGCCATACGACTTTGTGTTCATCGACGCGGACAAGTCCAACAACGTCGAATACCTGAAGCGGGCGCTGGCGCTGACACGGCCCGGGGCGGTGATTGTCATGGACAACGTGATTTGGGAGGGCGCCATCCTGGACCCGGGCACCGATCCCGACGCTGCTGCGATCCGCGCCGCCCTGGACTTCATGGGTGCCAGTCCGCAGCTCGAGGCCACGGCCATCCAGACCGCGGGAGCCAAGGGGTGGGACGGCTTCGCCATTGCCGTGGTGAAGTAGTCCGTGGGCATTTCCCTGCGCCGCCGGACGGGCCCGGAAACCCATGCCGCCGGAGGGGAGCAGCCTGCCCGGGATGCGGATGGTACGGGCGTCGCTTTGGGCCGTGCCCGCCTCGACTACGCTGGCAGGGTGAACTCTCTGCCGCGAACCTGCCTCCAACACTCCGCCGGGCGGCCCTGATGGGCCGCAAGCGCACGCCCAAAAAGGGTGCTGTTGACGTCGATGCCGTCGACCCCGGCCCGGCCGCGAAGGGACCGACGGCCGGCTCCTTCCCAACGGACACCGGCACGGCGGAGCTGATTCCGGACGGCGACAACCCCAACGGCTGGCTGCTCATGCTCAACGGCGTCCAGAGCTCGCACGTGGACCTGGCCGACCCGCTGCGCCTGGAATTCGAGTACATGCGCTGGATTGTGGCGCTCGTGCAAGACCGCTGGCCGTCTTCGGAGAAGCTGCGCACGTTGAGCCTTGGCGGTGCCGCCTGCTCCATGCCCCGTTACCTTGTGGCGGCCTACCCGAACTCCCGCAACGTGGTGGTGGAGATCGACGGCAAGCTGGCCAACTACGTCCGGGACTGGTTCGACCTGCCCCGCGCGCCCATGCTGAAAATCCGGGTGGGGGAAGCCCGCGAGGTCACCGAGTCGTTGACCGAAGCCAGCCGGGACCTGGTCATCCGCGATGTCTTCGCCGGGTCCAAGACCCCGTTTGCCCTGACCACGGCCGAGTTCACCGCCGCCGCAAAAAGGGTGCTCAGCCCCGGCGGAGTGTATGTGGTGAACTGCGGCGACTCGCCCGCCCTGGCCACGGCGCGTCGCGAGGCGGCGACCATCGCTGCCGCTTTTGAACACACCGTCATTATTGCCGACCCGCCCATGCTCAAGGGCCGGCGCTCCGGAAACGTCATCATTGCCGGCAGCGACGCCCCGCTGGGCGATGGTTCCGGCCTGCCGCGGGTCCTGCTCGGCGGGGCCATGCCCGCCCAGTTGTGGGACGACGGCAAGGTCCGCCAGTTTGGCCGCAGCGCCGTGGTGCTGACCGACGCCGAACCCCAGTAGGCCTGGACGGCACCGGGGCTTGGGGAGGCTCTCCAACAAACCGGGTGTTTTGCGAGTCGCCCCGACCAGCGGCTCAGAACCGCCGGCGATAATATAGTGTGAGTCACCTCATATGCGCAATCGTGGCTGGCCATCCCAACGGTCAACCGGACACCGGTCAGTGCAGCCACTCCTCGATTTGGGAAGAGCATGCCAGCTTTCGCAGCCGCAACAACATCGGAAGAACAGCATTTCAAGCGAATGGCCCACCGCCACGTGGGAAGTGTGTCCGCAGCCGCCGCCAGGGGGACATCCTCCCCAGGGGAATTGCACAACGTGGTCGTAAAAGGTGCCTGAGGCCCTGCGGCCGGCGGGCAGGAAGAGGGCAACCGTTGACCTGCTTCTTTTGTGCGTCGCGGTCGCTTGGGGATCGACCTACTGGGTGGCCAAGGAACTGGTCACCCAGGACACCGTGCTGGCGGTCCTGGCCGTTCGGATGACCCTGACTGCCCTCGCCCTGGCCATCATTGTTGTCATGCGGCGCAAGCGCATCGCCAAATCCGAATGGGCCATCGGGCTGGTCCTGGGCCTCCTGCTGTCCACGGTTTTCACCTTCGAGACCTTCGGCATCGCCGCGACGAGCGCCACCAACGCCGGACTCATCATTAGCCTGACCATCGTCATAACACCGGCACTGGAAACCGTGGTGGGCAAGAGGAAGCTGAGCAGGCTTTTCTACCTGGCCGCGGTCATCGCCATCGCGGGAGTGTATTTTCTCGCCACGGGCGGCGCTGCAGCCTCATTCAACCTTGGCGACCTCTTGATTCTTGTGGCCGCTGTCGCGCGGGCCGTGCACGTGACAGGCATGCACCGCCTTTCCGCGGGCAGGCACATCGACTCCCTCCACCTGACCTTTGTCCAGATGGCCACCTGCGGGCTAGTGTTCCTGGCACTGTCCAGCGTGTCCGGGGTCCCTGTCGGTGACTACGTCCCAACCATGGACACCTCCGCGATCCTGCAGATGATCTACCTTGTGGTCGTCTGCACAGTCTTCCCCTTTTTCATCCAAATGTGGGCTGTGCGAAAAACGTCCCCGACCCGCGTCAGCCTGCTGCTCGGCACCGAGCCGGTCTGGGCGGCAGCCATCGGGGTGACCCTTGCCGGGGACGTCCTGGGTCCCGTCGGGATTCTCGGCGTGGTGCTTGTGCTGGCCGGCACCATGTGGGGTCAGCGGCTGGAACTGGGCACGCCGCCCCAAGCCCGGGCCGGCGTGCCAATTGCGGGTGGGGCGGACGCCAGCCAGGACGGCGTGGAAGTCAAGGACTCGTCGATGTAGGGGCCGCGGCTTTGATTATGCGCAAACCAGGATGCAGGCCGTGCACATGCGGCCCGGTGCACTTTGGACATGCGCCGGCCAGCCCCGCGGGCACGGCGCAGCCGTCGTGGTGGCGCAGTTGAGCACCTCAGGCAGGCACAGGTCCGAAGTCGGTCGCGCAGGCGCAGGCCCGAGCCGGGCGGCTACGCGTCGGCGGCCACAACCGGCACCTGCGCAACCACGGCGGCAGGCGGGGTCTCGTCGATGAGGTCGGGCCGCCGTCGTCCATCACCGCGGACCCACAACTTGAAGGCGGCCGCCAGCAGCACCAGCCAGGCGGCGCCCACGTACAGGGCCGTGCGGGTGTCGGGATAGACGCCCAGCAGCACAATGATGCCGAGCATGAACACGCCCGTCAGGATTGAGGCGAGCGGCCAGAATGGGACCGGGAACGTGGACGGGGCCAGTCCGTTGCGGGCGATCTCACGCTTCATTGCCACGTGCGACGTCAGGATCATGATCCAGACCCACACGGTGGCGAAGGTGGCGATGGAGGCAATCAGCAGGAACACGTCCTCGGGAATCGTGGCGTTCAGGACCACGCCCACCAGCAGCACGCCGGTCATGAGCATCACTGTCAGCCACGGGACGCCGCGCCTGGAGACCCGGCCAAAGGCGGCCGGAGCGTGCCCCTGCTGCGACAGGCCGAACAGGATGCGGCCGGCGCCGAAGATGTCGGAATTGATGGCGGAGAGGGCAGCGGTGATGACCACGGCGTTGAGGATGTGGGCTGCCAGCGGAATGCCCAGGGAATCGAAAATCTGCACAAACGGGCTGGTTTCACCCGTGATTCTGTCCCACGGCACCAGGCTCATGAGCACGCCCAGCGTCAGGACGTAGAACAGCAGGATGCGCAGCGGGACCGTGTTGACCGCTGCCGGGATGGACTTGCCGGGGTTCTCGGCCTCGCCGGCGGTGACGCCGATGGTCTCTATGCCGCCAAAGGCAAACATCACGACGGCGAACGCGGCCAGGAGCCCCACCCACCCGTTGGGCAGGAACCCGCCGTTGTTGACGAGGTTGCCCAGGCCCGCAGATGCCGCTCCGTCGATCTGGAAGCCGAACACGATGATCGCTGCGCCGCCCGCGATCATGGCGATGATGGCGGAGACCTTGACCAGGGTGAACCAGAATTCCAGCTCGCCAAAGGCCTTCACGCTGAGCAGGTTGACCGCTGCCAGGAAGCAGATGATGGCCAGCACCCATATCCAGCGCGGCACGTCGTGGAACCAGAAGCCCATGTAAATGCTGAAGGCGGTGACATCGGCGACGGCCACGATGGCCATCTCGAAAACATATGTCCAACCGGTTATAAATCCAGCGAGGGGGCCGAGGTAGCGGCTGGCGTACTGGCCGAAGGATCCTGAGACGGGGTGGCGCACGGCGAGTTCGCCCAGCGCCCGCATGACCATGAACACGGCCGCGCCGGCGATGATGTACGCCAGCAGGACTGCGGGGCCGGCCTTTTGGATGGCACTGGAGGAACCGTAAAACAGGCCCGTGCCGATGGCCGAACCCAACGCCATGAAGCGGATGTGACGGGCGTTCAACCCGCGGGCGAGGACGGATCCCTTGGTGTTCATGCGTGAGCTTTCTAACACAAAGTGCTGGGTGGCCGGCGTCTCAGTGGGCGCGTGGGGCGTGAGTGGTGTCACGGAAATGGGGCGAAAAGGGGTGAAAAACGCCCCGGACAACCCCAAAATCTGGGATTTCAGACGCCAGTATTCTATATTGAGCATGGGCTCATGGCGATTTGGGCCAACGATGAGGGGATCATGACAACCACTGAACGCAAGCCCTCCAAAGTGCCGGCGGCTGAGAACACGCTGCGCATACTGAAACTTCTATCGTCCAAGAGGGGCCCGCTCGCAGCCTCCACCATCGCCACCACCCTGGACCTGCCCCGCTCCAGCGTCTACCACCTGCTGGGTGTCATGGAGCAGGGCGGCTTCATCATGCACCTCCACGAGGAGCAGCGCTACGGGCTGGGAGTTGCCGCTTTTGAGCTCAGCAGCGCATATTCACGGCAGGAACCGCTGTCGCGGCTGGGCCGGCCGCTGATGGCCGCCCTGGTGGACAAGATCGGCGAAAGCGCCCACCTTGCGGTACTGCATGGGCGCGACGTGCTGTACATCGTGGAGGAGCGGGCCAAGAACCGCCCGTCTCTCGTGACCGACGTCGGTGTGCGGCTGCCCAGCCACCTCACCGCCAGCGGGCGGGCCATCCTGGCGGCGCTGCCGAAGTCCCAGGTGCGGGCCCTCTACCCGAACGCGGAGGCTTTCAGCGCGCTGACCGAGGTGCCCAACCCGATCAGCAAGTACTCCACGCTCTCGGCGCACCTGGACCAGGTCCGGATCCGTGGGTATTCCACGGAAAGCGGGGAGGTCACTCCCGGGTTTGCCTCCGTGGCCTCGGCCGTGACTGACCACCTGGGCTGGCCGGTGGCCGCCGTCGCTGTGACGTTCCTCGACGAGAAAGTGGACGCAGGGCAGTGGCCTGCCCTGGCGGCCCGCGTCAGCAAGGTCGCGGACGAGCTGTCAACGAGGATTTACGGCCGCCGGGAGGGCTGAGGGCGAAACCTGATGCCGGCGGGCGGCCGGATGTCAGGCGGAATCCCTGACAACGAGCTCGGTGGGCAGCGTGACGGCGGCAGGCAGTTCGCCATTGATGGCACCCAACAGCAGGCGCACCATCTCGGCGCTGATCCGCTCAAACGGCTGCCGGATTGTCGTCAGTGCCGGGTGCGCGTTTGCCGACGGAGCGATGTCGTCAAAGCCGCCCACCGCCACATCCTGCGGCACCCGGATCCCGGCGGCTTCCAGATGGTCCATGGCACCCAGCGCCATGAGATCGTTGGCCGCAAAGACCGCGTCAATGTCCGGGTTGGCGGACAGGAGTTTCGCCATGGCTGCGGACCCGCTTTCGCGGCTGTAGTCGCCGGCTCCCACGAGCTGCTCGTGGAACTGCGCGCCCTGGTCGTCCCGGTAGGCAGCCAGCCGCCGCATGCCGCCCGAGGTGTCCTGCGGGCCGGTGATCGTGGCGATCTTGGTACGCCCCAGGCCGCGCAGGTGATCAAGCATGTCCCGGGCGCCGGTGTAGTCGTCAGCCGCCACATACCCCATCTTCCGCTCGAAGCCGAGCGGCACGCCACAGGAAATCGCGGGCACCCTGGCATCGATGATGTTGGAGATGATGTCCGTCCTGTTGGCGTGGGCGGAGACCAACAGGACGCCGTCCACGTGCCCGGCCGTAATGAAGTCATTGGCACGGCGCTGTTCGTCCTTCGTGCCGGCCAGGATCAGCACCAGTGGAATGTCGTGCACTGCCAGCGCGTCCGCGGCGCCGCGCATCAGGACCGCAAAGTTGGGGTCTTCAAAGAGCCTGTCGTGGGTTTCAGTGAGCAGGAACGCCACTGAATTGGCCCTGTTGGTGGCCAGGCTGCGGGCATGGGGGTTGACCCTGTATCCGGTCTTCTTGATGGCTGCATTGACGGATGCTAGGGCTTCGGGGCTGACCCAGTGCCCTCCGTTGAGCACGCGGGATACAGTTCCGCGGGAGACTCCGGCCGCCGCCGCGACGTCGTCGATTCTGGGGCGTGGGCGTTTGGTGGGCGGCGTCATGAGAAGAGCATATCTGGCCGGTTCACGCCTTGACCGCGCCCGCAGCCAGATCCACGCGCCAGTACCGCTGCAGGAGGAGGAACAGCAGGATGAGCGGAATGATGGACAGCAGCGCCCCGGCCAGCACGAGGGTGTACATGGCAGGTGCCGTGGCGCCCTGGTTCAACAGCCCGTTGAGGCCCACGGTGATGGGGAACAGCTGATCGTTGCCGAGCATGATGTAGGGGAGCATGAAGTTGTTCCACACGGCCACGAACTGGAACAGGAAGATCGTGACGAGGCCGGGGAGCATCATGGGAACGGCGATGCGGTTGAAGATGTACAGTTCCTTGGCCCCCTCGGTCCGGGCAGCCTCGATGACGTCGTTGGGGACGGCGGCGGCCGCGTAGATCCGGGCCAGATAGATGCCGTAAGGGCTGATGATCTGGGGAAGCAGGACCGACCAGTAAGTATTGGTCAGGCCCACCTGAGCCAGCATCAGGTACTGCGGGATGGCGAGAATGACGCCAGGGACGAGGACGCCCATGAGCAGGACCTTGAAGACGCCCGATTTTCCGGGGAAATCAAACTTGGCCAGAACATACCCGGACAGGGCGGAAACCCAGGTGGACAGGATGGCGCCCACCCCGGCGTAGAGTGCCGTGTTCATCATCCAGCGCCAGAACAGCCCGTCGCGGTACTGGGTGAGATCCACGATGTTGTCCCACAGGTGGGTGCTCGGGGCCAGGGTAAAGGTGGAGAACAGCTGCGAGCTGTCCTTGGATGCGGCCGCAACAACCCAAATGATGGGGAACAGGCAGTACAGGGCGCCGAGGAGGAGGATGCCTGTGGAGACAACACTGGGCTTTTCCTTGGTGGACATCGTGGCAGTGCTCACGGCTAGTTCTCCTGTCCGAAGGCCCGCTTCTGCACGATGCGCAGGAAGAGGAACGAAATAATGAACGTTGCGGCGGCGATGACGATGCTGGTGGCCGACGCCGAGTAGATGTCATTGCGCGTGAATGCATCCCGGTAGACCAGCATGAGCGGGGACCAGCTCGTGGACAGGCTGTTGGCCAGTGGGCGCAGAGTGGTGGGCTCGGCAAACACCTGGAGGGTGGCGATCATGGAGAACAGGCCCGTCATGACCAGGGCCGGGGCAACAATGGGGATCTTGATGCGCAGCGCAGTCTGGACTTCCGAGGCGCCGTCCAGCTTGGCAGCCTCATAGATTTCGCTGGGCACGGCCTTGAGAGAGGTGTAGATGACGATCATGTTGAAGCCCACGCCGCCCCACAGGGCGATGTTGGCGATGGCAAACGTCACCAGTTCGGGGGACATGAGCGAGGGGACGGCCCAGCCGAGCTTGTCGAAGATGTAGAGGAGGGGGCTGACATTGGGCAGGTACAGGAAGCCCCACAACAGGGAGCTGATGACGGCCGGGACCGCGTAGGGCAGAAAAATTGCCGTGCGGGAGAAGGCCCCGGCGCGGGTCCTGCGCGAATCCAGGAGTAGTGCAAAAACCAGGGCCAGGCCGAGCATCAGCGGGATCAGGATGACCCCATACGCCAAGACCCGCAGCACGCTGGCCCCGAACTCGGGGTCGGTCAGGGTGCTGATGTAGTTCTCAAAGCCGGCAAAGACCTGGGTTGTGGACCCCTTGCCCAGTCCGAGTCCGCTGACCTTCTTTTTCTGGAAGCTCAGGAACAAGGTGTACACGATGGGTGCGGCCATGAACACCAAGAACAGGACTATGGCCGGTGCCAGCATGGCGTAGGGCGTGAGAATGCGGGTCTTGGCGTTCTTTCCCCTGGGGGAGGTCTTGGGAGGTGCGCCAGGTTTCTGGCGGGTCCGTGTTGCAGTCTGTGCCACGGCTTGGTCCTTCTCGGTGTCAGTGCTGATGGTGGGTAACGCTGTGTGGGGAGGCCGGGGCCTCCCCACGGCGGGCGGTGCTATTTAACGGTGAAGCCGGTTTTCTTCAGGTCATCCGTAGTGATGGTCTGCATGTTGCTGACTGCCTTGGCAAAGTCGCTTTGCTTCTTGGACTGTGCGGCCTTGGCGAACTCGTCGTTGTAGGCGCTGAATGCGACGTTTACGTTGGGGCCGTAGGTGAAGTTGCTGACCGTGGCGGCGGCCTTCGCGATGACGTCGTAGAAGTCCGGCTGGTTGGAGAAGAAGGCCGGGGGTGCCGTCAGGGCGGACTTGGCGCCCGCGGAGTCTGCCGGGTAGATGCCGGTTTCCGTGACGAGGGCCTTGATGGCTTCGGGGTCGGTGTTCAGCCAGGTGGCGAACTTGGCGGCGGCCTCGACGTTCTTGGATTGTGTTGTCACAGCGGTGGAGGAACCGCCCCAGTTACCGGTGGCGGGCTTGGACGCATCCCACTGCGGCATGGGTGCGACCTTCCACTTGCCCGCCGTCGACTCGGCGTTGCCGGACAGGACGCCAGGTCCCCATGCCGCGCTGAGCCAACCGACCTGTTTGCCCGTGTTTAGTCCGGTGTTCCAAGCCGGGGTGTACATGGGCTGGTTGTCGATGACGCCCGATTCGACAAGCCCACCCCAATAGTTGGCCACTTTCTGGGTGGGTTCCTTGTCAATGTTCACGCTCCAGGCGTCGCCGTCGACGCCCCACCAAGAGGCGCCGGCCTGCTGCGACATGGCCGTGAACCAGCCGGCGTCATTGGAAGAGAAGGTGCCCAGGAACTGGGAGGGGTCGGCGTCGTGGATGGTCTTGGCTGCGGCCGCGTACTCATCCCAGGTGGTGGGGACGGACAAGCCAAGGTTTTCAAAGATGTCGGCGCGGTAGTAGAACACCACGGGGCCGGTGTCTTGGGGGACGGCATACAGCGCATCCCCGCCCAAGGTGACGGAATCCCAGACGCCTGCAGGGAAGCTGTCCTTGGTCCCGCCTGCGGCGGTGCCGGAGAGGTCGGCGAGTGCGTCAGCAGAAACGAGTGTGGGGATCTTCTGGTATTCGGCCTGGATCAGGTCGGGGGCGCCGCTGCCGGCCTTGATGGCAGTAAGGAGTTTTGTTACGGCCGGATCGCCGCCATCCTGCTTGTTGACGGTGACATGGATGTCCGGGTTCTTCTGGTTCCAGATGTCCACCACCTTCTCCAAGTTGGGGGCCCAGGCCCAATAGGTCAGCTCAACCGGCGTGCCGCTGCCGGAACCGCCGGCCTCCGGTGAATTCGCGGGTGTGGAACAGCCTGTGGCCAGCAAGGCCGCCGCCGTAATGATGGCTGCAGCGCCGGCACGGAATGAATAACGCATGTGTCCTCCTTTGAGAATGGCTTCGTTTGACGTGTCCCACCACCACCGATCCAAACCGAGGCCGCATGACTGTGAGCGGTTTCAGTAATTCACATAATGTGACCTGTGTCAACATCACTAATGCTCTGGACACTCAACATAATCCTCTGTGATACTACTGGGAGCGCACACAGTTCAAAGGAGCCATTTTCATGACAGACGTTCTCAGTCGCCACCTGCAGGAGCCCTCGGCGGCCCCGGCGGCAGCCCCGGCGCCCTGGCCCGCCGGCCCGGGCAAAATCCGCTACGGCGGTGACTACAACCCGGAGCAGTGGAGCCGGGAGACCTGGGCCGAAGACATCTCGCTGATGCAGGAAGCCGGGATCAATCTGGTCAGCATTGGCATCTTCTCCTGGGTGCTGCTTGAACCGTCCGAGGGACGTTATGAGTTCGGCTGGCTCGACGAGCTGATGGACCTGCTGGGCGGTGCCGGCATCGGCGTCGACCTGGGCACGCCCACGGCGGCCCCGCCTGCCTGGTTCTGGAAGAAATACCCCCAGGCGCTTCCTGTAACCCGCGACGGCGTGCGGCTCGGCGGCGGCTCAAGGGGCATGGCCAGTCCCAGCTCGCTGGAATATCGGCGGGCGGCCACAGGCATCGCCGACCAGCTTGCAGCCCGGTACGGCAACCATCCGGCCCTGGTCATGTGGCACGTCCATAATGAGTACGGCGCCCCCGTCAGCGAGTCCTACGACGACGCTTCCGTGGAGGCCTTCCGCATCTGGCTGCAGAACCGCTACGGCACGCTGGACGACCTCAACGAGGCCTGGGGCACCACCTTCTGGGGCCAGCGCTACGGGCAGTGGGATGAAATCGACGCCCCGCGGACCTCTGCCAGCGTCACCAACCAGACCCAGCGCCTGGACTTCAGGCGCTTCACCTCAGATGCCCTGCTGCAGTGTTTCATTGCGGAACGGGACGTGCTGCGGGCCCATACGCCGGCCATACCCATCACCACCAACTTCATGTCCACGAACTGCCTCTCGGCGGACTACTGGGCGTGGAGCAAGGAGGTGGACGTCGTCTCCAATGACCACTATCTCGTGGCGCAGCGGGAAGACAACCACATCCTGCTTTCCATGGACGCCGACCTGACCAGGTCGTTCGCCGGAAACCGACCATGGATACTCATGGAGCATTCCACCAGCGCCGTCAACTGGCAGGGGCGCAACATCGCCAAGCGCGCCGGGGAAATGGCCCGCAACAGCACGGCGCACGTGGCACGCGGTGCGGACGCCATCATGTTCTTCCAGTTCCGTGCCGCACGCTACGGGGCCGAAAAATTCCACTCCACGATGCTGCCGCAGTCTGGTCGCAACTCCCGGATCTGGCGTGAGGTGGTGGCCCTGGGTGAATCCCTGGACACGCTGTCCATGGTGCGCGGCTCAACCGTCAAGGCCAAGGTGGCGCTGCTTTGGGACGTCGAGTCCTTCTGGGCCATGGACCTGGAATGGCGGCCCAGCGACGACCTCAACCACCGCGAACGCATCGAGGCATTCTATGCAGAGCTGTGGAAGCAGGGCGTCACGGTGGACTTTGCCCACCCCGCCCAGGACCTCTCACAGTACGACCTTGTGATCGCACCCAGCCTGTATATGGTGGGAACCGCGGCGGAGGCGAATCTGCACAGCTACGTGGCAGCCGGCGGCCACCTCCTGGTCTCCTACTTCTCCGGGATCGTGGACGCCAACGACGCCGTTCCGGCAGGGGCCTACCCCGGCGCGCTCCGGGACATCCTTGGCCTGGAAATCCATGAGTTCCTGCCCCTGCGCCTCGACCAGAAGGTCACGTTGGACAACGGCGCCTCGGGATCGGTTTGGTCGGAGGAAGTCCACGCCGGCACGGCGCAGGTGCTCACCGCGTTTGCCGACGGACCCGCGGCCGGCGGCCCGGCGCTGACCCGCAACAGCATCGGCGCCGGCACGGCTTGGTATGTGGCGACCAGGCTGGAAGGCGGCGACCTTGGCAAGCTGCTGTCCGACGTCGTGCGCGAAGCAGGGCTGGAACCGGTGGACGGTCTTCCCGAAGGGCTGGAGGTCGTCGCCCGCTCCAGTGGGGCGGAAAACTTCACTTTCCTCATCAACCACGCCGACGTTGACGCGCATTTCAACGGCCGGGGAACGGAACTGCTGACCGGCGAGGAGATCGCGGCGACCGTCGTGGTCCCGGCGGGCGGCATCAGGGTCCTGCACGAACAATAAGAAAAGGAATCACATGAACAACGAAGTCCATTTCCTGTCCCGTCGCACGGCACTGGCCGCGGCCGTGGCCGTTCCCGGCGCCATGCTGCTGGGGGCTGGCGCAGGCAACGCAGCCCCGGGTGCCAGCGGTCCCGCGGTGCGTGGCGTTGACATGTCGTTCACGCCGCAGCTGGAGGCGGCAGGGGTGACGTGGCGGCACAAGGGGCGCCAGGCGCCGGTGGAGAAGATTTTCCAACAGGCCGGGGCAAACTGGATGAGGATCCGCGTGTGGGTCAACCCGCCGGCCGGGTACAGCACGTTGGAGACGGCCACGGAGCTGGCGCTGCGGGCCAAGAAAGCGGGGATGAAGGTGCTGCTGGACCTGCACTACTCCGATTTCTGGGCGGACCCGGCGCACCAGAGCACACCGGCGGCGTGGGCCGGACAGGATCTCGCGCAGCTGGCCGCCACGGTAGAGGCGTACACGCGGGATGCCGTGGAGACGCTGTCGAACGCGGGTGCGCACGTGGACATGGTGCAGGTCGGAAATGAGATCACCTCCGGCATGCTCTGGCCGTTGGGCCGGCTGTATGACGGCTCGGCCGACCAGAACTGGCCCGGATTCACCACGCTGCTTGGCGCCGGGCTTGCGGGCGTCCGATCGGCCAGGGTCAAGGGGGCCGTGCCGCAAACCATGGTGCACATTGATCGCGGCGGTGACAACGGCGGCTCCCGCTGGTTCTTTGACAAGGTCCTTGAGGCGGGACTGAACTTCGACGTGATCGGCCAGTCCTACTACCCGTTCTGGCACGGCACCCTGGAAGACCTGGAACACAACCTCACGGATCTGGCCACGCGGTACGGCAAGGACATCATCGTGGTGGAGACGGCCTACCCGTGGACGCTGGACAACGGCGACGAACTTGAGAACATTCTGAACCTCATCTCCGAGCTGCCGCAGGCCGCCACGTGGCCGCCCACCCCGGCGGGACAGCTTGCCTATTTCGCGGCCCTCCGCGACGTCTTCGGCAAGGTGCCGAACGGCCACGGCCTGGGGTTCATGTGTTGGGAACCTGAGTGGGTGCCCGGTGTTGGCTGGACCCCGGGCGAAGGCAACCCAAACGACAACCTGACGTTGTTCGACTTCAACGGCGACTCCCTGCCGGCCCTTGGTGCNGTTCGACTTCAACGGCGACTCCCTGCCGGCCCTTGGTGCGTTGACCCCCGGTGCGCTCAAGGTGGCGCATCGGTGGCTGGCGGAGGGTTCCTGAGACGGAGAAGGGCGACGGCGGCCGGCCCGCCTTGGTGGGCCGGCCGCCGTCGCCCTGTGCCACCCGGCGGCTGACAGGCAGCGCCGCGCAGGCCAAGGCGCGCAGGCCAAGGCGCGCAGGGCGCCGTGCCAACAGGGCAGGCTGTCCGGGATTCCGGACAGCCTGCCCTGAAAGGTGCAGATTTCCGCGTGGTTAAGCGGAATAGTGGGAAACAAGCAAACTGCACACAAAGGATCCCTGCCATGACCGCCACCGCTTTTTCCACCACCCCAACCCGGGAAGTAACGCTCTCCTCCTCCGGGGTCACCCCCGAGGACGTCATTGCCGTGGCCCGCCACAACGCAAGGGTCACCATCAGCGAGGAGGCGCTGGCCGGCGTCGAACGCGTGCGGGCGCACATCGAGGCGCTGGCCCACTCCGAAACACCGGCCTACGGCATCTCCACCGGCTTCGGTGCCCTCGCCAACCGCCACATTCCGGCGGACATGCGCACGCAACTGCAAAAGTCGCTCATCCGCAGCCACTCCGCCGGCATGGGCCCGGCCGTGGAGCGCGAGGTGGTGCGCGCCCTGATGTTCCTGCGCGCCAAGACCCTCGCCTCGGGCCGCACCGGAGTGCGCCCTGTCGTTGTGCAGACCATGGTGGATGTCCTCAACGCCGGCATTACGCCAGTGGTCCGCGAGTTTGGTTCGCTCGGCTGCTCCGGCGACCTCGCGCCCCTCTCGCATTGCGCCCTTGTCCTCATGGGTGAGGGTGACGCTGCCGGGCCCGACGGCGCAATCCGCCCCGTTCCTGAACTGCTCGCCGAGGCAGGCATCACCCCCGTGGAACTGGCCGAAAAGGAGGGCCTGGCCCTGGTCAACGGCACCGACGGCATGCTCGGCATGCTCCTCATGGCCATCGCGGACCTGCGCCTGCTGCTGACCACCGCGGATATCACCGCGGCATTGAGCGTCGAGGGCCTGTTGGGCACCGACCAGGTCTTCGTCCCCGAGCTGCACATGGAGTTGCGCCCGCACCCCGGCCAGGCCGCCAGCGCCGAGAACATGCTGCGCGTGCTGGCCAACTCGCCCATCGTCGCCTCACACCGCGAGGGCGACTCCCGCGTGCAGGACGCCTACTCGCTGCGCTGCGCCCCGCAGGTTGCCGGCGCCGCCCGCGACACCGTGGACCACGCCTTCATGGTCGCCACCCGCGAGCTCGCCGCCGCGATCGACAACCCCGTTGTCCTCCCCGACGGCCGCGTCTCCTCCAACGGCAACTTCCATGGCGCCCCGGTTGCCTACGTGCTGGACTTCCTGGCCATCGTGTCCGCCGACGTGGCCTCGATCGCCGAGCGCCGCACCGACCGCATGCTCGATCCCGCCCGCTCGCACGGCCTGCCCGCCTTCCTGGCCGGCGACCCCGGCGTGGACTCGGGCCTCATGATCGCCCAGTACACGCAGGCCGGCCTCGTCTCCGACTCCAAGCGCCTGGCCGTGCCCGCTTCGGTGGACTCCATCCCGAGCTCCGCCATGCAGGAGGACCACGTGTCCATGGGCTGGCACGCGGCCCGCAAGCTGCGCAAGTCCGTGGAAAATCTGCGCCGCGTTCTGGCCATCGAGCTGGTCACGGCCACGCGCGCCATCGACATGCGCACTGTCATGTCCGACGGCGAACTGGTCCCCGGCGCGGCCGGCGCCGCTGTGATTGAGGTGCTGCGCGCAACGGTGCCCGGACCCGGCGTCGACCGTTTCCTGTCCCCGGAGCTGGAGGAGGCCGACCGTTTGGTGGGTTCCGGCGCCATCCGCGCGGCCGCCGAGTCTGCGACAGGTCCGCTGAACTAACACCGGCCGGCGTCGGCCAATCCCCAAAGGGACGGTGGCTGCGGAATAGGACCACGGCATGTGGCTGTCCTGTTCTGCAACCGCCGTCTTTTTCATGGCGTCCAGACAGTGCAGGCCGTCGTGGTGCCGCCGGGGCGTGGCCCCAAACGGTCCTCTCACAGGCCGGTGGCCGGGCCGTGCAGGAGCCGCGCCGGTGCCCCGGCGGCACTGCCCGGGGCCGTAAAAAATCACTTGTGCATGTCTGGACCCCGGTGTTTAATGTTGGTACCCCGAAATTCAAACGTATATTCGAATGGGATCCCTTCGTGAAACTCCTTCGCCTGGCCGTCCGCCACGCAAAACCGTACTGGACGTGGGTCGCCGCAGTGCTTGTGCTGCAGCTGATTTCCACGATCGCCGCTCTCTATCTGCCCAGCCTCAACGCCCGGATCATCGACCAGGGCATCTCCAAGGGCGACACCGACTTCATCTGGTCAACGGGTGTCACCATGATCATCGTCTGCTTCGTGCAGGTGGCCGCGGCAATCGGCGGCATCTACTTCGGCGCCCGCACGGCCATGGCAATAGGCCGGGACCTGCGCCGCGAGGTGTACTACCGCGTCAACGCCCTTGGCGCCCTGGATGTGAGCCGCTTCGGCACCGCAACGCTGATCACGCGCAACACCAATGACGTCCAGCAGGTGCAGATGCTGGTGCTGATGGCCCTGAACTTCATGGTGTCCACTCCCATCATGTGCATTGGCGGCATCGTCATGGCCCTGCGCGAAGACGTGGGCCTGTCATGGCTGGTGTGGGTGTCCGTGCCCCTGCTGTTCGTGGTGGTCGGCTTCCTCGTGGTGAAGCTGCTGCCCCTGTTCCGCGAAATGCAGGACCGGATCGACACCGTCAACGGCGTGCTGCGCGAGCAGATCACCGGCATCCGCGTCATCCGCGCCTTCGTCCGCGAAAAGTTCGAGGCCGAGCGCTACCGCGACGCCAACCTGAACCTCACCCGCGTCTCGGTCCGCGTCGGCAACCTGTTCGTGCTCATGTTCCCCGTGATCATGATGATCCTGCACCTGGCCACAGCCGCCGTGCTGTGGTTCGGCGGCCACAGGGTCGACGCCGGCCAGATGCAGGTCGGCTCCCTCACCGCGTTCCTGCAATATCTCCTGCAGATTCTTGTGGCTGTCATGATGGGCGTCTTCATGGTCATGATGATCCCGCGTGCCGCCATTTCCGCGGAGCGCCTCGACGACGTCCTCACGGCCGTGCCGAGCCTCGCCGTCCCGACAGCCAGGGAGCTGCCGGCGGGCCACGCCGTCGAATTTTCAGCAGTCTCCTTTGGCTACCCGGGTGCCGAGCGTCCCGTGCTGAACAACGTCACCTTCACGGCTGAGGCCGGACGGACCACGGCGATTGTCGGCTCCACCGGGTCCGGCAAGTCCACGCTGCTCAACCTCATCCCGCGGCTCTTTGACCCGCAGGACGGCACCGTGCGCATTGGCGGCGTGGACGTCAGCGAGCTGAGCCGCACCCAGATGGCCGGGCTGGTGGGCTTGGTTCCGCAAAAGCCGTACCTGTTTTCCGGTACCGTGGCCTCCAACCTGAAGTTCGGCCGCCCCGACGCGGGCGACGAAGACCTGTGGGAGGCGCTGCGCGTGGCCCAGGCCAAGGACTTCGTGGAGGAGAAGCCCAAGCAGCTGGCCTCGCCGATCGCCCAGGGCGGCACCAACGTCTCCGGCGGGCAGCGGCAGCGCCTGTGCATCGCCCGGGCGCTCGCAGCCCGCCCCCGGATCTACCTGTTTGACGATTCCTTCTCGGCCCTGGACGTGGCCACCGACCAGCGGCTGCGCGAGTCCCTCCACGGTGCCACGGAAGGTGCCACGGTCATCATTGTGGCCCAGCGCATCTCCACCATCCGGGAGGCGGACCACATCATCGTGCTGGACGACGGCGAGATCGTCGGCACCGGAACCCACGACGAACTGCTCGAGGGCAACGAAACGTACCGCGAAATTGTGGAATCACAGCTGAGCATTGAAGGAGCAGCCTGATGGCGCGCAAGGACAAACAGCGGAATTCCCCCAAGACGGAAAACCAGGCGCCGGAGATCGACGCCATGGAAGAGGAACTGGTCCCCGAGTACAAGCCAAGCGAGGCCGATGGTGACATGTTTGGCGGCACCCCCGCCAAGAAGGCGGAGCACTTCTGGCCTTCGGTGAAGCGGCTCGTGGGGCTGCTGCGCCCCGAACGCTTCATGTTCTCCGTGGTGATCGCCTTGGTGGCGGCATCCGTGGTGCTGACCGTGATTGCCCCGAAGGTGCTGGGCAAGGCGATGGACGTCATTTTCAACGGCGTGATCGGCTCCCAGCTGCCGGCCGGCGTCCCGCTGGCCACGGTCATTGAGGGCCTGCGGGCGCAGGGCAACAACCAGATGGCGGACATGCTCGCCAAAACCAACCTGGTGCCCGGGGCCGGGATCGATTTTGTCCAGCTCAGCCGCTACATCATCTTCGTCCTGGTGCTGTACATGGTGGCCTCCACCCTGATGTGGCTGCAGGGCTACCTGCTCAACGCCCTTGTCATGCGCGTGGTGTTCAAGCTGCGCGAGGACATTGAACGCAAGCTCAACCGGCTGCCGCTGGGGTATTTCGACACCCGGCAGCGCGGCGACTTGATGTCCCGCGTCACCAACGACGTCGACAACATCCAGGCAGCGCTGCAACAGGCGTTTTCCCAGCTGGTGCAGTCGGCGCTGACGGTCATCGGCATCGGCATCATGATGTTCATTGTCTCCTGGCAGCTGGCGCTCATCGCCCTGATTGCATTGCCGCTCTCCGCGGTCATTGCCGGGGTCATCGGCACACGCTCGCAGAAGCTCTTTGCGGCCCAGTGGAAGCATACGGGCACCCTGAACGGGCACATCGAAGAGACCTTCTCCGGTTTGGAACTGGTCCGCGCCTACGGCCGCGACGAGGAAATGCTGGCCGAATTCGACGTCCGCAACGAGCAGATGTACAAGGCTTCCTTCGGCGCCCAGTTTGTCTCCGGCATGATCATGCCCGCCATGCAGTTCGTCTCCTACCTCTCCTATGTGCTCGTCGCCGTCGTGGGCGGCCTGCGCGTTGCAACGGGCGGCATGACGCTGGGCGACGCCACGGCGTTCATCCAATACTCGCGTGAGTTCTCCCAGCCCATCGGTGAGATGGCCGGCATTGCCAACATGATCCAGTCCGGCGTGGCCTCGGCCGAGCGGACCTTTGAAATCATGGACGCCGACGAACAGGATGCCGAGGAGGACTCCGAACTGCTGCCCGAGCACACCGACGGCCACGTGCAGTTTGAAAACGTCTCCTTCAGCTACTCGCCCGACACGCCACTTATCCGCGATGTGTCCTTCACGGTGCAGCCGGGGGAGACGGTGGCCATTGTGGGTCCCACGGGCGCCGGCAAGACCACACTTGTCAACCTCGTCATGCGCTTCTACGAGATCACAGGAGGGCGGATCCTGCTAGACGGCGTGGACACCCGTGAGCTGTCCCGTGAACAGGTGCGTTCCCAGGTGGGCATGGTGCTTCAGGACGCATGGCTGTTCGAGGGCACCATCCGGGAGAACATCCGCTACGGACGCCTCGACGCCACCGACGAGGAGATCGTCGCCGCGGCGGAGGCCACCATGGTGGACCGCTTCGTGCGGCAGCTGCCGGACGGCTATGACACGGTGATCGACGCCGACGGCGGCTCCGTCTCCGCAGGTGAACGCCAGCTGCTGACGATCGCCAGGGCATTCATCGCCCAGCCGTCGCTGCTGATCATGGATGAGGCAACGTCCTCCGTGGACACCCGCACCGAACTGCTCGTCCAGCACGCCATGGCGGCGCTGCGCACGGACAGGACGTCGTTCGTCATCGCGCACCGGCTTTCCACCATCCGCGACGCCCACACCATCCTCGTCATGGAGGACGGCGACATCGTTGAGCACGGCAACCATGAGGAGCTCCTGGAACGCCGCGGCGCCTACTACGACCTCTACATGACGCAGTTCCAGGGCGGTCACGACCTGGACGATGAGGTCGCCGCCGAGGTTCACTGACGGCTGCCTGCCGCCAATTAGCGCAGGAGCGTGTCGATCAGCCGCGCGGCCACCTTGGCCGTGCGGCTGTCGATGTCAAAGGCCGGATTCAGCTCGGCCACATCACAGTGGAACAGCTTTCCGCTGGCGGCAATCTGCCGGCACACGGAGGCGATGACCGGCAGGGGGACTCCGTAGGCCGCGGGGGCGCTGACGCCGGGCGCCGTTGCTGCGGGCATCACGTCGAGGTCGATCGTGAGATACACGATGTCCACGGTTTCCAGGAACGACGCCACGAATGCTTCCGCGCGCTCCGCCGAGCAATCTTCGTCCAACAGGTACTTCACGTCGAGGTCGTGTGCTGTGTCGAAGAGGGCACGGGTGTTGTTCGGTTCGCTGATGCCCACCACTGCGTAGTTCAGTTGGCGCCCGGCGGCGGCTTCCGCCCGGGCCATCTGCAGAAACGGCGTGCCGGAGCTGGGTGTCGGGGCCTCGCGCAGGTCGAAGTGGGCGTCGAGGTTCAGCACCCCGAGGCGTGCGCCGTTGGCCACGGCGGCCGTTCCGGCCACTCCCAGATAGCTGGCATAGGCGGTTTCGTGTCCTCCGCCGAGCACGCAGGTGAGGTGTCCGGCGTCGAGCATGGCAGCCAGGGCGGCGCCGGCGCGGGCCTGGCCGTCTTCGAGGGCGTCGCCGGGCACCACGATGTCCCCCACGTCGGTGAGGGCGCGGGTGCCGTGGAAGGCAAGGGAGCCGAGGGCGGCGCGGATGGCGGCGGGCCCGGATGCGGCGCCGGTGCGTCCGAGGTTGCGGGCAACTCCGGCGTCGGAGCAGAAGCCCAGCAGCGCCGCGGGACCGGGCAGGGAAGCGTCGAGCGTGTCGGGCGCAGCTGCGGTCGTCGACACGGCCTGCCACCAACGGCGGTGGGCGGGGGAACCGCCGTCGTCCCTCCCGGTCCAGGGTGCGGCAGGGGCATCAACGGTGAGTGAAGAAAAGTCCATGGTTCCAGCCAACCGCACAAGGCCGCCGAACTCCACTGCCCTGCCGCTGCTTCCGTCTCTCACCCCAGACCCCTTAACCATCTGTGGCGCAGTTGTTGCACCAAAAACCCCAAAAAACAGGGAAATCGATGCAACAACCGCGCCACAGATCAAGGGCGGGGAGGCGGCTACTTGATGCCGAAGAGCGCCTCAACCGTCCCGATGCCGAAGAACAGCAGGAACGCCGCGGCAACAGCCCACATGAGCGGGTGGATTTCCTTGGCGCGGCCCTGGAACAGGCGGATCAGCACGAAAGCGATGAACCCGGCGCCGAGGCCGTTGGCGATCGAGTACGTGAACGGCATGAGCGTGAACGTCAGGAAGGCCGGGATGCCGATGCCCCAGTCGGACCAGTCGATCTTGCCCACCTGCGAGACCATCATGAAGCCCACAACCACCAGGGCGGGGGCCACGGCCTCGAAGGGGACCAGCTTGATCAGCGGGGTGACGAACATGGCCAGCAGCAGGAGCACGCCGGTGACGATAGAGGCCAGGCCCGTGCGGGCACCCTCGCCGATGCCTGCGCCGGACTCAACGTAGATCTGGTTTGAGGAGGCAGAGGCGCCACCGCCGGCAATCGCGCCGAAGGCGTCGACCAGGAGGACCTTGTCCACGTCGGGGATGGTGCCGTCTTCACGCACCGTCCCGGCCTCCGCAGCCAGGCCCACCATGGTGCCCATGGCGTCGAAGAAGATGCTGAGCAGGATCACAAAGGCCAGCAGGATGGCGGCCAGTGCGCCAAGCTTGCTGAAGGCGCCGAACAGGCTGACCTGACCGATGAGCGAGAGGTCCGGCATGGACCATTCGGACAGCTGCGGGGACACCAGGGACCAGCCCTGCGGGTTGCTGTTCACGCCGTCGAAGGACGGGCCGATGTGCAGCGTCATTTCCAGGATGTTGGCCAGGACGGTGGAGACGATGATGCCGATCAGGATGGCACCCTTGACCTTGCGCACCACGAGGCCGATGGTCAGGACCAGGCCCACCACGAACACCAGCGTGGGCCAGCCCATGAGCTTGCCGTCAAAGCCGAGGCCCACGGGAACGGTGGTGCCGGCGACGTCGGGGATGCGGCGCACAAAGCCGGCGTTGACCAGGCCGATCAGGGCGATGAACATGCCGATGCCCACCACGATGGCCGTCTTCAGGCCCTCCGGCACCGCCTTGAACACGGCGGTCCGGAAGCCCGTGAGCACCAGAATGAACATGGTGATGCCGGAGAGCACCACCAGGCCCATGACGTCCGGCCAGGTCAGGCCCGGGTTCGTCGCAACGGTGACGGCCACGAACGCGTTGACGCCCAGCCCGGTTGCCAAGGCGAAGGGGTGCTTTGCCCAGGCACCCATGATGATGGTCAGGATGCCGGCCACGAACGCGGTGACCGCGGCAACGCGTTCCAGGCCCAGCACCTCGCCGGACGAGTCCGCGCCGCCCAGGATCAGCGGGTTCAGCACCACGATGTAGCTCATCGCGAAGAACGTGGCGAAACCGCCGCGGATCTCCCGCGAATAGTTCGAGCCTCGCTCCGTGACCTTGAAGTATTTGTCGACCGCTGAGAGCCTGACATCCGTTTTGACAGCCATATGAGAGCCCTCCGGGCAAGGTGGAATGGGGTTTAAGGTATTCGAAGAAATACTAGCGGGTAATTTCGCCGCAGAGCATACATGTCCGAGCTGAGGTTTGTCCCCTTTGTTAAGAACGACGGCGGCGCCCGGCCAAGTGGCGCAGCCGGCGCCGGTGCCCCTGGCGTTGGGGATTCTCCCATTATTCTGGGATAGCGTGAGGTGCCGCCTCCCGACCGAACAAAGGAATTCCAGCCGTGATTTCTCCCGCAAGCCGCCTCCCCGGTGAGACGAACATGACACTAAACTTTCCGGCAGCACGGGTCCTGGCCGGGGTATTGGCCCTCATGCTGATGCTTTTCGGCTCCGCCACGGCGGCCTCGGCCCACGATTCAGTCACGGCAACTGCGCCGTCGAACGGTGAGACCGTGGACACCGTTCCGGAGAAGGTGACCATCACCCTGTCCAACACCCCGGCCACCATCGGATCGGAGATCCAGGTGCTTGACGGTTCAGGGACCAACTGGTCTGCGGGCGCAGTGGACGTCTTGGACAACACAGCATCCCAGGCAGTCAAGCCCGGCGCCCCCGCCGGCGACTACACGGTGAAGTGGCGCCTTGTATCCTCGGACTCGCACCCCATTGAAGGCGAATTCACGTTCACGGCCGCCGCCGCAGGCACCGGATCCGCCCCGGCGGTTGGGGCAGGCCCGATGACCTCGGTGCAGGCGGTGCCTGAGAAGCCGCTGGAGCAGGTCAAGGACGACAGCTCCGTGCCGTGGAGCGTCATCGGTTTGTTCGTTGTCCTGGTTGGCGTTGTAGTTGCCATGGTCCTCGTGGCCCGCCGCCGGCTGGCCAAGGACGAGTAGCAGGTTCGTACCCCACGCAGTTCTGGCGGGGGCAGTTCATGTGGACGTCTCCGGAAGGCAAATGCGCCCCTGGACTTCATTCGGACGCCAAACAAGGGTGAAAGTCCCTGGAAGTCACCGGAGATGCCCAAATGCATCGCCCGAACCTCGATCGCCTGCGTCAGGGCCGCAGAATGGCCCTCAAAATGACGATTTTGGGGGCCATTTCTGCGACCCTGTGGCGGTCATCTTGAAGGGACTCCGCCTGGCCGGGCCCGGAGCACCCCGGAAGGTGACAGAGGGATCCGTCAAACACCCCGGAAGGTGACAGAGGGATCCGTCAAACACCCCGGAAGGTGATAGAGCGTCGGTGGGGCGGGTGGGGCGGGAGGGGAGGAGAGGTGCTGGTGCGGGCAGCTCTTCCGGCGGCTGCCCGCGCGCGGAGCCTAGGCCGCCGCGAAACCCACGTCCCTGGCCGCGACGCGGGCGGCGATGGACTGGCCGGCCCGCTTGGCCTGGTGCAGGATCTCGTGGGTGGTGGGGATCTCAAGGTTTCCCACGCCCACCAGGTACAGGCCAAGTGCGTGCATGCTGCCGCGCAGTTCGCCGGTGACGCCGACTCCCTGCAGGACCTTGCGGAGCTGGCTCAGGGCTCCCCGGGTGAAGACGACGCTGTGGGCGCTGAGCGTGCCCTCGGCAGTGTGGACGCGCCACTGGCGGCTGTTGACGCTGGCAGCCGTACGCGTCAGATCCAGCGCTTGGGTGTCCGGGCGGATGTCCAGTCCGTGGCGGCGTGCGTAGTGTTCCAGCAGCCGCACGATCTCGCTGCGCTCGGTCAGCTCGTCCAGGCTGATCCCGCCCGTTGTCGGCTGGATGGGGGAGGGCTGCTTCATGCTGCAGGCGCCGTCAACCACGATGGCCTTGATGCCCTGCCTGTTCAGCTCCGCCGCAACGGCCAGGGCGGAAAAGCCGGAACCGATCACAATGGTGGTGGTCATTTCCGCCGCCGGAGGGGCGGCCGCCATGTCTGGGGCAGTGGATGGCACAACACTCATGGCAAAAGCCTCCTCGAACGGTGGGAGAACTGGTGGTGGCGCGGCCGGGAGCATGGCTGTGCCTTGGGTTGAAATGAACTACCGCAACGGTGCGGTCTCAGGGCAGGACCCTCTCCAGATACGTGTTGTTGAACACGCGCTTGGGATCGAGGCCATCTCGAACCTTACAGAACTTTTCCAGCTCTGGGTAGAGCCCGAGAAAGTCCTTTGATTGGAGGAAATGCCACTTGCCCCAATGCGGCCTTCCAGCGTACTCGCGGAAGATTTCCTCCGCCGCCCGGAAGTACGCGAAGGGGTCACTTTTGATGTGCTGGTGGATGGCGATGTAACCGCTTTCGCGGTTGTTTGCCGTGGACAGGGCAATGTTGTCCGCCGCCGCACTGCGCACCTCAACGGGGAAGGAAATCTGGAATCCGCGGCGCTTGATCATGGTCTCGAGGTCCCGCAGCGCATTGGGCACCTGATCCAGGGGGATGGCGTATTCCATCTCGCGGAAGCGCACGGTGCGCGTCGTGGCAAACACCTTGTGCGAGGCATCGCCAAATTCCCTGTTGCCGGTCAGCCGGGAAGCGAGCCGGTTGACCCGGGGAATCACGTCCGGGAACTTCCCCGTCACATTGCACAGGGCCGAGTACAGGGTGTTGGAGACCAGCACGTCGTCCACCAGGTGTGCGCGCCGGGACAGCGGTTTCACACCCGCGGGCAGGCTCCCGGGGGAGTGCCGCGTGTTGGTCTTGGTCAGGGCCGTCTCGCTGTGCGGAAACCAGTAGAACTCAAAGTGGTCGGCCGCAGCCTGCCGCTCCGCGAAGCCCTCCAACACGCCGGCCAGCGGTTCTGGGCGCTCCACGGCGTGCAGCATGAACGCGTCCACGCATTGCAGCGTCACTTCAACAATGATGCCCAGGGCGCCCAGCCCCACCCGCGCCGCCGCAAAAACCTCGGCGTTCTCCGTTTCAGAGCAGTGCAGCACCTCGCCCGTGCCGGTCACGAGCGTCAGCGCCCGGATCTGCGTGGCGATGCCGCCAAACGCCGTCCCCGTCCCGTGCGTGCCCGTGGACACGGCGCCGGAGATCGACTGCCGGTCGATGTCGCCCAGGTTTTCCATGGCCAGCCCGTAGGGTGCGAGCAATGCGGGAACCTCGTGCAGCCGGGTGCCGCCGGCAAGGGTGGCCTGCTTTTTCTCCCGGTTCACGCTCAACAACCCGCTGATCCCGTCCAGACGCAGCTGCACGCCGCTGGTCAGGGCGATGTCCGTGAAACTGTGGCCCGCGCCCACCGCCTTGAGCGTGCCGCCGGACGCCGCGGCCCTGGAGGCCAGGGCGGAAATCTCCGCGACAGTGCTTGGTTGTTCGACGGCGGCCGGCCGGCACCGCTGGTCCCCGGCCCAATTGCGCCACTCACTCATATAAACGCTTTCCCTTCCCCTCGATAGGTGGGCGCCGCGCCCACCCTTTGGCCGCCGTCGAGCATCTCCAGAGCGTCCACGTGTTCACAAATTTCCCCCGACTTGGCATGCCGGAACCACACCTTGTCCCCGATGCGCAAGGAGGCCGCAGCAGCGCCGCGCAGGGGTGTCTGCACCTCGCCGGCGCCTTCCGTGCCGATCAGCGACAGCCCGGACGGGTATACGGGGACGGGGGAGCGGTCCGCGCCGGACGGGCCGGAAGCGATCCAGCCCGCACCCAGCACGGTCACAATCGAGGGGTCCGGCCGGCGAACAACAGGCACTGCGAAGCCGACGGCGTGGGCCGGGGTGAAGCGCGAATAGCCGTCAAAAAGGGTGGGTCCGAACAGCCCGGAACCGGCTGCGAGCTCGGTCACGGAGGAATCGGCCGCGGTCAGTTCCAGGGACCCGGTGCCGCCGCCGTTGACGAATTCCAGGTCAGCCACATTGCGCACGGCCGCCACGACGTTGGTCCGGCGGCGGATGATTTCCGCCATGGAGGAGCGCTGCATCTGCTGGAGAACGGCGCCCTTGGCCAGGTCCGCCACCTTCAGGGAGCCGTGCGGGGTGTCCTGGAGCCCGGCGACCTGGGCCTCGTAAGCCATCATGCCGACGAGGGTGAACAGAGCTGTGCCGGACCTCTTGAACCCGGTCACGGCCAGGGCGAGCGCCACGGCATCGGATCCGTCGCGGATGGGGGAGCGGTACACGCCGATGTGGCCCAGTGCGCGTCCGCGGACGGCGGGGCGCCAGGAGGCGTCCAGGTCCAGGCACAGGCGGATCGGGGCGGCCGGCGTGGTCCCGGCAAGGGCGGCCGCCATCCATTCCAGCTGCTCGGCGGAATCCACCATGAGTGTGATGTGGGCGCAGGCGGTCTCGCTGGCCGCCAACTCGCGCAGGGCGACGGCGTCGGCCGTGGGGTATGCCACCACAATGTCGGTGAAGTCGCCGCTGGGGTCGGCCGCCAGCCAGAGCGCCTCGGGGAGCGTGAAGCCGAGGATGCCGGCGAAGCCGGGCTGGGCAAGGACG
Source organism: Sporosarcina beigongshangi (assembly GCF_016820535.1). GTDB lineage: Bacteria > Actinomycetota > Actinomycetes > Actinomycetales > Micrococcaceae > Specibacter. The sequence continues at coordinate 42,723 of NZ_JADHDY010000021.1, read as the reverse complement.
GCGCGGAGCACATCCTTGCTGCGGATCGACTTGCTGGCCACCCGGATGGGCTTTCCCCCGGCCCGGCGCAGCAGCGAGCCGGCGTTGAAGGAGAGCGACTTGAGGTCCAAGACGGCAACCGGGCCGGGCAGTTCCGCACAGGCGGCGTCCGCCGCAGGCCAGATTTCCGACGGCGCGCGCCCGTTGTCCATCCCTGCAGCCAGTTCCGGTCCAAGCAACTTCATCATTGCGCCCACCTTCAAGTTACTGTCCAGTAAGTAATTCTTCACCAAGAATGGCACATCGCCGGAGTGAAGTGTGAAAAGTAGATTACGTGACTTTTTCCGCTGCAGCGCGGGGCAACTTGACGTCACCAGCCGAACCGGCAATAGTCACAAGTACAGGCCGCGAAGGGGAGGCGCCACGGCGTTCGGCCCATCCGGCAAACCAGAGCCAGGAGGCGCAGCATGAGCAGCCAAGACGACACTACGTCGGCACCCACGCCCGAATTCTCCCCCAACCCAACAGGCATTGTGGTGGGCATCGACGGCTCCGAGCAAAGCCATTGCGCCCTGATCTGGGCCGCCCGCGAGGCCAAGAAACGCAACATCCCCCTGCACCTCGTCACGGCCTATACTGTGCCCATCTTTGCTGCGTCCGGGCTCGACGGCGGTTACGCCACCGTTGACGACGACGTCATCCGCCAGGGCGCCGAGGCGGTGCTCCGCGAATCGGCCGCCAAGGTGGCCCACCTGAACGTCCAGATGGACGCCCGGGTTGAGAACGGCGATGCCGCCGGAGTCCTGCTGGACCTCAGTGAGAGCGCCGAACTTCTGGTGTTTGGCTCGCGGGGCCGGGGAGGTTTCATGGGCAGGCTGCTGGGCAGTGTCAGCACGGCGCTGCCGGCGCACGCCAAGTGCCCCACCGTGACCGTCCCGCTCAGCTGCGCGCAGCGGTTTGGCGAGGAGACGGAGGCCGGCGATGCCAGGCCCGCCGTTGAAAAGGTTATCGCGGTCGGCGTGGACGGCTCGGACCAGGCCAGGTACGCCGTGCTGCTGGCTGCGGAACAGGCAGAACGCAACGGCAGCACCCTGCGCATCATCTGCGCGGTCCAGCCCTACACCGGCTCCCTCGCCTGGATGCCGGCACCGGTTGACCGCGAGGCATTGTTTGAAGAGATCCAGGTCCAGCTCGACGCCGGCAAGAAGTGGCTGCAGCACCACTTCCCCAAGCTCCCCATAGTGCTGGACCTGCAGGAAGGTTCCGCCGTGGATGCCCTGGTCAAGGCCAGCGAGACGTCCGAGCTGCTGGTCATGGGCACGCGCGGCCGCGGCGGCTTCGCCGGCATGCTGCTCGGTTCCACCACCGACGGCGTCCGGCACCACGCGAAGGGCCCCATCATGGTGGTTAGGGACAGGGAAGACCCCCGTCTGGGTGACCGTTCCGCATTCGGCCCGTTGCTGAAGGCCTGACGCACCGTCTGGAAGGCCGACTCGTGGCCTGAAACCGCTGGACCGTTGTGGTCTGGCCGGGACTCAGGCTCCTGCGCACGGTTTTGCTGCAATGGTGCGCAACCCTTGCGTTGCGCACCATTGTGACTTAACCGTGCGCAGGGTTCGTGAACTGCTCCGGGCCGCGGGCCCGGTGACTAGTACCTGGCTGCGTACGGGTACAGGCTCATGCCCGACATCCACGACAGGTCTGTCACGCCCAGCGGCTGGTTCGGATTCAGCGCCTGGACCACCTTGTTGTTGCCGATGTAGATGGCAATGTGGGTGAAGGTTCCGCCGGACTCGTTGAAGACCAACAGGTCCCCGTACTGCATCTGGGAAATCGGGACCCGTACCGGTGCCGCCCAGAACTGGTCCGTTCCGGTGCGCGGAACCCAGCGTCCGGCTGCCGCGAAGGCCTGCTGGACCAGTCCGGAGCAGTCAAACGCCGTGGGACCGGTGCCGCCGAGCAGGTACGGGCTGCCCACCTTGGACATCGCATAGTTCACCATGACGTTGATGGAATTGTCCGACGGCGGCTCAACTGGGGGCGCCGGGGGCTCCACCACGGGCGGGACCGGCTTGGGTGCCGGAGGCTGCGGGGCAGGTGCCGGCGGCTGGGTTGGCTTGGGTGCCGGTGCCGGTGCCGGTGCCGGCGCAGGTGCGGGGGCTGGCGCTGGCTCAGGTGCGGGAGCTGGCGCTGGAACCGGTGCGGGTGCCGGCGCCGGGGTTGGTTTCGTGGCGGGTGCCGCCGGAGCCGTTTTCGTTGGCTGGGGCACCTTGGTGGGCGCAGGATTGACTGCCGCAGGGCTTTCGGCCAGCGGGTTCACGTCTGTGCCGAGCGGCCGGACGGGTGCCGGGGCCTGGGCGGATTCCGCAATTTGCCGGGCCAGCGCCTCTTCCTGTGCCTTGCGTTCAAGTTCATCCACTCGGGCGCCTTCCAGCTCCACGGTGGTGTTGTGCAGGGACGCCAGGCGCTCCAGCGTCAATTGGCGCTGCGCCGAGGTGTCGGCAACAACGGCGGCCTGCGCCCGGGAAGCCTTTTCGGCCTCCGTGAGGGATGCCTGCGCAGCGGCAATGGCGGCATCCGCAGCCTTGCGCGCCTCGGCCGCCTGGGCCGCCAGCGCCGTCGAGGTTGCTGCGGCTGCACTGGCCGTGTTCAAGGTTTGTGCCCGGTTGGTGCCCAGGACCATGAGGGTCGATGCCTGGTAAATGGCATCGTCGGCGTCGTCACTGGCCAGGAAGCTCTGCACGCTGAGGTCCAGCCCGCCGCTCTTGTACAGGCTGCCGGCAAGCTGGCCGAGCTGGGTCCTGGCCTTGCCGTACGCTGCCGTGGCAGCAGTCGCCCGGGCCTGCGCGGCGTCCGCCTCGGCCACGCGCTTGTCCCGGATCACCATGGCGTTGGTGTAGGCGTCGTTGGCGCCCATCGAGGCCACAACGGAGGCGGCCAGGCGCTGGTTCGCCTCGCTGATGGCCTGGTCCAGCTGGGCCGAGACGGCCGCGGTGGCGGATTCGGATTCCTTGGCGCGGGCGACGTCATCCGCGGAGGGCACCGCAGGACTGAACGGCAGCAGCGCAAACTGGTGGGCCGCCGTCGTGCTTAAGGAAGGGGCGGCAAGCGCGGGGGAGAGGACGGAGCCGGCGGCGAAGGTGGCGCAGGCCAGTGCGGCGGTGCCGCGAAGCACGAAGCGACTTGTCATCCTGCGCCTATCTGGGAAATGTGAGGTTCGGGACCAGAACTGGGGTGTGAATTTGGGACAGCTGAAGCCGACATTACGGCCCGCCCGCACCTTTGGCAACATCTGCAACACAGGCCACATGAATCACATTCGTGTCATTTAGCCCCAGCCGAGCTCATGCAACCGGTCGTCGCCGATGCCGAAGTGGTGGGCGATTTCATGCACCACCGTCACGGTGATTTCGCGGATGACCTCTTCGCGGCTGTTGCAGATCTCCAGGATGGGTTCGCGGAAGATGGTGATGCGGTCGGGCAGGGAGCCGGAGGCCCACCAAGAGTCGCGTTCGGTCAGCGGGGTGCCCTCGTAGAGGCCAAGGAGCACGGTCTCGGGGTCCTCGCCGGGTCCGGGGACATAGTCATCGGCTGTGAAGATCGCCACATTGTCCATTTCCGCGCGCAGGTCCGCCGGGATCGCGGCGATGGCGGCCTGGACTGCGTCGTCAAACTCCGCCTCGGTCATGCGGAACGGGCCAAAGGACGGAATGGATGCCAACGGGTTCACTTGCATGCCTCCAGCCTAGTGAAACGCGCCCAAAATGGCGTGTCCATGCAGGATTCCAGGCCGAATTGCCGGATCGGCGGCAGGTGCGGCGCCCGGTCCGCGGTGCGGGGCGGCAGCCCGTTTTGTGTTCTGGGCAAATAGGCCCTATAGTTTTTGAAGTCCGCTTCGAACCAAGGCGCTGGAAACTGCGCCAGGGAATGAAGACGACTTAGGCCCCCATCGTCTAGCGGCCTAGGACACCGCCCTTTCACGGCGGCGGCACGGGTTCGAATCCCGTTGGGGGTACTTCTCGAGAGAGTGGTAAATCGGTAAGAAAAATGCTGGTACGCTATAACTCGTGAAAATCACTCGAGAGGGTGAAAGAAACAGATGCAGTAAACGTATGGCCCTGTAGCGCAGTTGGTTAGCGCGCCGCCCTGTCACGGCGGAGGTCGCGGGTTCGAGTCCCGTCAGGGTCGCTTTGGTTTTCCTGAACTTTAGGAGAATCTGGTGACGAGTCTTTCAGATCACCAAGGCTCTGTAGCTCAGTTGGTAGAGCGTTCGACTGAAAATCGAAAGGTCACCGGATCGACGCCGGTCGGAGCCACCGCAAGACCCCTTAGAAATAAGGGGTCTTTCTTTTTGCCCGAAAACCTGACATGGCCAGGTGCAGCCATTCGGGCCCGGCATGAAGCACGACGGCGGCGGGGCGCCTTTCCCGGCAAAGGGGCGCCTGCCGCCGTCGTGCTTTGGGAGAAGGGAACACGGGGCGGCCCGGGCCCGCCGCGGACCGGTGCGCGCCATGCGAGGCGGGCAACGCGCCAAAACGCCGACCGGCGTTGCCGCTCAACTACGCTGTACATAGGCTTACCGTAGGAGCAACAGAAAGGGTGCGTCCATGGACTCGCACAATCTTGCATCAGCCGTTCCGCCACCGGGCGGCACGGACGACACCCAGGGCCGCACGGTTATCGCCGAGACGGCCGTGGCCAAGGTGGTCGGCATGGCCGTGCGTGGCGTGGACGGGGTCCATGCACTGGGGTCCGGCGCCTCGAGGTCCATCGGAGCCATTCGTGAGGTGGTTGGTGCCACCGACCTCACTCAGGGTGTGCGGGTGGAGGTGGGTGAGTCGCAGGTTGCCGTGGACATCGTTCTGACCGCTGAATACGGCTACCCGCTGCAAACGCTGGCCAACACCGTCCGGGCAGCGATTTATGCGGCGGTGGAGAACCTCGTGGGCCGGGACGTCATCGAAGTGAACATTGAAATCACAGATGTGTTCATCCCCGCCCCCGACGCCGAAAAGCCGGCGTCCCGGCCGCGGCTAGCCGACCGGTTCAGCGCCGTGGCCAAGTCCACGGGCGGCCAACAGGCCGCGGCGGAACCGGATGCCCCAACGGCAGCCGATGAGGCGCTGCCGGTCCAAAAAGTCCCGGCACCGCCTGCATCCAGCCCGACACAATCAGGGGAGACCCCATGAATCTCAGCGTAGTGTGCGCAGCCTTTGGAGCCTTTCTGGCGTTCATGGCATTTGCCTTTGGATTTTGGGGCTTCGTGGTTTCGGCCATTTTCATTGCGGTGGGTGCCTTCGTTGGCCGTGCCGCGAGCGGCCGCCTTGATTGGCGGGGCGTGCTGGATGCCCTGACCGGACGGCGCTCCTCGTCGTGACGTCAACACCGGTGAATCAGGCCCCCGCAACGGGGCTTCCGGGCGCCAGCGCGGGGTCGGCCGGACTGGCCGGGCACAACCGCATCAGCACGCAGGCGCTGACCTCCGTGGCGAAGGTCGCGGCGGCTGACGTCCTGGCGGTTGAGCCGGGCCAGGTCCGCGTGAACTGGTCGGATGATGCCGGCGAACTCGCCTTGTCCATCACCTCCGCCATCGGCGCCCCCTCCCTCACGGCCGTGCGCCGAAACCCTGGGCGCGTGGCCATCAGCGGCGGGAGCATCCTGGCCCGGGCCACAGCCGCCAAGGCGGAGATCCTGAACCAGGTCGAGTACCTGACAGGCTCGGTGCTCAGCGGCGTGGACATCAGAATTTCCGGTGTCATTCCCCGCGACAACGGGCGGGTGCTATGACAGCCTTCATGCAAAAGGCCCTGCGCCGGGAAACCCGCTCGGCCCGGTCGCTGCTTGCCGTCACCACAGCCATCGTGGCCGCCCTGCTCTCCATCTACTGCGTTCTGGAACTGCTGCTGGCAGGCCTCGGCGAACCCACCTGGTTGGTGGATCCCCTCTCCTTCGTCCGCTGGGTCGCGGAGCTGCCCAACGGAGTCCAGCCCGTGCTGCTCGTCGCTGCCGGTGTGCTCCTGGCGCTGGTGGGCGCCGTGTTCCTCGGCCACGGACTGCTTCCCGGACGCCGCGCCCGCCACACCATCGAGGACCCCCGTGTTGCCATTGTGGTCGAGGACGAGGTCATCGCCTCGAGCCTGGCCAGAAGGGCCCGCATGGCCGCCGGTGTCACTCGCGAACAGGTCATGGTCACGGTTTCCGCCCGTACGGTGCAGGTCCAGATCCGCCCCACCTCGGGCATCCCGCTGTCCGAGGCCCGCATCAAGGACGCCGTCGAGGCGGAGCTTGCCGCCATGTCCCTCGATCCCACGCCCACCGTCACCGTGAAGCTCGCCGAAAGCGGGGTGATCGGCGTATGAATGGCACACCCCGTGGACTGAACCGGGTGCTCCTGTCCCTGGCCGGCCTCCTGCTGTTGGCGGTCGGCGTCGGTCTGGTGCTTATAGCCTCCGTACCCGCCGTCGAGCGCTGGTGGCAGGACTATGCCGGCGCGCAAGTGGACTGGCTCGTGGACTATGAACAGCGGTCCCGGTTGATTGTCACCGGGCAGAGCTGGGTTTGGCTCGCCGCCGCCGCCTTTTTCGTGCTCGTTGTGGTCCTCATGGTCACGTGGATCGCCAACCAGGGCAAGGGCCGTGCCAACACCCTGGTCGCCCGGGAGGGAAATGCGGACGACGACGGTGCCGCCGGTGTGGTCAAGCTCAGTTCCGCCGTGGCTGAGCAGGCTTTGAAGAGCGCACTGCTGGAGCGGACGGACCTGCTGGGGGTTTCCGTGACGAGTTATGACTTCAACAAAGAGACCGCGCTCAGGGTCAGGGTGTTGCCGCGCCAGGGCGTTGCGCCGCACGATGTGGCCCGGGATGTGGGGGAACTTGTTGCTGCGCTCGATGAGCTGCTGGGCGTGGAAGTCCCCGTCTTGCTGAGCATCGGCTCGGCAGCGCGTTCACGCTTCACCAAAACTGAACGAGTCCGCTAGTCTCGTTTCACCACCACCCTTGGTGCTTTTGCCTGGGGCCGAACAATGCAACAAGGAAGGCAACATGACTGAAAACAATGCCGATGACCTGGCGGAGAAGGCCGCAGATGCTGCAGCCAGGGCTAAGGACGTTGCGGGTGACGCAGTGGACAACGTCAAGGACTTTGCCGCAGATGCTGCAGCCAAGGCCAAGGACGTCGCCGGTGACACTGTCGAGAACCTGAAGGACTTTGCCGGCGACGCCACGGAAAACGTAAAGGAATTCGCGGAGGACGCCGCGGAGAACGTGAAGGAATTCGCAGGGGACGCAGCGGAGAACCTGAAGGACTTTGCGGGGGATGCCGCAGAGCACGCCAAGGGACTCGGCGCCAAAATCTCCGGATTCTTCAAGGGCGGCAAGTAACAGCAGCGCCTGCCGGCGCAACAACAAGGGGCGGTGGCTGCCAAGGGGCGGCCACCGCCCCTTGGCGTTCCTAAACAATTGGTAACGAATGTGTGCAAGCGCTTGCACACCCACTCTCATGTCGTTAGTGTGATGTTCACCACTCAAAAGCACGCTCCGGAATGGTGCGTGCCGCGACCAGAAATCATTGAATTTAGGAGCATGGGCATGGGAAACAAGACAAAGAGAATGCTGTTGCCGCTGGCGACCGGTGCCGTGTTGGCCATGGTGCTGTCGGCCTGCGGTGGTGGAACCGGTGGTGGTGGCGGAGGCGGCGCGGCCTCGGAAAACCTCGACGGCCGGGGCCCCATCACCTACGTCCAGGGCAAGGACAACTCCAACGTGGTCCGCCCGCTCGTGGACAAGTGGAACGCCGCCCACCCCGACGAAAAGGTGACGTTCAAGGAGCAGTCCGACAACGCGGACCAGCAGCACGACGATCTTGTGAAGAACTTCCAGGCCAAGAACGTCGACTACGACGTGGCCAGCGTGGACGTGATCTGGACGGCCGAGTTTGCCGCCAAGGGCTGGCTGCAGCCCCTCAAGGACACCATGGAGGTCTCCACCAAGGGCATGCTGCCGGCCACGGTCCAGACCGGAACGTACAAGGACGTGCTCTACACACTCCCGCAGACTTCGGACGGCGGCATGCTGTACTACCGCAAGGACCTTGTGCCCACGCCTCCCAAGACCTGGGACGAGATGATGGGCATGTGCTCCATCGCGAAGGAGAAGGGCATTGACTGCTACGCCGGGCAGTTTGCCCAGTACGAGGGCCTGACGGTCAACGTGTCCGAGGCCATCAACAGCCAGGGAGGCTCCATCGTCGACAAGGACGGCAAGGCAACGGTGAACTCGCCGGAAGCCAAGGCCGGACTGCAAAGCCTGGTCGATGGGTTCAAGGATGGCAACATTCCCAAGCAGGCCCAGACCTACCAGGAAGAACAAGGCCGCCAGTCGTTCGAGGCCGGCAAGCTGATGTTCCTGCGGAACTGGCCCTATGTTTACAACCTGGCCAAGACGGACGGATCGTCCACGGTCAAGGACACCTTTGGCATTGCCCCGCTGCCCGGCAAGGACGGCCCCGGCGCTTCGACGCTTGGTGGCCACAACATGGGCGTCAGTGTTTACTCCAAGCACAAGGCAACAGCCAAGGACTTCCTGGCGTTCATGACCTCGGAGGAGACACAGAAATTCTTCGCCACGCAGGGCTCGCTCGCACCCGTGCTGGAATCCCTGTATGACGACGCCGACCTGGTGGCCAAGCTGCCATACCTGCCGGTATTGAAGACGTCCATCCTGAACGCCGTCCCGCGCCCCGTGACACCGTTCTACCCCGCAGTCACCCAGGCCATCCAGCAGAACAGCTTTGCTGCGCTGCAGGGCACCAAGACGGTGGACCAGGCCCTGACTGACATGGAAGCCGCCTTCAACACCACAGTGTCCAAGTAACGTCCTGCGGCCCGTGCCGGCACCCGTTGCAGGGTGCCGGCACGGGGCACGGTGCGTTTCGGCAAGTTTGAATGATGAAAGGGGCGGGTATGTCTGCAAACGTGGACCCGCAGGCCAAACCGGAAACCGCGGTGCGCAAGCCCGACGGCGGCAAGGGTGGCAGCAAGGAAGTGGGAATGGACCGGAAGGAAAAGACCCAGGGCAGGCTGGCGGCACTGTTGATCGTGCCGACGCTCGTGGTCCTGGCGATCGTGATCCTCTACCCGGTGATCAACGCCATCATCATGTCCTTGGAGCACGACGAGGGCCTGGACCCGGTGACGGGAACCTTCGTGGCCGGCGGGTTCGCCGGAATCTCCAACTACACGCACTGGCTGTTCCAGCAGTGCACAGGCCCTGGCGGGGAAACCGTCAGCTGCCCGCCCGGCACCCTTGGTGCACAGTTTTGGTCCTCCACCGGAGTGACCTTCTTCTTCACGGTCGTGACCGTGTTCTTTGAGACGCTCCTCGGTTTTTGGATGGCTGTCATCATGGCCCGTGCCTTCAAGGGGCGCAGCATCCTCCGGGCCGCCGTCCTGGTGCCCTGGGCCATCCCCACGGCCGTGACCGCCAAATTGTGGTTCTTCATCTTTGCCTTCGACGGCATCGCCAACACGCTGTTCAACACCTCCATCCTGTGGACGGGCAGCGAAGGCCCTGCGCGCGCAGCCATCATCATTGCCGACGTCTGGAAAACCACCCCGTTCATGGCCCTGTTGATCCTGGCCGGGCTGCAAATGATCCCGGCAGACATCTACGAGGCGGCCAAGGTTGACGGGGCCTCGACCTGGCAGAGGTTCCGGCTGATCACCCTTCCATTGGTGAAACCGGCACTCATGGTGGCCATACTCTTCCGCACACTGGACGCGCTGCGCATGTACGACCTGCCAGCCATCATGACCGGCGGCGCCAACGGCACCACCACACTGTCCATCCTGGTGGTGAACCAGATCCGCATCGGCTTCAACTCCGCGGCCGCACTGTCCACCATCACCTTCATCATCATCTTCATCGTGGCGTTCATCTTCGTCCGGTTCCTCGGGGCCAACGCCGTTGAAACCGCCAGCGGCGGGGCAAGGGGGAAGAACAAATGAGCACCATGACGGAAACCGCCACAGCGCATGCCGCCGCAGCCAAGAGCGTGGCCAGGCGCCGTGAACGCTGGGCCAGTTCACGCACCTACATCAGCGCTGCCATCATCGTCTTGTGGTGCCTGCTGCCGTTCTACTGGATGGTGGTCACGGCGTTCCGGGACGTCGGCTACACCTTTGACCCCACCCCGTTCTTCACGCACGTCACCTGGGACAACTTCGCCACTGCATTCTCGTCCGAGATGGGCAACCACCTGGATCGTGCGCTGCTGAACTCGCTGTTCATCTCCGGGGTGACCACCATTGTGGCCCTGCTGTTTGGCGTATTTGCCGCCTACGCACTGGCCCGGCTCAACTTCCGCGGAAAGTTCCTGGTCCTGGGCATGATCCTGGGTGCATCGATGTTCCCGGGCGTGGCCATCGTGACCCCGCTGTTCCAGCTGTTCACCAGCATCAACTGGACCGGCACCTACCAGGCGTTGATCATCCCGAACATATCCTTCGTGCTGCCGCTGACCGTCTATACGCTGACGTCGTTCTTCAGGGAAATGCCCTGGGAACTGGAAGAAGCCGCCCGCATCGACGGCTGCACGGCGGGGCAGGCGTTCCGCAAGGTCATCCTTCCGTTGGCAGCCCCTGCGGTGTTCACCACGGCGATCCTTGCCTTCATTGCGGCATGGAATGAATACCTGATTGCCAGCATCCTCTCCAGCGACGCCACCCAGACGGTGACCGTTGCCATCGCCGGCTTCACCGGTTCCCAGCCGCACCAGGAGCCGTATACGGCCGTCATGGCCGCCGGCACCGTGGTCACCATCCCTCTGGTGGTGCTGGTCCTGATCTTCCAGCGCAAGATTGTCGCGGGATTGACGGCGGGGGCGGTCAAGTGACGAAGGAACGTGCCACCCAAAAGCTGCCGGAGGGACCCGACGGCCTGCACATCCCCACCTCGCGCCAGAAGAGCGGGGAGGACTTTGACATCATCATTGGATTCCTTGGCTTCTGGGCGGTGCTGTTGTTTGGGGTCACCGTGTGGATGGAGCTGAGCGGGCAGCCGGCGCTGGTCTGGGCACTAGGCTTGTTGCTTGTCTGTCTCGGCCTGTGGTTCATGATCCGCCTGCGCCGGAAACTTCCGGCCAGACGCAGCAGGCGCCAGCAGTAACTCCGGGCGAACGAAGGGGGGAATCGCACGTGGGAGCGGGCATTGACGATGTTGCCCTTCGGGCCGGGGTGTCCACGGCCACGGTTTCACGTGCCCTGCGCGGCCTGCCCCGGGTGAGCCCAGACACCCGGGCCCGCGTCTTGGCCGCCGCCCGCGACCTCGGCTACGTCGCATCGCCCTCGGCCAGCGGTCTTGCCACGGGACGCACCCGGACCGTGGGCGTCCTGGTTCCCTATGTTGACCGCTGGTACTTCGGCCACGCCATCGAAGGCATCGACCAGGTGCTGCGGGAAAACGGCTACAACCTGCTGCTGTTCAGCCTCGGCGGGTACAACCCCGGGCGCCGCCGCAGCTTCACCGAAAGCATGGTGCGCAAGCAGATCGACGCGCTCCTGGTGCTGACCCTGTGGCTTTCCGACGACGAGCTGCTCCAATTGCAGCGCACTGACATCCCGCTCATGGCGGTGGGCGGCCCGGTGGACGGCTGCGCGGGCGTGCACATCGACGATACCGCCGCCGCTGCGGCCGCCGTCGAGCACCTGATCGGCCTTGGCCACCGGCACATCGGGTACCTGCACGGCGCAGCGGAGGACGAACGAAACTTCAAGGTCCCGGGACTTCGCAGCGTGGCGTTCAAGAACACCATGGTGCGGGCAGGCCTGGAGTTGCGGCCGGAGTGGCAGGTGCCCGGGGATTTCACCATTGCCGACGGCGCCCGGGCGGCGGCCAGGATTTTTGACCTGCCCGGCGACAAGCCGACGGCACTGTTTTGCGGCTCGGACGAGATGGCACTCGGAGCCATGTTTGAGGCCCGCCGGCGTGGCATCCGGATCCCCCAGGAGCTGTCCCTGGTGGGGATTGACGATCATGAATTCTCCGAGGCTGCCGGCCTGACCACCGTGGCGCAGAAGCCGGTGGAGCAGGGCAGGGCGGCGGCAACCATGGTGCTGGCGGAACTCAACGGCTCCCCGGCTGCGGTGCAGGAGACCATCATGCCCTTCGAACTGGTGGTCCGCAGCACCACGGCACCTCCGGCCCAGCCGGCACGCTGAGAGACCTGGCGGCTAGTTGGCGCGGGCCAGCTGGCGGATGGGCATCCAACGGTTTGCCAGGCGGCGGTAGGCGGCGGCTGCGCCCGTAAAGTCGCCGTCGGCCAGGCATTGCAGCCCCATGTGGACGTCGGCAGGGGAATCGTCGGGGTGGACCCGGTTGGCGACGGGGCCGTAATCCAGCTCCACCACGCCGTCCTCGCCAAACGCGGCCAGCCAGCGGCCCAGGTCCTCCAGCTCTTCAAAGAGGTCAAGGTCCGGTGCCATGGTGGCCAACATGCGCAGCATCCGTTCGGCGCGGCCCACCGCTGTGGCCAGCGGCACCTGGATGCGCACCGTCAGGATCCGGCCGTTCGCCTCCACCACCTCCATGCGGTCGTTGGCGTACACCAGCGTGAACCAGCTGAAGGGTACGCCCCACGTTGAGCAGCGGGTCTGCAGCGGCATGCCCAGGGCCGGTGTTGCCGTGGCCTGTTCGATCTCCGCCGCCCACTGTTCCTGGCTCAAAACCATGGAGGCCAGCTGCTCCATGTTGCCCGCGAGCAGCTCCGCGGCCCCGGCAATGGACCGGGCCACGGCCTGGTTCGGGGCATACAGCTGCGTCGCGCCCTCGTCCAGGGTGAGGGTGCGCACCTTGTCGGCGTCCGGCGTCGGAAGCGGGCGGACGGTGGCGAGGCTGACACGTTCCAGCGACTCCGCCAACTCGGTGGCATCGATGCTGACTGCGTCCTGGCCGGGTTCGATCAGGCTTTCGATGTGGGCGAACTCTGCCTTGGTGTAGGCCTCGCGGGGCAGGTACACGCGCAGGCTGGATACGAAGGGGAGCTGCACGCCGCCCAGATACAGCCCGGATGCCATGCCTCAGCCCAGTTCCACAATGACCGGGGCGTGGTCCGACGCGCCCTTGCCCTTGCGTTCCTCACGGTCGATTTCGGTGGATTCCACGCGGGCGGCGAGTGCGGGGGAGGCCAGCACGAAGTCAATGCGCATGCCCTCCTTCTTGGGGAAGCGCAGCTGCGTGTAGTCCCAGTAGGTGTAGACGCCCGGACCCGGATGCTGGGGGCGGACGACGTCGGAGAAGCCTGCCGCTTCAAACGCCGAGAAGGCAGCGCGCTCGGGTTCGCTGACGTGGGTCAGTCCCTGGGTGCGGAAGTAGTCGATGTCCCAGACGTCGTCGTCCTGGGGTGCGATATTCCAGTCGCCCATGAGGGCAATCTGGGCGTGGGGGTCCTCGGCCAGCCAGCCTGTGGCCTGGTTCTTGAGCTCGTCGAGCCACTGCAGCTTGTAGGGCATGTGCTCGTCGTCCAGGGCGCGGCCGTTGGGGACGTAGAGGCTCCAAATGCGGACGCCGTTGCAGGTGGCTGCGATGGCGCGGGCTTCCTGGACGGGGTCCTTGCCGCCCTTCCCAAAGGCGGGCTGGCCGGAGAATGTCCGCTCCACGTCTTCCAGTCCGACGCGCGAGGCGATGGCCACGCCGTTCCACTGGCTGAAACCGAAGTGGGCCACTTCGTAGCCATTGTTTTCAAAGAGCTCCCAGGGGAAGTTCTCGTCCTTGCACTTGGTTTCTTGGATGGCAAGGACGTCGGCGTCGGTCCGGCGCAGCCAGTCCTCCACACGGTCGGCACGGGCACGCAGGGAGTTCACATTCCAGGTAGCAATCTTCACGTACCCAAGCTATCAAGTTAACCCGCGGCGGCAACGGCGGCGCCCGCAGCAATCGGCGCCCCTGTGTGGGCAGAGACACCAGCGAAGCCGCCCGGGCCGTTGAATTACGCCACCCAAGGTCACAAAACGGTAACGCCTGCCCTTCCCAGCGCCCGCGGCGCCAGATCGTAAACGCACCCGCCGGGGCAGGGTGCTGAATGGGCCGAATTGCGCTCTCCGCGAAATTGCCTCTGTTAGCGTGGGGACTGAACCAGTAGACCGACAAGCCTGCGGGCAACTGTGCCACTGTGTGGGGATTACGACGAATCGTAGTCCGTACATGCGGTACAGCCAGACACAGGCCGTCGAACTGGCGGTAGGGATAGCTTCCCGTTTTTTGCCCCACAGGGTGAAACCGTCTTTCCTTGCTGCCCCGGCCGGGGCGTGCGGGGGAGCGAAGAGTTTGACGCGTAACAACGCCTGCAGCACGAGCACACCAATCGCGAACGTTGGGCCAACCCGCCACACTTGGGCGCCCGGCCAACGCGTAGATGGGTACTACGTGTACGAATCCATAGACAATTCCGCGCCCAAAATCGCCGTGCCGCCGGTCCTTGACCCCAAGGACGCGCCACGACAGCCTGCGGCAAGCCAATCCGAGGCGCTGCAATCCGGTGCCAGCCCGGCCGGCGACGTTGCCCTCAGCGTCCGCCACGTGTACAAGGTCTTTGGCAAGCGCCCGGCCGAAGTCATCAAGCGCCTGAAGGGTGGCAAGAAACGCAGCGAGCTGTCCGCACTGGGCACCGCCGCCGTCATCGACGCCTCCTTTGAGGTCAAGAAGGGCGAGATCTTTGTGGTCATGGGCCTCTCCGGCTCCGGCAAGTCCACGCTCATCCGCACCCTCAACGGGCTGTGGGCACCCACCGAGGGCTCCGTGGTGGTGGGCGGCACCGACATTTCCAGGATCAGCGACAAGGAACTGCGCCGCGTCCGCCAGGAGAAAATCTCCATGGTGTTCCAGCACTTTGCCCTCATGCCGCACCGCACCGTGGTGGAAAACGCCGCGTACGCCCTGGAGGTCCAGGGTGTGGCCAAGGCAGAGCGCCTGGCCCGGGCCGAGAAAATCCTCAGCCTCGTGGGCCTGGAAGGCTGGGGCGCCAAGTTCCCCGGCGAGCTCTCCGGCGGCATGCAGCAGCGCGTTGGCCTGGCCCGCGCCCTCAGCGCCGAAACCGACATCCTGCTCATGGACGAAGCCTTCTCCGCACTGGACCCGCTGATCCGCCGCGAAATGCAGGAACAGCTGGTGCTGCTGCAGTCCGAGCTGGAAAAAACCATCATCTTCATCACCCACGACCTCAACGAGGCCATGTTCCTGGGCGACCGGATCGCGGTCATGCGTGACGGCGAAATCGTTCAGATCGGCACCCCCGACGAGATCCTCACCAGCCCGGCCAACGACTACGTGGCCCAGTTCGTGCAGGACGTGGACAGGACCCGCGTGCTCACCGCCGGCGGCGTCATGGAGCCGGCACTCGCCGTCGTGAACCTCTCCGGCGGGCCACGCAACGCACTGCGCACCATGCGCGACCTTCAGGTGTCGGCCGCATTCGTCGTCGACCGCCGCCGCAACTACCTCGGCACAGTCCGGGACCGCGACGTCATGAAGCAGGTCGAGGCGCACAGCTCCGACCTCAACGCGGTCATCCGCAAGAGCATCGACCCTGTCAGTCCGGACACGGCCCTGAACGACCTCTTTGGCCGCGCCGTGGAGAGCCCCATCCCGCTGCCTGTCGTGGACGACGCCGGACGGCTGGTGGGTGCCTTGCCGAGAGTCACGCTGCTGGCCGCCCTGGGCAACGTCCCCTCGACCACGGGCGAATTCCCCGTCGTTGACACGGCCGTGGCGCCCATTCCCGAACAAGTTGTCACCGCCGCACTGGCGAAGACCGAAGGAGACGCATAGTGGAACCGCTTTTCAGGATCCCGCTGGGTGACTGGGTGGAAGTGGGCCTTGACTGGGTCACGTCCACCTTCGACGCGGTCTTCCTCTACATCCGCAACGTGCTGGTTGGCGCCTACGACGGGCTCGACTGGCTGCTGACCACCCCGCCCTACTGGGCCGTGATCCTGGTGTTCGCCGCCATCGCCTGGTGGGCGAGCGGCTGGAAGCTGGGCGTCGGCACCCTGGTGGGACTCGCCGTCGTGGTTGGCGTGAACCAGTGGGACAACGCCATGCAC
The DNA here is from genome assembly GCF_016820535.1 of Sporosarcina beigongshangi. Taxonomy (GTDB): domain Bacteria; phylum Actinomycetota; class Actinomycetes; order Actinomycetales; family Micrococcaceae; genus Specibacter. The sequence continues at coordinate 26,651 of NZ_JADHDY010000021.1, read as the reverse complement.
TCCCTGGCGCTGGTCACCATCGGCACCGTCGTGGCCGTGGCCATCAGCCTGCCGCTGGGAATCTGGGCGGCGAGCTCGGACCGCGCGTCGTCGATCATCCGGCCCATCCTGGACTTCATGCAGACCATGCCGGCCATGGTGTACCTGATCCCGGCGCTGGTCATGTTCCGCGTGGGCGTGGTGCCGGGCATCATCGCCACCATCATCTTCGCCATGGCGCCCGGCGTCCGCTTCACCGAGCTGGGCATCCGCGGCGTGGACAAGGAAGTGGTGGAGGCGGGGCACGCCTTCGGCTCCAGCCCGTCACGCATCCTGTTCCAGATCCAGCTCCCGCTGGCCCGGCCCACCATCATGGCCGGCATCAACCAGGTCATCATGCTGGCCCTGTCCATGGTGGTCATCGCCGGCATGGTGGGCGCACCCGGCCTGGGCGCCGAGATTGTCAAGGCGCTCAACCGCATCGACGCAGGGATGGGCTTCGAAGCGGGCATCGCCGTCGTCATCCTGGCAATTTTCCTTGACCGCGTGACGGCCAGCTTCGGCGTCAACTCGAAGAACAAGGTCCTCCAGGACGCCTAAGCCGCGTCCGCACAGATTTACAAACCAATCGCGGTGGCCGTGAACGCTGGGCTGCCAATGAAAGGAATGCACCATGAAGAAGAATATTTTTGGGGCCGTGGCCATGGCGGCAACGCTGGCACTGGGCCTGACCGCCTGCGGATCCGGCTCCGACGCCGGAGCAACCGTGGAGAACGGTGACAAGAAGGACCTCAAGGTTGTTGTGTTCAACGGCTGGGATGAGGGTGTTGCCGCATCCGAGCTGTGGAAGGCCGTCCTGACCGAGGAAGGCTACAACGTCAAGCTGGAATATGCGGATGCGGCACCGGTTTATTCGGGACTGTCCTCCGGCGACTACGACGTGGTGCTGGACACCTGGCTGCCCATCACGCACAAGTCCTACATCGAGGAATACGGCGACAAGATGGTCGACCTGGGTGCCTGGAACAGCGACGCCAAGCTGACCCTTGCCGTCAACGCCGATGCCCCCATCGACTCGCTCGAGGACCTGGCTGCCAACGCCGACAAGTTTGGCAACAAGATCATCGGCATCGAGCCCGGCGCCGGCCTGACCGAAGTCACCACCGACGACGTCATCCCCGGCTACGGCCTGGACAAGATGGAATACATCACCTCCTCCACCCCGGCCATGCTCTCGGAGCTGAAGACGGCCACCGGCAAGGGTGAGAACATCGTTGTCACGCTGTGGCGCCCGCACTGGGCCTACGACGCATTCCCGGTGAAGGACCTGAAGGATCCCAAGGGCCTGCTGGGCGAGGCCGAGGGCATCCACAGCTTCTCCCGCCTGGACTTCGACAAGGACTACCCGAAGCTCGACGGCTGGCTGAAGAACTTCAAGATGGACTCCGACACCCTGCACTCGCTGGAGAACGTCATGTTCAACGGTGAGAAGACGGATGACTACACGGAAATCGTGAAGAAGTGGATCGGCGAAAACCAGGAATACGTGGACTCCCTGACCGCTTAGCTCCACCCCTCCGCCCGAAACGCGTCATCACCTTTCACCCGTTTTTCCTGAACGCTATCGCAGCAATGGTCAGAATTTCAGGAACGCTATCGCACGCCTTGTGAATAGCGTTCCGGTAAAAGCAACCATTGCTGCGATAGCGGTTGGGTTTAAGGGCTGCTTGGGAAGTCTGAGTCCTTGTATTCCTGGTTTCCCTCGCCTGCGTTGCTTCCTGCGGCGGCGGCACCCGCGCCATCGGCGCCGTGGCGGACCCGCTCATTTGCGCGCAGCTCCACGCGGCGGATCTTGCCGGAGATGGTCTTGGGCAGCTCGGCAAACTCCAGCCGCCGGATGCGCTTGTAGGCGGGCAGGTGTTCGCGGCAGTAGGCGAAGATTTCCCCGGCCAGCTCACGGCTGGGTTCGTAGGCGGCGGCCAAGACGATGTAGGCCTTGGGCACGCTCAGCCGCAGCGCATCAGGTGACGGGACCACGGCTGCCTCGGCCACGGCCGGGTGCTCAATCAGCACGCTCTCCAGCTCGAAGGGGGAGAGCCGGTAGTCGGAGGACTTGAAGACATCGTCGCTGCGGCCCACGTAGGTCAGGATGCCGTTTTCGTCCCGGCTGGCCACGTCGCCCGTATGGTAATAGCCGCCGCGGAAGGCCTCGGCAGTCTTCTCCGGATCCCCGTAGTAGCCCTTGGTGAGGCCCACGGGGGCGGGATCCAAGCGCAGGCAAAGCTCGCCGTCGTCCTTTTCCTCGCCGGTGACGAGGTCCAGAAGGACGACGTCGTAGCCCGGGAGCGGGCGGCCCATGGAGCCGATCTTGATGGGCTGGCCGGGCGTGTTGGCAACCTGCACGGTGGTTTCCGTCTGGCCAAAGCCGTCGCGGATCAGCTGTCCCCAGGCGCGCTCCACCTGGCCGATGACCTCGGCATTGAGCGGTTCGCCGGCGGAGACGACCTTGGTGGGCGGGGTCTTCAGGAGGGTGAGGTCAGCCTGGATCAGCATGCGCCAGACCGTGGGCGGGGCGCAGAAGCTGGTGACATGCTCGGCGTCCATTTGGGCCATGAGGGCGGCGGGGTCGAAGCGTGTGTAGTTGTAGATGAAGACGCAGGCCTCGGCGATCCAGGGCGCGAACACGTTGGACCAGGCATGTTTGGCCCAGCCGGGGGAGGCGACGTTGAGGTGGACGTCGCCGGGTTCCAGGCCGATCCAGAACATTGTGGAGAGGTGGCCCACGGGGTAGGACGTGTGCGTGTGCTCCACCAGCTTCGCCTTGGACGTGGTGCCGGAGGTGAAGTAGAGGAGCATGGTTTCGTCGGCGAGGGTGGGCGAGTCGGGGGTGAAGTGGTCCGGGGCGCTCGCGGAATCTGCGTAATTCAGGACCGGGCGGCCGGCGGCGGCCGTGGCGTGGGCGCCGGTGTTGGCGGCGCCACCCTCCAGGCCGATGCCCACCAGCGCATAGTCGCCGGGGACGGCGGCGAACTTGGCCAAGTCGTCTTCGCGGGCGCCCACCCAGCGGGCCGCACCGCGCTCCACCCGGTCGCGCAGGTCGGCCGGGCCCATCATGGTGGTGGTGGGGATCATGACGACGCCGAGCTTCATGCAGGCGAGCATCAGCTCCCACAGCTCCACTTGGTTGCCGAGCATGATGATCATGTGGTCGCCGCGGCGGATCCCCTGGCCGCGGAGCCAGTTGGCCACCTGGTTGGAGCGCAGGGACAGATCCTTGAAGCTGCGGCGGGTGGCGGTGCCGTCCTGTTCCACGATGACCAGTGCGGGGTTGTTGCCCGTTTCGGGGTCCGCGGCGATCGCATCGATCCAGTCCAGGGCAAAGTTGAACTCGGTGAAGCGGGGCCAAACAAACTCGTGCTGGGCCTGGGCGTTGTCCAGACGCATTTCCAGCAGCTGGTTGCGGGCGTTGCGGAATTCCTCGGTGACGTTCATGGTCTCCACCTTTGTCGCGTCGTTGCGGTGTTGGGTCTACCTTGAATATACGCCGGGGCCCGGAACCGGCTGCTTTGCCGGTGGAGGAGCCTGTCAGCGCCACCAAGTGTCGAGGAGCGAGACGGGCGTGGTGCGCTTGTGGCGGCTGCGCAGGAAGCGGCCCTCAATGCCCTCGGCTGCAGCGTCGCTGACCTCACGGCCCTCGAGGTAGTCGTCGATTTCGTCATACGTGATGCCGAGCTCGTCCTCGTCGGTGCGGCCGGGCACGCCGTCGAGCAGGTCTGCCGTGGGCACCTTGGCCCACAACTGCTCGGAGGCGCCAAGTTCCTTGAGCAGGGCCCGGTTCTGACGCTTGTTGAGGGTGAACAGCGGCAGGATGTCGGCCCCGCCGTCGCCAAATTTTGTGAAGAAGCCGGTGACGGATTCGGCGGCGTGGTCGGTGCCGATCACCAGCAGGTTCTCCTGCCCGGCCAGCGCATATTGGGCGATCATCCGGGAGCGGGCCTTGATGTTGCCCTTGTTGAAGTCAGTCACGTCTTCCGTGGCGGTCTTGGCGAACTCCGATTCAAAGCCGTCCACAGCCGGGGCGATGTTGAACGTCCACTCCGTCTTGGCGTTGATGAACTTCAGCGCAGCCTGCGCATCGTCCTCATCATGCTGGACGCCGTAGGGCAGGCGCACGGCAATGAAATTCGCCTCGATGCCTTCCTCGGCCAATTCCTCCACGGCAAGCTGCGCCAGGCGTCCGGCCAGGGTGGAGTCCAGCCCGCCGCTGATGCCCAGCACATAACCGCCCGTCCCCGTGGCCTTGAGGTAGTCCTTCAAGAATTGCACCCGCCGCGTGATTTCCGCCGCCGGGTCAATCGTGGGCTTTACACCAAGCTCTGCAATGATCTGTCCCTGTAATTCGCGCATGGGTCAAGGGTAGCCCGTGCACGTGTCAGGAATGTTACGGCCCGCCTACCGGGATTTTGCGTCGATCTCGTCACGGCGGGCCGAGATGATGTGCCGGAGTGCGGCGTCCGGCAGCTGGTTCTCCGCCGAGTAGTGGATGCTCCCGGTGGTTGTCTCGAAGCCGTCCAGGATGTCGAGATGGTTCGCGATCACCACGCCGCTGAAAGGGTAGATCGACAGGAAATTCTTGCCCCGCACCGTCGCAATGAGGCCCTTGCCGCGGTAGACCAGTGCGGCCATGGCATAGCTTGTGCCTTCCACCGCCTCGGGCGCGAGCTCCCGGCCCACCGCGTAGACGCGTTCCATCGCGGCCCGATCGGCGCCGTCGAACTGGCCCAAGTAGTCACTGACTTCAGTTCCCATGCTGTGATGGTACTCCGCCACCATGCTGGAGTCCCGCGTCCAGCGCTGACGGGTTACCGGCCGCCGTTAGAATGGAACCCATGACTTCGACTCTCGCTGCCGACCGTGCCCGCCTCCTGGAACTCGTAAAGGAACTCGCCGTTGTCCGCGGCAAGGTGATCCTCTCCTCCGGCAAGGAGGCCGACTACTACATCGACCTGCGCCGCATCACGCTCCACCACGAGGCCTCGCGCCTGGCCGGCCGCGTCATGCTTGCCATGCTGGACGACGCCGGCATCGAGTTTGAGACCGCCGGCGGCTTGACCATGGGTGCAGACCCGGTCGGCACGGCTCTGATGCATGCCGCGGGCGATGCCGGCCGCGCCATCGACGCGTTCGTTGTGCGCAAGGCCCAGAAGTCGTACGGCATGGGCCGCCAGGTTGAAGGCCCCGGCGTTGATGGGCGCAAGGTAGTTGTCCTGGAAGACACCTCCACCACGGGCGGCTCCGCGCTGACCGCTGTTGAGGGCGTGCGCAAGGCCGGCGGAAACATCCAGGCCGTTGCCGTCATCGTGGACCGCGACACCGGCGCCAAGGAGCGCATCGAGGCCGAGGCCAATGTCCCGTATCTGTTCATTTTCGGCAAGGATGAACTGGGCCTCAACTAGTCCCCACGCCCTCCCTCCGCTCGCAGGCTCGCGGTGGGACCCTCGGGCGTGTGGGCCCACCACGCTTGCCACCGCTCGCAGGCTCGCAGGCTCGCGGCGGGGCCCTCGGGCCAGGTTTGCCTGAGGCTACACCTCGAGGGTGATGTGGTGGATCTCGTCGGCTGCGTGGCCCGTCCGTTCATGGACACGCAGCACGGCGTCGGCCGAGGGTGCCTCGGACAGGCAGAACACCTTGCCGGTCGAGGGATCCGCCCAGGCGCTCTTGAAAATGACGTTTTCCTCGCCCTGGGCCGCAAGATCAGCCTCGTGGGCTGCCTTGAGTGCCTCGGCCGTGATGCCCTGCATATGATTGTGAACATCCATGAACTCAGGCATGGCGCACTTCCTCTGGTGGGAATTGCCGCGTGGTTGCGGCAGTTCCAATTCTAATTTCGCAGCCGCCGGCGGGCCATGAATACTGAACCGTAACTTGTCCGCCGGCTCCACCTGAAAGGCCTGTTTTGTCGAAGCTGTATTTCCGCCACGGCGCCATGAATTCCGGCAAGTCGACGGGCCTGCTGCAGGCCGCGTTCAACTATGAGGAGCGCGGCCAGCGGGTGCTCCTGGCCAAGCCCGGGGTGGATACGAAGGGCGAGACCTCCATCGTTTCCCGGCTGGGCGTGAGCCGTGAGGTGGACTTCCTGATCCCACCGGGTGCCAACGCCCGGGAACTTTTTGCCGCCCAGGCCCGCGGCGACGACCCCGATGCGCTGCTCAAGCACGTGGACATGGCGCAGGTGGCGTGCCTGCTCGTGGACGAGGCCCAGTTCCTGGACCCCGCGCAGGTCGATGACCTGTTCCGCATTGCCGTGCTCGACAGCGTCCCCGTGCTGGCCTACGGACTGCGCACCGACTTCCTCACCCGCGCCTTCCCCGGCGCTGCCCGGCTCCTGGAAATCGCCCATTCCCTCGAAGAGTTGAAAACCATCTGCCGCTGCGGCCGCAAGGCTCTGTTCAACACCCGCCGCGTCGGCAATGAAATAACGTTCGACGGCGACCAGGTCGCCATCGAGGGCGCCGACGTCTGGTACGAATCCCTGTGCGGCAACTGCTACCTGGAAGCTTCGGGCGGACGGCTGGGCTCCTGACGGGGAACGTTGGGGCAGGGCCCCAGTAATTGTCCTTTCACTGAAGGCAACCTGGATTTGGTGGCAGTCTGCGCCCAGACGCCCTGGACATTGAATTTCTGCGCAGTGGCCGGATGCCCACCCCCATAGGGGAGTCATGGCCTATCCGTATTCCACAGTCGAAACGTCAATCTCCACAGCTTTCCGTGCCGTCCCCGTCTCCAAGGGCCACATGGTCGTCAGCTGGATCACCCCAACGGACCACAAGACGATCGGTCCTGATCACTTCATTTGTTTTCTTCTGACTCGGTGGCGTCATGGCGCTGCTCATCCGTGCGGAACTCTTTGAGCCTGGCATGCAGGGCCTGCAGCCTTTGGTTGGTTCGCCTGGGCACCGCTGTCGAGCACCACGTTCAGCCCCGGTGTTGGTGGGGGCTTGTGGGTCTTCGGCCTGGCGCTGGCCGGTTTCGACACCATCCTTGGTTCCGTCAACTTCATCACAGGGCACCTGAACGCACTTTTCTTGGCTTGTGGACAACCAACGGCGAAGCCCGTGTTTATGCGGCAGAACGGCCATTCCGGGGCAGATTTCCCCCCAATGCGGGGTGGACTGAGCAATAGCCTGAGGTGAAAGCACGCCACCACGGCATGCCAGGACCGAGGGGAAACGCCATGTCACCACAGCTGCCGTCGCAGGACCTGCCTGGACCGTCCCGCCCGGCCCCGGGGAAAAAAGGGATACTGCCGTGGGTGCTGGCCGGTGCCTGCCTGGTGGCATTCGCACTCATCGCAGGCGTGCTGATGGGAGTGCCCGGCACATCCGGCAGTGGCGGTGCCGGCTCGTCCGGCGGTGGCGACGTCCGCTCGTTGAGCAGTGCCACAGCCAAACCCTTCGGCAGTGGAAGCACCCTCATCTTCGGCAGCCGGAGCAAGGTACCCATGGTCGACTCCACCACCGCCATGGCGTCGTTTAAGTATCCAGAGGAATGGGTGCAGACGGGCAAGAACATCATCGTCATCGAACATGACGGCAAAGTTCCAGCGGAGAACTTCGTGGCACGAAACCGTGCCCTGGACAGCACGGCTCTGCTTTCCTACACGGCCAGCGCCAAACCATCCCACACCCCCACGCAGCAGCGCATCCACGAGGTGCTGGACAGTGGGTTTCAGGGCCAGTTGGACCTCCCTCCGGAGCGTCTGCTTGACCTCCGCCGCACCAGCGGGTTTGGCTGTGTGAAGGACTTCAACTACGTCGAGCGCCCGGCCGTCGTTGAGCGGGACCACCTGTACGGCTTCAGCTACGGCTACACGTGCATGACCCTCGAAGGCCCCATCGAGGGCGAATATCTGGCGGCCGCCGACGACACCGGCACCGTCCACCGACTCACTGTCGAGGCCCTGCAATTCGAGTGGGACAGGAACCGGGACTCCCTGACGGCCATCATCGATTCCTTCAAGCCAAGGATGTGACCGCCACAGAGTTCATGCCCGACGGCGGTGCCCGGCTCCGGCCCGCGGCCCACCCTGGGCGGACCGGGTCAGGGCTCGAGGATCCGCTGGAACATGAGGTGGTCCTGCCACTCGCCTGCGATCTTCAGGTACTTCGGCGCCACCCCGAACTGGCTGAAGCCGTTCTTCGCCAGGACCCGCTGCGAGGCGGTGTTGTGCACCAGGGTTTCGGCCTGGACCCGGTGCAGGCCCAGGCTGCCGGCGGCCAGGTCAACCGCCTCGGCCACGGCAGCGGTGGCCAGGCCGGCGCCGTTCTCCGCTTCGGCCACCCAGTAGCCCATGGCGGCGGACTGCAAGGCACCCCGGACGATGCCGTTGAGGTTCAGCCTCCCGGCCAGGCCGCCGGCCCGGGTGAGGATGACCAGCGGAACCATGGTGCCGCCGTCGTGGGCGGCCAAGGCGGCGCGGGCGATGTCAAGTTGCGCGGCCTCGGTGAAAAACTCGTCGGGGCGGACGGGGTCCCACGGCCGGAGGAACTCACGGTTCTGGCGGAGCAGGTCCGTGAGTTCCTCGACGTCGGCCAGCTCCAGCAGCCTCGTGGCGGCCACTGTCTAGAGGTGCTCGAGCAGGTCGGCCACCGAGTTCAGGGACTGGTTGGGCCGGAACGGGTACGCGTCAACGTCGGCCGGCTGGGTGATGCCGGTGTACACGAGGACCGTGTGCAGCCCGGCCTCCATGCCCGCAATGATGTCGGTGTCCATGCGGTCGCCGATCATGGCGGTGGTTTCCGAATGCGCCTGGATGCGGTTCATTGCGGAGCGGAACATCATGGGGTTTGGCTTGCCCACAATGTAGGGCTCGCGGCCCGTGGCCTTGGTGATGAGCGCGGCAACGGCGCCGGTGGCCGGCAGCGGGCCCTCGCGCGAGGGTCCGGTGGCGTCCGGATTGGTGCAGATGAACCGGGCGCCGTCGCCGATGAGGCGGATGGCTTGGGTGATGGCCTCGAAGGAGTAGGTGCGGGTTTCGCCGAGGACCACGTAGTCGGGCCTCTGGTCGGTGAGAATGAAGCCGGCCTCGTGCAGCGCCGTCGTCAGGCCGGCCTCGCCGATGACAAAGGCGCGCCCGCCGGGCAGCTGCGACTTCAGGAACTGGGCAGTGGCCAGCGCCGAGGTCCACAGGTTTTCCTCGGGGACTTCCAGCCCGGAGGCCTTGAGGCGGGCGGCGAGGTCGCGCGGGGTGAAGATGGAGTTGTTGGTCAGGACCAGGAAGCGCCTGGAGGTGTCAACCCAGCGCTGGATCAGTTCGGCGGCACCGGGGACGGCCTTGTTTTCATGGACAAGGACACCGTCCATGTCGGTGAGCCAGCATTCAATGTCGGCGGGCTGGCGTTCAATCTGGGTGCTCATGGGTCTCCTCGTGGCAGGTCAGGGCTCCAGTCTTGCAGAAATCCGTGGCAGCTCGGAAGTTCGGGCGCTTGTGCGTAAAGTTGAACGGTGACTACAACCGGTGAAAATCCTGCCCCTGACGCCCCCGACGCACCGGAATTTCCGGAATTGCACCACGAAGTGGGGGTGGGGCCGTGGGAGGGCGCGCTGCCCGAGGGGGATCACTGGGACCCCGAACTGCTCGCCAACGGCGACCGCCGCAACGTCCTGGACGAATACCGCTACTGGACCATGGAAGCCATTGTCGCCGAACTGGACACCCGCCGCCACAACTTCCATGTTGCCATTGAAAACTGGCAGCACGACATGAACATCGGCACCGTGGTGCGCACAGCCAACGCCTTCCTCGCAAAGGAAGTGCACATCATCGGCCGGCGCCGGTGGAACAAGCGCGGCGCCATGGTCACCGACCGCTACCAGCACGTCCGCCACCACCCCACAGTTGAGGACTTCGTGGCCTGGGCGAAGGGCGAGGGCTTGGCAATCATCGGCATCGACATCTTCCCCGACTCCGAAAAGCTGGAAACGTACGAACTGCCCCAGAACTGCGTTTTCGTATTCGGCCAGGAAGGACCCGGGCTGAGCGACGAGGTGCACGCCGCGGCGGAAACCACGCTGTCCATTGAGCAGTTCGGCTCCACTCGCTCCATCAATGCGGCCTCGGCTGCCGGGATCGCCATGCACGCCTGGATCCGCCGTCACGTGTTCAACCAGCGCGTGGGTTAGCCGGGAGAATTGGCCGGGAAAATCGCGGCCATTGGTCACTGTCCCGCTCGTCTGTCCCGCTCGTCTGTGACGCAGTAGATGTAGCGGAAAGCGCTTTCTGTCGTGGATTTGATGCAACGACTGCATCACAGACGGGAGGCGGGAGGCGGGAGGCGGACGGCGGGGAGGCGGCGGGGAGACAGACGGTGGGCCCCGGCACCCAAGGCGGGGCCCGCCGTCGTGCATGGAAATGTCCAAAGGCTGGGCGGGAACTTCATCTTCTTCAAGACTTTGGGCGCACTCGCTAAGATGGAGGTAGCCATGCGGGAGCTGGCCTGTAGCCAGACTCTTTGTACCGTTCAGCCCAGAGGAGCTTTTAATGCCCATCGCAACACCGGACAAGTATGCCGAAATGATCGACCGCGCCAAGGCTGGCGGATTCGCCTACCCGGCGGTCAACGTGACGTCCTCGCAGACCCTCAACGCAACCCTCCAGGGCTTCGCCGACGCCGGCACCGACGGCATCATCCAGGTTTCCACCGGCGGCGGCGCCTACTGGTCCGGCGCCAGCGTCAAGGACATGGTTGCCGGTTCCTTGGGCTTCGCAGCATTCGCCCGCGAAGTTGCCAAGAACTACCCCATCAACGTGGCCCTGCACACCGACCACTGCCCCAAGGACAAGCTGGACGGATTCGTGCTGCCCCTGCTCGAGGCCTCCGAGCGCGAAGTTGCCGCCGGCCGCGACCCGATCTTCAACTCCCACATGTGGGACGGCTCCGCTGAAACCCTCGAGGAAAACCTGCGCATTGGCCGCGAGCTGCTGGCCCGCACCTCCGCAGCAAAGATGATCCTCGAAGTTGAAATTGGCGCTGTTGGCGGCGAAGAAGACGGTGTTGAAAACGCCATCAACGACAAGCTGTACTCCACGATCGAAGATGGCCTGGCCACCGTTGAAGCCCTGGGCTCCGGCGAGAACGGCCGCTACATTACGGCGCTGACCTTCGGCAACGTGCACGGCGTGTACAAGGCCGGCAACGTCAAGCTGCGCCCGGAGATCCTGAAGGAAATCCAGGCTGCGGTTGGCGCCAAGATCGGCAAGGAAAACCCGTTCGACCTCGTGTTCCACGGCGGTTCCGGCTCCTCCGAGCAGGAAATTGCCGACGCCGTCTCCTACGGCGTCATCAAGATGAACATCGACACCGACACCCAGTACGCCTACACGCGTCCGGTTGTTGACCACATGTTCACCAACTACAACGGCGTCCTGAAGATTGACGGCGAAGTTGGCAACAAGAAGACCTACGACCCCCGCGTCTGGGGCGCCTCGGCCGAAAAGGGCTTGGCGGCACGCGTTGTTGAAGCTGCCCAGCAGCTCGGCTCCGCAGGCAAGACGTTCAAGTAAATGTCTGACGAATTCCGCAAGAACCTCCTCGGCCCGGAGCCCACGCTGCTCCCGGCCGAGGAGGAAGTGCAGGCCCGACTGGACGCCGGGGATGAGGCGCTCGACCTGGCCGCCGCGAACCCGACGTCCTCGCTGTTGTGGGCCATCCTCGCCGACGAGGCGTTTGCCGAGGGTCGCACCATCGATTCCTACGCCTACGCCCGCACCGGCTACCACCGCGGCCTGGATTCGCTCCGCCGCAATGGATGGCGCGGCACCGGCCCGGTCCCGTACTCGCACGAGGGCAACCGCGGATTCCTGCGCGCACTCTACGCGCTGGGACGGGCCGCAGGCGCGATCGGCGAGGCGGACGAGGCCGCACGGATCACCACGTTCCTGAACGACTCCGATCCGGCTGCCACGGCCGCTATCGAGGACGCGCTCTAACGTTCATCCGCCAAAAAGGGCGGCGGTTGCAGAAAAAGACGGTGGTCTCCCACAGTCCTTTTCCGCAATCGCCGTCCTTTCTGTGTTTCCAGGCCGGAGGGACTAGTTGCGGACCATGCTCAGCTTCCACAGCTCCGGACCGTCCTCCACGTAGGAGACCTCGAACTTTCCGGGGGAGCGCTGTTCCAGCTGGGCCAGCAGCGGCAGCGGGTTGTGGTTGGCCACCAGCAGGATGCCCTTGCCGGTGTTCAGCCCCTCCAGCGCGCCGAAAATGGTGGCGTGGCGGATGGCGTGCGGGATGACGCGGGTGTCGAGTTCGGCCAGGCCGGGTTCGTCGTGTCCGCCGCAGGCGCACCCGCCCGACGCCGGAGCCTTGCCTTCGCTGTCCGTTCCCCCGGCCGCTGCGGCCGGCTTGGGCAGCAGTGTGGACAGTGAGACGGCCGTGTTTTGCGCCAGGGCGGGCAGGATCCATTCGCTGGCCTGGGTGATGAAGGCCGTTGCGGCTTCCAGGAGGCGGCCGCCTGCCTGCACCATGTGGATGGGGGCTTCCTGGGTTTCAAGCGACTTGGCCGTGCTGGCGATGCGCTCGGCGTGTGCGTTGGCGATGGTGGAGAGCAGGCGGGACTCCGCTGTGGCCCCGGCTGCGGGGAACGCCCCTGCCAGTGCCGCCGAGACCGGAATGAGCTCCTTTTCGGCGAATTCAACCAGTGCACCCTGATCTGCCTGGGCAAGTTCGGCAGCCGCCGGATTGCCGGCGGTTGCCGTGAGGTTGTTGGCGAGGGTGCCCAAGGTTCCCGCGGCTTCGGCCAGGCGGGTCCGGGCTTCCTCGAGGGAAGCGGCTTCAGTGGGTGAAGAGGCAAGAACAAGGTTGTTCATGGTTGGGAACCTTTCGAAGGGCCACGATCTCGATGGGAATGGAGATTCTGCGAATATATTACTACACTTAATTCCGTGGAAAATAAAAGCGTCACATCGTTGCCCCAGGGACCCAAGCCGAGCCGCGTCGAGCCAGTCGCACCCATTTCCAAGGCCCGTGCCGCCGTCCTCGCCTATCTCCGCGAAATTCCGGGCACGCTCAGCGTGGAACAGCTCGCGGCGCGCACCGGACAGCACGCCAACACCGTGAGGGAACACCTGGAGTCACTGGTCACGGACGGCCACGCCACCAAAACTTCTGCGCCCCGCGAGGGCAGGGGCAGGCCAGCTTGGCTGTACGAGGCTGCCGGGGTTCCGGCCGGCCCCGTGGGCTATGCCGCCCTGGCCGCGGCTCTCGCTACGCACATTGCTGCCTCCAGTTCCAATCCCGCCGCCGAGGGCGAGGACGCCGGCCGCACCTGGGCTCGGGCCCTCCCCGGCAGCGGCAAAACGGCTGGGGGCACGGTTGTCGGCGGACCCGACTCGGAGTCCGGCGGCACCGGCCGCGGCACCGCAACAGCTGTGGGCGCCGCATCTTCTCCCACGGCTGCCAGGGCCGCGCGGGCCCGTGTGGTCACGGCGCTGGGCCAGGCCGGGTTTGGCGTGCAGGGAAATCGGGACGCCACGGAGCTGACACTGACCACCTGCCCCATTGTGGAGGCCGCCCGCGAGAATCCCGAGGTGGTATGCGCCGTGCACCTTGGCTTGGCCAAGGAACTGCTGGCTGACAGCGGCCTTCCGGACAGTGGCGTGCAGCTGTTGCCGTTTGCCGGCCCCGGATTCTGCACGCTGCACCTGCCGGCTGCCGGATCCCTGCCCGCCGCCGGATCCGGTGCGAGCGGCACGGCCACGGCGTGACCGCCACGGAGCAGCGCCACAAGCCCCGCCGGAAGGTCCCGTTCCTCCGCAAGCCGGCTTTCCGCATGCTCTTCCTGCTTCCCGCGGGCGCCGCACTTCTGGTGGGGCTGAACGCCGGACTGCAGTTGCTGGGAGCCGACGCACCGCTGAAAATCGACCGTTTCCCCCAGGTCCACGGGATGCTCCTGGTCCTCAGTTTTGTGGGCACGGTGATCGCACTGGAACGCTCCGTGGCCCTAAATAAGGCCTGGGGCTACACATCCCCGGCACTGCTGGGGATCGCCGGCCTCCTGCTGATCTCGCCCCTTGACCTCAGGATCGGCAAGACTGTCCTGCTGGCCGGAACCATCGCCATGACCCTGGTCTACATCCCGCTGTGGCGCCGCCAGTACGACAACGTGGTCCTCATCCAAATCCTCGGCGCAGTTGCCGCGGTGGCGGCCGCTGCCCTGTGGTTGCGCATTCCCGGCATCCCCATCCTGCTGCCGTTCCTGGTGGCATTTGTGGTCCTGACCATCGCCGGCGAACGGCTGGAACTGGCCCGCATCGGCATCGCCAGCCCGGCAGCGGAGCCGCTTCTGCTGGCCGCGGGCTTGGCGCTCCTCAGCACCACCCTGGCCACACTCCTCTGGCCCGCAGCCGGCTACCCCCTGTTCGGCATGGTGCTCCTGGCACTCGTTGCCTGGCTCGTGGTCTACGACGCCGCCCGCAAAACCATCCGCTCCCAGGGCCTCCCGCGCTACATAGCCGCGTGCCTGCTGGCGGGCTACGGCTGGTTGGCGGTTGCCGGCGTTGTGCTGGCCGTGCACCAGGGCCCGTTGACGGGCAGCGCCTACGACGTCGCCATCCACGCCGTGTTCCTGGGCTTCACGATCTCCATGATCATGGCCCACGCACCGGTCATCCTGCCCGCCGTGCTGCGCAAGCCGCTGCCATACACCTCCGGGTTCTGGGCGCCGGCCGTGCTGCTCCACCTGTCCCTCGCGGTGCGGATTGGCCTAGGGGACGCCGCCGGCATCCACGGCGCCTGGGTTGCAGGTGGCGTGCTGAACGTCATTGCCATTCTGCTGTTCGCCGCCATGGCGGTCCGGCAGGCCACCCATGCCCAGAAAGATCCAGCGTGAAAATCGGCTCAGCACCCCAGCCCGCGCCCGCCGGCAAGTCGGCCATGAACCGCTCCGGCTGGCATCTGCGCGCCAATGCCCCCGCCGTGGTGTGGCTCGTGGCACTGGTCGCCGTGGTGCTGTTTCACCGGAACATCCCCGTGTCCGGCTGGCTCATGGTGCATTTGCTGCTGCTTGGCGCAGTGGCCAACTCCATCCTTGTGTGGAGCTGGCACTTTGCGCAGGCGTTGCTGAGGGGGCCGACGCCGGATGGCCGGCTCATGGCTGCCCGGCTGGTTCTGCTCAACGCGGCGGTTGTGACGGTTGTGGCCGGAATGGTCTCCGGTGTTTGGCTGCTGACGCTGCTGGGCAGCATCGGGGTGGGGCTGGCCGTTGCCTGGCATGCCGTGGTTCTGGGGCTGCGTGCTGTCACGGCCCTGCCCTCCCGCTTTGGGCCGACGGTTTGGTACTACGTGGCAGCCTGCCTGCTGTTGCCGGTGGGTGCCGGGGTGGGAGCTGCGCTGGCTGCCGGGCCGGGCGGCGAACTGCACGCCCGGCTGCTGCTGGTGCACATGAGCGTGAATGTACTGGGGTTTGTGGGCCTGAGCGTGCTGGGCACCTTGATGACGCTGCTGCCAACCATGCTGCGCACGCGGGTGGCTGACGGCGCCGAAGCCGTCGCGCGCCACGGCGCGGTCCCCCTGCTGGTGGGCGTGCTGGCCATTGCCGGCGGTGCGGCCTCCGGTGCCATGGTGCTGAGCGTCTTGGGCCTGGCGGTGTATATAGCCGGTGTCGCATATATTTGCCGTCCACTGGCCGCGGCCGTGCGCAGCAAGCCCCCGGTGTCCTTTGCTCCGCTATCCGCCGTCGCGGCCCTGGCCTGGCTGGTCGTGGCCCTGGTGTGGCTGATGGTCTTGGTCTTGACGGCCGGGAGCTGGGAGGGACTCCACCATGGAATCGAAGTGGTGGCACCCGTGCTGGCCGTCGGTTTTGCGGCCCAGGTGCTGGCCGGTGCGCTGAGCTACCTGGTGCCGGTGGTGCTTGGCGGCGGGCCCGCCATGGTGAAGCGCAGGAGCGCCGTCCTGGACAAGGCGGCGTGGTTCCGTGTGGTCCTGGTCAACGCCGGGCTGCTCGTTTCCCTGCTGCCGGTGCCCAGCATCGTGCGGGTCGGGACCACATTCCTGGTGCTGGTGGGGCTGGCCTGGTTCCTGCCGCTTCTTGGTGTGGCACTGTTCGCCACGGTGCCGGCGGCCGGTGCTGCCGGAGGCCGTGCCGCAACCGCGGCGTTTTCCGCGGGCAGCGGCAACGCGTCAGCTTCGCATGACCCGGAACCCCGCAAAAGGTGGGGCATGGCAGCGGCCGGGCTCACCGCCGTCGTACTGGTGGTGGTGGCGGGCGTGCTGGCGGACCCAACCGCGTTGAAGGGCGTGAACCTGGCAGCCGCCGAAACCGGCGTGGTGGCCACGGGCGAGACCACCACCGTGGACATGACCATGAAGAACATGCGTTTCCATCCGGACAAGGTGGAGGTGCCGGCCGGGAACAGGCTGGTCATCAACCTGGTCAACGAGGATGACATGGTGCACGACCTCGTGACAGAGTTCGGCGCGGATTCCGGGCGCCTGTACCCGGGCCAGAAGGCCACCGTGGACCTGGGCGTCATTGGCCAGGACGTGGCGGGTTGGTGTTCGGTGGTGGGGCACAGGCAGCAGGGCATGGTATTCAGCATCGTGGCCACGGGCGCATCTGCGAAGGGCGCCGAGGCGGGTGCGAACCCCTCCGCTGACCCCGGCATGGCCGGCATGGACCACGGCTCCACGGACGGGCCCGCGGCAGTGTTTGATTTCATGAAGGAGCCGGAGGCCGGCTTCACCCCGCACAGTGCGGTGCTGCCGCCGGCTCCGGCCGGGACCGTGCATGAGCTGACCATGACCGTCGCCGAGGAGGAGCGGGAGGTGGCGCCCGGGGTCACGCAAAAACTGTGGATGTTCAACGGCACGGCGCCCGGACCCACACTGCGCGGGAAGGTGGGCGACAAATTCAGGATCACGCTGGTCAACGACGGCTCGCTGGGGCACTCGATCGACTTCCATGCGGGGGCGCTGGCGCCGGATGCGCCCATGCGCACCATCAACCCGGGGGAGTCGTTGACCTACACTTTTACGGCCACGCGCGCCGGAATCTGGATGTACCACTGCTCCACCATGCCCATGAGCCAACATATCGCCAACGGCATGTTTGGTGCGGTCGTCATTGACCCGCCGAACCTTGCGCCCGTGGACAAGGAGTATCTGCTGGTGCAGTCGGAGATTTACGCCGGGCCGCAGGGCGGGGTGGCGGACCTGGCCAAGATCCAGGCCGAGAAGCCGGATGCCGTGGTGTTCAATGGCTACGCGAACCAGTACAAGTTCGCACCGCTGCCGGCCAAGGCGGGGGAGCGGGTGCGGATCTGGGTGCTCGACGCGGGGCCCAACCGGGCTTCATCGTTCCACGTGGTCGGCGGCCAGTTCGACACGGCCTGGAGCGAGGGCCGCTTCATGCTGGACGGCTCCGATCCCACAGCCGGAGCCCAGGTGCTGCCGCTGGCGCCGGCCCAGGGCGGATTCGTTGAGCTGTCCTTCCCCGAAGCAGGCAACTACCCGTTTGTCTCGCACATCATGGTCGACGCCGAGCGGGGCGCGGCGGGCGTGTTCCACGTGGTGAAGTAGCGCTTCTTCGCCGGAACTGGGCCGGTGCCGTCGACGCAGGGCGCCTGGTCGGGGATGATGTGCACATGGAAAAACTTGTGCCGTCCGCGGCCGTTGCCGAAGCCTTCGAATCCCTCGCCGCCGATGTTGCCGGGGCCGGCGTCACCGTGGGCAAGATGTTTGGCACCACCTCGCTGATGGTTGGCAGCAAGGCTGTCGGCTGCCTGCACGGGGACGGCGTGGCGTTCAAGTTGGGCCGGGAATCCGCAGCCCACGCCGAGGCGCTCGCGCTGCCCGGTGCCGAGCTGTTCGATCCCTCAGGCATGGGTCGGCCATTCAGGGATTGGGTTGTCGTACCGCTGGCCTCCGCCGCGCAGTGGCCACAACTGGCAGATTCCGCCCTGGCCGCTCTGAAATCCTGACGGCCTCAGAGGGGTGGGGCTTAATCGGTGGCGGCCACGGCACCGGCTGCTTCGGACGCGTGAATCTTCCGTGACGCCGCCTCCACGAAGAAGGACCCCGCCAGTCCGATGAACAGGAAGATGGCCGCCGCCAGCACGGACACACTGACTGCCTGGGCGAACGCGTCGGCCATGGCACCTGCCGCCGCCGGACCGGCGTCGCCCAGGGGTCCTTGGGTGCCGGACCGGACCAGCTGCGGCACAACCCCGCCGGCGGAATCACGCAACTGGCCGGCCAGGGCGTTCACCTTGTCGGCGGAGATGCCGGGCACCGAGCCCAGCAGCACGCTGCCCTGGGAGTAGGCGTAGTGGGCCAGCACGCTTCCCATGATGGCCGAGCCCAGGGCAGTGCCCAGCTGCCTGACAGTGCTTTGGGTGGCCGATCCCTGGCCGGAAACGGCCGTCGGGATGTCGGCCAGGACTGTGCCCGTCAGCTGTGCCGACGCCAGGCCAAGGCCCAGCCCATAAACGACCAGCAGGGCAGCGACCAGCCAGACCGAAGCGCTGGAGGTGATGAGCAAGCCCAGCGCCAGCAGGCCTGCCGTCTCCAGCCCCAGCCCGATGATGACGACGTTGGGCGGTCCCACCCGCGCAGCCAGGTGCCTTGCGGAGGCGCCGGAGAAGAAGGCTCCCAGCGCCATGGCCGCCAGCACGAACCCCGCGTTGAGCGTGCCGAGCCCCAGGATGTTGATGAGGTACAGCGGCAGGACCAGCAGCAGGCCAAACTCGCCGATGGCCACCATGGCCGCCACGGCATTCCCCCACGAAAAGGTGGGCACGGTGAAGAGGGAAAGGTCCAGGATGGCGGAGCGCCCACTGCGCGCCCGGCGCCTTTCCCACAGCACAAAGCCCACAAGCAGCACAATGCCGGCGGCCAGGGCCAGCGGCACGGCGGAGACGGCGGCGTCGGCCGGCCAGCCCACGGGTCCCAGCTCCAGGGCGCCCTTTGCGCCCCACCAGCCAAGCGTCGGACCCTCGATCAGGGCGAAGACAAACAGGCCGAAGCCGCCCGCACTCAGCAGCAGGCCGAGGACGTCCAGCCCCGCGGCGTCGTTCGGGGAGCGCGTCTCCGGCACCCACAGCACGGCCCCCGCCAGGACGGCCAGCCCCAGCGGGATGTTGACCATGAAGATCCATTGCCAGGCGAAGGTTGAGGTCAGCCACCCGCCCAGGAGCGGGCCAACCGCCGCCATTCCGGAGATGACAGCGCCCCAGATGGCAAACGCCGTCGTCCTGTCCTTGCCAAAAAAGGTGGAGTTGACGCTGGAGAGGGTCGCGGGCAGAACAGCCGCACCGCCCACGCCCTGCAGCACGCGGCTGAGGATGAGACCTGCGGCATCCTGGGACAGCGCGGCGAAGATGCTGCCCGCCATGAAAAGCAGCACACCGATCATGAACAGCCTGCGGCGCCCGAACCTGTCGCCCAGCCGCCCGCTGGTCAGCAGCAGCGCGGCCAGCACCACCGAGTACAGGCTGTTGACCCATTGGGCTTCGTTCAGGTCCAGGTGGAGGTCGTCGATGATGGTGGGCAGGGAGACGCCCACGATGGTGCCGTCGATGACAATCATGGACAACCCGGCCGCGAGGACGCCGAGCCCGGCCCACTTGTTGCGCTGGGTGCCCTTTGTTGGTGTTTGTTCCGTTAGCCGCTGCATAGTTCAAAACTAGGCCCGTGGAGCAGTCAATGAATCAACCATTTGGATGAACCGCGCCAACAAATTCGGGTGCGCACCTGGCGGGCCAAATTCCAGGCCAGGGGACGGGACCGGCCCTGGCATCATCGGCCCAACAGGAGCGCACCCTGCGGGTGGGGCGGGGAGGCTAGCTCCAGATGTCGTCCCCGCGCAGTGTCGCGTCCGCGCCGCCGTCGATGTATATGGTCTGGCCTGTCGTGTGCGTGTTTTCCTCGCTGGTCAGCCAGGCGAGCAGCCGTGCAATGACCACGGCGTCGGAGTGCCCGTTCAGCGGCATCGGCACAGAGGAGTCAACCAACTTCCGGCCCTCCGGCGTGGCGAGCAGCTTGGCGGTCATGGCGGTCACCACGGTTCCCGGAGCCACGGCATTCAGCGGAATGCCGGCGCCCGCATACTGGGGGGTGATCGACGCGCGGCGCACCCAGCGGCTGAGCGCGCGCTTGCTGGAGGGATAGTTCAGGTAGCCATGCTCGGGCCCCTTCCCGGCCAAGGCCGCACCGATCGCCACGGCCGCATTCTCGTCGCCGGCCAGCATGGCGTCCACCAGCTCGGGGGAGTTGGGCTGCAGGCTCGCCATGGAACTGACGACGGCGGCCCTCGGGCTTGCGCTCTTGGCCAGCGCGGGTGCCAGCAGGTCGAGGAATTCGGTGACACCGAAGTAGTTGACGCTGACGGTCAGCGGGATGGGTGCGGAAATTCCGGCGCAGGCGATGACGGCGTCCACGGACCCGCCTGCCGCATCCAGTGCGGCATCCGCTGCTGCAATGCGGCCTTCATGGGTGCTCAGGTCGCCCTCGATGTCCGAGCCTTTGAGGTCCACGCCAATGACGTTGGCGCCGCGCTCACGCAGCAGTTCCGCGGTGGCCTGGCCCACGCCGGAGCCGGCCCCGGTGATGATGTAAGTACGGGTGGATGCGGTGGCAGTCATTGCTTTGCTCCTTCAGTTTCTCCCGGCAGTTCTTGCTCGGGAAGTGGGTTCTTCGCTCGAAGTTGGGCGGAAAAATCGATGGTGGATTGCTTCAGTTTTGCCAGCAGCCTGGCCATTTCAGTCCGGTCGGCCATGGACCAACCCCGCAACAGGTCCTCCACGAGCCCGTCGCCGGCGCGGACAAAGGTGGTGGCAACCTGGCGCCCGGCGGGTGTCAGGCTCAGCAGTCCGGCGCGGGCATCAGCTGGATCGGGGATGCGGTTGACCATCCCAGCGGCTGACAGCCGGGCCGCAACCTTGCTGACGTTGGATGCGCCGGTGACCATCTTCCCGGCCAGTGCGGAGGGGCGCATGGGTCCGTCGGCGGAGAGGAACGTGATCATGGTGATCGCGGCAGGGTCAAGGTCAACGCCTTCCCGGGCCACTACGGCGGACAGGAAGTCCGGCGCCGTCCACTCGCCGATGATCCGTGTCAGGGAGGCCATGAACTCCTCCTGATATCCGGCCGGCTCAGGCATTGTGTCCACCGACCTTCACAATCATTTCGGCCGCGACCGTGCCGTTGCTGCCGGGCCCCAGGGCTGCGGACCTGTTGGCGGCCGGAGGCTGCGCAGTCGCGCGGGTGGTTCCGGCATGAGGGCCGGTCAAGGTTTGGGCCATCGGGATTCTTCCTTGCGGGTGGCGGGTGAAGAAATTATTTAGTGTCGCAAGGACAGTATATAACATTTAGTGTCCTTGCGACACTAAATGGATCCTGCTGTGCCAGGCGCCGGGGCAGGCGCCGCGTCCGGGTGGAAAGCAGGTGTTGGGCGCGGCCAATGTGCACCCGCAGTGGCATTCCGGTAAACTCGGGGGGTAAGACCCCCTTGATCGCTGGCCGGCCCGCATTTGTTGCAGGCGAACGGCGGCGATTCCCAAGGGGCATTTTCGTGCCCGGACGCTGTACGGCGGAACCTCTGCCGGAATCCGCAGCGCCCGGCTCAACTTATGAGCAAGGGGGAGGGTCCCATGCCAGCAATCGTAATCGTCGGCGCCCAGTGGGGTGACGAAGGAAAAGGCAAGGCCACAGATCTTTTGGGTGGCCGGGTCGACTATGTTGTGAAGCCCAACGGCGGCAACAACGCAGGCCACACTGTGGTCGTAGGTGGCGAGAAGTATGAGCTGAAGCTCCTTCCCGCAGGCATTTTGAGCCCCAACGCAACACCCATCATTGGCAACGGCTGCGTGGTGAACCTTGAGGCGCTCTTTGAGGAGATCGAGGGCCTGCAGGCCCGCGGCGCGGACACGTCCAAGCTGCGCATCTCCGCCAACGCCCACCTGGTGGCCCCGTACCACCAGGTGCTGGACAAGGTCACCGAACGCTTCCTGGGCAGCCGTGCCATCGGCACCACCGGCCGCGGGATCGGCCCGGCCTACATGGACAAGGTGGCCCGACTGGGCATCCGCGTCCAGGACCTCTTTGACGAGTCCATCCTGCGCCAGAAGGTGGAAGGTTCGCTCAAGCAGAAAAACCAGCTGCTGGTCAAGGTGTACAACCGCCGTGACGTGGAGGTTGAAGAAGTCGTTGAGTACTTCCTCTCCTTCGCCGAGCGCGTGCGCCCCATGGTCATTGACGCAACCTTTGTATTGAACGAAGCCCTGGACCGCGGAGAAGTGGTGCTCATGGAAGGCGGCCAGGCCACATTCCTGGACGTGGACCACGGCACCTACCCGTTCGTCACCTCGTCCAACCCGACAGCCGGCGGCGCATCCGTGGGCTCCGGCATCGGCCCCACACGCATCACCCGCTCCGTGGGCATCATCAAGGCCTACACCACGCGTGTCGGCGCCGGCCCGTTCCCCACGGAACTGTTCGACGAGATGGGCATCTACCTGCAGAAGACCGGCGGCGAATTCGGTGTCAACACCGGCCGCCCGCGCCGCTGCGGCTGGTACGACGCCCTCCTGGCCCGCCACGCCTCGCGCGTCAACGGCTTCACGGACTACTTCGTCACCAAGCTGGACGTGCTCACCGGCATCGAGCAGATCCCGGTCTGCGTTGCCTACGACGTTGACGGCGTGCGCCATGACGAAATGCCCATGACGCAGACCGAATTCCACCACGCCAAGCCCATTTTCGAGTACTTCCCGGGCTGGACCGAGGACATCACCACGGCCCGCACCATGGAGGACCTGCCCGAAAACGCGCGCAACTACATCCTGGCGCTGGAGAAAATGTCCGGCACCCGGATATCCGCCATCGGCGTTGGCCCGGACCGAGACCAGACGATCGTGCGCCACGACCTCATCAGCGACGCGAAGTAGGCCACCCAGCCACAGCGCAAAGGGAAGGACGACGGCGGAACCTGGGTTCCGCCGTCGTCCTTCCCTTTTTGGGCTGCTTTGGGTGATTGCCGCGGCGGCGGGACGGACTAGGCTGGTTTCTACTTGAACCGAGCGGAAGGACCCACAGCCATGAAGGTCAGTGTTGGACAATTCAACCCAGGTGCGGATGTCGTGGAAAACCTGGCCACGATGCGCAGGCTGGCCGTGGCCGCGGCGCAGGACGGCGGGAAGCTGGTGTTGTTCCCGGAGGAGGCCATGTTCTCCGTGGGACGGGTCAAGGGCGGTTTCGCGGCGGCCGTGGACGCGCACTGGACCACCTTTGTGCAGGGGCTGTCCATGATCGCCTCCGACGTGGGCATCGCCGTGATTGCCGGCGGCTACGAGTCCAGCGGCGAGGAACGCCCCTACAACACCGTGGTTGCCGTGGACGAAAGCGGCGCCATCCTGGGCACCTACCGCAAGCTCCACCTCTACGACGCCTTCTCCTACCAGGAATCCACCCGCATCAAGCCCGGCGACCGCGGCATTACGCTCGTGGAGCTCGGCGGCTTCAAGGTGGGCATCATGACCTGCTACGACATCCGCTTCCCCGAACTGGCCCGGGCACTGGCCGTCGCCGGCGCGGACCTGATCTGTGTCTCGGCCGCATGGTTCAAGGGCGAGCACAAGATCGAGCACTGGGAGACGCTGCTGAAGGCCCGCGCCATTGAAAACACCTGCTGGGTGGCGGCGGCCGGCACCTCCAGCGACCACTGCATCGGGCACTCGGTCATCCTGGACCCCATGGGCATCGCCATCGACTTCCTCAACGACGACGCCGAGGGAGTGGCCACGGCCGACGTCACCCACCGGCGCATCGAGGAGGTGCGCGAGTTCCTTCCGGTGCTGCGCAACCGCCGCTTCGAGGGCAGTTCCGAGGTGGTCCCGGCGGGGTGAATCACGGCCGTTGACGCGGCCACCGCCGGTGGTTAGTGTCATGGTTAAGGGCAGGAGGAAACCATGAACGACTCCCAGATCTGGGCAATGCTGGAACCCATGTATCCGGTCGCGCTGGAAGATGTGCCGCTGGACGGGCAGTGGCTCAAGCCGCCATTTGCGGATGACGAACGCGGCCGGGCCATCGTGTGCAACGACGGTGATTTCCAATTTGTGGTGGTGGACCGGAAGAGCGGCGCCGTCATGTTCGTCTGTGAAGACGACGAGTCGCTCATAGCCTCCGCCCTGGAAAAGCTGGCACCCATCGTTTCCGCGTGGGGGTCCATCGACAGGGACACTGCCGGCCCCGAAGACGACGAGGACTTCTCCGCGGTGAAGAAGTCCTTTCAGGAACAGCTGCAGGCCCTGGATCCGGCAGCGGCCGCCAGCAACGAATTCTGGTCCCTGTACACGGACGAACTCACCAATGAGGACTACGTCGACATTGACGAGGTGCCGGAGGACGAAGACGAACCGGAGAGCGATTCCGGGGACAACGACCGGCCCAGCATCGACGACTCCTTCGTAGACGCCTGAACGGATGAAGGCCACGGGGCCTCCCGGCCCGGAGCCCGGCTGAAAACGGCAGCCGCTGCGGATGCGCATCCGCAGCGGCTGCCGTACTTTTTGGGTCCTTCCTGGCTATTTCCAGAGGCGCTTGCTGGCCAGGGCCGCACCCTCGCCCAGCGTTGCCAGCTTCGCGGCGGCAATCTGCGGGTGCACGCGCCCGCCCAGACCGCAGTCTGTGGCAGCAACCACGGACTCGCGCCCCACCACGGAGGTGAAGCGCTCGATGCGGTCCGCCACCAGTTCGGGGTGTTCCACCACGTTGGTGGCGTGCGAGACGATCCCCGGCACAATCAGCTTGCCCTCGGGCAGCTTGGTGTCCTGCCAAATCTTCCACTCGTGCTCGTGGCGCACATTGGCTGCCTCGAAGGAATAGGAGCCGGCGTTGATCGCCAGCATGGTGTCCACGAGGTGCTTGAACTCCAGGTCGGTGGTGTGCGGGCCGTGCCAGGAGCCCCAGCACAGGTGGAAGCGGATCTGCTCCTCCGGCAGGCCGCGCAGGGCATAGTTCAGCGCCTCGACCCGGACCTGGGTGAATTTCAGGTAGTCCTCCACGGAGGGTTCCGGTGAAATCTGGTCCCAGTTCTCGGCAATCGAGGGGTCGTCGATCTGCACCGTCAGCCCGGCATTGATGATGGCCGTGTATTCCTCGCGGAGCACGTCGGCGCAGGCGTAGATGAACTCCTCCTCCGTGGCATAGTGCTCGTTGGTGATGCGCGAGGCACTGCCGGGGGACAGTGCCGCCACAAAACCTTCGGTGACGCCTGCCTTGGCCATGCCGGTGGTGAGGTTCTTGATGTCGGAGGCAACGGCGTCGTGCCCGGTGTAGCTCAGCGGGCCGGTGCACTTGGGGAACAGCTTGGCGCCTGCGGAGAAGATGCCCGAGGTGGGGTCGTTGTAGGCTTCGGCAAAGAGGCCGCGGTCGCGGCGGTGCACGAAGCCGGTCAGCGCCACATTGCCGGGTGTTGACTCGACGGCCTCCACGGCCCATGCCTGGTCCGTGTCCAACTCCAGGCCGCCCATGCGTGCGAAGGAGTAGGACCACCAGGCGCCGTAGTCCACGGAATCGTTCATGGCGTGGCCGAACTCGCCGTCGTTGACAATGTCGATCCCGGCGGCAGCCTGCCGGGCCACCACGTCAATGACGGATTCCTCCAGCAACGCCTGGAATTCGGGTGTGTCTCCGTTGGCCTCCCGCGCCTCGTTGGCCGCCAGGAGGGCGGGGGTGCGGGGCAGGGAACCGGCATGGCTGGTGCGGATGCGGGTGGTGTTCAGGGTCACGAGGGGATTCCTTTCCATCGTTTCTGGCGGTAGCACCGTTCCGTGGCATGTGCCGGGCAGGAGCCGCGGTGATGCGTGGGATGGTTGCTGCGGCGTCAACAAGCCAGGTCTCTCGGCCGCTCTGGATGGGAAATCCCAGCCTAGTGCCGATTCCGGCAGGCGGGAAATCGCCCGCCGGGCGCGGACGCCACGCATGGCCGGCTCGCGGCGCGGGAATCCGGCAACGGCGGCCCGTGGGATTAGGCTCGAAGCATGGCACACATCAACGATCCGCAGCTCATCCACCGGTTGCTCACCACACCCGGCCGCTGGGCCGTGGTGGGCCTGTCCAACAACCCCCTGCGGGCTGCCATGGGTGTGGCCCTGTTCCTGCAGCAGCACCTCGGCCACGAAATCATCCCCGTCAGCCTCAAGGGCGACGATGTCCACGGTGCCAAGGGGTACACGAAGCTCGCAGACGTGCCGGGCCCCATCGACGTGGTGGACTGCTTCGTGAACTCTGCCAAGGTGGGTGCGGTTGTTGACCAGGCCATCGCTGTCGGCGCCAAGGCCGTCTGGCTGCAGCTTGGCGTGATAGATGAAGCCGCCGCGCAGCGCGCCGCCGATGCGGGCCTGGACGTCGTGATGGACACCTGCCCCAAGATCGAATCCGCCAAGTTGGGGCTCTAGGCCTCACCGCCGGAGGGGAACATGCCGCGCCACCTGAACCGCCGCCGCCGCTCCGCCCGCCTGGCTGGGCCGGTCCTGGCCGTCGCGGCAGTGGTGGCCCTGTCCGCCTGGCTTGTCCCGGCATCCGCACCCGTGGCGCCGTCCGCTGCTGTCGCAGGCACGACGGCGCAGCGCACCACGGCGCCCGCCGGCACCGCCGCCCCGGCCGCCACCCGGACGG
>NZ_JADHDY010000020.1 GCF_016820535.1 Sporosarcina beigongshangi | reverse complement strand
AAGCCACGCCGAAGCGGAGGAAATCAAATGAGGCAACGTATCTGGCTACGCGGAGGTTTTCTATGAGTCAACGCGCGCCATTGATCTCGACTGCCGGCGGGCGTATCCTGCGGTTAGTTGCCAGTCCTGTGGGTGTGCTCGCCAGCACCGCCTCCGGGCTCGACGGCAAGCGCACGTTCAAGAAGTACGCCGAAAGCTGGGTGCCAAGTGGCACGCTGCCAAGGCGCATCCGGTCTCCGCCACGGGAGCGGGCCTGCTTGGCTAGGCTCCGACCCGCAGTGTCTGAATCATGTATGTCCCGCACGGCCGGGGGTGGCTGTGCCACAGCCCTGATCGTGAAGGCATGGTCAGGGGAACGGGGATCACCATGGACAACAAAGGGTTTGCGGCCCTGCAGGAAAAGGTACGCGGCCAGGTCATCTCTTCCGACCACCCCCTCTACGACGCCTCACGGACCGTTTATAACGGCATGATTGACAAGCGCCCCGCAGCCATATTGCGTGTTTCGCAGGTGGCTGACGTCATTGCCGGAGTCAACTTTGCGCGCGACGCGGGTCTGGACCTTGCGCTGAGAGGTGGTGGGCACAGCGCGCCCGGATTCGGCACGTGCGACGGCGGCCTCGTGCTGGACTTCGCCGACCGCAGGGGCGTCCGGGTAGATCCCGCGGCCGTAACGGCCCGGGCTGAGGCAGGCACCACCTGGGCCGATTTCAACCACGCAACAAACGCCTTCGGGCTCGCCACAACCGGCGGAATTATCGGATCCACGGGTGTCGCCGGGCTGACGCTCGGCGGTGGCATCGGCTACCTCGCTCGTAAATATGGTCTGTCCTGCGACAACCTCAAATCCGCGGATGTGGTGACGGCAGAAGGGAAGTTCCTCACAGCCAGCGCAACCGAGAATGACGACCTCTTCTGGGCGTTGCGTGGAGGCACCGGAAACTTCGGCGTCGTCACGTCGCTGGAATTCAACCTGCACCCCGTGGACGTGGTGTACGGCGGCGTAGTCATCTATTTGTTGGAGCATGCTGAGGCCGTTGCGCAACTGTTCCGGGACTACATTGCCACGGCTCCCGAAGATATGGGAATCTTCCTTGGATTCCACCAAGGCCCGCCGGTCCCGTTCCTGCCGGAGGAATTCCACGGCAAGCCCGTGGCGGTCGTGGTGGGTGGCTGGACCGGTCCCCATGATGAGGGCGAGCGGCAGTGGCAGCAATTCCTTGATGTGGCCCCAGTTGCGGGGTCGTTCCTTGGCCCACTCCCGTATCCGATGCTCAACACTTTGTTCGACCCGCTTCTGCCGAAGGGCCTCCAAGCATATTGGAAGGCGGAGTTCCTTCCAGAGCTAAGCGATGATGTGATCGGCGTGGCTCAGAATTTTGGAGCTGGCGTTCCGAGCCCCCAAACGGCTAATCACTTCTATCCCATCAATGGCGCAGCCCAACGTGTAGGAGCGGATGAGACGGCCTTTCCCTACCGCGACGTAAACTTCTCGGTAGCCATCGCCGGAATGTGGGAATCTCCGGCGGACAATGACGCCAACACGAAGTGGGTCAGAGACTACCACCAGGCCCTGCAACCGCACGGGGCAGGCGCGGGCTATGTTAATTTCCTCGATGCAGACGACCAGTCCCGCATCGAGGATAACTATGGGGGCAACTACACTCGGTTGGCCAAGATCAAGGCGAAGTACGATCCCGGCAACCTGTTCCATATCAACCAGAACATTAAGCCGGAGGTTCAGTGATCCTGATGCGAATGGAACAATAATCTGCGGCCGCCCGCGTCAGCACATCCATCTTGGGGTCCACCACAGTCAGGGGTGCCAGCCGGGCAAGCTTTGCATACCGGCGCAGGGCCGGGGCCGTTAGGGCGGACTCCAGCAACAGTTTGTCGCCACCCGGCGCCACATATTCAAAGCTCGCCCCGGCAAAGATCTTGGCGGCCTCGGCCGCCGCCCGCTCAACGATGGCCGCAGCCTGATCGCCACCGCGAGACCGAGAGGAGGCCGTGCCCACCTTGTGTGCCACGAGCTTCCCGCCCACGGCGATGCCCACCCCATAACCGCCACGCCGCACCAGAATGATTCCGAGCCGTCGCTCTTGTGCCGCCAGTGACTCGACACGTTCCAGCAGATTCGCCCCACGCCCAGGACGCCCGTCGTCTGGCCACGGAGGTGAGAGAAGCGCAACCGCACCGTCGCGCAGACGCAAGCTCACGCCGTCGTCCGTGTCTTCGAGGGCGAGCTGGCCGCCATGTGCGGCAGTGAATCGGGACAGCCACGCGCTGAGGCGGGCGGCGGGGACAAAAGCGGTGCGGCGGGCTAAGTTCACGCTGCCAGACTACCGGGGATAGCCTAGGGGGGTGAGTGACCTTTTTAGTGCCCTGCACGGGGACGAGACAAACGACGACGACGGCAGCCTCACCTTTGGTGGCGGGAGCTCGGATTCCGGCTCGCGCCCGCGAAGCCCCCTCGCCGTGCGGATGCGCCCGCGCAGCCTGGATGAGGTCGTGGGCCAACAACACCTTTTGGGTGCCGGGTCGCCGTTGCAAATGCTGGCCGCCGGTGGCAGCGGTGGGGGAGCGGCAGGTCCGGCCTCCGTCATGCTGTGGGGCCCTCCCGGCACGGGAAAAACCACCCTGGCCCATGTCATCGCTCGGGGTCCGGGCCGGAAATTTGTGGAGCTGTCCGCCATCACGGCCGGCGTCAAGGACGTGCGCCGGGTCATGGATCAAGCCCTGACGGACCGAGATCTGCACGGACGCACAACTGTCTTGTTCCTCGATGAGATTCACCGCTTCAACAAGGCCCAGCAGGACGCGTTGTTGCCCGGCGTGGAAAACCGTTGGGTCGTGCTGATTGCCGCGACCACCGAAAACCCCTCATTCTCCGTTGTGGCGCCGCTGCTCTCGCGCTCCATCTTGCTGACCCTGCAGCCGCTGCAGAACTCCGACATTCAGGGACTGCTCGAGCGGGCCATCACAGATCAACGCGGCCTGGACGGCCTGGTCACGGTCACCGACGAGGCCATGGATCACCTGGTGCGCTTGGCGGCAGGGGACGCGCGCCGTGCCCTGACCACCTTGGAGGCGGCGGCCGGGGTTGCGCTGTCGGAAACCGCGTCCGACGACGAGGTGGCAGCAGATGCCCCCGTCGAGATTGGTCTCGCCACGGCTGAGCGAGCCATCGATGCGGCTGCCGTGCGCTATGACCGCGCCGGGGATCAGCACTATGACATCATCAGCGCCTTCATTAAATCTGTGCGAGGATCCGACGTCGACGCGGCGCTGCACTACCTAGCTCGCATGCTCGAGGCGGGGGAGGATCCGCGCTTCATTAGCCGGCGCATCATGATCTCAGCTTCTGAAGATGTGGGAATGGCAGATCCCACGGCGCTTCAGACGGCTGTCGCGGCGGCTCAGGCCGTGGCCCTGATCGGTATGCCGGAAGCCCGGATCATTCTGGCCCAGGCCGTGGTGCACGTGGCCACGGCACCAAAATCCAATGCCTCCTATAACGGCATCAATGCAGCTGTTGCGGATGTTCGGGCCGGCAAGGGCACCACCGTGCCGCCGCCACTGCGCGATGCCCACTACGCCGGTTCGGCCGGGTTGGGCCACGGCAAGGGCTACATTTACTCCCACGATGCGCCGCACTCGATCGCCCTCCAGCAGTATCCGCCGGATGACCTGGTGGGGAAAAACTACTACACCCCGACGGCGAATGGGCACGAACGTGACCTCGGGCCCCGGCTCACACGACTACGCGAGATTATCCGAGGCACGGGACCTGCAAAATAGCGCAAGTGCGCTGGCCCGCTTACTGAGAAGATTCGCCGATGTGCGTGGGGTACGACGCACTCCGGCTTCGCCCATCGCTTAATGCCCTTATTCAGTTCCAAACGGTATTAACTGCCGGCTCGAGGCGTGGACGCGGCGGGCTTGGGGTGGAAATGAAGAGCTCAACCGCATAACCGAACCTTGTTCGCTTATAGGGAGGTAAGTAACCACCTATAAGCGGACAAGGTGCGGTTATGCCATTCGAGACGTTCAGGGGTACCGGAAAGTGATGCCGCGTTGTCCAAAAACGGCACTTTAGTGGTGCAGCGTTGGAGTGGGTTTGAGGTGAAGGTGGGTGGTAGAGTTAATCCCGCACTGGCAAGCTCTGGCTCCATGCACAACATCCAAGTACGCTCCACCCGGCCGCTGGCCGCGTGTTTGCCGTGCTGACACGCGATTGGTTGTCCATGCCCAGGTGCTGCAGCGAAGGGCCGCAATAGCCCCAGCTCTCCACAATGGAGGCCAGGTAAAACACTTATTGCACATATTGGAAGGACACAAGTGGCTAACAACACACGTGCCCGCCGTCAGGCCCGCCTTTCGCGGTCCCTCGGCATTGCTCTGACTCCGAAGGCAGCCAAGTACCTCGAGCGCCGCCCGTACGGCCCCGGTGAGCACGGCCGCGCCCGCAAGAAGCAGGACAGCGACTACGCAGTACGCCTCCGCGAAAAGCAGCGTCTGCGCGCCCAGTACGGCATCCGCGAAGCACAGATGACCCGTGCATTCGAAGAAGCCAAGCACACCAAGGGCATGACCGGTGAAAACCTGGTTGAGATCCTTGAAAGCCGTTTGGACGCCCTGGTCCTGCGTGCAGGCTTCGCCCGCACCACCGCCCAGGCACGCCAGCTGGTTGTGCACCGCCACATCATGGTTGACGGCGCCCGCGTGGACCGCCCGTCCTACCGCGTGACCGAGGGTCAGCTGATCCACGTTCACCCGCGCAGCCAGACCATGGTTCCGCTGCAGCTCGCTGCAGCCGGCGCCCACCGCGACGTGCTCCCCGCCGTGCCGGCCTACTTGGATGTGAAGCTGGAGAGCCTGCAGGCCCGCCTGGTTCGCAAGCCCAAGCGCTCCGAGGTTCCCGTAACCTGTGAAGAGCAGCTGGTTGTTGAATTCTACTCACGCTAAATCCTTCCAGGAGCAGCGAAAAGTAGGGCTTGCAACACGCAACGCTTGAAACACAAAACAGCCCGCGGCACGCGCCGCGGGCTGTTTTGTAGCCAAAACCGGTTGAACGCCAAAACCGAACGGCATTTGTGGGTAAGGTACTTTGGGAGAAACGTCCGGAACCGAGCCGGGACCCAAGCAGAAATTGAGGCGGCACATTCATGAGTGGTGGCGACATTGCAGGACTCATAGCGGCAGGCGTGTTCGCCGTGCTTGTGGCATTGCTTGCCGTGCCCATCGTCAAACTGGGCAAGGTGTTTGATGAAATGCGCACCACCATCAAGCAGATCGGCGACGGAACCACCCCGCTGATCGAGGAGGTCACCGCCACGGTGGCCACCACCAACACCCAGCTGGGCAAGGTTGACGGGATCTCCAACAACGTCTCGGACGCCACAGCCAACATTTCGGCGCTGTCGGCGCTGGTCGCGGCCACCATTGGGCAGCCGCTGATCAAGGTATCCGCCTTCTCTTACGGTGTGCGCCAGGCGTTTGCCGGGCGCCGCAAGCCCGGCCGTTCCCGGCACAGCCGCTGAGCCGACCGCACCAGGGACAAAAATCAAGGGATAAAATTGATGAAGAAGATCTTTTGGCTCGGCGTGGGCATCACCATCGGCGTCATGGCCGCCCGCAAGATTGCCGCGGCACAGGGTGCCATCGGCCCCGAGGGGCTGAACCGGGCCGTTGGCAGGGCTGCCGACGCCGTCCACGACTTCGCCGACGCGCTGCGGGAGAACATGAACGAGCGCGAAACGGATTTAAGGCTGGCCCTGGGCGTGGACCAGGACCCGGCCAAGCCGCGCCGCTAGGCACGGCAACAGTCACAGCCATGGCGCCACGGCGCGCAGCACCAGGCAGGAACAAGGGTTCCTGCCGGCAGGAACTATTGAAGGAGCCACCAGGCTAATGAAATCGCACGACATCGCAGACCGCTGGATCAAGTTCTTCGCCAGCAAGGACCACACTCCCGTGCCCTCTGCCTCCCTGGTGTCTTCCGACCCGTCGCTGCTCTTCACCGTGGCCGGCATGGTCCCCTTCATCCCATACCTGACCGCCCGCGAGGTCCCGCCGTACAAGCGCGCCACGAGCGTGCAGAAGTGCATCCGCACCGGCGACATCGATGAGGTCGGAAAGACCGTCCGCCATGGCACGTTCTTCCAGATGTGCGGCAACTTCTCCTTCGGCGACTACTTCAAGGAAACCGCCATCCCCTACGCCTGGGAGCTGCTCACCTCTTCCCTTGACGACGGCGGATACGGTCTCCCAGCCGACCGCCTTTGGGTCACGGTGTACACCGAAGACGACGAGGCTTACGGCATCTGGCGCGACAAGGTGGGAGTCTCCGAAGACCGCATCCAGCGCATCGGCAAGGAAGACAACTACTGGTCCACCGGCCAGCCCGGCCCGGCCGGCCCCTGCTCGGAGATCTTCTACGACCGCGGCCCCGAATACGGCATTGACGGCGGCCCCATCGCCGATGAGACCCGTTACATCGAAATCTGGAACCTCGTGTTCATGCAGTACCAGATCGACAACGTCCGCTCCAAGGTCGACTTTGACGTGGTGGGCGAGCTCCCCAACAAAAACATTGACACGGGCTTGGGACTGGAGCGCCTCTCCATGATCCTGCAGGGCGTGGAGAACATGTACGAGACCGACCAGGTCCGCCCCGTCCTGGACAAGGCCGCCGAGCTCTCCGGCAAGAAGTACACGTCCACCGAGGACCCGGCCGACCCTCACCATGTGGATGACGTCCGCATGCGCGTCGTCGCCGACCACATCCGCTCCTCACTCATGCTGATTTCCGACGGCGTCACCCCCTCCAATGAAGGCCGCGGCTATGTGCTGCGCCGCCTCATCCGCCGTGCCGTGCGCGCCATGCGCCTGCTGGGCGTGGAAACGGCCGTGCTGCCGGAACTGCTGCCCGTCTCCCGCGATGCCATGAAGGGCGCCTACCCCGAGGTCGAGACCGACTTCGCCCGCATCTCCCGGATCGCCTACGCCGAGGAAAAGTCGTTCCTGCGCACCATCGCCAGCGGCACCGCACGCCTGGAGGAGGCCGTGAAGGAATCCAAGGCAGCCAACACGCCGCTGTCCGGCGAAGAGGCCTTCGCCCTGCACGACACCTACGGCTTCCCGATCGACCTGACCCTGGAAATGGCGGGCGAGGCCGGGCTGGCCGTTGACGAGGCCGGCTTCCGCTCCCTCATGCTCGAGCAGCGCCAGCGCGCCCAGAAGGATGCCAAGGCCAAGAAGAGCGGCCACGCCGACCTCTCCGTCTTCCACGAGCTTCTGGCCCAGGGCGAGACCAAGTTCACCGGATACACCGAGTTGGAGGGGGAGGGGCGCGTGCGCTCCATCCTCTCCAACGGCGCCGCCGTGCAGCACGCCTCCACGGGAGATGAAATCTCCCTCGTCCTGGACGAGACCCCGTTCTACGCCGAGGCGGGCGGCCAGGCCGCCGACACCGGCCTGATCACCGGCGACGGTTTCGTCGTCGAGGTCCTGGACGTCCAGCGACCCATCAAGGGCCTGAGCGTCCACAAGGCCATCGTGCGCGAAGGTGAACTGCCGGCAGACGCCGTGGTGCGCGCCGCCGTCGACCGGGAACGCCGCCACGCAGCCGAGCAGGCACACACGGGCACGCACATCGTGCACGCCGCCCTGCACCAGATCCTCGGCCCGGAAGCCCTCCAGCGCGGATCCTTCAACAAGGCCGGCTACCTGCGCTTCGACTTCTCCTGGGGCGAAGGCCTGAGTGCCGCAACGCGCTCGGAGATCGAGGAAGTGGCCAACATCGCCATCCGCAACAACTACAAGGTGGACACCAAGGTCATGGACCTGGACGCCGCCAAGGCACTGGGCGCCATGGCCCTGTTCGGGGAGAACTACGGCTCGGAGGTGCGCGTGGTGGAGATCGACGGCGCCTGGTCCCGCGAGCTCTGCGGCGGCACCCACGTGGACAGCACCTCCCGCATCGGCTCCCTCACCCTGCTGGGAGAGCAGTCGGTGGGTTCAGGAAACCGCCGCGTCGAAGCCTTTGTGGGCCTGGATGCCTTCCGCCACCTTGCCGCAGAGCGCGCCCTCGTCAGCGAACTGACGGACATGCTCAAGGTTCCCTCCAACCTCCTGCAGGAGCGCGTCGCCGCGACCCTGGCGAAGCTCAAGACCGCCGAGAAGGAACTGGAGCGCCTGCGCAAGGAGCAGCTCAGCGCCGCAGCGGCCAACCTCGTGGGCACTGCCGTGGACGCCAACGGCGTACGCGTCATCGCCCACAACGCCGGGGATGTCTCCGGCGCCGACGACCTTCGCGGGCTGGCACTTGACCTGCGCGACCGTCTCGGCTCGGCGCCGTCGACCATTGCCGTGGCCGGTTGCAGCAATGCCCGCCCCATCATCCTGGTTGTCACCAACGAGGCCGCCCGCGAGGCCGGCGTCAAGGCCGGAAACCTGGTGAAGCTGGCCTCCGGCATCCTGGGCGGCGGCGGCGGCGGCAAGCCGGACATGGCCCAGGGCGGCGGCTCGGACGTGACGGCAATCGACGCGGCCCTGGCAGCCGTGTCCGATGCCGTGAAGAACCGGTCCTAGGGGTCCCGTGGCGGATCAAAGCTTCCCGCAGGGGGTCAAGCTGGGCCTCGACGTGGGGATGGCCCGCGTCGGCCTGGCCTCCTGCGACCCCGACGGCATCCTGGCCACCCCGGTCAAGACCTTGAGCAGGGATGCCAAGCGGAACAGCGACATCAAGGTCGTGGTGAAAGAAGCCGCCTCCCGCGGCGTGGTGCAGATTTTTGTTGGCCTGCCCCGGACCATGAAGGGCGAGGAAAAATCGTCCGCAGACATGGCCCGCAGCTACGCACGGCTGCTGGTTTCCCTGCTGCAGGACGCCGGATTGGACGTTCCCGTGCACCTGGTGGACGAACGCCTGACCACAGTCAGCGCCCACCAGGCACTGCACAAGGCTGGCCTTGAGCGCAGGGAACACCGTAAAGTGGTAGATCAAGTGGCAGCTGTGGAAATCCTGCAGCACGCCCTTGAGATGCAGAAAGCGCGCAACGCCAATGTTGGCGAGCTTGTGCGCCCACGTAAGCCGGATGTTGTGGGGACTGACGGACCAGCGCAAGACGAAGAGGTTTCCACCATTTCCACGCAAATCGGCGTGCCCGAGAAGAATGCTCCGGCATCATGACCGAGTATCCGAGCCGTCGGGCCCTGAGGGAGAATCCGGGTCTCATCTGGAAGGCTCCCGCCAACGAGGAAGCCCGTGCAGACGCCGGCCGGGCCGGCAGTACCCCCACCGGCCAGGCCCAGGTGCAGCATGCGGTGCCCGGCCGCCCGGCCCAGGACACCGGGAAGCAGGACCAACCCCTCCCGGACTGGCTGGACCAGCCGTTCGACCAGGACAATGCCGGCGTTCAGGCCTCCCGCTATGAGATGCCGCAGGGTCTTGAGGGCGTGCCGGGGTACACGGTGCCGACAGCCTTCGCGCCGCCGGCCGACACGCCGGCCCCCCGCTACGAATACACCAGGGACTTTGACGCCCCGGCCCACCAGGCCGCCGGCTACGACGCGCCACCTTACGGTTCCGTTCCGGCCGCTGGTCCCTTCCGGGAGCAGCCGCAGATCCCCGCCCGCGTGCACGACGAGTCGTTTTTCCAGGAGACCCCGCGCGGGGGCAACAAATACCAGCCGGAGCAGCCCGGCGAATTCCTGTACCAGGAAGCGCTCCACCGGACCGGACAATTTGAATCCGTCCAGCAGCCACCCGCCTTTGAACCCCAGTACACGCCTCCCGTGTTTGAAACCGGGCCGTTTGATGCGCCGGCATTGGAGGACCAGCAGTTCGCCGTCCCCGTGATGGATTCCGGGACCTTGCCGGAGCCGGAGCAAGACCGGTTCCGGCCGCACTCGGCCCCGCAGGCCGCCGTTGGCCGCCAGGGCCTCCTGGCCCAGGCGGCAGCGGAGTATGAATCCAGTGCCTCGGAGCCCGGGATGCCCGTCACCGGCCACGGCGGATATGAAACCGCCGCGGGCGCCGTCGGGGACAGCTACCAGGCCCCGGTTGCCCACGCCTACGCGGAGCAGGACGCCCATGCCTACGAAGCACCGGGTGAAGCCTCCTACGAGGGGCACTACGACGACGTCACCGGACACCACTACGACGAAGGGGACGACTACCTGGAGGAGCGTTCATCCCGCGGATCCAGCCGGTCCAAGCGTGTGCGCAAGCGCCGTCGCAGCCTCGTCTTTCTTGTGGTTGTGCTGTTGTTCGCCGCCGTCGTCTATTTTGTTTTCCAGTCGGTCAAACCGATGCTGGCCGGTTTCGAGACACCCGACTATCCCGGTCCCGGCACCGGCTCAGTGTCGTTCGTGGTGCCCGACGGCGCCACCGGGCGTTCCATCGCCGCGGACCTCAAGGCCGAAGACGTCGTCGAAAGCGAGCAGGCCTTCCTGGATGCCCTGTCGGCAGCGGACGGAGCCTCCGCGCTCCAGCCCGGAACCTTCGAGATGAAGCACCAGATGAAGGCCGCCGATGCCGTGTCCGTGCTGCTGGCGGTTGACGGCAACAAGGTCCACTACACAGCCATCGCCCAGAACCTGCGCATTGGCGAGACCCTCAAGGTCCTGGCCGACAGCACAGGCCTGCCGCTGGCGGACTTTGAGTCGCTGGCCAACCAGCCCGCCTTGTTCGACCTGCCCCCGCAGGCCAAGAACCTCGAGGGCTATCTGGCGCCGGGGGAGTACCGCTTCCCCATCGACATCGACGCCAAGGGCGTCCTGGATGAACTCGTCAAGGCCACGAAGGACGAGCTGGTTGCCACCGGCATCACCGACCCCGACGAGCAGTACCGGATTCTGACGGTTGCCAGCATTATCGAGTTTGAAGGCAACGTGGAGAACTACGCCATGATCTCCGGGGCTATTGAAAACCGCATCAACAAGCCCAACGCGGAGACCGGCGGCCGCCTGGAGTCTGATGCCACCGTGGCCTACGGGCTGGGCAAGAAGACATACAACATCACGGCTGAGGAAAAGGCGGACGCCTCCAATCCCTACAACACCTTTGCCAACGCCGGACTGCCCGTGGGCCCCATCGGCTCTCCCGGCAACAAGGCAATCGTGGCTGCCGCCCACCCGGAGGCCAACGACTACTACTTCTGGGTGACCGTCAACCTGGACACCGGCGAGACGCTGTACGCTGCCACCTTCGCCGAGCACCAGGCCAACGTGGCCAAGTACGTCGCCTGGTGCGACGCCAACGCAGGGAAGTGCGACTAATTGAACCAGCCCCCCAAGGGCGCGGTGTTGGGACATCCCATTGGGCATTCCAAGTCACCCGCCATGCACAACGCCGCCTATGCAGCCCTCGGCGCCGACATGCCCTACGAGGCCATCGACATTGACGTGCCCGGGCTCGCCGGCCTCCTGGACCAGGTGCGCAGGGACGGCAACTGGTACGGACTCTCGGTGACCATGCCGCTGAAAAACGCCTCGGTGGACCTGGTGGATGAGCTGACCCCCGTGGCCGCCGCCCTCGGTGCCGTGAACACCATTGTGTGCACCACGGACGACGGCGGTTCGGCCCACCTTGTGGGGGACAACACGGACGTGGCCGGGATCGTGAACGCCCTGCTGCACGCCGGGGCGGGGAAGCGCCCGCGCGCGGCCGTCCTGGGAGGCGGCGGAACCGCCGTCTCCGCCATCGCCGCACTGGCACAGCTGGACGCCACGGCCATCCACCTGTTTGTCCGCAACCCGCAGAAGGCCGCCGGAACTGCCGGCGTCGCGCAAACCCTGGGCACCGCCGTCGAACTTAAATCCTTTGACCTGGCCGCGCAGGAGCTGGCGGGCTACGACATCGTCATCTCTACGCTTCCCCCGCGCGGTGCCGACGCCATGGCGGGGGAGTTTGCCGCCGCGGCGCCCGAGGTGCCGGGGGCGCTGCTGCTCGATGTGGCCTACGACCCGTGGCCCAGCGCCCTCGGGCAGGCATGGGAGCGTGCCGGCGGAACCGTGGTGGCCGGGATTGAGATGCTGCTGTACCAAGGAGTTGAGCAGGTGCGCCAGTTCACCGCCGCCGCCGGATTCGGCACCCTTGACACAGAGCAACGCGGCCGCGTCATCAATGTGATGTGCGACGCACTTGGCGTCCCCCGGCGAAATCCCTACGACCAGAACATGGCAGGATAGAGAGTATGTTGCGTTGGTTGACAGCCGGTGAATCTCATGGCCCGGCACTCGTTGGAATTATTGAAGGCGTCCCTGCCGGTGTGGAGCTCACGAGCGCCCACATCCGGGACGCCCTGGCCCGCCGCCGCCTCGGCTATGGCCGCGGCGCACGAATGAAGTTTGAGCAGGACGTGGTGACCATCCTGGGAGGAGTCCGGCACGGGCTGACCCAGGGCGGGCCGGTGGCGATCCAGATCGCCAACTCCGAATGGCCCAAGTGGGAACAGATCATGTCCGCCGACCCCGTGGACGCCGATGAGCTCGCGGGGCAGGCGCGCAATGCGCCGCTGACCCGCCCGCGCCCCGGACATGCCG
This sequence comes from Sporosarcina beigongshangi, assembly GCF_016820535.1. Taxonomy (GTDB): domain Bacteria; phylum Actinomycetota; class Actinomycetes; order Actinomycetales; family Micrococcaceae; genus Specibacter. Next base: position 74,295 of record NZ_JADHDY010000020.1, on the reverse strand, counting down.
ACTTTACGGGCATGCAGAAATACGGCTTTGACGAGGCACGGCCCGTCTTGGAACGCGCCAGCGCCCGCGAAACCGCCACCCGTGTGGCCCTCGGCGTGGTGGCCGCCCAGATCCTGGCTGCGGTCGGCGTCGAGCTGGTCAGTCACACCGTGCAGATTGCCGCCATCGCCTCCCCGGACGACGCCGTGCTGCCGGGCTTTGCCGACGTCGCCGCACTGGACGCCGACCCGCTGCGCTGCTTCGACGCCGCCACCTCCGCCGCCATGGTTGAAGAGGTGGACACGGCCCAGAAGCAGGGCGAGACCCTCGGCGGCGTCGTTGAGGTGCTCGCCTACAACCTGCCGCCCGGACTGGGCAGCTACGTCCACTGGGACCGCCGCCTCGACTCCCGCCTGGCCGGCGCCCTCATGGGCATCCAGGCCATCAAGGGCGTGGAAGTCGGCGACGGCTTCGCCACGGCCGCCCGCCGCGGATCCGCCGCCCACGACGAAATTGTGCGCGACGACTCAGGCCGCATCATCCGCACCTCCAACCGCGCAGGCGGCATCGAGGGCGGGATGAGCATCGGCGACGTGCTGCGCGTGCGCGCCGCCATGAAGCCCATCGCCACCGTGCCCCGCGCGCTCAAGACCATTGACGTGGCCACCGGTGAGGCTGCCAAGGCGCACCACCAGCGCTCCGACGTCTGTGCCGTGCCTGCCGCCGGCGTCGTCGCCGAGGCCATGACGGCGCTGGTGCTCGCCGAGGCGCTGCTGGAGAAGTTCGGCGGTGACTCCATGCCCGAGACACGCCGCAACATGGACAGCTACCTGGCGGCCATCCCCGCCAATCTGGACACGCAGGGCCACTGATGGCTGACGGCAGGGACCCGGCCGGGGGGCGCGACTTCACCCCCCGGCGTCCCATTGTCATGATTGGCCCCATGGCCGTGGGAAAATCCGTCATCGGGGCGGAACTTGCCCGCGTGCTGGGACTGGACTTCATTGACTCAGACCACAAGATCGTGGCCAAGCACGGCCCGGTGCCCGGCATCTTCGCTGCCAAGGGGGAGCACCACTTCCGCCAGCTCGAGGCACGCGCCGTCGCCGACGTCCTGGACTCGCCGAAACCCAAAACCGTCGTCCTGTCCCTGGGCGGCGGCGCCGTGCTGGATTCCGGAACGCAGCAGCTGCTGGCACGGACCACGGTTGTCTACCTCAGTGCCACGGTTGATACCGTGAAGGAGCGCATCACCCGCAACACCGGGCGCCCGCTCCTGGCGGCAGACCCTGTCGCGGCGTGGGAGCGGCTGGCTGCGGTGCGCGGCCCCGTGTACGCCCGCCTTGCCGACATCACATTGGATGTCAGCAATTCAAATGTGCCGCAGCTTGTTGAGCGGCTGATCCACCTGCTGGAAACAGAATCAAGGAAAGAGAATTCTTAAACCGTGAACATCCAGAACACCCCCGCAGTCCCCAGCACCGTCATCAAGGTCACCGGAGCCCTCCCGCAGGACAATTACGACGTCGTCGTGGGCCGGGGCTTGCTGGCCCAGCTTCCAGCGCTGCTGGGAGAACGGGTCAAAAAGGTGCTGGTGGTCCACCCGCGGGCACTGAGGTTGACGGGCGACACGGTGCGCGACGAACTCGAGGCTGCAGGATTCACGGCTCTCACGGCCGAAATTCCCGACGCGGAAGAGGGCAAGCACATCCAGGTGGCATCCTTCTGCTGGGAGGTCCTTGGCAAGAATGATTTCACCCGCTCGGACGCCGTCGTGGCCGTGGGCGGCGGCGCCGTGACTGACCTGGGCGGATTTGTGGCGGCAACCTGGCTGCGCGGCGTCAAGCTCGTCACGATCCCCACCTCCCTGCTGGGCATGGTGGACGCGGCCGTTGGCGGCAAGAACGGCATCAACACTGCAGAAGGCAAGAACCTGGTGGGGACCTTCTACCCGCCGGCCGGCGTCCTCGTGGACCTCGACACACTTGACACACTGCCTCCGAACGAACTCATCTCCGGCATGGCCGAGGTCATCAAGTGCGGCTTCATCGCCGATCCCGTCATCCTGGACCTACTCGAGGCCAACCCGGAGGAGGCCAAGAACCCCCGTTCCGAGGTGCTGCGCGAACTTATTGAACGCTCCATCGCCGTCAAGGCCAAGGTGGTCTCCGAGGACCTGAAGGAATCCGGCCTGCGTGAGATCCTCAACTACGGGCACACGCTGGCGCACGCCATCGAGTTGACGGAACGTTATTCGTGGCGCCACGGAGCCGCCGTTTCGGTGGGCATGATGTTCGCTGCCGAGCTCTCACGCAGCGTGGGCAGGCTCAGCGACGCCGACGCCGACCGCCACCGCACCATCCTCGAACAGTTCGGCCTGCCTCTGAGCTACCGCCGGGACCGCTGGCAGGCGCTGCTGGATGCGATGAAGCGCGACAAGAAGACCCGCGGGGACCTGCTGCGCTTCGTGGTCCTGGACGGCATCGGCCGCCCCGGCATCCTGGACGTGCCCGACCAGTCCCTGTTGTTTGCCGCCTACCAGGAAATTGCGTCGTAACATGGGCTTGAAGGATTGGCCCTCAGCCGGTTTCCCGGGCATTGCCGTCAACCCGCAGACCCTCCTGCCGGAGGTTGTTGACGAGGAGGCGTGCGAGGAGGCCCTGGCCCTGTCCGACGACGCTGGCGACAAGATCTTCGTCCTGCTGGCCCGGGGGTTGACTTCCGAGGCTGCCGACCTGGCAGCCGATGCCCGCCTCAGGGACCCCGGGTCCCTGCGCCTGCAGGTCTTCGACGCCGACATCCTGCGTGCCAGCAAGCACTTTGACCGGGCCGACGGAATCCTGCGCGGGCTGCTGCCCGAGGTGGCCGGCACGCCGCTGGAGCCGTGGGTGTACCAGCAGCTGGGCAAGGTCCATTTCAGCAGCGGCTCGTATGAGGCCGCGGCCAAGGACTTCAACAAGTCGCTGGAATTGCGCGTCGCCTCCGGCCACGATGCCACCGCCATCTACTCGGCAACAGTATCGCTCAAGCGCGCCCTGGACCTGGCCGAACGCGAATAGCGCCGCCTTGCCAGCTTGGGGTTCCCGGGCGTTGAACCGGGGCCGAACCGGTGGGCGCTGCGTCGGAGGCTTCCGGCACGGAACGGGGATTGAAACAGCAGCAAATGCGATTTCTGCGGCCTGTACCAGGTTGATCCAGCAGCACCTGCGATTTTTCGCGGAAATTTTCGCAGGTGCTGCTGTCTCAACCGGCAGTGGGTGCGTGCAGATCGCATCAGCTGCTGTTTCAACAGGCAGTGGTTGGGCTGAGACCGCATCTGCTGCTGGTTCGAGACGATTCGGCGCCTGGCAGGGCCGAACACCGCCCGCGCGGCGTTTGGCGATCCCGGCGAGGCGCCTCGCGAAGGCATGGCCCATGGAGGCAGTGGCGGGGAACACCGGGCGTGGTGTGCCACGTCATGCCCCGCCGCTCGGCGGTGTGCGGTAGTATGGTCAATGGATTTTTGATAACACTTATAGGCTAAGAGGCAACTGTGGCAACGACTAACGACATTAAGAACGGCACCGTTCTCAAACTTGAAGGACAGCTGTGGAACATCATCGAGTTCCAGCACGTCAAGCCCGGCAAGGGTGGCGCATTCGTTCGTACCAAGATGCGCAACATCCTCTCCGGCAAGGTCGTTGACAAGACGTTCAACGCCGGCCTGAAGATTGAAACCGCCACGGTTGACCGCTCGGACTTCCAGTACCTGTACCAGGACGGCGAAGACTTCGTGTTCATGGACCTGGACAACTACGACCAGCTCACCGTTTCGGCGAAGACAGTTGGCGACGCCACGAACTTCATGCTCGAAAACCTCAACGTCACCATTGCCCTGCACGAAGGCAACCCGCTTTACATCGAGCTGCCGCCGTCGGTCCAGCTGCGCATCACCTACACCGAGCCCGGTCTGCAGGGCGACCGCTCCTCCGCCGGCACCAAGCCCGCCACGGTGGAGACCGGCTACGAGATCCAGGTTCCGTTGTTCATCGAAAACAACACCCTGGTCAAGGTCGACACCCGAGACGGCAGCTACTTGGGACGTGTCAGCGAGTAGTGGCAAGCACGCACAACAGCCCCACGGGCAAACCGAATTCGGCGCGCAGCAAGGCCCGCCGCCGAGCCTTGGACATCTTGTTCGAGGCAGAGCAGCGCGACGTCAGCGCAGCCTCGGCCATGACCGCACGGCGGGAAAAGACGGACCAGGTCATCAACCTCTACACGGTTGAGCTGATCGAGGGCGTCACCGCCATGTCGGAAAACATCGACGAGTTCCTGGCGACCTACTCGCAGGGCTGGACGCTGGAGCGCATGCCCGCCGTCGACCGCATCATCCTGCGCATCGGCACCTGGGAACTGCTCTACAACGACGACGTTCCCGACGCCGTGGCCGTGAGCGAGGCCGTTGAACTCGCCAAGGTGCTCTCCACCGATGAGTCGCCGCAGTTCGTCAACGGGCTGCTCGGCCGCCTGCAGCAGGTCAAGCCGTCCCTGCTGGCGTAGCCCGCACCACCTTGGCCCGCTGAAGGTGCCGCAACCCACGAAATTTTGCGTGGGCTCCGGCACCTTCGGCGGGTTATTTGTTTAAGGCTTTAGCTATGGCCGGGGGAGCGCGGCGGCGTGGCTGGACAGCAGCACATTGCGCACGTCCACGATCCGCCCCAGCAATTCCAGCTCCCGCTCCTGCCCCTCGCGGAACCGCGTTGCGGACGCTGCGCCGCCGGTCCGCGCATCGACGATCAGCCGCTGGCGGACAAATGCCAACCGGGTGGCGAGGCGGATGAATTCCTTCATGGCAGGACCTGCCGCAAAGCTTTTCGCCCATGTCAGGGCACGACGGCGGCCGGCACCGGTTGCGAGCATCGGCACCTCCTGCGGGGTGAACCAGCCGGACGCCACGTAGTCGGCGAGCCTGGTGCGGGTGAGCTTGGCCTCGGACCGGCGCAGCAGCACGATCCCCGTGACAAACAGGATAAACAGCGGCACCTGCAGGACCACGTACATGGCGAAGAAGCTCGACCCCAGGAATGACGTGGCGTTCCACAGCCCGTGCAGCGCCATGGCGGGCAGCAGCCCCACGACCCAGGCGCCCAGGACCAGGCCCGTGCCTCCGTGCCGGGCAGCCCAGCCAACACACATGCCCAGCGTGGCGGTGAACATGACGTGGGCAAACGGGGACATCATTCCGCGGACAATAAAGATGCCCACAAGGCCGCCGGCGGCGCCGTCGGCTTCCTGCAGGGCCTGTCCGAAGTAGAGGATGTTTTCGGTGAAGGCGAAGCCGGCAGCTATGAGCCCGGCGTAAACCACACCGTCCACCGGCCCGTCGAAGGTGCGCCGGCGCAGGAAGAACAGCAGGAGCAGGCCGGCCCCCTTGCAGATCTCCTCCACCACAGGGGCCTGGACGACGGCACCGAGCAGGTCGGCGTCGGCGGACGGGGCGTTGCCGATCAAGAGGGGCTGCACCCAGCTGCCCAGGACCAGCGTGGTGATGACAGCCATTCCGGCGCCCCAGCAGAACGCCACAACGAGTGCAGGGACGGGCTCCGGCTCCCACCGGTCGATCCAGACCAGCGTTGCGACACAGATGCCCAGCGGAATGAGCGCCAGGGCGCCGCAGATCAGAAACACGTTCACACCCAGCGAGGCGGCAAAAAACGCCAACGTCCCCACTGCCACGAAGACCAGCACGCACAGCAGGATGATGTTGGTCACCTTAAGCGGCAGCCTGCGGCGCCCGGCCCGTGCCGGAGTGTGGGCGGACTGCGGCCAGCGGGCTGCTCCTGCCGGGTGTGTTGCTGCGGTCTGGACGGCGTCGGGAAGCGGGGCCGGGGGAGCGCCGCCGGCTGCGGCGGCCGGGCCTTGCCACGGTGTGGGTTCAGTCATGGCTACAACACTAGGGCCAGCAGGTGCGCGGCCACAGCCGCCGCGCGGAAGAATAAGGCGGCGGTCCGACGCGCGGCCGTGCCTGTGCGGTCCCGCGGGAACCGGCACCCGGCGGCAGGGGCAAGGACCCGTCCACGGGTTGCCAAGGACCATCCGGACACAGGCCGAAGCCCCCGTGCACGACCCTGCCGGAGCCAGGCGGCAGGGCCCCGGGCAGGCCCTGGCGCTGTGGTAGTTTGAGGTGTACGCAATCAACCTTTTAATTCCGTCCAGTGAGGCGGGGAAAGGGGACGCGAGAATAATGAATACTTCCTCCGACGCGTTTGGGGACATTCAGAAAACCTCGGCGCCGGGCACCGTGTCGCGTGTGGTTCTATCCGCACCTGACATTGACCGGGCACTGACTCGTATCGCCTATGAGATTCTGGAAGCCAACAAGGGCAGCGCCAACCTGGTGCTCCTGGGCATCCCCCGCCGCGGTTTCCCGCTGGCGCAGCGCCTGGCCGCCAAGCTTGCCGCCAGCGATCCCGCCGTGGATCCCCGCACCATCGTCGGCCAGCTGGACGTCACCATGTTCCGTGACGACCTGGCCCACCACCCCACCCGCGCACCCCAGCGCACCGAACTGCCCGCCTCCGGCATCGACGGCAAGACGGTGGTCCTGGTGGACGACGTCCTGTACTCGGGCCGCACCATCCGCGCAGCCCTCGACGCCCTCGTCGACCTGGGCCGCCCGCGTGCAGTGCGCCTCGCCGTCCTGGTGGACCGCGGACACCGCGAACTTCCCATCCGCGCGGACCACGTGGGCAAGAACCTGCCCACGTCCTCCAGCGAAAAGGTCCGGGTCCGGATGTCGGAAATCGACGGCGGCGACCCCGGCAACGACGAAGTGGTAATTGAGGCCGGCGCATGAGGCATTTGCTGTCAACTGAACAACTCAGTTCCGACAACGCCATCTTGATCCTTGACACAGCCGAAGAGATGTCGGCCGTGGGGGAGCGGGAGATCAAGAAGCTGCCCGCCCTGCGCGGACGCACCGTGGTGAACCTGTTCTTTGAGGACTCCACCCGCACCCGCATCTCCTTCGAGGCCGCGGCCAAGCGCCTTTCCGCGGACGTCATCAACTTTGCCGCCAAGGGCTCTTCGGTTTCCAAGGGCGAATCCCTCAAGGACACGGCACAGACCCTTGAGGCCATGAGCGCCGACGCCGTGGTGATCCGCCACTGGGCCTCCGGCGCCCCTGCCCGGCTGGCCAACTCCGGCTGGATCGACGCGGCCGTCATCAACGCCGGCGACGGCACCCACGCACACCCCACGCAGGCGCTGCTGGACGCGTTCACCATGCGCGCCCACTGGTCCAGGCTGCAGGGCATCTCCTCGGTTGGCGCGGACCTCAAGGGCATGCGCGTCATCATCGCCGGCGACGTCCTGCACTCCCGCGTGGCCCGCTCCAACGTCTGGCTGCTGCGCACCCTGGGCGCCCACGTGACACTGGTGGCGCCGCCCACCCTGCTGCCGGTCGGCGTCGAGCATTGGCCCTGCGAGGTCAGCTACGACCTCGACGCCGCCCTGGAAAAGGGCGTGGACGCGGTCATGATGCTGCGCGTGCAGGCCGAGCGCATGAACGCCTCGTTCTTCCCCTCCGCCCGCGAGTACGCCCGCCGCTGGGGATTCGACGACGCCCGCCTCGCCAAGCTGGATGCCCTGAACCTCAAGGACACCATCATCATGCACCCCGGCCCCATGAACCGCGGCCTGGAAATCTCCTCCGCAGCCGCCGATTCGCCCCGCTCCACCGTGCTGGCCCAGGTCCGCAACGGCGTGTCGGTGCGCATGGCCGCCCTCTACCTGCTGCTCTCCGGGGAAATGCGCGAAACCCCTGCCCCGGCGGCCACACCCTCCTCCATGCCTTCAGTAAAGGACCCTTCATGACTTCCCCGAGTTACTTGATTCGTTCAGCCTCCCTGCTGGGCAGGGACACCGCGGACATCCTGGTGCGCGACGGCGTCATCGCCGCGGTCGGCCCGGCGCTGGCCGCCGAGGTGGTGGGCGATGCAACGGTCATCGACGCATCCGCCCTGGTCGCGCTGCCCGGCATGGTGGACCTGCACACCCACCTGCGCGAGCCCGGCCGCGAGGATGCGGAGACGGTGGAAACCGGCACCCGCGCCGCGGCCCTGGGCGGCTTCACCTCCGTGCACGCCATGGCCAACAGTTCACCCGTGGCGGACACCGCCGGCGTGGTGGAGCAGGTCCACACCCTGGGCCGCGAATCCGGCTGGGTTGATGTGCGCCCCGTCGGCGCCGTCACCGTGGGACTGGCCGGCGAACAGCTGGCCGAGCTCGGCGCCATGGCCGATTCCCGGGCCCGCGTCCGCGTCTTCTCCGACGACGGCATCTGCGTCAGCGACCCCGTCCTCATGCGCCGCGCCCTGGAATACGTCAAGGCGTTCGACGGCGTGATCGCCCAGCACGCGCAGGAACCGCGCCTCACCGAGGGCGCCCAGATGAACGAGGGCGCTGTTTCGGCAGACCTCGGCCTGGCCGGCTGGCCCGCCGTTGCCGAGGAATCGATCATCGCCCGCGACGTCCTCCTGGCCCACCACGTGGGTTCGCGCCTGCACGTCTGCCACGTGTCCACGGCCGGCTCCGTGGAGATCATCCGCTGGGCCAAGGAGCGCGGCATCTCCGTCACGGCAGAGGTCACCCCGCACCACCTGCTGCTGACCGAGGAACTGGTGCGCAGCTACAACCCCGTCTACAAGGTCAACCCGCCCCTGCGCTCCGACTCGGACGTGCACGCCCTGCGCGCCGCCCTCGCCGACGGCACGATCGACATCGTCGGCACCGACCACGCCCCGCACCCCAGCGAGGCCAAGGAATGCGAATGGGCCTCCGCCGCCATGGGCATGACGGGCCTGGAAACAGCCCTGTCCGTGGTGCAGGAGACCATGATCGAGACCGGCCTCATGGACTGGGAGGGCTTCGCCCGCGTCACGTCCACCACCCCGGCGCAGATCGGCCGCGTCGCAGACCAGGGCCGCCCCCTGGCAGTCGGGGAGCCTGCCAACATCGTGCTGGTCGACCCCGCCGCCCGCTGGACAGTGGACCCCTCCGCCATGGCCACCAAGGGCCGCAACTCGCCTTTTGCCGCCATGGAACTGCCCGGCAGAGTCGTCGCCACGTTCTTCCACGGCCACCCCACCGTGCTGGACGGCAAGCTGAACACGCCCCGGAAGATCGGCAGCCCCGCATGAGCAAGGAAGCCCTGATTGTCATCTCGGCCGTAGTGCCGCTGGCGCTTGTCGTGGCACTGATGTGGCTGGGCTGGCGCGGCAAGCTCAAGCGGCAGGCGGGCGTGGCCGACCTGCCTCCCGTGCCCGAGGACCTCGGCCCGGCCGTGATCAGCGTCCCCGGCCAGTATGTGGTCACCACCTCCACGGGGGACTGGCTGGACCGGCTGGCCGTCCACGGACTCGGCATCCGCACACCCGGCGTCGTCAACGTCCACCCGGAAGGCGTGGTCATCGAGCGCAAGGGCGCCCTGGACCTTTTCATAGCCAAGGATGCCATGACACAGGTGGCGACGCAGGCCGGAATGGCCGGTAAATTTGTGGAGAAGGACGGCCTCGTCTCCATCAGCTGGCACCTGGCGGACACGGAGGTCGACACCGGGTTCCGCACCACCGAGGCCGGGGCCAAGCGCCCCTTGATTGAAGCATTACAGGCACTGCTGCCTGAAGACAGCGATACCGAGCGCAACGGAAAGAACAATTGAGAATGAGTGATGCAACTATGCCGGCACAGGCACTTTTGGTCTTGGAAGACGGCCGCACTTTCCGTGGCAGCAGCTACGGGGCCCAGGGCACGGCTCTCGGCGAAGCCGTGTTCACCACCGGCATGACCGGATACCAGGAAACCCTCACGGACCCCTCCTACGCCCGCCAGTTGATCGTGCAGACCGCACCCCACATCGGCAACACCGGCGTGAACCTGGCCGACAACGAGTCCGCAAAGATCTGGGCCGCAGGCTACGTCGTGCGCGACGCTGCCCGGCGCCCCTCCAACTGGCGATCCGAAGGCACCCTCGACGACGAACTCACCACCCAGGGCGTCGTCGGCATCCAGGGTGTGGACACCCGCGCCATTACCCGCCACCTGCGCGAACGCGGCACCATGAAGGCCGGCATCTTCTCCGGCGAGTCAGCCGCCCGCCCGGCCGCCGAGCTGCTTGCGGAAGTGCAGGCGCAGCCTTCCATGGCCGGCCTGCGCCTGGCTGAAGAAGTCAGCGTGAAGGAAGCCTACGTCGTCGAACCTGCCGACCACGGCTGGGACGGTGAGCCGATCTTCGACATCGTGGCACTGGACCTGGGCATGAAGGCCATGACCCCGCACCGCTTTGCCGAGCGAGGCGTCCGTGTGCATGTCGTGCCCGCCACGACCAGCTTTGACGAGGCGCGGGGGCTGAACCCGGACGGTGTGTTCATCTCCAACGGCCCCGGCGACCCCGCCACGGCCGACCGCCAGGTTGGCTTTGTCCGCAGTTTCCTGGACGCCGGCGTGCCGTACTTCGGCATCTGCTTCGGCAACCAGATCCTTGGCCGTGCCCTCGGATTCGGCACCTACAAGCTGCGCTACGGCCACCGCGGCATGAACCAGCCGGTCATGGACCGCAGCACCGGCAAGGTGGAAATCACCAGCCAGAACCACGGCTTCGCCGTCGACGCACCGCTGGACGGGCCCACGCAGGCTCCCGAGGAGCGCTTCGGCCGCGTTGAGGTCAGCCACATCAGCCTCAACGACCAGGTGGTGGAGGGCCTGTCCGCCCTGGACATCCCCGCCTTCTCGGTCCAGTACCACCCCGAGGCCGCCGCCGGCCCGCACGACGCCGCCTACCTGTTCGACAGGTTCATCAAACTCATGACCGACTACAAGACCGCACAGAGCCAGGAAAACAAGTAATGCCAAAGAGGGAAGATCTTAAATCAGTTTTGGTCATTGGCTCCGGCCCGATCGTGATCGGCCAGGCTGCCGAGTTTGACTACTCCGGCACCCAGGCGCTGCGTGTTTTGAAGGAAGAAGGCCTTCGGGTCATCCTCGTCAACTCCAACCCGGCCACCATCATGACGGACCCCGAGTTCGCCGACGCCACCTATGTTGAGCCCATCACCCCCGAGGTCGTTGAGAAGATCATCGCCAAGGAACGGCCCGACGCCGTGCTGCCCACCCTGGGCGGACAGACCGCGTTGAACACGGCCATCGCCCTGGACAAGAACGGTGTCCTGGCCAAGTACAACGTTGAGCTGATCGGTGCCAACATCGCCGCAATCGAACTCGGCGAGGACCGCGAAAAGTTCAAGGGCGTCGTCGAGCGCTGCGGCGCCGAGTCGGCCCGCAGCCACATCATCCACACCCTCGATGAGGCCTTCGCAGCGGCTGAAGACCTGGGGTACCCCATGGTCGTGCGCCCGTCCTTCACCATGGGCGGGCTGGGTTCCGGCCTGGCCTACAACCCCGAGGACCTGGAGCGCATTGTGGGCCAGGGCCTGCAGTACAGCCCCACCACCGAGGTACTGCTCGAAGAGAGCATCCTGGGCTGGAAGGAATATGAGCTCGAGATGATGCGCGACAAGAACGACAACGTCGTTGTTGTCTGCTCCATCGAAAACTTTGACCCGGTGGGCGTCCACACGGGCGACTCCATCACGGTGGCCCCGGCCATGACGCTGACGGACCGCGAATACCAGAACCTGCGCGACATCTCGATCGCCGTCATCCGCGAGGTTGGCGTTGACACCGGTGGTTGCAACATCCAGTTCGCCATCGAGCCCGACACCGGCCGCGTGGTCGTCATTGAGATGAACCCGCGCGTGTCACGCTCCTCGGCACTGGCTTCCAAGGCCACCGGCTTCGCGATCGCCAAGATCGCCACGAAGCTGTCCCTGGGCTACACGCTCGATGAGATCCCGAACGACATCACCCAGAAGACCCCGGCCTCCTTCGAGCCTGCGCTCGACTACGTCGTCGTCAAGGTCCCCCGCTTTGCCTTTGAGAAGTTCCCGGCAGCAGATCCCACGCTGACCACCACCATGAAGAGCGTCGGCGAGGCCATGGCCATCGGCCGCAACTTCACCGAGGCCCTGCAGAAGGCCCTGCGTTCCCTGGAACAGAAGGGCGCCAGCCTGGACTTCTCCTCGGTCAACGCACTGGATGTGCCCGATCTGATCGAGGCCGCCAAGCGTCCCACCACAGATCGCCTCGCCCAGGTCCAGCGCGCCCTGCTCGGCGGCGGAACGATTGAAGAGCTGTACGCAGCCACCGGTATCGACCCCTGGTACCTGGATCAGCTCGTGCTCCTCAACGAGGTCTCGGCTACCATCCGCAAGTCCACCGCCCTGACCCCGGAGATGCTCAAGCTGGCCAAGCGCCACGGCTTCTCCGACGCCCAGATCGGCGCCCTGACGAACAACTCCGAGGCAGTGGTGCGCGGCGTCCGCCAGGCACTGAACATCCGTCCGGTCTACAAGACGGTTGACACCTGCGCCGCCGAATTTGCCGCGTACACCCCCTACCACTACTCCTCCTATGACGAGGAGGACGAGATTGCGTTGCACGAAAAGCCGTCCGTCATCATCCTGGGCTCCGGCCCGAACCGCATCGGCCAGGGCATCGAATTCGACTACTCCTGCGTGCACGCCTCCATGGCACTGCGCAAGGCCGGCTACGAGACCGTCATGGTCAACTGCAACCCGGAAACCGTCTCCACCGACTACGACGTCTCCACCCGCCTGTACTTCGAGCCGCTGACCCTTGAGGACGTCCTTGAGATCATTGCGGCCGAAGAGCGCACCGGCGGCGTCATGGGCGTCTTCGTTCAGCTCGGCGGCCAGACCCCGCTGAAGCTGGCACAGGAACTGGCCGACGCCGGTGTTCCCATCCTGGGCACCTCCCCGGAAGCCATCGACCTGGCCGAGCACCGCGGCATGTTCTCCCGCGTGCTGGACAACGCCGGGCTGATCGCGCCGAAGAACGGCACCGCCGTGTCCTTCAACGATGCCAAGAAGATCGCCGACGAAATTGGCTACCCCGTCCTGGTCCGCCCCTCCTATGTTCTGGGCGGCCGCGGCATGGAGATCGTCTACGACGAGGCCAACCTGTCCCGCTACATCAAAAACGCCACCGAAATCACCGAGGCGCACCCGGTCCTGATCGACCGCTTCCTGGAAGACGCCATCGAGATCGACGTGGACGCGCTCTTCGACGGCAAGGACATGTACCTCGGCGGCATCATGGAGCACATTGAAGAGGCCGGCATCCACTCGGGCGACTCCGCGTGTGTCCTGCCCCCCATCACCCTGGGCAAGGACGTGCAGGAGCGGGTCCGCAAGGCAACCCGCGCCATCGCCGAAGGCGTGGGCGTGCGCGGCCTGATCAACATCCAGTTCGCCCTGGCAGCGGACATCCTGTACGTGCTCGAGGCCAACCCGCGCGCCTCCCGCACCGTGCCGTTCGTCTCCAAGGCCACCGGCGTCCAGATGGCCAAGGCCGCCGCCCTGATCGGCACCGGCGTCTCCATCGCCCACCTGCGCAGCGTCCACCACATCCTGCCCGAAGTGGGCGACGGCGGAAACTTGCCTGACAGCGCCCCTGTCGCCGTCAAGGAAGCCGTCATGCCGTTCGCACGTTTCCGCACGGTCGAGGGTCACGTGGTTGACTCCCTGCTGGGCCCGGAAATGCGCTCCACGGGCGAGGTCATGGGCATCGACAAGCACTTCGACACGGCCTTCGCCAAGAGCCAGGCCGGCGCCAACAACGCCCTGCCGATCGAAGGCAAGATCTTTGTCTCGGTGGCCAACCGCGACAAGCGCTCCATCATCATGGCCGTCAAGCGCCTCTCCGACCTTGGCTACGAAATTGTCTCCACGGGCGGCACGGCCGACGTGCTGCGCCGCAACGGCATCGAGTCCACGATCGTTCGCAAGATCGGTGAGGGCGTCTCCGAAACCGGTGAAGGCACCATCGTTGATTTGATCAACAACGGCGAAATCGCCATGATCTTCAACACCCCTTCTGGTGGCGAAGCCCGCGGCGACGGTTACGAAATCCGCGCCGCTGCCGTCTCCACCGGCAAGCCCTGCATCACCACGGTCGCCGAGTTCAACGTGGCCGTCCAGGCCATGGAGGCGCTGCGCACCTACGAATGGGATGTCACGAGCCTGCAGGAACACGCAAAGGTTCTTGCCGCAGGTCTGGCCGAACAGAATGCCTAGCCAGGACACTCCTGTGAACCACGACGGCGGCCGCGCAACTTTTGGTGCCCGGCTCGCCGGTGCCATGGCGGCCCGCGGGCCCCTGTGTGTGGGCATCGACCCGCACCCGGGCCTGCTGGCCGCCTGGGGTCTGGACGATTCCGTCCAGGGGCTGCGCAGCTTCTCCCTGACGGTGTTGGAGGCTGTGGCGCCGCTGGCCGCCACGGTCAAGCCGCAGGTGGCGCTCTACGAGCGCCACGGCTCGGCCGGCCTGGCCGTCCTGGAAGAACTCCTCTCCGCATCCGCCGAGGCCGGCGTGCTGACCATCGCCGACGCCAAGCGCGGGGACATCGGCTCCACCATGGCAGGCTACGCCGACGCCTGGCTGCGCGACGGTTCATCCCTGGCCGCCGATTCGGTGACCCTGAGCCCGTACCTGGGCTTTGAGTCGCTGCGTCCGGCCCTGGACCTGGCCGCTGCGAACGGCCGCGGCGTATTCGTGCTGGCACTGACCTCCAACCCGGAGGGCGCCAGCGTGCAGCACGTGGGCGGAAGTGAATCCGTGGCACGGCGCATTGTGCAGGCCGCGGCACAGGAGAACCTGCGCTACGCAGGCCAGGCGATGGGCTCCGTCGGCCTGGTGGTGGGTGCCACCGTCGGCACGGCGCTGAGCGACCTCGGGATCGACCTCGAGGCGGTCAACGGCCCCATCCTGGCCCCCGGCCTGGGCGCCCAGGGCGCCACGGGTGCGGACATGCGCCTGACATTCGGCGCAGCCTACCCCGCCGTGCTGGCATCCTCCAGCCGTGGCATCCTGGCCGCAGGTCCCGACGTGGCGGCCCTGCGCGCCGCCACGGCTGAAACCCTCACGGGTTTGTAGCCTGCCACGGCACTGCCCAATTGATTTGCGCCCCCGGTGCGGATAGGTTCGATGAATCACCATCGCACGCCTCCCGCGCCGGGAGCGCCATCATCAGGGAGTCCCTTTCGTGAATTTGCCGCAGTTGTCCCCGCAGGACCGGGAAGACGCTCGCATCAAGGCACTCGCGGCACGGGCCCTGCGCTCCCGGGCAAAACAGGATTTAAAGACAGGCCTGACCTCCGTCGCAGCCATCCTTGAGAAGGCTGCGACGGAGCCGGCCCTGGACAGACTTAAAGTGTGTGATTTATTGGAAGCCCTACCGGGCATTGGAAAGGTACGTGCAACTGTGATCATGAGCGAGCTGGGCATAGCCCCAACCCGCAGGGTGCGTGGCCTGGGCGTGCACCAGCGCCGCGCCCTGGTGGACTACCTGGGGCCGGAAGCATGAGCGCCGCTCCCGTGCCCGCAGAGCACACCGTCCGCACCAAGGCCCGCAGCGGTGTGACCGTGCTGGCCGGGCCCACCGCCGTCGGCAAGGGCACCGTGTCAACCTTCATTCGGGACAACTACCCGGATGTGTGGCTCTCCGTCTCCGCCACCACGCGCCCGGCCCGCCCCGGTGAAGAAGAAGGCGTGCACTACTTCTTCAAGACCGCCGAAGACTTTGACACGCTCATTGAACACGGCGACTTCCTCGAGTGGGCCGTGGTCCACGGGGTGAACCGCTACGGCACCCTGCGAAGCACGGTGCAGGCCGCCGTTGCGGATGGAAAGTCGGTGCTGCTGGAGATCGACCTGCAGGGCGCCCGCCAGGTGAAGGAGGCCATGCCGGAAGCGGATTTCGTGTTCCTGGCCCCGCCCAGCTGGGACGAACTGGTCCGCCGCCTGGTGGGCCGTGGCACAGAAACGGCCGAGGAACAGCAGCGCCGCCTGGAAACCGCTAAACTGGAACTTGCTGCCGCGCCGGAATTCGATTATGTCATCGTCAATGATGATGTCAGCCGGGCTGCAGCGGCACTGGTTGACCTGATGGGGCTCACCCCCCGCCACACTGCATAACCCGTACCAACCCTTTTAGATTTTTGGAGAAGTAATTGACTACACAACCCGAAGGCATCATCAATCCCTCGATTGATTCACTGCTTGAAGCTGCCGACAACAAGTACGGCCTGGTCATCTTTGGCGCCAAGCGCGCCCGCCAGATCAACGCCTACTACGCCCAGCTCCACGAGGGCCTCTTCGAGTACGTCGGCCCGCTGGTCGACACCAAGCTGAACGAGAAGTCCCTCTCCATCGCCTTCCGCGAAATCGAAGAGGGCCTGCTGGTTTCCACCCCCGTCGAGACCGCGTAAGCGGATCCTTGAGCGCCACGGTGCCTAATCTGAACATTGTTTTGGGGGTGGGCGGCGGCATCGCCGCCTACAAGGCGGCCCTGCTGCTGCGCCTCTTCACGGAGGCAGGCCACCAGGTCACGGTCATCCCCACCGACGCGTCCACGAATTTCGTGGGCATCGCCACTTGGGAGGCCCTGAGCGGGCGGCCCGCCACCAACAATGTTTTTGACGCCGTGGACCAGGTCAACCACGTCCGGATCGGCCATGAGGCCGATTTGATCGTGGTGGCACCGGCCACGGCAGACCTTCTCGCGAAGGCTGCCGGCGGCCACGCCAACGACCTCCTCACCACCACGCTCCTCATGGCGCGCGGCCCCGTGCTTTTTGCCCCGGCCATGCACACCGAAATGTGGGCCCACGCGGCCACACAGGCAAACGTGGCCACGCTGCGTTCGCGCGGGGTGCACGTGCTGGACCCCGCCGTGGGGCGTCTGACGGGCGTCGACTCCGGTCCAGGCCGCCTGCCCGAGCCTGAAGAAATTTTCTCTGCCGCCATGGCGCTGCGTCGCGAACCCCTGGAACAGCACGACGGCCCGTCCCCGGCCGACGCCGGCGGTGCACCTTCCGCTGCGGTTGCCGTGTCCGGCACCCTTCCGGCTGGTGCCGAGGCCGGCGCAGCAGCCGAAACTGCCGGCACGCTGTCCGGACTGCTCGCCGGAAGGCACGTGCTCATCACCGCCGGCGGCACCCGCGAACCCCTCGACCCTGTCCGCTACCTGGGCAACAAGTCTTCCGGCAAGCAGGGCGTTGCCCTCGCCGAAGCGGCATTGGCGGCGGGTGCAGAGGTCACTCTCGTCCACGCGCACATGGATGTTCCGGCACCGGCCGGCGCACGGGCGCAGACGATTGAAACGGCCCTCGAACTCCGGTCGGCAACCCTCGCGGCCGCCGCGTCTGCCGACGTGGTGATCATGGCGGCCGCCGTGGCCGATTTCAGGCCGTCCAACATTTCCACCGGGAAGATCAAGAAGCGCGACGACGTGGCCGACCCCGTCATCACGCTGGTCCGCAACCCGGACATCCTCGCCGAAATCGTGGCGCACCGTGCGGCCCAAAACCAGCAGCAGCTCATCGTGGGCTTTGCCGCCGAAACCGGCGACGACGAGGCCGACGCGCGTACATACGCACAGGCCAAGCTGCGCCGCAAGGGCTGCGACCTCCTCGTCGTCAACGAGGTGGGACCGGGCGAGTCCGGCAGCGAGCGGGTCTTCGGCCGGGACAGCAACCAGGTGGAGATCCTCGCCCTGGACGGTGCCGGCCCCGTGCCGGTGGCCGGCTCCAAGCGCGAGGTGGCAGACGCCGTCGTGCGCGTCATTGCCGAAAGGCTTGGCGCACCCTAACCAGCATTCACACGTTTTGGCCGCTATGTGACCGCCCAAGTCCACCGGGCGCTGCAGGCACCTCAAACCCAAGTAAAGTAGATACGTGACTTCAGTAAATCCCCTGCGCCTGTTTACCTCCGAATCCGTGACGGCGGGCCACCCCGACAAAATCTGCGACCAGATCAGCGACGCCATCCTCGACGCGCTGCTGGCCGAAGACCCCGATTCCCGCGTGGCTGTTGAGACCATGGCCACCACCGGCCTGGTCCACGTTGCCGGCGAGGTGACCACCAACGCCTACGTTGAGATCCCGCAGATCGTGCGCAACACGATTCTGGACATCGGCTACGATTCTTCGGCCAACGGTTTCGACGGCGCCCGCTGCGGCGTGTCCGTCTCGATCGGTCAGCAGTCGCAGGACATTTCCGACGGCGTGTTCAATGCCCTCGAGGTCCGCGAAGGCACCGCCATCGACAAATACGACACCCAGGGTGCAGGCGACCAGGGCCTCATGTTCGGCTACGCCAGCAACGAGACGGCCTCCTACATGCCGACGCCGATCTACCTGGCGCACCGCCTGTCAGAGCGCCTCACGGATGTGCGCAAGTCGGGCGAACTCGCCTACCTGCGCCCCGACGGCAAGACCCAGGTCACCATCGGCTACGACGGCGACAAGCCCGTGTCCGTGGACACCGTGGTCATCTCCAGCCAGCACGCCGAAGGCACCGAACTGGCCAAGCTGCGCGCGGACCTGCAGGAATACGTCATCGCCCCCGTCATGGAAGCCTCCGGCCTGGACGTGTCCGGCATCCGCACCTACCTCAACCCGGCCGGCCCCTTCGTGGTGGGCGGGCCCGTGGGCGACGCGGGCCTGACCGGTCGCAAGATCATCGTCGACACCTACGGCGGCATGGCCCGCCACGGCGGCGGTGCCTTCTCCGGCAAGGACCCGTCAAAGGTTGACCGCTCGGCCGCCTACGCCATGCGCTGGGTTGCCAAGAACGTGGTGGCCGCAGGCCTGGCTGCCCGTGCAGAGGTCCAGGTGGGCTACGCCATTGGTGTGGCCAAGCCCGTGGGGACCTACGTTGAGACGTTCGGCACCGAGACCGTGGACCCGCGCAAGATCGAGGAGGCCATCGCGGCCGTGTTCGACCTGCGCCCCATGGCCATCATCGACAGCCTTGACCTGAAGCGCCCCATCTACGCCAAGACGGCCGCGCACGGCCACTTCGGCCGCGATGACGCCGACTTCACCTGGGAAAACCTTGACCGCGTGGATGCCCTGAAGGCGTTCTTCAACGCCTAGGCGCGCTGCTGCGGGCAGCCGCAGTTTTCCACACCGGCACCGCCCACACGCCAGGGGCTGTCCACAACCGGACATTGTCCACAGCCAAGCACGGTCCACCGCCATCATGTCGGTGCACTGTGCTTAGCTTGTTTTAAGGCCGGCAGCCGCATGGCCGCCTGCGCACACAACACCCCGGGAGGACTTCATGGCCGACGCGCTCAATCATGACGCGCCCGGCGAGGGCGTGCAAATGAGCCTGCTCAGCGGCTTCGTCGCCAAGGAACGCGTGGCGGACCCGCACAGCGGCGTGGTACTGGCCCCGTCCCTGCCCGTGGCGCACGTGGTCATAGATTCTCCGCTGCCGCACCTGGACCGGATCTTTGACTACTCCGTCCCCCTAGATCTCGACGCCGAGGCGCAGCCGGGCGTGCGAGTGCGGGTGAAGTTCTCCGGCCAGGATCTCAACGGTTTCCTGGTGGGGCGGGCCGCGGTTTCCGACAGCGACCGGCTGGTTCCTCTTTCCCGCGTATATTCCGCCGTGCAGGTGCTCACGCCCCAGGTCCTGGAACTGGCCCACAGGGTGGCCGCGCGCTACTGCGGCACCGTAGCCGACGTCCTGCGGGTCGCCGTGCCCCCGCGGGTTGCCAGCCTGGAGAAGATTTACCTGAAGAAACTGGCCGACGACGTTGCGGCGCCTGCAGCTGTCGGCGCCCCCGGAGCCCTGCCGGATCCGGTGCCGGACATGCCGGCTGCGCCGAGGCCCGGCCACTCGCTGTTCACCGACTACCCGCATGCCGAGGACTTTCTCACCCGGCTGGCCATGGGGGAGAGCCCCAAGGGTGTCCTGGGGGCCCTGCACGGCTATGGCGCTGCTTCCTGGCAGCACCAGGTGGCCCAGGCCGTGGCGTACTGCCAGCTCTCCGGCCGCGGCGCCATCGTGGTGGTCCCGGACCTGCGGGACCTTGACTTGCTGGAGCGGGCCTTTGCCGGGATGCTCCCCGAGGACAGCTTCGTCAGGCTGACAGCTGACGACGGCCCCAGTGCCCGCTACGCGAACTTCCTGCGTGTCCTGTCCGGGGACGTACGGGTCGTGATTGGCACGCGGTCTGCGGCCTATGCCCCAGTCGCGGATCTTGGCCTGGTGGTGTGCTGGGATGACGGCGACGAACTCCACGTAGAACGCCGGGCCCCGTACCAGCACAGCCGGGACGTGCTGCTGCTGCGCTCCGAGGTGGAGGGTGCAGCCGTGCTCATGGCCGGGCACAGCCGCAGCACCGAATCCCAGCGCCTGGTGGCCACCGGCTGGGCACAGGAGATCACAGCCGCCCGCCCCGCCGTGCGCAAGGCCACGGCCCGGGTCATCAGCACCTCCGATTCCTTCGAGCAGGAGCGGGACCCCGCGGCCGCACTGGCCCGGCTGCCGCACCGGGCCTGGGCCACGGCCAAGGCGGCACTGAAGTTCGGCCCGGTCCTGGTCCAGGTGGCCAGGACGGGCTACGCACCCGGGCTGGCCTGCCAACGCTGCCGGGACGTGGCCAGGTGCCGGCACTGCACGGGTCCGCTCATGCAGTCGCGCGCGCCCGGGTCCACCTCCACGATGGTGACCTGCAAGTGGTGCGGGCAGGCCGAGACCGCCTTCAGCTGCCCCACGTGCGGATTCAACCAGCTGCGCGCCATGGCCGTCGGGGCGCTGCGCACCGCCGAGGAACTGGGCCGGGCCTTTCCCTCGGTTCCCGTGGTGTCGTCGTCGGGCGACCACATCAAGGCCACGGTCCCGGACCGGCCCGCCATCGTGGTGGCCACCATTGGCGCCGAACCCGTGGCCCCGCACGGCTACGCCGCAGCCCTGCTGCTGGACGGCGACTCCATGCTGCGCCGTGAATCACTGCGGGCGGGTGAGGAGGCGCTGCGGCGCTGGATGAATGCCGCGGCGCTCGTCAAGCCGGCCAAGGACGGCGGCATGGTGGTGGTGACGGCAGAGGAGTCTGTTGAAGTGTCGGCGCTGGTTCGCTGGGACCCGGCCGGCCACGCCGAGCGTGAATTTGCCCTCCGCCACGAACTGGGGCTGCCTCCCGCCATGCGGCTGGCCTCGCTGACCGGGGCAGAAGCAGATGTGGCGGCTTTCCACGCAGCCCTTAAGCTGCCGGCCGAGGTGCGCAGCATCGGACCCGCGCCTGTTTTGTCAGCCGCGGCGGGGCCGGCTTCGGGGGAGGCGCCCGACTACCGGACCATCCTGCTCTTTCCCTACGGCATGGCTGCGAAAGTGACGGCCGACATCCGGGCGCTCAAGGCAGCCAATGCCGCGCGCCGGGTTGGCGCCCCGGTCCAGGTGCGCTGCGACGGACTCGACGTCCTCTAGCTCCATCAGGTGATTCCTTGGAGCTGCCCATACCGCCGACGCGGCCAAGTCGAGCCCGGGAGTTGGGGACGTGCCCTTTGGGGAGTATTCCGCGTTCGGGGTGATGCTTGTGGATGAGGAACCGCCGTGGGCGCACGCGTCGCCAGACACCGGCCCCGGCCGGGGCGGTCACCCACAGGCGGAATTCACGGGAAGCACGCCGGACGCAGGCCATCAGCTCACCACAGGGGACCCGGGCGGTCCCCTACTGCCGGGAATTTTGGATGCGGCAGCGGTGGAACTCGCGCCTGGTGGCGGCACGGCTGCGCCCGAATCGCAGGAAAGGTTGCAGCTCCAGGATGCTGACAGATCTAACATTCCGATCGAGGGGATCATTGTGCTCTTCGGCACGAACCCGGGCGGTGAATCGACGGGGCTGGTGAAGGGACCGTGGAAACGGCAGAAACGGCAGGTGGCACTCCCGCCCGTGGGGCATCTGCAAGCGACATCCCCACCGGCAGGGCTGCGGCCGATGGTGCGGTTGATGGGACTGCTGAGGATTCCTGGGTATCACGGATGAACCGGCTGAACTTGATGCTGTTACGGCCGGGCCGGTGCCGTTGGGTATTGCCAGGAAATTGATGGCGGGGTCGAGCACGTTTTTTGCGGGTGTTGACGGATCCGGTGACGGGGGCGGCGTTACCGTTGGAGCCGGAGCGGTACACGTTGCGGGACGCAGAGCGGTCGGTGCTGCAGGCTCTGGCCGGTGGCTGCTATTTTCTCAACTGCACGAATCCTGAGTTGGAAACGGATTTGGATCATGTTCAGAGTTTCGATTCCGGTGGCAAGAGCATCATGGCGAACCTGTTGCCAGCCTGCCGGACACACCATGGGCTCAAGCACTTCGCTGATGGCAAGGACCGCAAGGGCAATCTGCGCCGGTGGGCGGAGCCATGGAGGACTGGGCTGCGTCTGCGCGGCTGGACGCCCAGGCTGGGTGGTGATGGCAGGGTTGGGTGGGTCTCACCGTCCTGGACGTACAGGGCGCCCGATTGCATCGAGCCCCAGCGCCCGGCGTACCCGTAGCGGTTGAAGAAGCGATTGGCCACAGCGCTGAGCACCACAGGCGCCCACCGACACGCGTTCCGATCCGGCAGACTTCGCCAGCCCGCTGGAGCACCTCCTCACTACATACCTCCAGGGCCACTGGAAGCGCAACCTCGGTTAAGTGCGGCCCAATGCGGCTTCCAGCAGTTTCCGGGTTCGCCGCTGGACGTCGCCGTCGCGAATCATCAAGGCGGCAACGAGCTGTTCAAGCCTCCCCACGTCGGCCACGTACGCGGCTGAAAGGCGCTGCGAGAGGGGACGGGCTGCCAGGTCGTCGGCGATGCGCCAGGCCATGGCCAGGGCACTTTCATAGATGCGCTGGTCAGACTCGGCCGAAGGGGCTGACGGGCCCTTGCCCAGCATGGCCACCGCGTTGATCCTGGAATCGTCCAGCCCCAGGGCAAGGTTGTTCAGCTGCCCCCGCAGTTGACGGAGGGTGTCGGCATTGCGGCCGAACCGGCCCAGCGCCATAGAGACCGCACCGCCGTAACTGCCCACCATGGCCAGTGCCAGCGCGCCCAGGAATACAGCCAGCGCCAGGAGTACAAACAGCAGCAGCGGGTTGACTGTGGGCTTGACCTGGTCGTTGTCTTGGACCAGACGGCCGACGCCTTTCACTGCCGAGGCAACGGTGTAGTCGAAACTGGAGTCGAAATGGTAGCCGCTGAAGTCCCACGTGGAATAGTCCAGGCTGCTGGATTCGCCGACTGACACAGGGCCAGCCAGTGTTGTGGGAACTGAGGCTGCGTCGTCGCCCAAGGTCCAGAGGGGTATGATCACCTGGTTCTCGAGCAGCTCTCCCGTCGAGGGCTCCAGCAGGGCGGGGAACTCCGCCTTGACCCGCCACAAGGCATCGAGCAGAACCTGGGGACCATGGCCGCGGACAAAGCCGTGACTGTCGTCAAGCGGCTCCGGAGCGATGCCCAGGTAGTCTGATGCACTGCGCACGGCCACGGTGACGTCCAAATCGCGGGTGAACCTGTCTCCGGCATAACGCTGGATCCGGGAAACATCGATGCCGCCGGCATCACCATCCACTGTCAATGAGTGCAGGGGCATGTTGCCCGTGAGTTTGTAGCTGTGGTCTGTCGGCACGTTTCCAACGAACACGGCACTCGTGATCATCCCGGTCACGGCCATCGCGACGCATGCAAGGATCCAGGTGGCACGGGCGCTCGGCCTGGGCAGGTGGACTTTCCGGCTGATCTCAGTGATAGGTGACTTTGAGGATTCAACCGTGCCGGCCAGCGGACCGAGCAGTGCATGGGCGGCCGCGTTGGCTTCGTTGAGGGCCGTCAGGGTTCGGTGCGAGCCAGTGGGGGAGAGACCCAGGCCCGCGCGAAGTTCTGCCAGCGTCTCGATGGTGATGGCATCCGGGGTGACACGGGCACCGCTGTGGCTGCGCAGTGAGTAGTTGATGGCCCGTACACTCCGTTCCAGCTTAAATTCGGCGGTACGCCAGGCCCGAAGCGAGGCACGGCTGCCCTGGTCGGCAGCGAGTATGCCGAGCAGCGATTCCAAGGCATCCGTGGTCTTGCGCACCCGTTTGTCCGATACGATGCCGGGAGGCCGGGTGGCAAGCCTGGCCAGCAGTTCCCGCGCAGCCAAGGTCATGGGAGCCGCCACCTTGTCCAGGACGCCCTGCCCTGCCTGCAGCTTTCCCAGCACCGCGCCGGCGCCCACCAGCGCATCTGCCTGGGACACGAGATGCCGGGTGTCTTCCTCCAGGCGTTTCACCAACGCTTCAGTCGTGGGCGCCAGTGCAGTCTTGGCACCGTACACGGCTTCCATGGCGGCATCCTCGATCCGGGCCAGGGACAGCGAGGAGTCGCGGACCGCTTTCCAGGAAGCGTCTAGTCCGGCAGTTCGCCTGTCCTCGGGCGTGGTCCGGTAGGTGACCTCCAGGGCGCCGAGTTCAAGGACCACTCCGGCAAGTTTCCGCTGCGCCGCCGTCAGCCGCCGGTACACTGTTTCGCGCCGTTTCCGCCGTGACAGGGAGAAGCCCAGTGCAAGGATGGTCAGTGAAAGTCCGATCACAGTCCCGGTGAGCCACAGCAGCGGCGACTGGACGGGGCCCCGGTCAATGACGTCGACCGCTCGTTGTGCTGCGGCCGCCACTGCCTTGGGGCCATGGCCAAGGCCCACGTTGTCCATGTAGGCGCCGTGGATTGCAAGGCCGAGGCTGCTGCTGCCCTTCTGTCCGTCCGCCGGATAAACACCCGCTCCCTTGAACCTGCGGTCCCCGCTGCTGGTGCGGGGCGCGTCGACAATGGCCGTGGACAGGATGATGTCCGCCCCGGGATCCTCAATGCCCTGCTTCTCGGCCAGGGCCAGCAGCCGCGGGGTGACGATCATGCGCAGCGGCTTCCAGGTCTTGACTGTTCCGCCCACGGCGGCTTCGACGGTTGCTTGGGAAATGTTCAAAGGTTGCTGACCCTCGACCACGATCTCCAGTTGGGCCCCGGGCTTTGC
This sequence comes from Sporosarcina beigongshangi, assembly GCF_016820535.1. Lineage (GTDB taxonomy): Bacteria > Actinomycetota > Actinomycetes > Actinomycetales > Micrococcaceae > Specibacter. The sequence goes on along the minus strand of NZ_JADHDY010000020.1, from coordinate 49,359 downwards.
CGTGAGCACCTGCCAGCCTTGGAACGCAAACATCAGGGTGCCGATGCCCAACAAAATGGCCAGCCACGGCAAGCCAAAGCGGGGTTTCTTCCGCGCGCGAACCAACGGAAGCGTCATGGCCGGCCGCGCAGCTCTTCCGCGATCGCCAGCAGCTCCCTCGCGGAGGCGTCCCAGCTGAACGTGGCGGCCTGGGCCACGGACGCCATGGAGCTCGCGGCCCACTGCCCCGGCTCCGCCAGTGCCAGCACGGCCGCGGCAAAGTCCGACGGCGAATCGGCCGGCACATAGTGCGCTGCCGTGCCGCCCACTTCCCGGAAGATGTCGGTGTCGGCAACCACCACGGGGGTGCCCAGCGCCATTGCCTCGACCAGGGGCAGCCCGTAGCCTTCGGCCTTCGACAACGTCACGAGGGCCGTGGTGCGCAGCAGAAGTTCGTCGTACTCGGCATCGCTGACGCCGTTGTGGAACACCACCGACGCGCCGGCTGGCACGATCGCCTCAAGTTCCGCGCGGCGCTCCGGGGAGATGCGGCTCAGCAGGTGCAGCGTGAAATCAGGCAGGCCCGCCATGCCCCGGACCAAGGTCTCCACGTTCTTGTACGGCATGAAAGAGCCCATGTACGCCAGCGACTTCTCCGGCGCCACGGCAGGGTCACGGGGTGCGCGTTCGCCCTGGGGGGCGTTGCCGATGATCTGGATGGGCCGCTTCGTCAGCCGGTGGCTGCGCATCAGCGCCAGGGTGGTGTTGCTGATCGTCGCGACCACGTTGGCCCGGTTGAGCAGCAGCCGCTGCGGCCAGTAGGCCTTGTGGTAGAGCCGCCACAGCACCCTCACGGGAGCCGGCAGGAAACCGGGGGGAGCCGGGTGTTCGTAGTAGATCAGGTCGTGCAGGGTCAGGACGAGCGGGTATTTCCGTCCCCAGCTGCCCATGGTCTGCATGGGGCAGAACACCAGGTCGGCGCCCAGCTTGTTCACGTGCCGGGCCACGAACAGCTCCATGGGGGAGAGAGGGGAGTTGACCTTCACCCAAGGCAGGTCCGGGAGCAGTGCCAGCTGGCGTTCGTCATGGATGAGCATGGTCACCTCGGCATGGGGGGCGACGGCGGCCATGAGGCTTGCGCCGTAGCGGCTGATGCCGTCGTGGTGGTCCAGACGGGTGAACCTGGCGTCCATGACGATCCGGGGCCGGGTGCCGGTTGGTGCTCGGACGGGGGAGGGCTGCTGCGGGGGGACGGGCTGGGTCACGGGGCGGGGTGCCTTTCCAGGAAGTTGGTGATGGCCGCGGCAGCGGGTTCCGGCGTCTCATAGTGGATCAGGTGGCCCACGCCGTCGATCACCACCAGTTCGCCGTCGGGCAGCAGTTCAAGCAATTTGTGCTGGTTGGGAAGCGTGGCAATCTCGTCCTCGGACCCGGCAACCAGCAGGGTCGGGCACGCCAGCTGCGCAGCGACCTCCCGGACCGTGCCGCTGACGGAGGCCTGGAAGGATTCCAGCAGCATGTCCCGGTCGGCGAAGCCGCTGAAATAGGCATGATGCTGGCCGTGGATGAAGGCCAGGAGCGCCTTGTCGCGTGTCTTCGCCATCGTCACGCTCATGACGTGGACTATGAGCTTGCTGCGCAGCAGCGAATTGCCCAGGGCGGCCGGCAGCTTGGCCGACGCCCAGTAATAGAACACGGCCAGCTTGGTCATGACCCCCTTGGGGCCCTCCAACGCCGGGGAGGCGATGGGGTTGACCAGGACGAGCGGGAAGACGCGCCCCGGGTTGGCGGCCACGAAGTGGCTGGCCACGATCGAGCCGAAGGAGTGGCCCAGCAGGACCGTGTCCGGGCCCAGCCCCAACGCGTCCAGGAAGCTGCCGAGGAAGGCACCGTAGCCAGGCACGTCGTGCCGGCCCGTCCCGTGGGCGTCCGGTGCAAAGGCGGGGGAGGCGCCGAAACCGGGGAGGTCGGCCATGATGATGCGGTGTTCGGGCAGCAGCTCCACCACCCGCTCCAGGCCGTGGTGGTCGCCGCGGAAGCCGTGGACCATGACGATCGTGCGGTGCCCCGGAGTGGGGTTGGCGGGCGCGTAGTCCCAATAGTGGACCGGCGTGCCAGCCACATCCAGCACGTGGGCGCTTTCCCGGTCCGCCAGGTCCACGGCGATGGGCGGGCCGGGCGCCGTCGAACCCTTCTTGGAGGGCAGGAACCTCAGGGCCACGGCTAGTTGACCTGGTTGGGGTGCGAGCCGGACCGCTGCCCGCGGTCCAGGGAGTCAACCGCCGCCATCTGGGTGTCGCTGAGGGCGAAGTCAAACACATTCAGGTTCTCGGCGATGCGGGTTGCCGAGCTGGCCTTGGGAATGACCAAATGGCTGGACTGCACATGCCAGCGCAGCACCACCTGGGCCACGGACCGGCCCAGCTCGGTGGCCACGGACAGCAGGACCGGGTCGGTGAAAATGGCGCCGCGGGCCAGCGGGCTCCAGGCCTGGGTGGCGATGCCCAGCGAGGCATGCAGCTGGCGCAGTTCCACCTGCGCCAGCCACGGGTGCAGCTCAACCTGGTTGACGGCGGGCACCACGTCCACGGCGTCAAGGAGGCGGTGCAGGTGCTCGGGCTCGAAGTTGCTTACGCCGATGGCCCGCACCCGGCCCCCGTGGTACAGGGATTCCATGGCCTTGTACGTGGGGATGAAGAGTTCGCGTTCTGGGCAGGGCCAGTGGATGAGGTAGAGGTCGAGGTAGTCCAGCCCCAGCTTCTCCATGCTCGCGTCAAAGGCTGCCAGGGTGGAGTCGTAGCCCTGCTCTGTGTTCCACACCTTGGAGGTGACGAACAGTTCCTCCCGAGGGGTGCCGGCGGCCACGGCGCCGCGGACCGCAGCACCCACGCCCTCCTCGTTGGCGTACAGGGCGGCCGTGTCGACCGTGCGGTAGCCGGCGTCGATGGCCGTGGAGACCAGTGCCGCACAGTCGTCCGCGGGGACCTTGTAGACGCCGTAGCCGAGTGCGTCAATGGCCACGCCGTTGTTCAATGTGTGTTTGGGGGAGCGTTGCATACCCTCGACCTTACCGTTTCAGGAGCCGTCCAGCCCGTGGAGGAAGCCGAAGATCGGGTCCGTGGCGGCGCTGTCCTGCTCCACCAGTTCACGGGCGGTGGTCTCGTCGAGGATGAGGTCCGTGGCGAGCCCGGCTGCCAGCGCGCCGCGCAGCCCGGTGATCTTCTTGCTGCCGGAGACCACGCAGATCCGACGCCGGACCTTGCGCAGGCTGTCCAGGCTGGGTCCGCTGGTGCGTTGGTTGAGCACGATGCCGTCGTCGCTGCCGTCGGATCGGAAGAATACCGTGGCCACGTCACCCGCGACGCCGCTGGCCTCAAGCGCCTCGAGGTCGGTGGAGTCAAGGTAGCCGCCGCTGTAGACGTGGCTGGGAATGTCGGCATCCATGGAGCCCACCCCGAAAATGGCGATGGTCATGCGGTCCTGCAGGTCAAGGATGCGCCGGACGCTGCGCTCCTGCCACATCATGGCCTTGGTTTCTGTCCGGTCAAAGAAGGCAGGGACGGGGAACTGTTCCACCTTCGCCCCGTAGGCGGTGCCGAAGCGCCGGATGATTTCCGAGGCATAGGTGATGCCCGAGGTTTGCGTGTTGCCGGCGCCGTTGAGCTGGACGATCGTGGTGCCGTGCGTGGTCTTCCTCGTGAGGTGGCGGCTGACAGTGCTGACGGTGGAGCCCCAGGCCACACCCACCACCGCGTTTGAGTCCACCAGCGGGCCGATGGTCCGGGCAGCCTGCATGCTGACCCGTTCCAGCACCTCCACCTCGCTGAGCATGTCCGACACCGGAACCACGTGGACCTCCACTTTGTAGCGCCGGCGGATGACCCTCTCCAGTTCCGGTGCGCGGTCCGCCGGCGTCTTGATCTGGATCTGCACCAGGCCCGTCTCCCGCGCCATGGACAACAGGCGGGAAACAGTTGAGCGGGACGTGCGCAATTCCCTGGCAATTGCATCCATGGTTTGGTCCTGCAAGTAGTACATTTGTGCAGCGCGAAGCGCATCCTGCTGCTTAATTCGTTTCGATGGCATGAGAAGCAACGCCTTTCTGCACGTTTGTGCATTCCGGTTGACTATATTTTCCGTCTATTCAAACAATAATGGGAAGAGGCGCACAAGGCGCCGCGGAACGTGACGCAAGTGAGGTCGATGTGGGCATCTTAGGCAAGGCAGACAAAAACCAGGACTCAACCGGCGAGCAGCCCCTGGCCCGCCGGCAGGTTGCAGCCCTCAAGGATCGCCCGCACGCCAAGGTCCTGATTGTCGGCGGCGGCATCAACGGCGTCGGCACCTTCCGCGACCTGGCCCTGCAGGGCGTCGACGTGGCGCTCGTGGAGCGCGGCGACTACTGCCAGGGCGCCTCCGGGGCATCCTCCCACATGATCCACGGCGGCATCCGCTACCTTGAAAACGGCGAGTTCCGGCTCGTCAAGGAATCCGTTGTTGAGCGCAACGGCCTCCTGAAAATTGCGCCGCACTATGTCAAGCCGCTGCAGACCACGATCCCGATCTTCAGTACCTTCTCCGGCATCCTCAGCGCACCCATCCGGTTCCTGACACACAAGCAGGGCAAGCCGCAGGAGCGCGGGGCGTTCCTCATCAAGGCCGGCCTGACCATGTACGATTCCTTCTCCCGAGACGGCGGCACGGTTCCCCGCCACGACTTCAAGGGCCGCAAGAAGGCGCTGGCGGAAATGCCGCAGCTGCACCCGAACGTCAAGTACGCGGCCACCTACTATGACGCCTCGGTCCACAACCCGGAACGGCTCACCCTGGACGTCCTGCAGGACGGCGAGAAGGCCGGCGCCGCCGCACCCGGTGTCGAGCAGGCGCGCGCCACCAACTATGTTGCGCTGACGGCTGTCACGGACGACGGCGTTGAGCTCACCGACCAGCTCACCGGCGAGACCTTCACCTTCACGGCCGACGTCATCGTCAACACCACCGGAGCCTGGGTGGACATGACAAATGCGGACATGGGGGCGGCCACCCGCTTCATGGGCGGCACCAAGGGCTCGCACATCGTCCTGGACCACCCCGAGCTGCTGGCAGCCTGCAAGGGCCGCGAAATCTTCTTCGAGCACACCGACGGCCGCATCGTGCTCATCTACCCCATGGGCGACCGCGTCCTGGTCGGCACCACGGACATCGACGCTGACATGAGCAAGGATGCGGTGTGCACCGAGGCGGAGATTGACTACTTCTTCGACCTCGTGGGGCACGTCTTCCCCAACATCCTCGTCACCCGCGACGAGATCGTGTACAGCTTCTCCGGCGTCCGCCCGCTGCCGCGCCACGACGAGACCGCACCCGGCTTTGTCTCCCGCGACTACCGGATCGAACGCGCAGACCGCACCATCGGCGGCAAGGTCGTTCCCGTGCTGAGCCTCGTGGGCGGCAAGTGGACCACGTTCCGCGCCCTGGCCGAACACATGACCAACGACGTCCTGGCCATCGTCGGCACGCCGAGGAAGACGTCCACCGCCAAACTGCCGATCGGCGGCGGAGCCAACTTCCCGTCCAGCAACGCCGGCATCGAGTCCTGGATCGCGTCGCACACCAGCGAATCGGTGGACGCTGCACGCGCCGGGGTCCTCCTGACCCGCTACGGCACCCGTGCCACGGACGTCATCGAGTACCTGGGCCGCGGCAAGGACACCGTCTTCAACTCAACCAGCGAACTCAGCGACCGTGAAGTGGCCTTCATGGTGGAGAACGAACAGGTCGGCCACTTGATCGACGTCATGATCCGCCGCACCTCGCTCGCCTTCCGCGGCCTGGTCACGAGCGAACTGCTCGCCGAAACCGCGGCCGCACTGGCAGGGCAGCTGGGCTGGAACGGAGCCCGCGTGGCTGACGAGATCGCCCACAGCAAAGATATTCTGGCCCGTTTCCACGGTGTCCAGGTCCAAAGCTTGATTGCCTAAGGTCCCGTGGGGGCATAGGGGGCTCAAGAGGGCCCGCCAAAAGGGCATGGGCCCTATTCAACGCAACACCAAACCAAATTGGAGTCAAAGATGTCTCTTGGAATTGTGTTCCTGTCCGAGGTGATGGGAACGATGATGCTCACCCTTCTGGGCTGTGGCGTCGTCGCAAACGTCGCCCTTAAGGGAACCAAAGGCAACGCCGGCGGTTTTCTGCTCGTCAACTGGGGCTGGGGCTTGGCCGTCATGGCCGGTGTCTTCGTCGCAGCAAAGTCCGGCGCACACCTCAACCCCGCAGTAACCCTGGGCGTGGTGTCCAGCGGAGCGAAGGAATTTGTTCCGGGCATCCCGGTCGACGCCGCATCCATCTTCACCTACTTTGGCGGCGAATTGCTGGGCGCCTTCATCGGCGCGGTCGTCTGCTGGGTGGCCTACAAGCAGCACTTCGATGGCGAACCTGACGCCGCCACCAAATTGGGCGTGTTCTCCACAGGACCTGCCATCCGCAGCTACGGCTGGAACGTGGCAACCGAGGTCATCGGCACCTTTGTCCTGGTGTTTGTGATCCTGATGTTCGGCAAGGGTGCCGCAGGCCTAGGTCCGCTGCCGGTTGCCTTGCTCGTCGTCGGTATCGGCGCGTCCCTTGGTGGTCCCACCGGATACGCCATCAACCCTGCCCGTGACCTTGGACCCCGCATCGCCCACGCGCTCCTGCCCATCAAGGGCAAGGGTTCCAGCGACTGGAGCTACGCTTGGGTCCCCGTTGTGGGCCCGGTCATCGGTGGCGTTCTCGCCGGCTTGTGCTCACAGTGGATGCCGCTGCTCGTCAAGTAAGTTCATCGCCGCATGAGTGCGGCTGTCATCGAACAAGCAAAGGAAACAAAGATGTCTCAGTATGTAATTGCAATTGACCAAGGAACCACCAGCAGCCGCGCCATCGTGTTTGACCACGACGGCAACATCGTCTCAACCGGCCAGCTGGAGCACGAGCAGATCTTCCCCAAGGCCGGATGGGTGGAGCACGACGCCGCGGAAATCTGGAACAACACCCGCGAGGTCATCGGCACGGCACTGGCCCAGGCCAACCTGACCCGCCATGACATCGTGGGCGTGGGCATCACAAACCAGCGCGAAACCGCCGTCGTCTGGGACAAAAACACCGGCGTCCCCGTGTACAACGCCATTGTCTGGCAGGACACACGCACCCAGGACATCGTCGACGAGCTCGCGGCAGACGGCGGCGTGGAGCGCTTCAAGGCCAAGGTGGGCCTGCCGCTGGCCACCTACTTCTCCGGCACCAAGATCAAGTGGATCCTGGACAACGTTGAAGGCGCCCGCGCCAAGGCCGAGGCCGGGGACCTGCTGTTCGGCAACACCGACAGCTGGGTCACCTGGAACCTGACCGGCGGAGTCGACGGCGGCGTCCACATCACCGATGTGACCAACGCCTCCCGCACCTTGTTCATGGACCTTGAAACCCTTCAGTGGGACGAGGAAATCCTTGCCGTTTTCGGCGTCCCGAAGTCCATGATGCCGGCCATCAAGTCCTCCTCCGAGGTCTACGGCCACGTGCACGGCAGCCAGCTGCTGCGCGAGGTTCCGGTTGCCGGCATCCTGGGCGACCAGCAGGCCGCAACCTTCGGCCAGGCCGCGTTCGGCACGGGCGAGGCCAAGAACACCTACGGCACGGGCTGCTTCCTGATCTTCAACACGGGCGAGGAAATCGTCCACTCGAAGAACGGGCTGCTCACCACGCTTGGCTACAAGCTCGGCGACGCCGCACCGCACTACGCGCTTGAGGGCTCCATCGCCGTCACCGGCTCGCTCATCCAGTGGCTGCGCGACAACATCGGCATGATCAAGTCCGCCCCCGAGGTGGAGGAACTGGCCGCAGCGGTCGAGGACAACGGCGGCGTCTACATCGTCCCCGCGTTCTCCGGCCTCTTCGCCCCGTACTGGCGTGCAGACGCCCGCGGTGCCATCGTGGGCCTGACCCGCTTTGTGAACAAGAATCACATTGCCCGGGCCGCACTGGAGGCCACGGCCTTCCAGACCCGCGAGGTGCTCGACGCAGTCAACGCCGACTCCGGTGTTGACCTGACCGAGTTGAAGGTCGACGGCGGAATGGTCGCCAACGATGCGCTGATGCAGTTCCAGGCGGACATCCTCGGCGTCCCGGTCATCCGCCCGAAGGTCACCGAAACCACGGCCCTCGGCGCAGCCTACGCGGCCGGCCTGGCCGTCGGCTTCTGGAAGGACCTGGGCGAACTCTCCAGCAACTGGTCCGAGGACAAGCGCTGGGAACCGCAGATGGACGTCGCCGAGCGCGACCGCCAGATGCGCCTCTGGAAGAAGGCCGTCACCAAGTCCATGGACTGGGTTGACGAGGACGTCAAGTAACAAGGCATGAAGCACGACGGCGGCAGGCCACCTTTTGCAGCAAAAGGTGGGCTCCCGCCGTCGTACTTTAAGTGCGGTAAAGTAAGGGGGTGCATATTTTCCTCCTTCTTACCTAGCCGCGAGCAACACCGCGGCGCGCCCCTTGCTGAGTCGAGGGGCTTTTGTGTGTAACGGGTGGGGAAAGTGCAAGAAGCCATTGATGAATGAAAAGGCAGGGTACGTGAGCGTGCAGTCCCAGACTGAAGAGAACAGCGAAGAGGGCGTCTACAATTTCGCCACGATGGAAGCCAAATGGCCGGCCATCTGGGACGAACTTAAGGTCTTCACGCCCCTTGACGACGGATCCAAGGAACGCCGCTACGTCCTTGACATGTTCCCGTACCCCTCCGGCGACCTCCACATGGGCCACGCCGAGGCATTTGCCATGGGCGATGTGGTCTCCCGCTACTGGCGCCAGCTGGGCTTTGACGTGCTGCACCCGATCGGCTGGGACTCCTTTGGCCTGCCGGCCGAGAACGCCGCGATCAAGCGCAACGCCCACCCCAGCGAGTGGACGTACACCAACATTGACACGCAGGCGGAGTCGTTCAAGCGCTACGCCATCTCCGTGGACTGGTCCCGCCGCCTGCAGACCTCCGACCCCGAGTACTACCGGTGGACGCAGTGGCTGTTCAAGCGTTTCCACGAGCGGGGCCTGGCATACCGCAAGAACTCGCCCGTCAACTGGTGCCCCAAGGACCAGACCGTGCTGGCCAACGAGCAGGTCGTCAACGGCGCCTGCGAACGCTGTGGCACCATTGTCACCAAGAAGTCCCTGAACCAGTGGTACTTCAAGATCACCGACTACGCCGACCGCCTGCTCGACGACATGGATGCACTGAAGGGCCACTGGCCGGACCGCGTGCTGGCCATGCAGAAGAACTGGATCGGCCGCTCCGAGGGCGCCCACGTGACCTTCGTCATTGAGGCAGCCGGCGAGGAGAAGGCACAGCAGGAGCTGACCGTCTTCACCACCCGCCCCGACACCCTCTACGGGGCAACGTTCTTCGTTGTCGCCGCCGACGCGCCGCTGGCGCTGGACCTGGTGACGGCCGAGCACGCCGAGGCCCTCAGCGACTACCGCGAGCAGGTCAAGGCCCTGAGCGACATTGAACGCCAGTCCACCGAACGCCCCAAGACGGGTGTCTTCACGGGACGCTACGCGATCAACCCGTTGACCTCCGAAAAGCTGCCCGTGTGGGCCGCCGACTACGTCCTGGCCGACTACGGCACCGGCGCCATCATGGCCGTCCCCGCCCACGACCAGCGCGACCTCGACTTTGCCAAGGCGTTCGACCTGCCCGTCCGCGCCGTCCTGGACACCGGCGGCGAGGACCCGGCCGTGACCGGCACCGCCACCACCGGCGAAGGCACCCTGATCAACTCCGGAGAGCTCAACGGATTGTCCAAGTCGGAGGGCATCCCCGCCGCCATCGACATCCTGGAGAAGCTGGGCACGGGCGAGAAGTTTGTGAACTTCCGCCTGCGCGACTGGCTGCTCTCCCGCCAGCGTTTCTGGGGCACGCCCATCCCCATCATCCACTGCGCCGACTGTGGCGAGGTCCCTGTTCCCGACGAGCAGCTGCCCGTGCGCCTGCCGGACAACCTGCGCGGCGAGGACCTGGCCCCCAAGGGCACCTCGCCGTTGGCCGCGGCCGCGGACTGGGTCAACGTGGCCTGCCCCAAGTGTGGCGGCGCCGCCAAGCGAGACACCGACACCATGGACACCTTCGTTGACTCCTCCTGGTACTTCCTGCGTTTCACGTCGCCGGAGTACACCGACGGCCCGTTCGACCCTGCCAAGGTCAACGACTGGATGCCCGTGGGTCAGTACGTGGGCGGCGTGGAGCACGCAATCCTGCACCTGCTCTACGCACGCTTCTTCACGAAGGTCATCCACGACATGGGCCTGCTGGAAGCCACCGAACCCTTCAGCGCACTGCTGAACCAGGGCCAGGTGCTCAACGGCGGCAAGGCCATGAGCAAGTCCCTTGGCAACGGTGTTGACCTGGGCGAGCAGTTGGACCGCTTCGGGGTCGACGCCGTCCGACTCACCATGGTCTTTGCCGGACCTCCCGAGGACGACGTCGACTGGGCGGATGTTTCGCCGTCGGGCTCCGCGAAGTTCCTGGCCCGTGCCTGGCGCCTGGCCCGCGACGTGGACAGTGTTGTCGGCACGGATCCGGGTGCCGGCGACGCCGCCCTGCGTTCACTGACGCACCACACGGTCCACGACGCCAAGGCTCTTCTGGAAGGCCATAAGTTCAACGTGGTCGTCGCCAAGCTCATGGAATTGGTCAACGCCACCCGCAAGGTCATCGACTCCGGCGCCGGCGCGTCCGATCCCGCCGCCCGCGAGGCGGCTGAGGCTGTTGCGATCGTGTTGAGCCTGTTCGCCCCGTACACGGCGGAGGACATGTGGGAGACCCTGGGCCACCCGGCATCCGTCGCCAACGCGGGCTTCCCCGTGGTCGACGACGCCCTTCTGGTGGAGCAGAGCGTCACCGCGATCGTCCAGATCAAGGGCAAGGTCCGTGCCCGCCTGGACGTGGCACCCGACATTTCCGAGGACGAGCTGCGAGAGATGGCGCTGGCGTCTGAGGCTGTGCAAAAGGCGCTCGACGGCGCCGCCATCCGCACCGTGATCGTCCGTGCGCCTAAGCTGGTCAATATCGTTCCTGCCTAGGCAGCGCGAGAGCCACCGCGCAAGAGTGCCCTCGCCCGCACGGGCAGGGCACTTTTGCGTGTTGCGCCGGCCCGCCAAGGGTTTTTGTGAGGGGATGAACGCCATGAACGAGCAAGACGCCGCGCCCGGCAAGGGCGGCGCAGGCGGGGCTGATGCCGTGCCCGTGAAGGCCGGCGCCCGCACCTGGCTGCGCCAGCGGGTGGGACGCATGCGGCCAAAACCAGCCCAGCCTGAGCCGGAGATGAGCGCCCCGCCCCGGCCGCGCATCGCCGTCGTGACCGATTCCGCAGCGGCCCTGCCCCCCGAATGGGTGGCCGGAATCCCGGTTCCGGGCCTGCTGACGGTGGTGCCCATTCCCGTCATCATCGCCGACAACGTCTACTCAGATGACGATGAGGAGCTGGAAACGCACATCTCCCTCGCCCTGGCCTCCGGGAAACCGGTCAAGACCTCCCGCCCGTCACCAGGGCAGTTTGAACGGGCCTACAAGCTGGCCGCAGCGGCCGGTTTTGAGGAGATCGTCTCACTCCACCTCTCAACCAAGCTCTCCGGCACCCTTGAGGCCGCCATGCTGGGTGCCGAGCGTTCGCCAATTCCCGTCCATGTGCTCAATTCCGGCACGGTCGGCATGGCGCAGGGTACGGGCGTGCAGGCAGCCGTTGCGGCCTCACTCCTGGGGCACGGCGTCCCGGTGGTTGTGCAGTCGTGCAACCGCGCGCTGGAGGCCACCAACACCTACTTCTATGTTCCAAGCCTGGAACAGCTGCGCCGCGGCGGGCGCATCAGCATGGCCTCCTCGTGGCTGGGTACGGTCCTTGACATCAAGCCGCTCCTGGGCATCAGGGACGGTGCCATCGTTCCCTTGGAAAAGGTGCGCTCCGCGGCCAAGGCGGTGGCCCGGCTCCAGGAACTCGCGGCCGCCGACATCAACGGGCGGGGCCCGGACGCCGCGCAGATCAGCATCCACCACTTTGGCAACGAGGCCCAGGCGCTGGCGTTGGGGGAGTCCCTCGAGGCCGGCTCCCCGGGACTTGCAGCGGCTGCACTGACCCGCCTGCCGGCGGTGCTGGCCGCCCATGCAGGCCTCGGCGTGCTGGTTGTGGTGGTTGCCGACGCACTCATTCCTCCACAGGAAGAGCCCGACGCCGGGTAGTCCACAAACGGGCCCCGTGCCGTGGCAGGGGTCCTCCGGAAGGCCTACCGTGGCTGCATGAGCGGCACAGGCGATGAATTCAGCTGGCCCCCGGAGGCCCCGCCCGCCGGTGGGGGCGGGCGGCGGACCGGCGCGCCCTGGACCCCGGGTTCGTCAGCCGGGGCTGGCGGCAGGATGCGCGGCCCGCGCTGGGTCGTCTCACTTCGGGCACTCGTCGTGGTGCTGGCGATACTGGCGGCCGCACTGGGCGTGCTGTGGCTCGAGGCCGCAGGGGTGCAGGGGGTGTCCGCGGTGCGGGGCACGGCGGGTGCCGCAGCCGTCACAGTTCCTCCCATGGTTGGCGGAACAGCAGCGCAGGAGGACGGGGCCGCTGCCGGTGGGGAGCGCGACGCCACGCCTGGAGCGGGCGCGGCCGCAGGGGGCGCCGCCGGGGGAGTGGATGCCGCCAACCCCGGCATGGAACCGTCTCCGGGAACGGGCGGTGCCATGGCATCGGGGAGCGGGCTGCTGGTCCACGTCGTGGGTGCGGTCAACCACCCCGGCGTGTTTGTGCTGGGAAATGGCAGCCGTGTCTTCCAGGCGGTCGAGGCGGCCGGCGGCGCCCTGCCAACGGCCGCACTTGCCGCCTTGAACCTCGCCGCCCCCGTCAGCGACGGCGAACAAATAGTGGTGCTGACCCAGGAGCAGGCGGCCAACCCGCAAAAAAACCCCGGAATCGGCGCGGCTGCCCCGGGCACGTCGGGCGGGGACGCCGGCGGCGCAGGGGCGGCGGCACCCCCTGGGCCCATCAACCTCAACACTGCCACGGCCGGGGACCTGGACGTGCTCCCCGGCATCGGGCCGGTCCTGGCGGAACGGATCGTTGCCTGGCGCACAGGGCACGGGCCGTTTTCCTCCGTGGACGCGCTGGACGCCGTTCCCGGCATCGGGGCCAAGCTGCTGGAGAACATCCGCAGCCTGGTGGCGGTCTCGTGACGGGCCCGCCATGAGGCTGCACGAACCCCGCTGGGCGCGGTTCGTCGACGCGGCCGTGGGTGGTCCCGCCACGGCCCCGCCGCTCAACCGCCGGAGACGCTGGCGCCGGCAGCTTGCAGAGCTGCACAGGCGGCTTGCAGCCGCCCGCGACGAACAGGCCGGCAGAGCGGAGCACCTGCGCCCCGACCTGCGCCTGCTGCCCACGGTGGCTGCCGTCTGGCTGACCGCGGCGCTGGCCACGGCTGTCCCCGGCGGACCGCTCCCCAGGCTGCTTCCGGCCCTGGTGCTGTTCTCCGTTGCCGCGTCCTGCTTCGTTGCGGGCCGGAAGGCCGGGCGCCGCGGCCGGCGCCTGGGGGCCACGTTTCTGCTGGCGGGCTGCTGTGCCCTTGCCGTGCTCGCGGTTGTGGGACTGCGCGCCCACACAGGGGCTGCATCCGCACTGGCCCAAACCGTCGCCGCCGACACCAGTGCAGCCGTGACCCTTGAAGTGGGCACCACACCCCGCAGGTTGCAGGGCGGAAACGGTCCGCCCAGGTTTATGTTCGATGCCGTCATCATCCACGCCGCCGCGGGCGGACGGACTGCCTCGGGCCGCCTGCCGGTCCAGGTCGTTGCCGGCCAGGCTTGGCAATCCGTCCGCCAGGGGCAGATCGTGGGAACCGCCGGCAGCGTTGTCTTGGGTGCCGTCCAGGGAGGTGCCGCTGACGCAGGCCGGATCGGCACGTTGCGCCCCGGCACCAAGCCGCTGCCGGCCCCCGGCTCGGCGGGCAACGGCCCGTTGGCGGTTGCGGCCGTGCGCAGCAGCTGGATAGCGGCCGCGAAGGGTATCTGGCAGGACAGTTCGCCCGACACTGCCGCACTGCTGCCCGGAATGGTCATGGGGGAGCGCAGCGGCATGCCGACAGCACTGAACGACTCCATGAAGACCGTGGGCCTGACCCACCTGACAGCCGTCAGCGGAGCCAACTGCACCTTGATTCTCGCCACCATCATGCTGGGGCTGCGCTCCGTCCGCACTCCGCGCCATGCGGCGTTTGCCGTTTCCGTTGCCGCGCTGCTTGCCTTTGTCATGGTGGTGGGGCCGGACCCCAGTGTGCTGCGTGCCGCGGTCATGGGAGGGCTCGGTGCCATGGCACTGCTCAGCGGGCGGCCCAAGCGGGTTGGGGCGCTGCTGTCGATCAGCATTGTATTGCTCCTGCTGTCCGATCCGTGGCTGTCCGCCGACTACGCCTTCGTGCTCTCGGTCCTTGCCACCCTGGGCCTCTACCTCGTCGGGCAACGGTGCGTGCGGTGGCTGTCGGTGTTGATGCCGCTGTGGCTGGCCCAGGCCATCGCGGTTCCCTTGGCCGCCCAGCTGTTCTGTGCGCCCGTGATTGTCCTGCTGCAGCCGCGGTTGACGCCCTACACGGTGCCGGCCAATATGCTGGCGGCGCCCGTCATTGCCCTCGTGACCACCGTGGGCACCCTCGGCATGGCGTGCGCCGTCGTGGTGCCGCCGCTGGCCTCACTCTGTGCTGCCGTCAGCGGTGCCGGCGCCTGGTGGGTCGCCGCCGTCGCCAGGTGGATGTCGGCGCTGCCGGCCGCCAGCCTGCCCTGGCCCGAGGGCGTCGTGGGTGCCGTGCTCATGGCGGTGATGGACGCGGCCGTCCTGCTGGCCCTGCTCGCGTACGTGGAGAGGGAGCGGGCCCGCGCCGCAGTGCGCGTCGCGGCAGGATGGTTGCCGCCCTGGTGGAGGGAGCGCTTTGGTTTTGCCGGGCTCGCGGCCCTGGCCGCCCTGCTGGCGGCGGGCTGGAGTGCCGCCGTGGTGATGCTGTGAACGTCGCCGGGTGCTGCGCAGGGCGGTCTGGGTTGGGAATAGCCGGTGGTGGTGGCACAGTAGATGCTGTGAATATTGCAACGACAGGAAACCAGCCGTGAGTGCGGCGCCAAGGACCACATCACGTGCCGGCGCAGCGGCTGGCGATTGGCGCGACGTGCCGCTGGCCCCGGTTGTGCTGCTGTTTGGTCCGGAGGACTTTCTGGCCAGCCGGGCCCTGGACGACGTGCGCCGGAAACTGCGCGCCCAGAACCCTGAACTGGAATTGACCAGCCTGGAAGCCGGACAGTACAGCGCGGGCCACCTGGGCATGGTCGCCAGCCCGTCACTGTTCAGCGAGCCCAAGCTGATAGAAGTGTCCGGCCTGGCCGCCATGAACGACGATTTCCTGCAGGACGCGCTTGCCTACATCAAGGACCCGGCCCCTGACGTGACCCTCGTGCTGATCCATGGCGGCGGGGTGCGCGGCAAGAAGCTGTTGGACGCGCTCAAGGCCCTGGGTGCCCCCCGGGTCGAGTGCCAGCCGTTGAAGAAGGACCAGGACAAGGCCCAGTTCGTCGGCGCGGAGTTCCAACTGGCCAGGCGCCGCATTGATGCCCAGGCCGTGCGCGCACTGGTCGCCGCGGTGGGGGCCAACCTTTCGGAGCTGGCGGCTGCGTGTTCGCAGCTGATCGCCGACACCACCGGCATGGTCGGCACCGACGAAGTCGACAAGTACTACGGCGGCAGGGTCGAGGCCACGGCGTTTCGTGTGGCCGACGCCGCACTCGCCGGCAACGCACCTGTGGCCCTGTCCACCTTGCGCCACGCCCTGGCCACAGGTGTCGACCCGGTGCCGCTCGTGGCGGCCCTCGCCATGAAGGTGCGCACCGTGGCCAAGGTTTTTGGCATGCGCGGAGGCTCAGCCCAGCTGGCCCGCGACCTCGGCATGGCGCCCTGGCAGGTGGATGCGGCCCGCCGCGACGCAGGCCATTGGACCGGACCGGCACTTGTTGAGGCCATCAAGGTCCTGGCCGAGGCGGATGCCCAGGTCAAGGGCGGTGCCAAGGATCCGGTGTTTGCCGTGGAGCGTGCCGTCACGGTGATCGCCACGGCCGCCCGCCGCTGACCCGGCTCCTGCCGTCCCCAGCGGTCCCGCGCCTGCACCGAGGCCGGACTTAAACACGCAGGGCCCCCGCCAACCGGCGGGGGCCCTGCGTTTGAGTTGCGAAGCAGATCAGCTTCTCTTAGAGGGCGTTAACCTTCTTGGAGATGGCCGACTTGCGGTTGGCAGCGTTGTTGGCGTGCAGGACGCCCTTGCTGACAGCCTTGTCCAGCTTGCGGCCGGCATTCACCAGTGCGGCAGCAGCTGCATCCTTGTCGCCTGCGGCCACTGCCGTGTTTACTGCACGGATAGCGGTCTTGACGCCTGAACGAACGGCGAGGTTGCGCACGCGCGACTTCTCGTTGGTCAGGATGCGCTTCTTCTGGGACTTGATATTAGCCACGTTGTTTAACTCTCTTTTGATACGAAAATACGGTCGTAGAGGGCGTAGCCTGACCGTCGACAGCGGCGTGGGGATGCTCGAATTATGGTGAACGTCTGGCCAGGCTGTTGCATCCGCCGACCTGCACGGACACACACAAGTGAAAATTCTACCAGATGGCGGCCCCGCCGGAGCCCTTCACTTCCAGCCGTGCCGTTTGCGCAGCCCGGCAGCCACAACGCCGAACCTCTTGGCATCCAGGATGGCGCCCTCGCGGCGCATGTCGGCGGGGGAGACCTGCAGGATCCGGTCCAGCTTCACCTCGCTGGGGCGGCCCTGCCTGTCCCAGGAACCGGTTCCAATGTCCACATAGTCGTTGTCGCCACGCCGGTCGTTGCTGTGGTCCTTGCTCGTGAGCATCAGGGCCAGCAGCCGCTTGCCGTTGCGGCCCACCACCAGCACCGGCCGGTCCTTGCCTTGGCTGTAGTCCTCCTCATACGGCACCCAGGTCCACACGATCTCCCCGGGGTCCGCGGCGCCGTCGGGCTTGGGCGCATAGGTGACGGTGGAGGTTCCCGTGAAATCACCCGGATACGCCGTGCTCAGCCCGGTGATGGTGGTGTTCGACGCCGCCCGCCCGCCCGGGTGCGCGCCACCCCGGGCGCCGGGCTTGGCGCCGGGACGGCCGCCCGTTCCGGTGCCGGGCCGTGTGCCGGCCCCTGCCTTGGGCGGCGCGGTGCTGCCGGGGTTGAACAGTGCGCCAGCCAGGGAGCGAAGCAGCTTGAATATGCGGTCGGAAGTGGAAGACATGCCCCCAGAATAGCGAATTGGGACGGCCCTCCCGGTGCCGGTGCCCCGCATGGCTGATGCGCCGGAACAAATTAGTGCCGCGGCCGGGCGATCCGGTTCTCTGCCGGGGCGCCAAACGTGGGAGACTTGATGGCAATGAGTGTCCGGCGCCCAAGCGTGCGGCCACAATCCTGCACGGTTCGGCGCTACAGCCGCAATCCCTGCCTCCATGCAACAGTAAGGAACACTAGTGTCACCCATGGCCCGCACTGCCCCGGTGCCCGCCGCGACCGATCCGGCGATCATCAGGAACTTCTGCATTATCGCGCACATCGACCACGGCAAGTCCACCCTGGCCGACCGGATGCTCCAGCTCACCGGAGTCGTCGAACAGCGTGACATGAAAGCCCAGTACCTTGACCGCATGGACATTGAACGCGAACGCGGCATCACCATCAAGTCCCAGGCCGTCCGCATCCCGTGGGAGGTCGACGGCACCGCGTACTGCCTGAACATGATCGACACCCCGGGCCACGTCGACTTCACCTATGAGGTCTCCCGCTCGCTGGCCGCCTGTGAGGGCGCCATCCTGCTGGTCGACGCCGCCCAGGGCATTGAGGCGCAGACCCTCGCCAACCTGTACCTGGCCATGGAAAACAACCTCACGATCATTCCGGTGTTGAACAAGATCGACCTCCCGGCAGCGCAGCCTGAAAAGTACGCGGCAGAGCTGGCCAACCTCATCGGCGGCAAGCCCGAGGATGTCCTCATGGTCTCGGGCAAGACCGGCGCCGGCGTTGAAGAGCTACTGGACCAGATCGTCCGCGAACTTCCCCCGCCCGTTGGCGACCCCAACGCCCCGGCACGTGCCATGATCTTTGACTCGGTGTACGACACCTACCGCGGCGTGGTCACCTATGTCCGCGTGATCGACGGCAGCCTGAGCCCGCGCGAAAAAATTCAGATGATGTCAACCCGAGCCACGCACGAACTGTTGGAAATCGGTGTGAGTTCCCCGGAGCCCAAGCCTTCCACCGGTTTGGGCGTTGGCGAGGTGGGCTACCTCATCACGGGTGTGAAGGATGTGCGCCAGTCCAAGGTCGGCGATACCGTTACGACCTTCAGCAAGCCTGCCACCGAGGCCCTGCCCGGCTACCATGACGCCAAGCCCATGGTCTTCTCCGGTCTGTACCCCATGGACGGGACCGACTACCCCGTGCTTCGCGATGCGCTGGAAAAGCTCATGCTCAACGACGCGGCGCTCATCTACGAACCGGAAACCTCCGCGGCCCTGGGCTTCGGCTTCCGCGTGGGCTTCCTGGGCCTGCTGCACCTGGAAATCACGCGTGAACGCCTCGAGCGCGAGCACAACCTGGACCTGATCTCCACGGCTCCCAATGTGGAGTACGAGGTCACGCTTGAGGACAAGAAGGTTGTTGCGGTCACCAACCCCAGCGAATACCCCTCCGGGAAGATCGCCGAGGTGCGCGAGCCCATGGTCGCCGCCACGATCCTTGCCCCGACCGAATTTGTTGGCGCCATCATGGAGCTGTGCCAGACCCGCCGAGGCATCCTTGGCGGCATGGACTACCTCTCCGAGGACCGCGTCGAGATCCGTTACCGCCTGCCGCTGGCCGAAATTGTCTTTGACTTCTTCGACATCTTGAAGTCCAAGACCCGCGGCTACGGTTCGCTGGACTGGAAGGCCGACGGCGACCAGGTCTCCGACCTGGTCAAGGTCGACATCCTCCTGCAGGGCGAGCAGGTTGACGCCTTCTCGGCCATCACCCACCGCGACAAGGCATACGCCTACGGTGTCATGATGACCGGCAAGCTGCGCGAGCTCATCCCGCGCCAGCAGTTCGAGGTGCCCATCCAGGCTGCCATCGGTGCCCGCATCATTGCCCGCGAAAGCATCCGTGCCATCCGCAAGGACGTCTTGGCCAAGTGCTACGGCGGCGACATCTCCCGCAAGCGCAAGCTGCTGGAAAAGCAGAAGGAAGGCAAGAAGCGCATGAAGATGGTGGGTCGCGTTGAGGTCCCGCAGGAAGCATTCATCGCCGCCTTGACCACAGGTGAATCACCGAAGGACAAGTCCAAGAAGTGACCCCCAGCGTTTTGCCCCTCGGGGATCCGGCCCCCGCCGACGGCGTCCTGCCCGCGCAGGCTGCCGTCGGTGCGGAGGCCCGCAAGTTCAGCCTGTACGCGCACATCCCGTTCTGTGCCGTGCGCTGCGGCTATTGCGACTTCAACACCTACACGGCCACTGAACTGGGCGGGGGCGCCTCCCAGGCCGCCTACGCAGAAACCGCCGTGCGGGAGGTGGAGTTTGCCGCCCGCGCCATGAAGGCCTCAGGCCTGCCGCCTCGCAAGCTGAGCACCGTCTTTTTTGGCGGCGGCACGCCCACCCTCCTGCCCGCAGGCGACCTCACCCGCATCCTGGGCGCCGCCGTCGCGCAGTGGGGCATTGAGGACGGTGCCGAGGTCACCACCGAGGCCAACCCGGACTCGGTCACCCGGGAGTCGCTGCAGGAATTGTTCGACGGCGGATTCACCCGCGTGTCCTTTGGCATGCAGTCCGCCGTACCGCACGTCCTGAAGGTTCTGGACCGCACCCACAACCCGGAGAAGGTGCCGCAGGCGGTTGCCTGGGCGCGCGAAATCGGCCTGAGCGTGAGCGTTGACCTGATTTACGGCACCCCCGGCGAGTCAATTGCCGACTGGGAAACCTCTGTGCGTGCCGCCCTGAGCTACGAGCCCGACCACATCTCCGCCTACTCGCTCATCGTCGAGGACGGCACCAAGCTCGCCGCCCAGATCCGGCGCGGCCAGGTGCCCAACATTGACGACGACGACCACGCCACCAAGTACGAACTGGCCGACCGCCTCTTCCAGGAGGCCGGCCTGTCCTGGTACGAGGTCAGCAACTGGTCGCGCACCCCGAAGGACGCCTGCCAGCACAACCTGGCCTACTGGCGCGGGGACGACTGGTGGGGGATCGGCCCCGGAGCGCACTCACACATGGGAGGCGTGCGCTGGTGGAACGTCAAGCACCCCACTGCCTACGCCAACCGCCTGGACAAGGGCGAATCGCCTGCAGCCGGCCGGGAAACCCTGGATGCGGACACCCGCGAGCTCGAACGCATCATGCTGGTGTCCCGGCTCTCTGAGGGCCTCGCAGTGGACACACTGTCCCCGGCTGCACGCAGGGCAGTCGCCGGGCTCATCGCCCAGGAACTTGTGGACCCGGCCAGGGCGTTTGCCGGAACCCTGGTGCTGACCCTCAAGGGGCGCCTGCTCGGCGACGCGGTCACCCGCGCCCTCCTCGTCGACTGACCCGGGCCGCGGCATGCCGGACGCGTCCAACCGCGGCCCCAACGCAACAAACCCGCAGAGGCCCCGCCGGAAGCACGAAAACCGTGCCTGGTGGGGGATCTCTGCGGGTCTGTCGTTTAAGCCCCGGCTACTTGAGCCAGCGCAGATTCAGGGCGTAGCGGTATGGCTGGCCCTTGTTGACCTGGAGTGCGGCTATGACGGAGAACACCGTCAGGAAGATCCAGACCAGCAGGGCCAGCATGGAGAAGATCGTTGCAAGTTGCGGGCTGATAAACACAAACACCAGTGCCAGCAGGTTCAGTGCCACGGCAACAAGCGTGGGTGGCAGCGTGAAGTTCAGGGCTTCCAGCGACTCCTGCTCGGTGAACCGGCCGCGCGGGCCGACATACCGGTGGATGATGAACGACGGGATGCAGCCGAGGATGCCGCCGCAGTGGGACATGAAGGCCCACTGCTTGTCCTCGGATGGAGTGAGCGGAGGTTGGGGGGAACCATTGGTGTGGGTTGCCGGATGACTCACAGTGACGGGCCTTTCAACGTGCTGCACAAGGAAACGATGGGCCGGAAACAGGGCCGGCCACTCTCCCTAGGATACTGGTGCCGTGAGGAAATCAATGACTTCCTCCACCCTTCCCAGCAGCGACGGCTCCAGGTCGGCGTACGAATTGACGCGCGAGAGCAGCCGCTGCCAGCCCAGGCCCACGTCCTCGGCAGTGCTGTGCGGCCAGCCGAAGGCCTGCAGGATTCCCAGTTTCCATTCCATGCTGCGCGGCACCACGGGCCAGGCAGGGATGCCCAGGGTGGAGGGCTTGATGGCCTGCCACACGTCCACATAGGGGTGGCCCACCACCAACACATTGCGGCCCATTCCGGGTGCGGCCATGAGGTTCGCCACAATCCGTGATTCCTTGGACCCGGGCACCAGGTGGTCCACCAGGATGCCGAGCCGCCGGTTTGGCCCGGGGGAGAAATCGGCCACGGCGGCGGCGAGGTCGTCGATCCCGCGCAGCGGCTCCACCACAATCCCTTCCACCCGGAGGTCGTCTCCCCACACCTTCTCGACCAGCTCGGCGTCGTGCTTGCCCTCCACCCAGATGCGGCTGGCCTTGGCCACCTTGGCGCGCGCGTCGGCCACCTTGACCGAACCGGATGCCGTGCGCAGTTTCTGCACCGGCGGCGCCTTCACGGGCGCCACGAGCTCCACGGGTTCTCCTTCATGCAAGAAGCCGAAGCCGAGCGGGAAGGCACGGACCTTGTTCCGCCGGTCGGCCAGCTCCACAATGTGCATGCCGCCGGACTTTTCCAGCCGGACGACGGCGCCGACCCACCCGGTCTGCACGTCCTCCACGACAAGGCCCGCCTGGGCCTCGAGCTTGGGCAGCACCCTGGCTGCAGGGGCGCTGAGGTCCTGGGGCCCCCACTGGTTGTAATGCACTAGAAAACCTGTCTGTCGCGTGGCGGGGCAACGCTCTTGGCGAACGCTGCAGGCTGAAAACCCATGCTAGCCGCTGCTCCCGCCCGTGACCGCGCATTTGGCGGTGCGGGGCGCCCGGGAAGGGCCCAGCAAAAAGTATTAGAATTGGCACTTGATTGGGTAGAGTGCTAATTAATGTGCCCTGCCACAGCACTGCGTCATCGAGCGAATGAGGGACTGAGAGGAGGTGCCGGCATGAGTGAACCACGGAAGTTGGAAGTTCTTAGGGCGATTGTCGAAGACTATGTCCACACCCGTGAGCCCGTGGGCTCCAAGGCCCTCGTGGAGAGGCACCACCTGGGCGTCTCCAGCGCCACCATCCGCAACGACATGGCGGCACTGGAGGACGAGGGCCTGATCACGGCCCCGCACACCAGTTCCGGGCGCATCCCCACCGACAAGGGCTACCGGCTCTTCGTCGACCAGCTGTCCACCGTCAAGCCGCTGTCCGCGGCCGAACGGCGCGCCATTTCGGCGCTGCTGGAGGGTTCCACCGACCTTGACGATGTCCTTGAGCGAACAGTCCGGGCACTGGCCCAGCTGACGCACCAGGTGGCCGTGGTCCAATACCCGCGCTCCGGCGACGCCGCCGTCCGGCACATTGAGTTCGTCTCACTGGCCGCCCGGCAGGTCCTGGTGGTGCTGATCCTGGCTTCGGGCAAGGTGGAGCAAAACGTGATCGACATTGGCGCAGTGCTGGACGATGCCGAACTCGCCGCCCTGCGCCAGGTCTTCCTGGCCGCCCTGCACGGCGTTGCGGTCGCGGCCCTGCCCGACGCCGTATCCCGGATCCCGCTGTCCGTGCCCCCGGCGGAGCAGGGACCGGCAGCCCGGCTGGCCCAGGGGCTGGCCCTGCTGGCCCGAAATGCCCGCGAGGACCGGATTGTCATGGCCGGCACCGCCAACCTGGCCCGCTCCAACAACGACTTCCCGCTGAGCATCGGCCCCGTCCTTGACGCCCTTGAGGAACAGGTGGTGCTGCTGCGCCTCCTGGAGGCGATGGCGCAGGATTCCCTGGGGATGGCGGTCGTGATTGGGCGCGAAAACCCCCACGATTCCCTCGCCGAGGCATCCGTCGTGGCCAGCAGCTACGGCCCGGGCGAGGGCGCCAAGCTGGGCATCGTGGGCCCCACCCGCATGGACTACCCGAACACCATGTCCAGCGTGCGCGCTGTGGCACAGTACCTTTCCAGAATTTTGGCCGGCTAACCGGCCACCGATCCACCCAACACAAGAGAGCAACATTTTGAGCAACCATTACGACGCCCTGGGCGTCTCACGCGATGCAACGGCCGAGGAAATCAAGAAGGCCTACCGCAAGCTTGCCCGGAAGCTGCACCCCGACGTCAACGACGCCCCGGACGCACAGGACCGCTTCAAGGCCGTCACGCACGCCTACGAGGTGCTCTCCGACCCGCAGAAGCGCCGCATCTATGACACCACCGGCAACGAAAACGGCAACGACAACGGTGGCGGCGGCGGGTTCGGCGGCGACGGCTTCGCCTTCCAGGACATCTTCGAGACATTCTTTGGCGGCGGCGGAGGTGGCGGCGGCCGGGGCCCGGCCTCCCGCACCCGCCGGGGCCAGGACGCGCTGATCACTGTCCGGGTGGAGCTGCGCGAAGCCGTGTTCGGCGTCAACAAGAAGCTTGAAATAGACACCGCCATCACCTGCCCCACGTGTGACGGCAGCTGCTGCCGCCCCGGCACCTCGCCCACCACCTGCGACATTTGCCACGGCAGCGGCCAGATCGAACGCCCCATGCGCTCCATCCTGGGCAACGTCATGACCCTGGCCACCTGCAACTCCTGCCAGGGCTTCGGCACCCAGATCCTGGACCCCTGCAACGAATGCATGGGCGAAGGCCGTGTCCGCCACCGCCGCACCCTGACCATCAAGGTCCCCGCCGGCGTCAGCACCGGCACCCGCATCCAGCTCTCGGGCCAGGGCGAGGCCGGCCCCGCAGGCGGTCCCGCCGGCGACCTCTACGTCGAGATGAAGGTCAGCAACGACGCCGAATTCGTCCGCGAGGGCGACGACCTCCACGCCACGCTCAGCGTGCCCATGACGGCCGCGGCCCTCGGCACCGAGCTGACGTTTGAAACCTTCGACGGCGAGCAGCCCATCAGCATCAAGCCCGGCACCCAGGCCGGGGAGGTCATCAACCTGCGCAACCTCGGTGTGACGCACCTGCGTGGCTTTGGCCGCGGAGACCTCAAGATCCACGTCCACGTGGAAACACCCACGAAGCCCGACGCTGCACAGGAAGAGCTCCTGAAGCAGCTGGCCGCCCTGCGCGGGGAGACGTTCACCGAGGGGCGGCTCGTCAGCAGCGGCGGGATGTTCGCCAAGCTGCGCGACAAGCTGGGCAACCTCTAGCCGCCATGAGCAACCCCGTCTTCTACGCCGCCCCCGGAGAACTGGCGCCGCTCACACCCGGGGACTCCTTCACGCTCGCCGGGGCGGAGGGCCGCCATGCCGCCACCGTCAAGCGGCTGGGCGCCGGCGAGCCCGTTGACATGTGCGACGGCGCAGGGTTGCGTTTGGTCTGCTCCGTCACCGGGGCGGACAAGGCCTCCCTGACGGTTGAGGTCCGGGAGGTGCTGCACGAGCCGGCCCCCGAACCGGCCTTCACACTTATCCAGGCCCTGGCCAAGGGCGACCGCGACGAGCTGGCAGTTGAGACTGCCACCGAGCTCGGCATCGACGCGGTGTTCCCGTGGCAGGCGGAGCGCTCCATCGTGCGCTGGAAGATGGACAAGGCCGTGAAGGGCCCGGAGAAATGGCGGGCGGTGGTTGCGGCGGCCGCCAAGCAGGCACGCCGCTCCACCGTTCCCGAGGTGGGGCCGCTGCTGGGGACTGCGGGGGTTTGCGAGCAGATCGCCGCAGCCGGGCTGGCCCTGATACTCCATGAAGACGCCACCGATTCGGTGGCGGACGTTGCCCGCAGCTGGAGGGATACCCGGTCCCGCACCGCCGCGGACGGACCCGTTGCCGGCGCGCCGGCTTCCGGCACCGTGGCGGGAGCCGGAGGTGTCCTGATGATTGTCGGCCCCGAAGGCGGCATGAGCGCCGCTGAGGTCGCCGCCTTCACCGAAGCCGGGGCCAGGACCGCCCTGCTGGGCAAGCATGTCCTGCGCTCGTCCACGGCCGGGCCTGCCGCCGTCGTGCTGTTGAGCCAGGAACTGGGCCGCTGGTAACTGCGGGCACAGTCAGCGGCAGGTGCCGCTATTCGATGTTCTGCTCGGCGACCTGGACCAATTTGGTGTCGACGCCGATCCGCTTTCCCGGTGCTTCGGGGTCGTCAATAAAGACGGACAGTTCATAGGCGCCCGGCGGCGGGATCAGGGAGAAACTGAACATCCCCAGCTCATTGGCCCCCTCAACAATCGCCACGGTGCCGTTCAGGTAGGGCTCGTCCGCCTTGCCGTTGCTGCTCTTGGCCAGTTCCCAGTACAGCGTTCCGCTGGGCGAAATGCCCTGCCCCTCAACCTTCAGCGGCAGGGTCTTGTACCGTGCACCCTGGGAGGGGGAGATGATCCAAACGGGTGCAACGAGGGACGCGTCGCGGGTCATGGGCTTGTCCAGGGCCACGTGCCCAAAGGCTTTGTAGCCCGTGTGCCCGTCCACCAGGACTGAGACCTGGATGGAGCTGCTGGCATCAACCAGCCCCGCCATGGCAGCGGCGGCGGTGGCCGTGTACACCAGCTGGGCCACGGAGCGCTGGGCGATGCCCGCATCCACCTTCTGACCAAAGGCGTCGGCCGAAACATCCACTGTGATGACGTTCTTGGCTGAGATGGAGGCACCGAGGCGGGACGGCGTGTTCCACAAGGTGAAATAGTCCGGGTCCCTGGGCTTGGTGGACATCATGGCGCGCAGGGCGGACACGATGGGATCGTCGGTTGACTTCGCGGGGAAGAACTCGCGGTAGAGGAAGACGTCGTCGTTGCTGCGTCCCAGCCAGTAGACGGGCAGCGTCTGGGAGGACGTGGCTGTCTCCAGGGGTGCCGCGGTGACGAGTGCCGAGGAGGATGTGGCGCTGGCCGGCATGGTGGCGTCCTGTTCGGCCGGGTCGTTGCTGGTGCAGCCACCCAGGGCCAGCGAAAGCGACAGGCCCAGAATCGCGCAGCGGTCAAGCACACGGAGGCGGTCAACGGTGCGGCGCTGTCGGCGGCTCGCATCGACAGGGACGCCGCGGCGTCCATGCGGTGCGGGGGACAAGGCTGACATCGTTTCGGGCGCTCGCTAATCTCGTGGTGGTGGGGCGTTGCGGCACTTTCGCCGGCAACCGACAGGGCGGTGGCGTTCTTCAGCATCCCCACAAGACTTCGAACTGAATCCAGCTTGGCACAAGAGGCGCTCCCGTTGGGGCCAAAATGTGCCGTGGGAGCGGAACTGAAACCGTATCGAAACACTTGTCCCGGCAGATGGGCCCAAGATGCGCTGACGGCTTAACCGGGCCGGGGTGCGGGCGGCTGGCCGTGCACTAGAATTTAGAGCACCAAGCACGCATGAGCACGGCCGGCACGCAGCTGCCGGAAGCACCGAGGAGAGATTTCAGGCCGAAACCGGCCGGATTTATGGCAGAGACAACAGCGCACCGCCAGGACGCATACCCCGAGCAGGGCCCTGGGCGGCACTTCCCACATTCCGTGGACGGCACGCGCACCGAGGTGGTGCAGTTCCTGTCCACCGAACAGATGGTGGCCGCCCTGGGCGCCGAGGACGAGGGGCTTCGGATCGTCGAAAACCTCTACCCGGGGGTTGCCTTCATGGCGCGGGGCAATGTCCTGACCATCACCGGCCCGGACGCCGTGGTGCCGCGCATCATGCATCTGATGGAGGAGGCGCGCGGCATGGTTGCCCGCAACAACACCATGAGTGCAGCCGTGTGGGAGCAGCTGGCCGCCATGCTCAAGAGCCGCCCGGACACGTCCGTGGTGGACATCCTCAGCCACGACATCCTCTCCAGCAGGGGGCGGACCATCCGGCCAAAGACGGCCAACCAAAAAGACTATGTGGACGCCATAGACCGCAATACCGTGGTGTTCGGCATCGGCCCGGCGGGCACCGGCAAGACCTACCTGGCCATGGCCAAGGCGGTCCAGGCCCTGCAGCACAAGGAAGTCAGCCGAATCATCCTGACCCGCCCCGCCGTGGAGGCGGGGGAGCGGCTGGGGTTCCTGCCCGGCACCCTGAACGACAAGATCGACCCGTACCTGCGGCCCCTTTATGACGCCTTGCATGACATGATGGACCCGGAAACCATCCCCAGGCTCATGGCGGCAGGCACGATTGAGGTGGCGCCGCTGGCCTACATGCGCGGCCGCACGCTCAATGACGCGTTCATCATCCTCGACGAGGCGCAAAACACCACGCCGGAGCAAATGAAAATGTTCCTGACCAGACTGGGCTTCGGTTCAAAGATCGTGGTCACCGGGGACGTCACCCAGATCGACCTGCCCTCAGGGACCCGGTCCGGCCTGCGTGTTGTCAAGGAGATCCTCCAGGATGTCGACGACATCAACTTTTCGCTGCTGGACGCCGGCGACGTGGTCCGCCACCGCCTCGTCGGAGCAATTGTCAGCGCCTACAACGACTGGGATGACGCACATCCCGGCCCCACAACCCCGAAGGAAAGCACCTCCCGATGAGCATCGAAATCAACAACGAATCCGGTGTGGAGGTTCCACAGGAGGACCTGGTCAAACTGATCCGGCACATTCTGGCGGCCATGTTTCTTCATCCCCAGACGGAGGTCTCGGTGATTCTGGCAGACGTCCCCACCATGGAGAAGCTGCACGTCGAGTGGATGGACGAACCCGGCCCCACGGACGTGCTTTCCTTCCCCATGGATGAACTGCGCCCCGGTACGGCAACACACCCCACCCCGGCGGGACTGCTGGGCGACATTGTGCTTTGCCCCGTCGTTGCGCAGGAGCAAGGTGTGGCCGCCGGCCACAGCATGGAGGAGGAGCTGCTGCTGCTCACCACGCACGGCATGCTGCACCTCATGGGCTACGACCACGCAGAACCGGAAGAAAAGGAAGAGATGTTCGGGATCCAGCGTGAACTTCTCACCAGCTTCCTCGGCAGGGAAGCCCCGCGGGAGACCATGAAGTGATGCTTGTTGCATTGGCCGTCATGGGAGTGCTTTTCACTGCCATGGCAGCCTTCATGGCTGCCCTCGAATCGGCGCTGAGCTACTTTCCCCGCCACGACCCCGAGGCGGTGGGGGGCCGCGGCCGCCGCCCGTCCCTGGAGAAGGTCCTGGCGGAGCCCGCCGTCCACCTGAACGCCCAGCGCTTTTGGCGCGTCTGGTCCGAGATGGCTGCCGCCGTCGCCGTGGCCATGTTCCTGGTCCGGCTGCTCGACAACGAGTGGATTGCCGGACTGATCGCCACCGTCGTCATGGCCGTGCTCGGCTTCATGCTCGTGGGGGTGTCCCCGCGCCAGCTCGGACGCATGCACGCGGCCGGGCTGACCGCCCGCTTCGCCTGGCTCAGCCACCTGCTGCGGCGCCTGCTGGGCCCCGTCCCGGAATGGCTCATCCGCTTCGGCTCCGTCCTGGCGAAGGGCGCCCCGGGCTCCGATGCCGCCTTCGTCAGCGAAGAGGAGCTCCGCGAATTCGTGGACCGCGCCAGCGAGGCGGACATGATCGAAGATGACGAGGCGGAACTGATCCACAGCGTCTTTGACCTCGGCGAGACCATGGTCCGGGCCGTCATGGTACCGCGCACCGACATCGTCAGCGCCAGCCAGGGAACATCGCTTGATGAGGCCTTGGAGATTTTTCTGCGCTCCGGTTTCTCCCGCATCCCCGTCATTAGGGACAGCAGCGACCACATCCTGGGCGTGCTCTACCTCAAGGACGTCGTGGCCACACTGCACAGACCGTCCGACCGCGACGAACGACCCACAGTTGAACAGCTGGCCCGCAGCGTCCGCTACGTGCCGGAGTCCAAGCCGGCCGCCGATCTCCTGAAAGAACTGCAGCGCGAGTCCACGCATTTTGCGATCGTTGTGGACGAGTACGGCGGCACGGCGGGGCTGGTCACCCTGGAGGACCTCATCGAGGAAATTGTCGGTGAAATTGCCGACGAGTACGACCAGGTGTCACCGGACGCGCAACTGCTTGCCGACGGCAGCTACCGGGTCAAGGCACGCATGGCCATCGACGAGCTGGGTGAACTGTTCGGCAAGGACATCGACGACGACGAGGTGGACACGGCCGGCGGCCTGCTGGCCAAGCACCTGGGCAAGATTCCCGCCGTCGGCAACAGCGTGGAGGTCAACGGCATCCTGCTGGTGGCTGAAAGGATCGAGGGCTCGCCCAACCGGGTCAGCCACCTCATTGCCAGCGCCGTGGATCCGGCCGAGAATGACACTACGGCCGACACGGCCACCAACGAACAGCATCACAGGAGCAATTCATGAGTAGGAACAAGGGCAAGTCCGGCCTGGTTGAAACCAAGGGCGACGGCTTTCATGCCGGGTTTGCGGTTCTTGCCGGCCGCCCCAATGCTGGAAAGTCGACACTGACCAACGCACTGGTGGGGCAGAAGGTTGCCATTACCTCCGCGAAACCGCAGACCACCCGCCACACCATCAGGGGCATTGTCCACCGCGACACCTTCCAGCTGGTCCTTGTGGACACGCCGGGGCTGCACCGTCCCCGGACACTGCTGGGCAAGCGGCTCAATGACCTCGTGGCCGACACCCTGTCCGAGGTGGACGTGATCGGCTTCTGCCTGCCGGCCAACGAGAAGATCGGCCCCGGCGACCGGTACATTGCCGCCCAGCTGGGCAACGTGGGCAACAAGCCGGTGGTTGCCATCGTTACCAAGACCGACACCGTGGACCGCCAGGCCGTGACCGACCAGCTCATCGCCGTTGAAGCGCTGGGACGCGAGGTCATCGGCGAAAGGGGATTTGCCGCCGTCGTGCCTGTCTCCGCCGTGGAAGACTTTCAGGTGGAGACCCTGGCCAAGGTGTTTGCCGAATACCTGCCGCTGTCACCGGCGCTGTACCCCGACGGGGAACTCACGGATGAGCCGGAGGCCGTCATGGTGGCCGAACTGATCCGCGAGGCCGCGCTGGAAGGCGTCCGCGACGAACTGCCGCACTCACTGGCCGTCGTGGTGGAGGAGATCCTGCCGCGCGAGGGGCGAAGCGAAGACAGCCCCCTCCTTGACGTGCGCGTCAACCTGTACGTGGAGCGGCCGTCTCAGAAGGCCATCATCATCGGCAAGGGCGGGGCCAGGCTGCGCGAGGTGGGCACCAACGCCCGCAAGGGCATCGAGGCGCTGCTGGGCACCAGAATCTACCTGGACCTGCATGTGAAGGTGGCCAAGGACTGGCAGCGCGATCCGAAGCAGCTGGTGAAGCTGGGATTCTAGGGACGTTGTCCCACAGCCAGCGCGCCGTGCGGGAACTTCCCAGTTTTGCTCGTTACACTCTTGAAAGTCATTATCCGCTGCGAAAGGTACATTTATGGGGAGTCGTCGTGTCGACCACGGCATGGAGGACATCTCCAGCGACCCCGGCAGCGGACCCCTTGGCACTGGTGAACCCGCAGGCCGGCACTACAAGGCCGCCAAGAAGGCGCCCCTGTGGCTGCGGATTGTCGCGCTGACGCTCACCACCGCACTGGTGTTGGGGGTTGGTACCGCCGGGCTGCTGTTTTTCAGGCTGCAGTCCAATGTCAGCACCGCCAAGCTCAACGTCGGGGTGGGAAAGTCCGGCGCCAGCCAGGGCCCCGCCGAACAGACCGGTTCACTGCAGATCCTCATCATCGGCACCGACACCCGTGACGGGGCCAACAGCGAATACGGCACCGCCGAGGAATCCACCGGCGAGGGCAACGCGGACGTCATGCTCCTCATGGACATTTCCTCCGACAACAGCCACGTGTCCGTCACCAGCTTCCCCCGCGACCTGATAGTGCCCATCCCCGACTGCGAGACGCCCGACGGCATTGTCTACGGCTCGGCTGCCGGCCAGCTCAATGCCACGCTGCAGGCCGGTCCGGGCTGCACGGTGGCGGCGATCAACGACATCACCGGGCTCACCATCGACCACTTCATGCTGGCCGACTTCACGGCCGTGAAGGAACTGTCCACGGCGCTCGGCGGCGTGGAGGTCTGCATAGACCACGACCTCAACGACAACCCCGGCTCGGGCCTGATACTGCCCGCTGGCAAAAGCTGGATCTCAGGTGAACAGGCCTTGCAGTTCCTGCGCACCCGGCACTCCTTCGGCGACGCCAGCGACCTCGCCCGGATCCAGGCGCAGCAGTACTTCCTTGGGTCCATGATCCGCAAGATCAAGGACGAGGGGACGCTGACCAATCTTCCCAAGCTGTACAACCTGGCCGACGTGGTGACCAAGAACCTCACCATCGACGAGGGCCTGGCCAACATTCCCTCCATGGTCGGCATCGCCACGCGGCTGGCCAAGATCGATCTCAGCCAGGTGGCGTTCGTCACGGCGCCCAACACCCAGTACGTGGGCAACGACAGCAAGGTGCAACTGCTGGAACCGGACGCGGGGCAATTCTTCGCCGCGCTGCGCAACGGCACGTCGCTGACGCCCGAGCCCACACCTGCTGCCACGGAGCCGCCCGCCACCACCGACACGCCGTCGACGGAAGCCGGCGCCACGGAAGCCACGGACCCGGCGGCCACAGGCAGCGAAACCACGCCGCCTGCGTATGAAAAGGGAATCCAGCCGATCTCCGTGGCCAACGCGTCAACGCTGGCCGGCCGGACCACGGAGATCATCCAGGCACTGGCCGCCGACGGCTTCGCCAGCACCTGGCCCGCCGGCGACCTTGCGGTCCAGCCCGAGACGAAATTGATGTACGGGACCAACATGGCTGATGTGGCGCAAGACGTCGCGGCCCTCTTCAAGCTGCCCGCGACGGCACTCGTCGAAGACCCGTCCATCACCGGTGTGCAGCTGGTTGTCGGCACCGACTGGGTGTCCGGCACTGACTACGGCACCGTGGTGGTTCCGGAAAACATCGTGCAGAGCACCGCTGAACACAACGGACAGTGCCTGACGGTCAACCCGGACATGTACCCGCGCTAGAGGTGGCGCGCGCCAGACGGTGGGCGCGGCGGCACCACGCAAAGGCGGCCCGGACAATGTCCGGGCCGCCTTTGCCATATCATGGCCCTGCTGGACTACCAGATGCTCACGCGCTCTTCGGGATCCCGCCACATGGCGTCGCTGGGCGTGGTCTCGAAGGCGTCGTGGAAGGCATCCAGGTTGCTGACGACGGCATTGCAGCGCAGCTCGGCAGGGGAGTGCGGGTCCACGGTGAGGCGGCGCAGGGCCTCCTCCGGCCGGATTTTGGTGCGCCAGCATTCGGCCCAGGAGTAGAAGAACCGCTGCGCGCCGGTGAGCCCGTCAATGACCTCCGGTTCGGCACCGCCAAGGCTCAGCAGGTAGGCCTTGTAGCCGATGGCCAGGCCGCCGAGGTCGCCGATGTTCTCACCCAGGGTCAGTTCGCCGTTGACGAATTCTCCGGGAGCCGCGGTGGGGGAGAGCGCGTTGTACTGGTCAACCAGCTTCGCGGTGAGGGCCTCAAATGCCGCCCTGTCCCCATCGGTCCACCAGTTGCGCAGGGCGCCGGTGCCGTCAAACTGGGAACCCTGGTCGTCGAAGCCGTGGCCAATCTCATGTCCGATCACGGCGCCGATGCCCCCGTAGTTCGCGGCGTCGTCGGCCTCTGCATCGAAGAACGGGGGCTGCAGGATGGCTGCCGGGAACACGACCTCATTCATGGTGGGGTTGTAGTACGCGTTGACGGTTTGCGGGGTCATGAGCCACTCGTCCCGGTCAATGGGTGCACCGATCTTGGCCAGCTGGCGGGCCAGCTCAAAGGCGTTGCTGCGTTCGATGTTGCCCAGCAGGTCCCCGGGCACGATCTCCAGGGAGGAGTAGTCGCGCCACTTGGCCGGGTAGCCGATCTTCGGGGTGAAGGCAGACAGCTTCTCCAGGGCCTTCTCCTTGGTTTCGGCACCCATCCAGTCGAGGGCCGTGATGCTCTCGCGGTAGGCGTCGATCAGATTGGCCACGAGGGCCTCCATGCGGGCCTTGTGGCTTTCTGGGAAGTGCTCGGCCACATAGAGCTGCCCCACAGCTTCGCCGAGCACGCCTTCCACCAGTGCCACGCCGCGCTTCCAGCGTTCCCGGATGGCCGGGGTGCCGCTGAGCGTGGTGCCGTAGAAGGCAAAATTCGTGTCCACAAAATCCTTGGACAGGTAGCCGGCCAGGCTGGAAATGGTGCGCATGGCCAACCAGGCCTGCCAGTCCGCGCAACGCTCCTGCACCAGCAGTGCCCGCTGGCCGCTGAAGAAGTCGGGCGTAGCCACCACGAGTTCGGCAGCCTGCGCCTCGGTGAGGCCCAGGGCGTCGAACCAGGTGCCCAGCTCCGGCAGCAGCGCCAGCGCATCGGAGCGGCCCTTGAGGTTGTAGGTCTTCTGCGGGTCCCGGAGGGACACCTTGTCCAGGTGGGTTGCCGCAATCTCGGTCTCAAGGGCCATGATGCGCGGGGCCTTCACTGCGGCATCGGGCACCCCGGCCAGCTCGAGCATTGCCTGCACGTGCGCCACATAGGCGGTGCGCACCGATTCAAACTTTTCCTCGCGGTAGTAGGACTCGTCGGGGAGCCCCAGCCCGGACTGGAAAAGGTGCAGCAGCGCGCGGTCCGGATTGCCGGCGTCGTTGTTGACATAGGCGCCAAACAACGTGCTGCCGCCGGTGCGGTCAAGGTCGCCCATGAGCCGGACAAGGGATTCGATCGTGTCAGCGGCGTCGATGGCGGCCAGCTTGTCGGCAAGGGGTGCAGCGCCCGCGGACTCGATGGCATCCTCGTCCATGAAGTCAGCATAAAGTGCGCCGATCTTGGCGGACAGCACGGGGTTGGCGGCGCCGGGGTTCTGCGCCTCAGTGGCAGCATGTTCAATGATGGCCCGGACGGCGGCCTCGGAATCGTCCCGCAGTGTGATGAAGGACCCGGTCACGGCGCGGTCCTCGGGAATCACCTCCGCCTCGAGCCAGGCGCCGTTGACGTGGTCAAACAGGTCGTCCTGCGGCCGGGTGTTCGGGTCGATGTAGCTGAGATTGATACCGGAGTGGCTCAAGTGGATCAGGTCCCCTTCATGGGTCGGCAGTCGTTTGCCCCACCGCGCACAAACGCACGCAAGGTGAGTTGGTTCACCATCATCCTACGTGCCGTGCTAGGGTAAAAATGTGCGCACTGGAATGCTTCTTCTTAGCTGCCGCGGCGAGGCCTAGCCCCTGTTGAATTGTTCGACACGGACCATGGCCGCCCTCGCTGCGGTGTTTGTGTTGCCCGGCCGGCCTCCCATCGTTGAACAAAAGTAAGGTCAAACTTCCATGCGAAATGCACAACAGCCCTCCGGTATGCCCGTCGAGCGCTACATCCCGTTCCAGGACCAGATCACCGTCAGCCTGCCGGACCGCACCTGGCCGGACAAGGTCATCACGAAGGCCCCGCGCTGGTGCGCCGTGGACCTGCGCGATGGCAACCAGGCCTTAATCGACCCCATGAGCCCGGGTCGGAAGATGAAGATGTTCCAGCTGCTCGTCAACATGGGTTTCAAGGAAATCGAGGTCGGTTTCCCCTCGGCATCGCAGACAGACTTTGATTTTGTGCGCCAGTTGATCGAGGGCGGCCACATCCCCGACGACGTCACCATCCAGGTCCTGACCCAGGCCCGGGAGCACCTCATTGAGCGGACCTACGAGTCCCTGGTTGGCGCCAAGCAGGCCATCGTCCACCTCTACAACTCCACCTCGGTGCTGCAGCGCCGCGTCGTGTTCAACCAGGACGAAGACGGCATCCTGGACATCGCGCTGCAGGGCGCGCGCCTGTGCAAGAAGTATGAAGAAACACTCGCGGACACGCAGATCACGTACGAATATTCGCCGGAGTCCTTCACCGGAACCGAACCGGAATATGCGCTGCGCGTGTGCAACGCCATTGCCGACATCTTCGAGGCCTCGGCCGACAACCAGGTCATCATCAACCTGCCGGCCACGGTCGAGATGGCCACACCCAATGTCTACGCCGACTCCATCGAATGGATGAGCCGCAACCTGCACCCGCGCGAGGGTATTGTGCTGTCCCTGCACCCGCACAACGACCGCGGCACCGGCGTTGCCGCCGCCGAGCTCGGCTACCTGGCCGGCGCCGACCGCATCGAGGGCTGTCTCTTCGGCAACGGTGAGCGCACAGGCAACGTCGACCTGGTCACCCTGGGCCTGAACATGTTCACGCAGGGCGTGGACCCCATGATCGACTTCTCCGACATCGATGAGATCCGCCGCACAGTCGAATACTGCAACCAGCTGCCCGTTCCTGAGCGTTCCCCCTACGGCGGCGACCTCGTGTTCACCGCGTTCTCCGGTTCGCACCAGGACGCCATCAAGAAGGGCTTCGAGGCCATGGAGGCAGACGCGGCGGCTGCCGGCGTCGGGGTTGACGCCCATACCTGGGCCGTCCCGTACCTGCCCATCGACCCCAAGGACCTGGGCCGAAGCTACGAGGCAGTGATCCGCGTCAACTCGCAGTCCGGCAAGGGCGGTGTGGCGTACCTGCTGAAGAACGAGCACAGCCTGGACCTGCCGCGCCGCGCGCAGATCGAGTTCTCCGGTGTCATCCAGAAGCGCACCGACACCGTGGGCGGCGAGGTCAGTGCGGCCGAGCTGTGGACCATCTTCAAGGACGAGTACCTGCCGGCCGAAGGCACCGAGGACCAGTGGGGCCGCTACCGTGTGGGTGCGTTCACCACATCCACGGACGACGACGGCGAGCTCACCTTGACGGCCAAGCTGATGATCGACGGCGTGGCGCACACCCGCACCGGCGCCGGAAACGGTCCCATTGCGGCACTGCTGGACATCCTCGGCGAGGACGGCGTGGACGTCCGGGTCCTGGACTACTCCGAGCACGCACTGTCCGAGGGCGGCGACGCCCGGGCCGCGGCATTCGTGGAATGCGCCGTGGGGGAGCGCGTGCTGTGGGGCGTGGGCATCGACGCCAACACCTCCACGTCCTCACTGAAGGCCGTCATCTCCGCCGTGAACCGGGCCATCCGGGACGCACAGGAGGCCTAGGGGCCACAAGCAACCACCGCCCCGGCAGCGTTCCTCACAGGATCCGCCGCCGGGGCGTTTGCCGTCCCGTGGCCAAGTCCTGCGGTGCGCCACCGCCCCACATGCGGGCAATGATGGGACAATGGAGGGGTGTCCAACCAATCCTTTGCCGCCCGAACATTCCGTGATGACGCGGTGGTGCTGCGCACCCACAAACTGGGCGAGGCTGACAGGATCATCATCCTGCTTTCCCGAAACCACGGCCAGCTGCGTGCCGTGGCCCGCGGCGTGCGCCGGACCAGCAGCAAGTTTGGTGCCCGCCTGGAACCGTTCATGGTTGCCGACCTGCAGCTGCTGAAGGGCCGCTCGCTGGACATTGTCACGCAGGCGCAGGCCCGGGCCAGCTACGGCGACGCCATTGCCGCCAACTACGACAAATATGTGGTGGCTGCGGCCATGGCCGAGACGGCGGAGCGGCTGACGGATGTTGACGGTGAAACGTCCAACGCCCACTACCAGCTGCTGGTGGGTGCCCTCGCCGCCCTGAGCAGGGGCGCACACGCCCCTGAACTGGTCCTTGATTCCTACCTGCTGCGTGCCGTCTCGATCGCCGGCTGGGCGCCCAGCTTCACCGAGTGCGCCCGCTGCGGCGAGCCCGGGCCGCACGGGGCGTTCAACGCTGCCCTGGGCGGGGCGGTCTGCCATGACTGCCGCCCGCCCGGCTCTCCCGCGCCGGCACCGGAAACCATGGCGTTGCTGGGCGCCCTGCTGAGCGGCAACTGGGCCGGTGCCGACGCCTCGGCGCCGCTGCACCGACGGGAGGCCGCAGGATTGGTGGCAGGATATGTGCAATGGCATTTGGAGCGCACGGTGCGCTCCCTGAAACTTGTGGAGCGTGTGTAAACAACAATGGCCGTCAAACGCAGCAGTCGCAGCAAATCCAAGCCGCCCGTCGTGGCACCCTGGCCCCACGAATCGGGTGCCGCCGTCCCCGCCGTCCCGGGCGAATTTGTGCCCAAACACGTGGCCATCGTCATGGACGGCAACGGCCGGTGGGCCAACCAGCGCGGGCTGCCGCGGATTGAAGGGCACAAGGCGGGCGAGCCGGCACTGCTGGACGTCATGGCCGGGGCCATTGAGATGGGCATCAAGTACGTCAGCGTCTACGCCTTCTCCACCGAAAACTGGAAAAGGTCCCCGGAGGAAATCCGCTTCCTCATGGGCTTCAACAAGGATGTGCTGCGCCGCCAGCGGGACCAGCTGGACGCCTGGGGCGTGCGCATCCGCTGGGCCGGGCGCCGCCCGAAGCTCTGGGGATCCGTCATCCGCGAGCTCGAGGAAGCCCAGGAGCGCACCAAGGACAACGACGTCATCACCCTGACCATGTGCGTCAACTACGGAGGCCGGGCGGAACTTGCCGACGCCGTCTCCGCCTTGGCAGCCGACGTCGCCGCCGGGCGGTTGAGCCCCAAGTCCGTCACGGAAAAGACGATCCAGAAGTACCTCTATGTTCCCGAGGCTCCCGACGTCGACCTCTTCCTGCGCTCCAGCGGGGAACAGCGCCTGTCCAACTTTCTGCTGTGGCAGTCGGCCTACGCAGAGTTCGTGTTCATGGACACCCTGTGGCCCGACGTCGACCGGCGCACCCTGTGGCAGGCCGTGGAGGAGTATGCCAGCCGCGACCGCCGCTACGGCGGGGCCGTGGACGCCGCAGCCAAGGCATAGCGCCGTCGTCCCTCACGGTGCAGTGCCAACAGGGGTGCCGACGTAGCCGCGCAGCCACCGTTCCAGCCGCGCGTAGGCCTCCTGCCTGACAGGCTCGGGAGTCAGGAACACCTCGTGCAGGGCGCCTTCAATGCGCTCCAGGCTCACGCTGTCGCCGAGGGACAGCGTCCGCAATGCCAGCGAACGGACATCAAGCACCACGTCCGCATGGAGCATGTCATCGCTCCAGACCGGGCCCAGCATGCTTTTGGCGGAAACAAGCACCAGGACCGGAAGGGGCAGCTTCAGCCCCTTCGCCACCTCCTGCTGTGCCGCCAGGATCGCCTTCATCCAGCCGGC
Organism: Sporosarcina beigongshangi; assembly: GCF_016820535.1. Lineage (GTDB taxonomy): Bacteria > Actinomycetota > Actinomycetes > Actinomycetales > Micrococcaceae > Specibacter. Next base: position 11,070 of record NZ_JADHDY010000020.1, on the reverse strand, counting down.
CCGCACGGGGAAGGCCTGCGGCGGGCGCAGTGACTTGTCCACAGGCCATTCGCCGTAGGCCTCGTCACTGATGCCGCGCCAGTAAAATGACCTCTCCGGCACGCGCATGCGCATGAGGGGCCGCAGGTCCGCGAGCTGCACCAGGGGAGTGGCGGCCCGCCTGATGGCGGCGCCGCCCTGGATCTCCAGCCACGGGCTGTTCAGGACCAGGTGGCTGGCCAGGCCAGGGTGCCTGTGTGCCCACAGCGTCGCGATCAGGCCGCCGGTGGAGTGGCCCATGAGTATCACGCGCGTGGGCGTGCACGGCTGCCCCGCCGTGGCAGCGGGATTGCCGGCCGGCTGCTCCGCCGGGTGTGCGTCGGCGATGAGCCCGTGGGCTGCCAGGATTTCAGCGTCGTAGTCGGCCAGGTCCGCCACATACCCGCCCAGCTCCACCGAGTCGAGGCTCCGGCCGTGGTTGTGCAGGTCGATGGCGTAGAAGGGGTGGCCCCGGGAGGTGAAGAACTCCGCCAGGGCAGTGTTGTAGAAGTAGTCGCTCCAGCCATGGATGAACAGCACGGGAGGCAGCGGCTGCCGCCAGGCTGTCCCCGGGGCGCCCTGCCTCCCGGCGACGTCCTGCCCGGTGCCGCGGACCGGCGGCACTGCAGGTGCACCGGAGGGTCGGTGCCGGACAAGGGTGGCCCGGTAGTCACCGGTCCCGTCGCGGGCGGGCACCCGCAGGGTCGTGGCCTGGTAGTCCGGGCCCAGGATGTCCTGGCCCCACCGTGGCACTGCTGTGCTCATGCGCCCGTGGCGCCTGCCGCGTGCCGACCCGCGATCCGTCCAGAGAACAGGCAGCCGCCCAGGAACGTCCCCTCCAGCGAGCGGTAGCCATGGACGCCGCCACCGCCAAAGCCGGCAGCCTCGCCGGCGGCGTAGAGCCCGGCAATGGGGGAGCCGCCGCCGTCGAGCACCCGGGACTGCAGGTCAGTGGCCAGACCGCCCAGGCTCTTGCGGGTCAGCGTGCTCAGGCGGACTGCAAACAGCGGCCCGTGCTCGGGCGCCAGCATGGGGTGCGGCGGGACCACGCGCATCAGCTTGTCGGTGGCAAAGCGCCGGGCCTCCCGGACCGCGTTGAGCTGCATGTCCTTGCCCAGGCCGCTGACCACCTGCCGGTCCCGTGCTTCGATCGTCTCCTGAAGCCCGGCGGGGTCGATGAGCCCGCTTCCCACGAGCGCGTTCATCTTTGCCGCGAGCTCCGGCGCCGTCTCGGCCTGCAGGAAGTCCACGCCGCGGTCGATGAAATTCTGGATGGGACCCGGGGCTCCCGGCAGTGCACGCTTGGCCAGCAGTTTCACGTCCTTGCCCGTCAGGTCCGGGTTCTGCTCCGAGCCTGAGAGCGCAAATTCCTTCTCGATGATGGTCTTGTCCAGGATGAACCACGAATGGTCGTGCCCGGTGGTTTCCAGGTGGCGCAGCGTGCCGATCGAGTCAAAGCCGGGAAACAGCGGCACCGGCAGCCGCTTGCCCGTGGCGTCCAGCCACAGCGGCGACGGTCCGGACAGGATCCGGATGCCGTGGTTGGGCCACACCGGATCCGTGTTGTGGATGCCTTCCGGGTAATGCCACATGCGGTCGGTGTTGATGAGGGCGCCGCCGGCCTTTGCCACCGCCTGCTGGAATTCACCGTCCACCGACGCCGGGACGCCCGTCAGCATGTACCCGGGGCCGTTGCCGTTGGGCCACTGGTCACGGACCATGGGGTGGTTGCCGCCGATCCCGCCGGTCGTCACCACCACGGCCCCGGCGCCCACGCCGAATTCGCCGGCCACCGTGCGGCTGCTCGCCTCGCCCCGGCCGACGGCGGATGCCTCAAGCAGTTGCCCGCGCACCCCGGCGACCCGGGCGCCGTCGAACACCAGCTCCGTGGCGCGGTGGCGGAAGCCGAACTGCACCTTTCCGGCGGCAACGCCTTCCTGCACCTTGGCCAGGAACGGGGCCAGGATTCCGGGGCCGGTGCCCCACACCACGTGGAAGCGGGGGACGGAATTGCCGTGGCCCTGGGCGTCGTAGCCGCCGCGTTCGGCCCACTGGACGAGCGGGAAAAAGCGCACACCGAGCGAATGCAGCCAGGCGCGCTTCTCTCCGGCCGCGAAGTTGACGTAGGCCTCGGCCCACTGCCGCGGCAGGGCGTCCTCGGGGCGGTCAAAGGCCGCCGAGCCCAGCCAGTCGGCCAGGGCCAGCTCGGCGGAATCCTTCACGCCCAGGTGCCGCTGCTCGGGGGAGTCCACCAGGAACAGCCCGCCAAAGGACCAGTGCGCCTGCCCGCCCAGCGACGCCTCAGGTTCCTGGTCCAGGATGATGACGGTGCGCCCGGCGTTGTAGGCCTCCGCCGCAGCCACCAGGCCTGACAGCCCGGCCCCCACCACAACTACATCTGACTGTGTCCAGGTGCGCGCACCATTGCTCTCCATCAGGCCATGCTAACGCCCAGCCGCGTCCTCTTGCGTCACAATCTGGGGGCGGGCGTTTTGCACAAGCGCAGTGGAACCGGAAAACTAGGGGTATGCGAATATATCCCACAGTTTTCCGGCTTTGTTTTTCCTGGATGGACGCCGAAAAGGCACACAAAATCGGCTTCACCATGATCAAGGCCGTCCATGCTGTGGGAGCCGGCGCCGTGTTGCGGCGCATGTTCACCCCGGACCCCGCCCTGCGGACCGAGGCGCTGGGCATGACCTTCCCCACCCCGTTCGGCCTGGCCGCCGGTTTCGACAAGGAAGGCCAGGGCATCAACGCCCTCGCCAACCTGGGCTTCGGCCACGTGGAGGTCGGCACCATCACGGGGCAGGCGCAGGACGGCAACCCGCAGCCGCGCCTGTTCCGGCTCGTTCAGGACCGTGCCGTCATCAACCGGATGGGCTTCAACAACGACGGCGCTGCCGCCGTGGCGCCGCGACTCAAGCAGGCTCTGGCCGGCTTGCGCAAGACCTACCCGGGGGTGCGCCCGGTCATTGGCGTCAATATTGGCAAGACCAAGGTCGTTGAGCTGGAAGACGCACTCGGCGACTACCTCGTCAGCGCGAGCACGCTGGCGCCCTCGGCCGACTACATGGTGGTCAATGTCAGTTCGCCCAACACGCCTGGCCTGCGCCTCCTGCAGGACGTGGCCACCCTGCGACCGCTCCTGACCGGAGTCCGCGAGGCCGCCGACGCCTCGGCCGGCCGCCACGTGCCGCTGCTGGTGAAGATCGCACCGGACCTGGCCGATGAGGACGTGGCCGACGTCGCCGCCCTCGCCCTGGAGCTGAAGCTGGACGGCATCATTTGCACCAACACCACCATCAGCCGCGGCGGCTTGAAGTCCCCGGCCGGGCTGGTGGAGGAAAAGGGCGCCGGCGGCCTCTCCGGCGCACCCCTGAAGGACCGCTCGCTTGCCGTGCTGAAGCAGTTGAAGGCCATCGTGGGCGATTCGATGACCCTCATCTCAGTCGGCGGCGTGGAAACCGGCGCCGACGTCCAGGAACGCCTCGACGCCGGTGCCACCCTGGTCCAGGGCTACACGGCGTTCCTGTACGAGGGCCCCTTCTGGGTGGCCCGCATCAACAAGGAACTGGCCGCGCTGCGCAAATAACCGGCACGAAAAAGCCCGGCCCATCGCTGGCACCCCTCGCGAGCAGTAAGTTTTCTCGCCCGTTCCTCGTTCCTCGGACCGTGCGGTGAAATCCATCCTCGCTCTGGGGCGCCAGCTTCAGGCCGGGCTTTTTCGTGCCGGTTATGCCACGCGGGTGGGCGGGCTGACCGTCTTGGCGGGGTCGTTGACGACGGAGGGGGCCAGGGCTGTGTCGATCGCGGCCATGAGCTCGGCCGGAATCTTCACCCCGGAGGCCTTGACGTTTTCGGCCACCTGCCCGGGGCGTGAAGCCCCCACCAGTGCGGTGGCGACGTTGTCGTTCTGCAGCACCCAGGCAATGGCCAACTGGGCCATTGTCAGGCCCAGTTCGTCAGCCACGGGGCGCAGCTTCTGTACATTCGTGAGAATGTCGTCGTCGAGGTATGCCTTGATGGTGTTCGCGCCGCCGTGCTCATCAGTGGCGCGCGAACCGGCCGGCAGGGGAGCACCAGGCAGGTACTTGCCGGACAGCACGCCCTGCGCCATGGGCGACCACACCACCTGTGACATCCCCAGCTCCTTCGCAGCCGGGATGACTTCCGGCTCGATGACCCGCCACAGGGCGGAGTACTGGGGCTGGTTGGAAACAAGTGAGAACCCCGCCTGCCGTGCCAGGGCCTGGCCGTCACGCAGTTGCTGGGCGTTCCATTCCGACACCCCGATGTACAGTGCCTTGCCCGCCCGCACGACGTCGGCAAACGCGCCGATGGTCTCTTCCAGTGGGGTTTCGTAGTCGTAGCGGTGTGCCTGGTACAGGTCCACGTAGTCCATGTTGAGGCGGCGCAGGGAGTTGTTGATGCCCTCCATGATGTGCTTGCGGGAGAGCCCGGTGTCGTTGGGCCCCTTGGGACCCACGGGCCAGTAAACCTTCGTGAAAACTTCGAGGGATTCGCGGCGCTCAGAGGCCAGTGCCGCGCCGAGGACCTCCTCGGCGGCACCGTTCGCGTAGGCGTCGGCCGTGTCAAAGGTGGTGATGCCGGCGTCGAGCGCGGCACGCACGCAGGCGGTGGCGACGTCGTTCTCGACCTGCGAGCCGTGGGTCAGCCAGTTGCCGTAGGTGATTTCAGTGATTTTCAGGCCCGATCGGCCAAGATAGCGGTATTCCATGACACCAGCCTAGATCACGTTTAAAGTGCGACGCCGGTCATCTCCGTTGGGAGGTGACCGGCGTGTTGTGCATGGGGTTGATTGGGTGAGGAAGGCGTCAGGAGGGCCATTCCCCGCGGCTGACCATGGGCTTGGGCAGGCGCAGCTTGCGGAACTGCATGGCGCGCATGCAGGCGTACCAGACCACGCCGGGGTCGATTGTGCGGAACTTGGCGACCAGTGCCTTCTTCAGCCGGCGGGACATGAGCCACACGTCCACGGCCACACAGGCCACCATGACCCAGAACAGGCCGAAGATAATCAGCTGGGAGTCGTTGGAGGTGCCGTCGGCGTTGCGCACGGGCACCACGAGTGTCAGCAGCACAATGGCAAGGGCTGCGAACATGACAAACTCGCCAAGGCTGAAGCGTGCGTCGACGTAGTCGCGGGCAAAGCGCTTCTGCGGTCCCTTGTCGCGGGCTGGCAGGAAGCGTTCCTCCCCGGTGTCGAGGGCGCGGCGCATGCGGGCCTGCTCTTCGCGGCGGGAATCGCGGGCTGCCACCTTGGCGGCGGCCCGGTCGTTGGGAACAAGGGGGCGCTTGCGGGCCTCCTCCTGTTCCTTCCGGGAAGGGGTGGGCACACCCTTGGCCGACTGCGGGTCCTTGGACCGGGCAGACTGCACGTCGGAGACAGGCGTTACCTGCGGGTCGGGGGCTTGATCTTTCTTACGTCCAAACACCCATAAAGGATACCCCGAACCGCGGTGCGGCTTTGCCGCGGTCAAATTCCGGGCCGGTAGGCTGGGAAGCATGACCCATCATGAACCGCAAAACCCAGCAACTGCCCCCGACCTGGGGGCCAACGTGCCCGTCGCGGAGCTGCGCGGCAGCGTAGCCGCCAGCTTTGACTCCACAGTTTCTGAACTCGTCGACCTCGTCGCCATCCCCGGGATCGCCTGGGACGCCTTCGATGCAGCCCAGCTGGAACGCAGCGCCGAAGCCGTCGCCGCCCTGGTCCGATCCACAGGCATTGGCGATGTGCAGATCCTGCGCGTGCCCAAGGAGGACGGCACTCCCGGAGGACCCGCCGTCGTCGCAAGGAAGCCGGCGGCCCCGGGCATGCCCACAGTTGTCCTCTATGCCCACCATGACGTGCAGCCCCCCGGCGACGAGGCCCTCTGGGACAGCACGCCGTTCACTGCGGTGGAGCGCAACGGCCGCCTGTACGGGCGCGGCGCAGCAGATGACAAGGCCGGCATCATGGCCCACATCGCGGCATTCCGGGCGATCACCGAAACCCTGGGTGAGTCGTTCGGCGTCGGCGTCACTTTCTTCATCGAGGGGGAGGAGGAGGCGGGCTCGCCCACGTTCGCCGCCTTCCTCAACGAGTACCGTGAGATGCTGTCCGGCGACGTGATTGTCGTGGCGGACTCCGCAAACTGGCAGGTCGGCATCCCGGCCCTCACCACCAGCCTGCGCGGCCTCGTCGACGGGACCGTGGAGGTACGTGTCACGGGGCACGCCGTCCACTCGGGCATGTTCGGCGGCCCGCTGCTGGATGCACCCACCCTGCTTGCCCGCCTCATCGCCACCTTCCATGACGAGCGCGGCTCGGTCGCCATCAAGGGCCTGCAGACTTCAGACACGGCCGCCCTGGACTATCCGGAGGAATTGTTCCGCGCCGATGCCAACGTGCTCGACGGCGTGGAGCTGGCCGGCGCCGGCAGCCTCGCCTCGCGCCTGTGGACCCAGCCTGCGCTGTCCATCATCGGCATGGACATTCCCAGCGTGGATATGAGTTCAAACACACTGTTGCCCACTGCGCGGGCCAAGATCAGCCTGCGCCTGGCACCAGGACAGGACCCGGCCGCCGCGATGGCCGCCGTGGAAGCGCATGTCCAGGCCAACGCGCCGTTCGGCGCCCAGGCCGTGTTCACCCCGGGCGAGGCGGGCCAGCCGTTCGCCACGGACACCGCCGCACCGGCCGCCCAGGCTGCGCTGTGGGCCATGGGGGAGTCGTGGGGCGTTCCGGCCGTGGAGACGGGCATGGGCGGTTCCATCCCGTTCATCGCCGACCTCAAGTCCATTTTTCCGGATGCACAGATTCTGGTGACCGGCGTTGAGGACCCCGACTCGAGGGCGCACAGTGCCAACGAATCCCTGCACCTGGGCGACTTTGAAAAGGCCATCGTTTCCCAGGCGTTGCTCTTGGCCGCCATCAACGCCGGCGCCCTCGGGGAACAGCCCGCATGACAATGCTGTTGCACTAGTTAGCGCCCCTGCCGGGCTCGACGTAGCATGTAATAGAAGTACCCTCACGTAAGGAAAAGCCATGACTGCAAATGTCCAAGAAGATTCTTCTGCCACCACCGCCACCGAGGCCGAACTGCCCACCCACGGTGTCCTGATCAGCGACGTCGCCGCCGGCAAGGTGCGCAGCCTCCTGGAGCAGGAAGGCCGGACGGACCTGCGCTTGCGCGTCGCCGTGCAGCCGGGCGGCTGTTCCGGCCTGATCTACCAGCTGTACTTCGACGAGCGCATGCTCGACGGGGACGCAGTGCGGGAATTTGACGGCGTTGAAGTTGTCATCGACAAGATGAGCGTGCCCTACCTGGACGGCGCCAGCATCGACTTTGAAGACACCATCTCAAAGCAGGGGTTCACCATTGACAACCCCAACGCCGGCGGCTCATGCGCCTGTGGCGATTCCTTCCACTAACCAAGACTTCTGCTCGATGCAGGGCGTTCGGGAAAAGTTTCTTCATGGACATCCGACGCACGGAGGGTTTGGTGCGCATTTTGCGCGCCATAGCGGTAAGCTCTACATCGAGTAGTAAACCCATTTAGCTCCGGCGGACTGAAAACCGCTGCGCAGCGCAGTAACAAGAGGAAGGGCCGTCTGTGAGTTCGCAGGACCGAACCGGCAGCCGACGCGCAAAAGTCATCCCCATAGCAGGGCTGGCTATTGCCGGAGCGTTAGCTTTGTCAGGATGCACGGCAGAGAATAAGAACGGCTGGATGCCAGCCGAACGTGATACCACCAATCACACGGCTGGGATCATCGATCTGTGGGTCAACACATGGATCACCGTCTTGATCATTGGCTTGATCACCTGGGGTCTGATCATCTGGTGCATCATCGCCTACCGTCGTCGCAAGGGTGCCACCGGCTTCCCGCGTCAGACGAGCTACAACCTCCCGTTGGAGGTTTTTTATGTGTTGGTGCCGTTGTTCATGGTGCTGGTCTTCTTCCACTTCACCGATGTGGAGCAGAAGTCCATCAACGCCCGTGTAGACAATCCGGACGTGACAATCGACGTCCGGGCCAAGCAGTGGTCTTTCGACTTCAACTACTTGGCAGGCAACGACGTCAAGGAGTCCGTGTACTCCGTGGGTGTGCAGGCCGTCCTGGATGGCAAGCCCTTCGACAAGTCGACCTTGCCCACGCTGTACTTGCCCGTTAACCGGTCGGTTGAGCTCCAGCTGAACTCGCGTGAAGTGATCCACTCCTTCTGGGTTCCGGCATTCCTTGACAAGAAGGACATGCTTCCCGGCAAGACCAACTACATGACCCTGACGCCCACGGCGCTGGGTGAGTACGACGGCAAGTGCGCCGAGCTTTGTGGCGAGTACCACTCCGAAATGCTGTTCAACGTCAAGGTTGTCACGCAGGAAGAGTTCGATGCCCACCTGGCCGAGTTGAAGGCCAAGGGCCAGACTGGCGAGCTTGGCGAGAAATACGACCGCAATCCCGGCGCAGTTAATTCTGTGGACCAGAAGTAGGGGGGAAGAGGAAAGTGTCTACGCTCGAGTACTCGGCAACCGAAGTGAATTCGGCTGCTCCTAAGGTCGTTCCGGTATCCAAGGGGCGCATCGTCGTCAACTGGATCACCTCAACGGACCACAAGACGATCGGGTACATGTACCTGATCACGTCATTTATTTTCTTCTGCCTCGGTGGCGTCATGGCGCTGCTCATCCGTGCGGAACTCTTTGAGCCTGGCATGCAGATCCTGCAGACCAAGGACCAGTACAACCAGCTGTTCACCATGCACGGCACGATCATGCTGCTCATGTTTGCAACGCCGCTGTTCGCAGGCTTCGCCAACGTCATCATGCCCCTGCAGATCGGTGCACCTGACGTTGCCTTCCCGCGACTGAACGCACTGGCCTTCTGGTTCTTCAGCTTTGGGTCCACCATCGCAGTGGCCGGCTTCATCACCCCCCAGGGTGCTGCAGCCTTTGGTTGGTTCGCCTACGCACCGCTGTCGAACACCACGTTCAGCCCCGGTGTGGGCGGGGACTTGTGGGTGTTCGGCCTGGCTCTGTCGGGCTTCGGCACCATCCTTGGTTCCGTCAACTTCATCACCACGATCATCTGCATGCGTGCCCCCGGCATGACCATGTGGCGCATGCCGATCTTCACCTGGAACACCCTCATTACGGGTATTCTCGTCCTGATGGCCTTCCCGCCGCTGGCTGCAGCCCTGTTCGCACTCGGCGCCGACCGCCGCTTCGGAGCGCATATCTTCGACGCCGAATATGGTGGGGCCATGCTGTGGCAGCACCTTTTCTGGTTCTTCGGCCACCCCGAGGTGTACATCATTGCACTGCCGTTCTTCGGCATCGTCTCTGAGATTTTCCCCGTGTTCAGCCGCAAGCCGATCTTCGGCTACAAGGGCCTGGTTTTTGCAACCATCTCGATTGCCGCCCTGTCCGTGACCGTGTGGGCCCACCACATGTACGTCACCGGCCAAGTCATGCTGCCGTTCTTCTCCTTCATGACAATGCTCATCGCAGTGCCTACAGGTGTGAAGTTCTTCAACTGGATTGGCACTATGTGGCGCGGTTCGTTGACATTTGAAACGCCCATGCTGTGGAGCCTCGGCTTCATCGTGACGTTCCTCTTTGGTGGCCTGACGGGCATCATCCTGGCATCGCCGCCGCTGGACTTCCATGTCTCTGACACCTACTTCGTGGTGGCGCACTTCCACTACGTGGTGTTCGGTACCGTTGTGTTCGCCATGTTCGCCGGCTTCTACTTCTGGTGGCCCAAGTTCACCGGCAAGATGCTCAACGAACGCCTGGGCAAGATCCACTTCTGGCTCCTGTTCCTCGGCTTCCACGGCACGTTCCTCATCCAGCACTGGCTGGGTGTCCTGGGCATGCCGCGCCGCTACGCCGACTACATGATTGAAGACAACTTCACGTGGATGAACCAGTTCTCCACCATCTCTTCCTTCGTTCTCGGTGCATCGATGATTCCTTGGTTCTGGAATGTCTACATCACCTGGCGCAGCGGCAAGAAGGTCGAAGTTGACGATCCTTGGGGCTTTGGTGCCTCGCTGGAGTGGGCAACTTCCTGCCCGCCCCCGCGTCACAACTTCACCTCGCTGCCTCGCATCCGTTCGGAGCGCCCGGCACTGGATCTTCACCATCCTGAGCTGGCCCCGCACTACCAGCCGGTTCCGGCCGCGGCCTCCTCGAAGGGAGTTAAATAATGAAGATTGAAGCATGGCTCTTTATACTCTTGGGCATTTTCTTCATTCCCGTCGCCATCGTTTACGGTGTCATGGTGAACTGGAGCGAACATGTGGGCTTCCTGGCCCTGTTCCTCCTGGCTGGTCTGTGCCTGATGGTCGGCGCGTACGTCTACACCACGGGCAAGCGCATCGGGCCCCGGCCTGAGGATCGCCTGGATGCCGAGATCCACGAGGGTTCCGGCGAGCAGGGGCACTTCAGCCCTTGGAGCTGGTGGCCGTTGGTTCTTGGCCTTGCCTGCGCAACCGGCTTCCTCGGCTTGGCCGTGGGCTGGTGGGTCTTCATATTTGGTGCCGGCCTGGCCGTTGTTGCGCTCGTTGGCTGGGTATACGAATACAGCCGCGGAGACCACGCACACTAAGCATTGCCGTTCCCGGACTGCCACGCAGAACCGGAACATAGCAGGACATGGGATTGCCCCCGCACCGTCTGGTGCGGGGGCAATCCGCTTTAAACACCAGTAGATGGCGCCGCGTCCAGGTGCGTGGGCGTCGTCTGCCGTGGACATGGGCTGTCGTCGGGTGCGGCAATGTGGGGCGGGGCGAGGGAACTTATGCGCACAACTGGCCATGGGTTCTCCGCATAAGTGTTCATGCGCAAAACCCATCACGAGTGCTGCGCATAAGTTCCCAGGTCCCTGTAGCGCCGCGTCCAGGTGCGCGGTCGTCGTCTGCCGTGGACATGGGCTGTCGGGTCCGGCAACGCGGGACGGGGCGCCCTCTACGTCAGGCTGGTTGTGAGTCATTCAATTCTTTTGAAGGAGCCGGCCATGTCATCCATTACGAAGGGCTA